>CP020563.1:7425472-8027788 GCA_002082585.1 Kitasatospora albolonga
CTTGCGGTAGCGCGCGATGAACGGCACGGTGGACCCGCCGTCGAGCAGCTCGACGGCCGCCCTGACCTGTCGCTCACGTACGCCGAGCTCCTCGGCGATCCTGCCTTCGATGGACGTCGTCACGGTTCTTCCCGACTCGCCTTCTCGTACTGGCTGTGCTGGCCGTGCTCGCGGTGCGGTGAGCACGTTCTTACCGGGGGTGGTGATCCCCTTCGCCTGCATTGTGCCGGGTGGCCGGGGCCGATGTCGCCCGGCCTCGGCGAACACGCCCGGAGCCCCCGGTGCGGCGCGCTGGGGGCTCCGGTGCGGCGGCGGGGGTCAGCGCCCGGTCGCCCAGGCCGGGAACGCGCCCGCCGAGGCCGCCGCGAACAGGAAGCCGCGCGCCAGCTCGGTGAGCCGCTCCACGCCGTCCGCGCCCAGGTGCTCGTACGGGGCCCGGTCCATCCGGTCCGTGGCCTCCTCCACCTCCGCGCGCAGCGCCGTCCCCGCACCGGTCAGCGCCAGTTCCTCGCCCGCCGCCAGCAGACCGCGCTCCCGCAGCCGCTCGGAGCCCGCCTCCCAGTCGGTGCGGCGCCAGCCCCGCGAGGAGAGGAGCCAGCGGATCGCCATGCCCTTGCCGGTGGCGGTGTGGCTGACGAGTGACTCCAGCGGGTCCAGACCGGCGGCGAGCAGCGCGGCGAGGTGCGCGTCGCCCCGGTGTTCGCGCAGCAGCGTCGCCGCGTGCCAGAACGCCAGGTGCGGTTCATCGGGCACCGGCAGTTCGGCGTGGGCGGCGTAGAGCGGCCGGGCGTGCGGGGTGCAGGCTTCGGTGGCGCGCAGCGCGAGCCGGGCCGCCTCCGCCATCTCCTCGGAGGCGACGGCCTCCTCGCCGAGCAGCCGCCGCAGTGTCGCGTCCGCCGCCCGCCACCGGGCTTCGAGCACCTGCTCGGGCGTGGCCACGGACCAGACGGCGGGCACGTGCCGCGCCACCAGGGCGGGGTTGAAGTTGTAGAACGTGGCGGTGACGGTGCCCGCCCCCACCGCCCCGAAGGCGGCGGCACGGGTGGCGAAGTAGACGGCGCTCGGGTCGTCGAGGCCGAGCTTGCCCATCTCGGCTCCCAGGTCGGGGGAGAAGAAGAGGCACGAGTGCAGCGGGTTGACGGCGTTGTGACAGCGGCGTTCCGCGCGGGCCGGGAGAGTACTCATACCCGCACGTTACCGACTGGTCGGTACGGCGAGAACCCCGGGGACCGGGACCGTGACCGGAACCGCGACAGACCCGGCGCCCGCGACCGGCCCGGTGACCGTGACTGTGACCGGAACCGCGACGGCCCCGGCGACCGCTACCGGTCCGGCGACCGCGACAGCCCCGGCGCCCGTGCCCGGCCCGGCGCGCACCGGAATGCGAAGCGCCCCGACGTCACCCGGTGGGCCCCGTGGTGTAGGTGAAGTCCGGTGTGCGCCGCTCCAGGAAGGCCGCGACCCCTTCCGCCGTGTCGCCGCTGGAGCGCGCCTGACCGGCCCAGTACGCGTCCCGGTCCCGCCTCCCCGCCGCGAACTCCTTCGCCGCCGCCTGCGTCAGCTGCGAGCGCGAGGCCAGGACCGCCGCGTACGCCGCCACCCGCCCGTCCAGGCCGCCACCGTCCGGCAGCACCTCGTCCACCAGGCCGGTGCGCAGGGCCCTCTCCGTACCGATCAGCTCACCGGAGAAGAGCAGGTGCTTCGCCGTGCCCGGACCGACCAGGGCCACCAGCCGCCGGGTGGAGGAGGACGGGTAGACGATGCCGAGCTTGGCCGGGGTGACGCCGAAGAGGGCGCCCTCCTGTGCGAACCGCAGATCGCAGGCGGCCGCGAGCTGGCTGCCGCCGCCCACGCAGTAGCCGCGCACCGCCGCGAGCGTCGGCCGGGGGAAGGCGGCGAGCGCCTCCTCGGCCGCCACCGCCAGGTCCTGGGCGTCCTCCGCGCCCTCCCGCAGCGTGGAGATGTCGGCCCCGGCGCAGAAGGTGTCCCCGGCGCCCGTCAGCACCAGCACCTGGACGGCCGGGTCGGCGGCCAGCCGTTCCAGCAGCTCCGGCAGGCTCCGCCACATCGCGGCGGTCATCGCGTTGCGCTTGGCGGGGTGGCTGATCGTGACGGTGGCGACTCCGGCGTCGACGGAGGTGAGGAGCTGGGGTTCCGTACGGTCCATGCGCCGGATGCTATCCGTACGGTTCGAACCTATGATCAAGAAGGGGTCGCGAAGCGGACACGCACCGTAAGGAGCTGTCGATGAACGGACCCATCGCCGAGGGCGGAAAGCATGGAGCCGGAAAGCACGGAGGCGGAAAGCGCGGCCCCGGAGCCGAGGGCCGGAAGCTCAGCCGCAGTTTCGGCTGGCTCGCCCTGCTGGGCACCCTGCTGGTGATCGCGGGCGTCATCGGCCTGATCTACACCGGCGTCGCCACCCTCACCTCGATGCTGCTCTTCGGCTGGCTGCTGCTGATCGGCGGCCTCGTCGGGCTGGCGCACGCGATCGAGTCGCGCGGCACCAACTACTTCTGGCTGGGCGTCGTGGTCGCCGCCCTGAACCTCGCCGCCGGTGTGGTGGTGATCCGACACCCGGAGGGCACCGCCGAGGCGCTGACCATGTTCGCCGCGCTGCTCTTCCTGACCGGCGGGGTGTTCCGGCTGGTCGGCAGCGTCGTCGTACGCGGCCCGCAGATGGGGTGGACGCTGCTGCAAGGGGCCTTCGGGCTGCTGCTGGGCCTGCTGGTGCTGTTCGACTGGCCGCACAGCAGCCTGTACGTTCTCGGGGTCTTCTTCTCGCTGGCCCTGCTCTTCGACGGCCTCGGGCTCATCGCCATCGGGATCGGCGGCCGGCGGATCGTCAGCCTGGTTTCGGATCGGCTCGATGTACCTGGCCCGACTACGGACAGTCCGCCCAAGGCCCCGGGAAACGGACAGAAATAGTCCACTGCCCGGCATCACTGCGCACCTTCGGTCAAATAGCGCCGATACACAGCTATTTCCGATCAGTGGCACGGTATGGACCAAGCCATTCCCAACACTCTTTACTCGACGGTCAGTGCAGTGCGAGTGAGAGCTGGTGCCGGACGATGGAGAGCCTCGGGAGCCCCCCTGCCGATCCCGTTTCGTACGAGGGGGTGTGGCGTTTCACCGCCCCCGCCGTCGATGTGTCGGTGCCCCGGGCCCGGCACGCCGTGCGCGACCTCCTGGGCCGCCAGGGCGTGCCGATCGAGGAGGACATCCTCCAGGGGCTGCTGCTGATCGTCTCGGAGCTGGTCACCAACGCGGTCAAACATGCGGCGCTGCTCTCGCCGGAGCTGGCGGTCGAGGTGGCCATCGGCGCCGACTGGGTCAGGGTGTCGGTCGAGGACAGCCACCCCTACCGGCCCACCGCGCTGGAGACGGACTACGCGCAGACCGGCGGTCGCGGGCTGCTGCTGGTCAAGGAGGTCACCGCCGAGGCGGGCGGGAGCTGCGACGTGGAGCACACCGCGAGTGGCGGCAAGATCATCTGGGCGGCGCTGCCGTTGAAGACGCAGCTCTGACCGCCCCGTACCGGGTGCCGCCGCCGGTCACCAGCCCGCGGACGGCCCCGTCAGCTCACGGATCGCCGGACGCGCCGCGTCCAGCACCGTCATGAACCACGCCGAGAACGGCGCCTGCGCATGACGCCGGGCGAGCTCCGCCGCCGTCACGAAGGCCGTCTCGCCGACCTCCTCGGGATCGGGCTTCAGCTCCTCCTGCGCCATCCCCACGAACAGGTGGTTGAACTCCTGCTCCACCAGGCCCGAGGCCGGGTCCGGGTGGTTGTAGCGGACCGTGCCCGCCTCCGCGAGCAGCGAGGGCGCGATCCCCAGCTCCTCGTACGTACGCCGGGCGGCCGCCGCGAAGGGGGCCTCGCCCGGGTAGGGGTGCCCGCAGCAGGTGTTCGACCAGACACCGGGGGAGTGGTACTTGCCCAGCGCCCTGCGCTGGAGCAGCAGCCGGCCCTGCTCGTCGAAGAGGAAGACGGAGAACGCGCGGTGCAGCTGCCCGGGGGCCTGGTGGGCCGCCAGCTTCTCCGCGGTGCCGATGGTGGTGCCGTTCTCGTCGACCAGTTCGAGCATGATCGCTTCTGCGGTGCCGTTCGACGAGCTGTGCGTCGCGGTGGCTGGTGTGGTCGGCATACCCATCCTTCGCTTTGGTCCCCGGCCTCGTGCGCCGGACCCCTGGAGTCCGGTCAAGTCTGCCGTACAAAAGCCGCTTGTCCGTACTTCAGGTCCGGGCATGTCCGTCCCGCCGCGCCCGGCGAGCGCGGCGGGACGGACGGGCCGTCAGACCCCGAAGGCCGCCGGATAGCGGATCATGCCCGCCGGAACCGGGACGGAACCGTCCAGCACCAGCGCCATCATCGCCTCGTCCGGCACCGCGAAACCGGGCCGGATTCCGTAACGGGACGCCGGTACGCAACCGAAGCGCGTGTAGTACGCGGGATCGCCGAGCACCACCACCAGCGCCTCTCCGCGCACCCGGGCCGCATCGAGCGCCGCCCGCACCACGGCCTGCCCGGCCCCCTGCCGCTGGTATGCGGGCGAGGTGGCCACCGGGGCCAGCGCGAGCGCCGGGGCGTCCCCGATCCGGCACCGGGTCAGCAGCGCGTACGCCGCCACGGACCCGTCCGGCGCCTCGGCGACGTACGACAGCTCCGGCAGCCAGGCGTCCGCGTCGGCCCGCAGGGCGTCCACGAGCCCGGCCTCGTCCGGGGTCGGGAACGCGGCCGTGTTGACCGCGCGCACGGCCTCCCGGTCCGCCGCCGTCTCCGGCCGGGTGGTCCAGCGGGGGTCGGCCGGGCGCAGCACGTACGCGGCGTAGCCGTACTCCGCGCCGTACGCACGCCGTACCGCCAGCTCCTCACGGGTGGCCGCGAGCGCCCACTCCATGCCGGGAGCCGCCGGATCGGCGCTCTCCACCCGCTCGGCGAGCGGGACGTAGTACGCGTCCCAGTCGCTGTCGGGCTGGAGCAGCACGGCCGGGACCGTGCAGCCCGCGGCGACGGCCGCCGCGGTGGTCTCGGGCAGGGTGCGCAGGGAGCCGTTGCGGTCCCAGAACGCGCGCGCCCCGGCCGAGGGGGTGTCGGTGGTCCAGACGCACTCGGAGACCACCATCGCGCCGCCCGGGGCGAGCAGCCGCTGCCAGTCCCGTACGGCGGTGGCGAAGCCGATGCAGTACGCCGAGCCCTCGGCCCAGATCAGGTCGAAGGAGCCGGGCGGGAACGCGGGGCCGGTGAGGTCGCCCATGTCCGCGCGGACCGTACGGATGCGGTCGCCGAGGCCGCGGGCGTCGGCCGCCTCGCGCAGCTCGTCCAGGAACGGCTGGTGCAGGTCGACCGCGGTCACCTCGGCGCCCGCCTCGGCGGCGAGCAGCAGGGCGGCCCGGCCGGGACCGCAGCCCAGGTCGAGGACGCGCGGACGGTCGGGAAGCGGACCGGCCAGAGCGAGCAGCCGACGCGTGGTGGCGTCGGAGCCGGGGCTCTGCCGGGGGAGACGGTGGTGCAGGGTGAAGAACGCCTCGGTGTGCGAGGCGTCGTCGGTGTGGTCGGTCAACGTGGGAACCCTTGAGGTGTGAGGGCCCCGACTCGATCCGGAAAGAGAAGAGGGCGGACCTAGCCGGAAACCCGGGAGTTGAAGGAAGAACGATTGCTGCGCCGGGAAGGCGTCGTCGCGACCGTCATCAACCTCAGCTCCTCTCGAAAGGGTCCCGGTGCTCCCGGGAGTCGTCCACCGCGAGACTCGAACGTCTCGGCGAACATACTTTAACACCGCCGCCGGGCCCGGCTCCGTGGCGGAGGGGCGGGCCCGGCGGCGGGGAACACGGCCTCAGCGGCCTCAGTGGCAGTACGCCTCGTGCGCCGCGTGACCGATCGGCTCCAGCTGGAAGGTGCAGTGCTCCACGTCGAAGTGGTCCCCGAGGCAGCCCTGAAGTTCGTGCAGCACCTTCTCGTGCCCTATCGAGTCGAGCATCTCCTGGCGCACCACCACATGCGCGGAGAGCACCGGCATCCCCGAGGTGATCGTCCAGGCGTGCAGGTCGTGGACGTCCAGAACGCCGGGCAGGGCCGTGATGTGGGCCCGTACCTCCGCCATGTCCACCCCCTTGGGCGCCGCCTCCAGGAGCACGTTCAGGGTCTCCCGCAGCAGCTTGACGGTCCGGGGGACGATCATCAGACCGATCACCAGGGAGGCGATCGGGTCGGCTGCCTGCCAGCCGGTCGCCATGATGATGCCCGCCGAGACGATCACGGCGACCGAACCCAGGGTGTCGGCCAGCACCTCCAGATAGGCGCCCCGCACGTTCAGGCTCTCCTTCTGCCCACGCGTCAGCAGAGAGAGGGAGACGATATTGGCCACCAGACCGACGGCGGCGAACGCGATGGCGAGCCCGCCCTTGGTCTCGGCCGGGGTGATGAACCGGTCGACCGCCTCGAAGACCAGATAGCCGCCGACCCCCAGCAGCAGCAGGCAGTTGGCGAGCGCCGCCAGGATCTCGGCGCGGGCGAAGCCGAAGGTGCGGTTCGGCCCGGCCGGACGGTTGGCGAAGTGGATGGCCAGGAGCGCCATCCCGAGCCCCAGGGCGTCGGTGGCCATATGGGCGGCGTCGGCGATCAGGGCCAGCGAGTTGGACAGCACCCCGCCGACGATCTCCATGACCATCACGCTCAGCGTGATCCCCAGGGCGACGCGCAGTCTGCCCCGGTACGCGGCGGCCGCCGTTCCGGTCGGAGGCGGACCGCCGTGCGTGTGCCCGTGATCGTGCCCAGCCCCCATGCGAAACGCCTCCAGGTCCGTTCGACGGCGCCGGGCGGAACCGCCCGACGCCGACCAGTGAACTACGGGTGGGGGGTATGGGGCAACACGGGACTGAACACCGTTGTCATCTGCTCTGACCTGCGGAAACGTTCCGCAGGTCAGAGCGGTGGGGTGATCATTTACGGGTGTCGGGGAGCGCCTCCGGATGACGCAGGCACCACCCCTCCCAGGCCGACTCCACCATCGAGCGGACGTCCCGGCGGGCCGCCCACTCCAGCTCCCGTACCATCCGCGCGTCCGACGCCACCGCCCGCGCCGCGTCCCCCGCACGGCGCGGTTCCACGACCGGCTCCACCGCGTGCCCGGACACCTCCAGGATCACGTCGATCAGCTCCCGTACCGAGACGCCCTCGCCCCGGCCGACGTTCAGCGTCAGATCGCCGCCCCCGCCGACGGCCAGCTTCCGGGCGGCGGCGAGGTGGGCCTCGGCCAGATCCGCCACATGGATGTAGTCGCGGATACAGGTGCCGTCGGGTGTCGGGTAGTCGGCGCCGAAGATCCGGGGGGCCTCGCCGCGCGTCAGCCGGTCGAAGACCATCGGGACGATGTTGAAGACCCCGGTGTCCGCGAGCTCGGGCGCGGCCGCGCCCGCCACGTTGAAGTACCGCAGACAGGCGGTGGAGATCCCGTGCGCCTTCCCCGTCGCCCGCACCAGCCACTCACCCGCGAGCTTGGTCTCGCCGTACGGGTTGATCGGCAGGCAGGGCGTCTCCTCGGTGATGAGATCCACATCCGGTACGCCGTAGACGGCCGCCGACGACGAGAAGAGGAAGCGCGGCACACCCGCCGCGACCACGGCCTCCAGCAGCACGGCCAGCCCGGCGATGTTCTCCCGGTAGTACAGCAGCGGCTGCTCCACCGACTCGCCCACCTGCTTCTTCGCCGCGAGATGCACCACACCGCTCACCGCGTGCCCCGCGAGCACCCGGTCCAGCAGCGCCCGGTCCGAGACCGAGCCCTCCACCAGCGTGACGGCGTCCGGCAGCCGGTCCACGACACCCGTCGAGCGGTCGTCGAGCACCACGACCCGCTCTCCCGCCGCGACCATGGCATGCGCCACGTGTGCCCCGATGTAACCCGCCCCGCCTGTGATCAACCATGTCATGAAGGCCACCCTAAGCGTCCTCCTCCGCGAGGCCCGGCGGGCGGTTTGTGGGCCGGGGCACCCATCGATGATGATGATCGCGAACGGAACGGGCCCCGGCAGGTCCACCCGAACGGCGCACAAACGGGTGGTGAACTCGGCCTTCCATTCATCCGATAGCCTCAGCCGACACGCCTCCGGCCCGCCTCGTGGCCGTGCCGCCGTGTGTCGTCCACCGTCAGTGCCAAGGAGTGAGTTCGTCTGTCGACCGCCATCCTCACCGGTACGCCGGTACCCGGGTCGTCACTCGCGGACGACCTGCGGTCCCTGGGCTTCGACGTGCAGAGCGCCGCCGACGCCGGTGACGCCGCAGCACTCCTCGCCGCCGTCCCGGCCGGCCGCCGGGTCGCGCTCGTCGACCCGCGTTTCGTGGGCCACCTCCACGCGCTGCGGCTCGCGCTGACCGACCCGCGCTTCCCCGCCGCCACCGTCACCGGGGCGCTCACCGCCCAGCCCGAGGCCCGGGGTGCCCTGCTGCGCGCGCTGCACCGCACCACCGCCGCCGTCGGCGCGGGCGCCCCCGTCGTCGACCCGGACACCGACCCGGCGCCCGAGGACCGCACCGTCCCCGGCCGCATCGCCGTCGCGCTGGAGGCCGAGGGCGTCGCCGTACAGCGCCCCGCCCTCGGTTCGCTCGTCGCGGCCGTGCCGACCGGCCCCGAGCAGGAGGCCGCCGCCGTGGCCGGGCTCACCTCGGTCGACGACGAGGCGGTACGGCTGCGCAGCGCGGTCAAGGCCCACGACGGCTTCTTCACCACCTTCGCCATCAGCCCCTACTCCCGCTACATCGCCCGCTGGTGCGCCCGCCGCGGCCTCACCCCGAACCAGGTCACCACCGCCTCCCTGATCACCGCGCTCATCGCGGCGGGCGGCGCGGCCACCGGAACCCGGGGCGGCTACATCGCCGCAGGCATCCTGCTGCTGGTCTCCTTCGTGCTGGACTGCACCGACGGGCAGCTGGCCCGCTACTCGCTCCAGTACTCCACGATGGGCGCCTGGCTGGACGCCACCTTCGACCGGGCCAAGGAGTACGCGTTCTACGCGGGCCTCGCCATCGGCGCCGTACGCGGCGGTGATGACGTCTGGACCCTGGCGCTCGGCGCGATGGTCCTCCAGGCGTGCCGCCATGTCGTGGACTTCTCGTTCAACGAGGCCAACCATGACGCGGTCGCCAACACCAGCCCCACCGCCGCCCTCTCCGACCGGCTCGACAGCGTCGGCTGGACGGTCTGGGCACGCCGGATGATCGTGCTGCCGATCGGCGAGCGCTGGGCCATGATCGCGGTCCTCACCGCGTTCACCACCCCCCGGACCGTCTTCTACGCCCTGCTCGTCGGCTGCTCCCTCGCCGCCTGCTACACCACGGCGGGCCGCCTCCTGCGCTCGCTGACCCGCAGGGCCGAGCGCACCGACCGCGCCGCGCGGGCCCTCGCGGACCTGGCCGACTCGGGACCGCTCGCCCAGGGGGTCGCCGCCGTCGCCCCCGGCCTCCGGGGCGCGTTCACGGCCCCCGCCGCGGCCCTGCTCGGGGCCCTCGCGATGATCGGCTCGGCGCTCTTCCTCCCGTACGGCAGCTGGCTCACCGTCGCCGCCGCCGGTGTGTACGTGATCCTCTCCGGCCTCGCCGTCGCCCGCCCCCTCAAGGGCGCGCTCGACTGGCTGGTGCCGCCGTTCTTCCGGGCCGCGGAGTACGTCACGATCCTCGTGCTGGCCGCCCGCAGCGACGTACCGCACGCCGTTCCCGCGGCCTTCGGGCTCGTCTCGGCCGTCGCCTACCATCACTACGACACGGTGTACCGCATTCGCGGAGGCACCGGCGCGCCGCCCCAGTGGCTGGTGCGGACGATCGGTGGACACGAGGGCCGTACCGCGCTGGTGGCCGTCCTCGCCGCCGTACTCACCCACGCCTCAGGTTTCACCACGGCTCTCACCGCCCTCGCGGTGGCCGTGGCTCTGGTGGTGCTCGTGGAGTCCATCCGCTTCTGGGTGTCCTCCTCGGCCCCCGCCGTACACGACGAAGGAGAACTCGCATGATCGGCCTCGTACTGGCAGCCGGTGCAGGACGACGTCTGCGCCCCTACACGGACACGCTCCCCAAGGCGCTCGTCCCTGTCGACGGCGACAGGACGGTCCTCGACCTCACGCTGGCCAACTTCGCGGCGGTCGGGCTCACCGAGGTCGCGATTGTCGTCGGCTACCGCAAGGAGGCCGTCTACGCCCGCAAGGCCGAGCTGGAGGCGACGTACGGCCTCACCCTCACGCTGATCGACAACGACAAGGCCGAGGAGTGGAACAACGCCTACTCCCTGTGGTGCGCCCGTGATGTCATCAAGCGCGGCGTGATCCTCGCCAACGGCGACACCGTGCACCCGGTCTCCGTCGAGAAGACCCTCCTGGACGCCCGCGGCAAGGGCCAGAGGATCATCCTCGCCCTGGACACCGAGAAGAGCCTCGCCGACGAGGAGATGAAGGTCATCACCGAGGAGGGCAAGGGCGTCCAGCGCATCACCAAGCTGATGGACCCGGCCACCGCGACCGGTGAGTACATCGGCGTCACCCTCATCGAGGCCGAGGCCGCCGAGGAGCTCGCGGACGCGCTGAGGACCACCTTCGAGCGCGACCCCGACCTCTACTACGAGGACGGCTACCAGGAGCTCGTCAACCGCGGCTTCACCGTCGACGTCGCCCCCATCGGCACCGTGACCTGGGTCGAGATCGACAACCACGACGACCTCGAGAAGGGCCGTGAGATCGCGTGCCAGTACTGACCCGGCTCATTCCGTCCCCGGTCGTCGTCGACATCCGGCGCGGCGCCATGGACGATCTGGCGGGTCTCCTGGCCGATCAGCGGATCTCCTCCTCGGGCAAGCTCGCCATCGCGATCAGTGACGGCTCGGGGCGCGCCCTGAAGGAGAGGCTCGCCCCGGTCCTCCCGGGGGCCGACTGGTACGCCGTCTCCGACGGCACGATCGACTCCGCGGTGAAGCTCGCCGACGGCATCAAGGGCAACCGGTACGACGCGGTGGTGGGCCTCGGCGGCGGCAAGATCATCGACGTGGCGAAGTACGCCGCGGCGCGGGTCGGGCTGCCGATGGTCGCCGTCGCGACGAACCTCTCGCACGACGGCCTCTGCTCCCCGGTCGCCACCCTGGACAACGACAACGGGCGCGGCTCCTACGGGGTCCCCACCCCGATCGCCGTGGTCATCGACCTCGACGTGATCCGTGAGGCGCCCGCCCGCTACGTCCGTTCCGGCATCGGCGACGCGATCTCGAACATCTCCTGCGTCGCCGACTGGGAGCTGGCCCACGAGGTCAACGGCGAGGAGATCGACGGGCTGGCCGCCGCGATGGCCCGGCAGGCAGGCGAGGCCGTGCTGCGCCACCCCGGCGGGGTCGGCGACGACGCCTTCCTCAAGGTGCTGGCCGAGGGGCTCGTGCTCACCGGCATCTCGATGTCGGTCGCGGGCGACTCACGTCCGGCGTCCGGCGCCTGCCACGAGATCAACCACGCCTTCGACCTGCTGTACCCCCAGCGCGCGGCCAGCCACGGCGAGCAGGTCGGCCTCGGCGCCTGCTTCGCCATGCATCTGCGCGGTGCCCGTCAGGAGTCCCTCCTGATGGCGTCGATACTGCGCCGCCACGGTCTGCCGGTCCTGCCCCAGGAGATCGGGTTCAGCGCCGACGAGTTCGTCAAGGCCGTCGACTACGCGCCGCAGACGCGCCCGGGACGCTTCACGGTCCTGGAGCACCTCAACCTGTCCATCGACCAGATCAGGGACGCGTACGACGACTATGCGACGACCATCAGTAGCTGAACTCCGCCCGGTCGTGCACCCCCCCGGGGTCAAGGACCGGCGCAGCGGCGAGCACTGGGCCGGGCGCATGTACATGCGGGAGGTCTCCCTCCGCGTGGACCGCTACCTGGTCAACACCCGCATCACGCCGAACCAGGTCACGTACGTCATGACGCTGGCCGCCGTCCTCGCCGCCCCGGCCCTCCTGGTGCCGGGCATCCCGGGCGCCCTGCTCGGTGTGCTGATGGTCCAGCTCTACCTGCTGTTCGACTGCGTGGACGGCGAGCTGGCCCGCTGGAAGAAGCAGTACTCCCTCAGCGGGGTCTACCTGGACCGGGTCGCCGCCTACCTGTGCGACGCGGCGGTGCTCGTCGGCCTCGGCCTGCGCGCCGCCGACCTCTGGGGCGAGGGCCGCACCGACTGGCTCTGGGCGTTCCTGGGGACCCTCGCCGCGCTCGGCGCGATCCTGATCAAGGCCGAGACGGACCTCGTCGGCGTGGCCCGCCACCAGGGCGGGCTGCCGCCGGTCAAGGAGGCGGCCTCCGAGCCGCGCTCCTCCGGTATGGCGCTGGCCCGCCGGGCGGCCGGGGCGCTCAAGTTCCACCGGCTGATCCTCGGTATCGAGGCATCACTGCTGATCCTCCTGGTGGCGATCCTGGACACCATCGGCGGCGACCTCTTCTACACCCGCCTCGCCACGGCCGTCCTGGCCGGTATCGCCCTGCTCCAGACCCTGCTGCACCTGGTGTCCGTCCTGGCGTCCAGCAGGCTGAAGTGACCTCTGCCATGAAACTGGGCGCGGTGATCATCACCATGGGCAACCGCCCCGACGAGCTCCGCGCCCTCCTCGACTCGGTCACCGCGCAGCACGGTGACCGGATCGAGGTCGTGGTGGTCGGCAACGGGGCCCCGGTCCCGGACCTCCCGGCCGGGGTGCGGACGGTGGAGCTGCCCGAGAACCTGGGCATCCCCGGCGGCCGCAACGCAGGCATCGAGGCGTTCGGCCCCTCCGGCGCCGAGGTCGACGCCCTGCTCTTCCTGGACGACGACGGGCTGCTCCCCAACCGGGACACCGCCGAGCTCTGCCGACAGGCGTTCGCGGCGGACCCGGGGCTCGGGATCATCACCTTCCGGATCACCGACCCGGAGACCGGTGCCACCCAGCGTCGGCACGTGCCCCGGCTCCGGGCGGCCGACCCGATGCGCTCCTCGCGCGTGACGACCTTCCTGGGCGGCGCCAACGCGGTACGGACCAAGGTCCTCGCCGAGGTCGGCCCGCTGCCGGAGGAGTTCTTCTACGCCCACGAGGAGACGGACCTGGCCTGGCGGGCGCTGGACGCGGGCTGGATGATCGACTACCGCGCGGACCTGGTGCTGCACCACCCCACCACCGCCCCCTCCCGGCACGCGGTCTACCACCGCATGGTGGCCCGCAACCGGGTCTGGCTGGCCCGCCGCAACCTGCCCGCCCCGCTGGTGCCCCTCTATCTCGCGGTCTGGCTGCTGCTGACCCTGGTCAGGCGGCCGTCGCCGCCCGCCCTGAAGGCATGGTTCGGCGGTTTCCGGGAAGGCTGGTCGACGCCCTGCGGACCTCGCCGCCCGATGAAGTGGCGTACGGTGTGGCGGCTGACGAGGCTGGGCCGCCCTCCGGTCATCTGAGAGGCTTTCCTCTGAGAGCATGAGGCGTATTTTCTTTCCGGAACCTGTCCGCCTGAGCCGCGCCCGCGACTGGCTGCGCGTGAAGACGAGAGTTTCAACTTGTGAGTGACACGACCCACGACGGTGGGGTAGCCCTCGGGACCCCGCCGTCCGCCGACGAGGGCCTCGGCGCGGCCCAGCTGGCCGCCAAGTACGGCCTGACCGTGAGCGGCGCCCGGCCGGGGCTCCTCGCCTACATGAGACAGCTCTGGGGCCGACGCCACTTCATCCTGGCCTTCTCCCGGGCGAAGCTGACCGCTCAGTACAGCCAGGCCAAACTGGGCCAGCTGTGGCAGGTGGTCACCCCTCTCCTGAACGCGGCTGTCTATTACCTGATCTTCGGACTCATCCTGGGGACCCGGAAGGGCATCCCCGAGGACGTCTTCGTACCGTTCCTGGTCACCGGCGTCTTCGTCTTCACCTTCACCCAGAGCTCGGTGATGGCGGGCGTCCGCTCCATCTCCGGCAACCTCGGCCTGGTCCGGGCCCTGCACTTCCCGCGCGCCTCGCTGCCGATCTCCTTCTCGATCCAGCAGCTCCAGCAGCTGATGTTCTCGATGATCGTGCTGCTCTCGGTGGTCATGATCTTCGGCAGCTATCCCTCGCTGTCCTGGCTCCTGGTGATCCCCGCCCTGATCCTCCAGTTCTTCTTCAACACCGGTCTGGCCCTCGTCATGGCGCGGCTCGGCGCCAAGACCCCCGACCTCGCGCAGCTGATGCCGTTCGTCACCCGTACCTGGATGTACGCCTCGGGCGTCATGTTCTCCATCCCGGTGATGCTCGCGGACAAGCCTGCGTGGATCGCCGACGTGCTCCAGTACAACCCGGCGGCGATCTACATGGACCTGATCCGCTTCGCCCTGATCGACGGCTACGGCTCCGAGAACCTGCCGGACCACGTCTGGGCCGCCGGCCTCGGCTGGGCCGTGCTGCTGGGCGCCGTGGGATTCGTGTACTTCTGGAAGGCAGAGGAACGGTACGGCCGTGGCTGAGGACAACAAGCAGGGGCGCGTCCCCACGGTCATCGCCGACGATGTCCACATCGTCTACCGGGTCAACGGAACCGGCGGCGGCCGGGGCAGCGCCACGGCGGCGCTCAGCCGCATGCTGCGCCGCGGCAAGGGCGAGCAGCGCGGAGTCAGGACGGTGCACGCCGTACGCGGTGTCTCCTTCACCGCCTACCGGGGCGAGGCCATCGGCCTCATCGGCACCAACGGCTCCGGGAAGTCGACGCTGCTGCGGGCCATCGCGGGCCTGCTGCCCACCGAGTCCGGCCATGTCTACACCGACGGCCAGCCCTCGCTGCTCGGGGTGAACGCGGCGCTCATGAGCGACCTGACCGGTGAGCGCAATGTCGTGCTGGGCGGTCTGGCCATGGGCATGAGCCGGGAGGAGATCCGCGAGCGCTACCGCGAGATCGTGGACTTCTCCGGGATCAACGAGAAGGGCGACTTCATCACCCTGCCGATGCGGACGTACTCCTCCGGCATGGCGGCGCGCCTGCGCTTCTCCATCGCCGCCGCCAAGAACCACGACGTCCTCATGATCGACGAGGCGCTCGCCACCGGTGACCGCAAGTTCCGGGTCCGCTCGGAGGAGCGCATCCGCGAGCTCCGCAAGGAGGCGGGCACCGTCTTCCTGGTCAGCCACAACAACAAGTCGATCCGGGACACCTGCGACCGGGCGCTCTGGCTGGAGAAGGGCGAACTCCTGATGGACGGCCCCACCGACGAAGTCCTCAAGGCGTACGAACGCGAGACGGGCAAGTAGTTTCCCAGCCATCCGTGGCCTCCGCCGGAACCGGTCCGGCGGAGGCCACTGCGGTGTGCCGGAGCGGTGGAGCGGGGTGCGGGAGACCACCCGCAGTACGCCTCGGGGGGTGATCTCCTCCCGGCGGATGACGTCAATCCGCCGACGTACGGCGAAGGTTGACAGGCGGTCCGGTTCCGGCCCCGCAGGCGCCCGACCCCGCCGCACCCCGGTGAGCTGTACAACGTAAGCTGTAGCGGTGCTGATTCATGGCAAGTGGGGCGATACGCCCCAGGCGCTCCGCCCGCTGTGCCGCAGTGCACTCGGAAGAACGAGCGGCGTGTCCGAAAAGGGATGTTTTGGGTCAGCAGTGTAGAACGGGAGATGTGACGGCAATGACGGAAAATCTCCAGCTCCGACGTGGTCCCGCCGTCCCCGCGCCGGGTGGTCCGCAGTGACTTCCACCTCGCAGGCGCGCACCGGCGACGCCACCCTCGAGAAGGCCGCGTACGAGAACTTCCCCGTGGCCCCCTTCTTCCTGCCCCGTGCCTGGCGCGACGACCTGATGGCCGTCTACGGCTACGCCCGGCTCGTCGACGACATCGGCGACGGCGACCTCGCCCCCGGCGGCGCCGACGCCCGCCACCTGGGCCTGGAGCCGGAGCAGAGCGACGACCGGCTCGCCATGCTCGACGCGCTCGAGACCGACCTGCACCGGGTCTTCGCCACCACCGGCCGGGAGCCGCACCACCCCCTGCTGCGCGCCCTGCGCCCCACCGTGCGGCGCCGCGCGCTCACCCCCGAGCCCTTCCTCGGCCTGATCGAGGCCAACCGGCAGGACCAGAAGGTCCGCCGCTACGCCACCTACGCGGAGCTCGCCGCCTACTGCGAGCTCTCCGCCAACCCGGTCGGCCGCCTGGTCCTCGCCCTCACCGGCACCACCAGCCCCGAACGCGTACGCCGCTCCGACGCGGTCTGCACCGCGCTCCAGATCGTCGAGCACCTCCAGGACGTGGCCGAGGACCTGGCCCGCGACCGGATCTATCTGCCCGCCGAGGACCTGGACCGCTTCCGGGTCACCGAGGCCGACCTCGCCGTACCGTCGGCGGGCGCCTCGGTCCGCGCCCTCATCGCCTACGAATCCGAACGCGCGAGCGAGCTGCTGAAGGAAGGCGTCCCCCTGGTGGGCAGCGTCGACGGCAGACTCAGGCTCCTCCTCGCCGGATTCGTCGGCGGCGGGCGCGCGGCCCTCACGGCGGTCTCCGCCGCCGGGTTCGACGTCCTGCCGGGGCCGCCCAAGCCCACCAAGCCCACCATGCTGCGCGAAGTCGCAGTCGTCCTGCGAAGAGCGCGTAGAGAGGGGTGAGCCGGACCGTGGAGGGACAGACGACGTCCATGCCGCCGCCGGTACAGGCCGCATACAGTTACTGCGAGGCCGTCACCGGACAGCAGGCCCGCAACTTCGCCTACGGCATCAGACTGCTGCCGTACGAGAAGCGCCAGGCCATGTCGGCGCTGTACGCCTTCTCCCGTCGGGTCGACGACATCGGCGACGGCGAACTGGACGCCGGGACCAAGCGGACCCGGCTGGAGAGCACCCGCGAGCTGCTCGACCGGATCAGGCACGGCAAGGTCGACGAGGACGACACCGACCCGGTGGCCGTCGCGCTCTCCGACGCCGCCCGCCGCTTCCCGCTGCCGCTGGAGGGGCTCGACGAGCTGATCGACGGCGTCCTGATGGACGTCCGGGGCGCCACGTACGAGACCTGGGACGACCTGAAGACCTACTGCCGCTGCGTCGCCGGTGCCATCGGCCGCCTCAGCCTCGGCGTCTTCGGTACGGAGCCGGGGGCGCCCGGCGCCGAGCGGGCCTCCGAGTACGCCGACACCCTCGGCCTCGCCCTCCAGCTCACCAACATCCTGCGGGACGTCCGCGAGGACGCGGGCAACGGGCGCACCTACCTCCCCGCCGACGACCTCGCCAAATTCGGCTGCTCCGCCGGATTCCACCGCACCACCCCGCCGCCCGGCTCCGACTTCGCGGGCCTCGTCCACTTCGAGGTGCGCCGGGCCCGGGCCCTGTTCGCCGAGGGATACCGCCTGCTGCCCATGCTGGACCGCCGCAGCGGCGCCTGCGTCGCCGCCATGGCCGGGATCTACCGCCGCCTCCTGGACCGGATCGAGCGCGACCCGGAGGCCGTCCTGCGCGGCCGGGTCTCGCTGCCCGGCCACGAGAAGGCGTACGTCGCGGTGCGCGGCCTCTCCGGCCTGGACGCCCGCCACGTCTCGCGGCTGACCGCCCGGGGGCGGGCCTGATGCGCCCCGGCCCGCAGGCCGCCCGGACAACCCTCCGGTGGCCCGACGCGTCCATGACTGCGACGATCGCTTCCGGGGCGACCCGGCGATCGGTGACGGCCCGGCGAGAGGGGCAGGCATGAGCGAGGAGACCCCGCGCCCCGTCGCGGTCGTCGTCGGAGGAGGACTCGCCGGTGTCACGGCGGCCCTCCGCCTCGCCGACGCCGGACTCGACGTCACCCTCCTGGAAGGCCGCCCCCGCCTCGGCGGGCTCGCCTTCTCCTTCCAGCGCGGCGACCTCACCGTCGACAACGGCCAGCACGTCTACCTGCGCTGCTGCACCGCCTACCGCTGGTTCCTCGACCGCGTCGGGGCCGCCCACCTCGCCCCCCTCCAGGACCGCCTGGACGTCCCCGTGCTGGACGTCGGCAGGCCCGCCGGACCGCGCCTGGGACGCCTGCGGCGCACCGGCCTGCCCGTACCGCTGCACCTGGCCGGCGGTCTCGCGGCCTATCCGCACCTCTCCCTCGCCGAGAAGGCGAACGTCGGCCGCGCCGCCCTCGCGCTCGGCCGCCTCGACCTGGCCGACCCGGAACTCGACCGCATCGACTTCGCCACCTGGCTGAAGCAGCACGGCCAGTCCGAGCGCACCATCGAGGCCCTCTGGGACCTCGTCGGCGTCGCCACCCTCAACGCCACCGCGCCGAACGCCTCCATGGCGCTCGCCGCCAAGGTCTTCAAGACCGGCCTGCTCTCCGACCCCGGCGCCGCCGACATCGGCTGGGCCACCGTCCCCCTCGGCGAACTGCACGACACCCTCGCCCGCAAGGCCCTGGACACCGCCGGGGTCCGCACCGAGCTGCGCGCCAAAGTGTCCTCCCTGACCCGCACCGAGGACGGCCGCTGGAGGGTCGAGAGCACGGGGGAGCGGATCACCGCCGACACCGTCGTCCTGGCCGTGCCCCAGCACGAGACGCACGACCTGCTGCCCGCGGGCGCCCTGGACGAGCCGGACCTGCTCCTGGACATCGACAACGCGCCCATCCTCAACGTGCACGTCATCTACGACCGCACGGTGCTGCGCCGCCCGTTCTTCGCCGCGATCGGCTCCCCGGTCCAGTGGGTCTTCGACCGTACGCACTCCTCGGGGCTCAAGGGCCCCGGCCAGTATCTGGCGGTCTCCCAGTCCGCCGCCCAGGACGAGATCGACCTGCCCGTCGCCGAGCTGCGGGAGCGCTACCTCCCCGAGCTGGAGCGGCTGCTGCCCGCCGCCCGCGGCGCGGGCATCCGGGACTTCTTCGTCACCCGTGAGCGCACCGCCACCTTCGCGCCCGCCCCGGGCACCGGCCCGCTGCGCCCCGGCCCCCGCACCCGGCTGCCCGGCCTGCACCTGTCGGGCGCCTGGACTGCCACCGGCTGGCCCGCGACGATGGAGGGTGCCGTGCGCAGCGGCTCCCGGGCCGCCGACGCCGCCCTCCAGGATCTCGGCCGCCCCCATGGACATCCGCCGCAGGAGGCGGCATGACCCGTACCACCGGAACAAGAGGAGAGTCAGTGACCCCGGCGAATCCGGCTTCCGACACCGTGGACCAGACCACGGACGTCACCGCGCTTCTGGAGCGCGGACGAGTCCTGTCAGCGCCGGTGCTGCGGGCTGCCGTGGACCGGCTGGCGCCGCCCATGGACACCGTCGCGGCCTACCACTTCGGCTGGATCGACGCCGAGGGACGGCCCTCGGACGGCGACGGCGGCAAGGCCGTGCGCCCCGCGCTCGCCCTGCTCTCGGCCGAGGCCGCGGGCGCCCCCGCCGAAGCGGGCGTCCCCGGCGCCGTGGCCGTCGAGCTCGTGCACAACTTCTCGCTGCTGCACGACGACCTGATGGACGGCGACGAGCAGCGCCGCCACCGCGACACCGTGTGGAAGGTCCACGGCCCCGCCCAGGCCATCCTGGTCGGCGACGCGCTCTTCGCCCTCGCCTACGACCTGCTGCTGGAGCTCGGCACGGTCGAGGCGGGCCGCGCGGCCCGCCGCCTGACCACCGCGACCCGCAAGCTCATCGACGGGCAGGCGCAGGACATCTCCTACGAGCACCGCGAGCGGGTCACCGTCGAGGAGTGCCTGGAGATGGAGGGCAACAAGACCGGCGCCCTGCTGGCCTGCGCGGTCTCCATCGGCGCGGTGCTCGGCGGCGCCGACGACCGCACCGCCGACACCCTGGAGACGTACGGCTACCACCTCGGCCTCGCCTTCCAGGCCGTCGACGACCTGCTCGGCATCTGGGGCGACCCGGAGTCCACCGGCAAGCAGACCTGGAGCGACCTGCGCCAGCGCAAGAAGTCCCTCCCGGTCGTCGCCGCGCTCGCCGCGGGCGGCCCGGCCTCCGAACGGCTCGGCGAACTGCTCGCGGCCGACGCCAAGAGCAGCGACTTCGACAGCTTCTCCGAAGAGGAGTTCGCCGCCCGCGCGGCGCTCATCGAGGAGGCGGGCGGCCGCGAGTGGACCGCGCAGGAAGCCCGTCGGCAGCACGCGGTCGCCATCGAGGCGCTGCACGCCGTCGACATGCCGCACCCCGTACGGGCGCAGCTCACCGCGCTCGCGGACTTCGTGGTGGTGCGGAAGAGGTGATCAGCACCCGCATATGACTCGCAGTCGCCGGCCGGCGCCCCGACCCGGGCGCCGGCCGACGGAGACCCCAGCACAGCAGAGGACCGACTGCACGAAGGGGAAGCTCATGACAGCGACGACCGACGGACCCACCGGGGCCGCGAACCTCTCCGCGCCCACGGCAGGACATCCGGACCGCACGACCCCCGCCCCGGACGAGGTGCTCGCCGCCGCCCGACGGGCCGCGGAACGCTCGGTGGAGCACCTCCTCGGCAGACAGGACGAGCAGGGCTGGTGGAAGGGCGACCTGGCCACCAACGTCACCATGGACGCCGAGGACCTGCTCCTGCGCCAGTTCCTCGGCATCCAGGACCCGGAGACCACGCGGGCCGCCGCCCTCTTCATCCGCGGCGAACAGCTCGGTGACGGCACCTGGAACACCTTCTACGGCGGACCCGGCGACCTCTCCGCCACCATCGAGGCGTACGTGGCCCTGCGGCTGGCCGGGGACCGCCCCGACGAGCCCCACATGGCGCGCGCCGCCGGCTGGATCAGGGAGCAGGGCGGGATCGCGGCCGCCCGGGTCTTCACCCGGATCTGGCTGGCCCTGTTCGGCTGGTGGAAGTGGGACGACCTCCCCGAACTCCCGCCCGAGCTCATGTTCCTCCCCAAGTGGGTCCCGCTCAACATCTACGACTTCGGCTGCTGGGCCCGGCAGACCATCGTCCCCCTGACCATCGTCTCCGCGAAGCGCCCGGTGCGGCCCGCCCCCTTCGCCCTGGACGAGCTGCACACCGACCCCGCCCGCCCCAGCCCGCCCAGGAAGCTCGCCCCGGCGGCCAGTTGGGACGGCCTCTTCCAGCGGCTCGACAAGGGGCTGCACCTCTACCACAAGGTCGCCCCGCGCCCGCTGCGCAGGATCGCGATGAACGTGGCCGCCCGGTGGATCATCGAACGCCAGGAGAACGACGGCTGCTGGGGCGGCATCCAGCCCCCGGCCGTCTACTCCGTCATCGCCCTGCACCTGCTCGGCTACGACCTCGACCACCCGGTGATGCGCGCCGGACTGGCCTCGCTGGACCGGTTCGCCGTGTGGCGCGAGGACGGGGCCCGCATGGTCGAGGCATGCCAGTCGCCCGTCTGGGACACCTGCCTGGCGACCGTCGCCCTGGTCGACGGCGGACTCAGACCCGACCACCCCGCACTGGTGAGAGCCGCCGACTGGATGCTGGCCGAGGAGATCACCCGGCCCGGCGACTGGTCCGTACGCAAACCCGAACTCGCCCCCGGAGGCTGGGCGTTCGAGTTCCACAACGACAACTACCCGGACATCGACGACACCGCCGAAGTCGTCCTGGCGCTGCGCCGGGTGCGCCACCCCGACCCCGCCCGGCTGGAGGCCGCCATCGAGCGCGGGGTGCGCTGGAACCTCGGGATGCAGTCCCGCAACGGGGCCTGGGGCGCGTTCGACGCCGACAACACCAGCTCCTTCCCCAACCGCCTGCCGTTCTGCGACTTCGGCGAGGTCATCGACCCGCCGTCGGCCGATGTCACCGGCCATGTCGTGGAGATGCTCGCCGTCGAGGGGCTCGCCCGGCACCCCCGTACGCGAAGGGGCGTTGAGTGGCTCCTCGCCGAACAGGAGGCGTGCGGCGCCTGGTTCGGCCGCTGGGGCGTCAACTACGTCTACGGTACCGGGTCGGTGGTGCCCGCCCTGATCGCCGCCGGACTGCCCGCCGCCCACCCCTCGATCCGCCGGGCGGTGGAGTGGCTGGAGTCCGTGCAGAACGACGACGGCGGCTGGGGCGAGGACCTGCGCTCGTACACGGAGGAGAAGTGGATCGGGCACGGTGAGTCCACCGCCTCCCAGACCGCCTGGGCCCTGCTCGCCCTGCTCGCCGCGGGCCGCCGCGAGAGCCGGGCCGTCGCCCGCGGGGTCGGCTGGCTGACCGGCGCCCAGCAGGCCGACGGCTCCTGGGACGAGCCGTATTTCACCGGCACCGGCTTCCCCTGGGACTTCTCCATCAACTACCACCTCTACCGCCAGGTCTTCCCCCTGACCGCGCTCGGGCGTTACGTGTACGGCGACCCGTTCGCCGACCGTACGGGAGCGGACCGGGGCGCCTGATGGGCGGCGCACCGGGGCCCGCGGGCCTCCAGGCGCCGCTGCTGGTCGCCTGCGCGCTGGGCATCGAGCAGGCGGCCCTGCGCAGCGGCAAGCGGCCCGGAGGCCCGGTACGGGTCCTGCGGACCGGCATGGGCCCCCGGGCGGCGGAGGCGGCCGTGGCGGCCCTCCTCGCCCCCGGTGGCGTACCGGACGCGGCCGTCATCGCCTCCGGCTTCTGCGCCGGGCTCGCCCCCGGGATGCACCCCGGTGACCTGGTCGTGGCCGAGGAGACCCGGGACGCCGACGGTGCCACCCCCTGCACCGGCACCGGGCTGCTGGTCGCCGCCCTCGCCCGGGCCGTCCCCGGCCGTACCGTCCACACCGGCCCGCTGACCGGCTCCGACCACGTCGTACGCGGCCCCGAGCGGGCGGCCCTGCGGGCCACCGGGGCCATCGCCGTGGACATGGAATCCGCCGCCACACTGCGTACCGCCCTGTGCCACGGGCCGCGCCCGGTTGCGGCCGTCCGGGTGGTCGTGGACGCTCCAGAGCATGAGCTCGTCCGTATCGGCACGGTTCGCGGTGGAATATCGGCCTTCCGTGTTCTCCGAGCAGTCCTTCCGGCTTTCTACGAATGGCACCGATCTTTACTGCTCCCCAGGAGGTGAGCCAGATGGCCATGCCGCTCCGCCAGTCCATCAAGGTCGCGACGTATCTCTTCGAACAGAAGCTCCGCAAGCGTGAGAAGTTCCCGCTGATCGTCGAGCTGGAGCCGTTGTTCGCCTGCAACCTCGCCTGTGAGGGCTGCGGCAAGATCCAGCACCCGGCCGGTGTCCTGAAGCAGCGTATGCCGGTCGCGCAGGCGGTGGGCGCGGTGCTGGAGTCCGGTGCCCCCATGGTCTCCATCGCCGGTGGCGAGCCGCTGATGCATCCGCAGATCGACGAGATCGTGCGCCAGCTCGTCGCGAAGAAGAAATACGTCTTCCTCTGCACCAACGCGATGCTCATGCGCAAGAAACTGGACAAGTTCACCCCCTCGCCCTACTTCGCCTTCGCCGTGCACATCGACGGACTGAGGGAGCGGCACGACGAGTCGGTCGCCAAGGAAGGCGTCTTCGACGAGGCGGTGGCGGCGATGAAGGAGGCCAAGCGGCGCGGCTTCCGGGTGACGACCAACTCCACCTTCTTCAACACCGACACCCCGCAGACCATCATCGAGGTCCTCAACTACCTCAACGACGACCTCAAGGTCGACGAGATGATGATCTCGCCCGCCTACGCCTACGAGAAGGCGCCCGACCAGGAGCACTTCCTCGGCGTCGACCAGACCCGCGAACTCTTCAAGAAGGCGTTCGCGGGCGGCAACCGGGCCCGCTGGCGGCTCAACCACTCGCCGCTCTTCCTGGACTTCCTGGAGGGCAAGGCGGACTTCCCGTGCACCGCGTGGGCCATCCCCAACTACTCGCTCTTCGGCTGGCAGCGCCCCTGCTACCTGATGAGCGACGGTTACGTACCGACGTACCGTCAGCTCATCGAGGAGACCGACTGGAGCAAGTACGGCCGGGGCAAGGACCCCCGCTGCGCCAACTGCATGGCGCACTGCGGCTACGAGCCCACCGCCGTCCTCGCGACCATGGGGTCGCTCAAGGAGTCGCTGCGCGCGGCACGGGAGAGCGTGGGCGGCAACCGGTGACGGACGGCGGGCCGGGCGGCTTCGACCTGGGACGGCTCCTGGCGGAGCGCGGGGCCGAGCGGTACGAGCTGCATGCGCGCCATCTCAACCACCAGCTGCCGCGCATGCTGCACACCATCGGCTTCGACAAGGTCTACGAGCGGGCCGAGGGCGCGTACTTCTGGGACGCCGAGGGCAACGACTACCTGGACATGCTCGCCGGGTTCGGCGTGATGGGCCTCGGCCGGCACCACCCGGTCGTCCGCAAGGCCCTGCACGACGTGCTCGACGCCCGGCTCGCCGACCTCACCCGCTTCGACTGCCAGCCGCTGCCCGGGCTGCTCGCGGAGAAGCTGCTCGGCCACAGCCCGCACCTGGACCGCGTCTTCTTCGGGAACAGCGGTACGGAAGCGGTCGAGACGGCGCTGAAGTTCGCCCGCTACGCCACCGGGAAGCCCCGCGTCCTCTACTGCGACCACGCCTTCCACGGGCTGACCACCGGCTCCCTCTCCGTCAACGGCGAGAGGGGCTTCCGGGACGGCTTCGCCCCGCTGCTGCCCGACACCCCGATCGCGCTCGGCGACCTGGACGCGCTGCGCCGGGAGCTGAAGCGCGGGGACGTGGCCGCCCTGGTCGTCGAACCCGTCCAGGGCAAGGGCGTGCACGCCGCGCCGCCCGGCTTCCTGTACGAGGCGCAGGAGCTGCTGCACCGGCACAAGGCGCTGCTGATCGCGGACGAGGTGCAGACGGGGCTGGGCCGGACCGGTGACTTCTACGCCTACCAGCACGAGGAGGGCGTGGAACCGGATCTGGTGTGCGTCGCCAAGGCGCTCTCCGGCGGCTATGTCCCGGTCGGCGCCACGCTCGGCAAGGACTGGATCTTCCGCAAGGTCTACTCCTCGATGGACCGGGTCCTCGTCCACTCCGCGAGCTTCGGCTCCAACGCCCAGGCCATGGCGGCGGGGCTCGCGGTGCTCACGGTGATGGAGGACGAGGAGATCGTCGCGGGCGCCCGGCGGACCGGCGATCTGCTGCGGGAGCGGCTGACGGCCCTGGTGGACCGCTACGAGCTGCTGCACGAGGTGCGCGGGCGCGGGCTGATGATCGGCATCGAGTTCGGGCGGCCCTCCTCGCTCAAGCTCCGCAGCCGCTGGACCATGCTCCAGGCGGCCCGCAAGGGACTCTTCGCCCAGATGGTCGTGGTGCCGCTGCTCCAGAAGCACCGCATCCTCACCCAGGTCTCCGGCGACCACCTGGAAGTGATCAAGCTGATCCCGCCGCTGATCATCGGGGAGGCGGAGGTGGACCGCTTCGTGACGGCGTTCACGGAGGTCATGGACGACGCGCACAGCGGCGGCGGGCTGATGTGGGACTTCGGCCGGACCCTGGTGAAGCAGGCGGTGGCCAACCGCTGATGTCAGGGGTGTCGGGGGCATCGGGGATGCCGGGGCATCGGGCGGGGAATTTGCCTCCTGGGCAATTTATTTGCCCGGGAGGAAAGTTCCTGGCCCAATAGAGGCATGAACCCTCCGGACGAAGGGGCGGCCGACGAGCTCCCCGGCGTCGCACCCCGACTGCGCGACCTGCGTCGCGGACGCGGTCTCACCCTGGAGACCGCCGCCCAGCGGGCCGGACTCTCCCCGGCCCACCTCTCCCGGCTGGAGACCGGCCGCCGCCAGCCCTCGCTGCCCATGCTGCTGGGCCTCGCCCGTATCTACGGTACGACGGTCTCCGAGCTGCTCGGCGAGAAACCGCCCGAGCGGGACGCGATCGTCCGGGGCGGCGCCTTCGAGGGGGCCGAGGCCGACGGCTGGATGTACCGCCGGGCCGGTGGCTCCGGCCGCGCCATGCAGGCGCTGCGGGTCCGTGTCCCGTACGGCGCCCAGGGCGATCTGGTCCGGGTGCACCCCGGTGAGGAGTGGCTGTACGTCCTCGGCGGGCGGCTGCGGGTCGCGCTGGGGGAGACCGTGCACGATCTGGACCCGGGCGACAGTGCCCACTTCGACTCGCTCACCCCGCACCGGATCGCGGCCCTGGACCGGGGCGGGGCGGAGCTGCTCTTCGTCCACTCCCTGCTCCAGAGCCCGGCGGCCGAGCTCTGCCTCGGCAACGCGCTGCACACGCGCTGACCCCCGCGTCCCACCGGATACTCCGTACCCACCGGCCGCGAGGCCGGCAGAGAGGACCGTCATGTCCGATTCCGAGCACTATGACCCGCTGAGCCCGAGGCGCCCCAAGCCCGCCGCGGACGCACAGGAGCGCCGGATGCCGCGCGGCCTCGTGATCCGGCTCTTCGCCTACCTGGTGGTCGGCCATGTGATCGCGGCCTTCCTCTACCTGCTCTTCGTGGTGGCGGGCGCGGAGTGAACCCGTAAGGGCTGTCCCGCCGGCCGGCCGTGGGCCGCTCAGCCCTGGTCGAGCAGTCGCTCGCGCAGCCGCTCCCGGGTCTCGGGGGAGACGTTCAGTCCCTCCGTCAGATAGCGCTCCGTCGTGCCCCAGGTCTCGTCGATGGCCGCGAACGCCGCCGCGAGGTACTCGGGCTGCGCCCCGAAGAGCGGGTTCAGGAGCTCCAGCACCTCGGGCGACATCCCGACCTCGGACATGTCCGTGCGCTTCACCTTGTACCGGCGGTGCGGATCGTTGGACTTGAGGTAGTCCGCCTCGATCGCCTCGCGCTCGACGCCGACCGCGAGCAGTGAGACCGCGATCGACAGACCCGCCCGGTCCTTGCCCGCCGCGCAGTGCATCAGGGCGGGCACGCTGTCCTCCGCCAGCGCGTGCAGGACGCGGCTGTGCTCGGCGGTGCGGTCCACGATGGTCGCGCGGTACATGTGGAGCATCCGCTCGGTGGCCTTGCCGTTCGCCAGGACCGAGCGCAGCTGCTCGATGTTCCCGTCGCGCACCAGCCGCCAGAACTCGGCGCCGTCGGCCGGGTCGGAGAGCGGAATGCTGACATTGCGGACACCGGCCAGCTCGATGTCGTACCCGTCGAGCCGGTGGTCGGCGGAGTTGCGGAAGTCGAAGACGGTGTGCAGCCCGAGCCCGCCGAGGAAGAGCGCGTCCTCGGCGGTGGCGTGCGCCAGGTGACCGCTGCGGTAGAGCCGGCCGAAGGCGGTGCGCCGGCCGTCCGTGGTGGGGAGGCCGCCCACATCGCGGAAGTTGCGGACTCCGGTCAGTGCGGTCTCGGTCGGCGGGACCTGCGGCACCTGCTGCGTCACGGTAGCTCCTGGAATGTCTGGAATCGGCGCTGCTCTCCGGCGAGGGCGCTCCCGTGACGATACGACATCGATTCACCGGAAAATCGGCAGCCTGCTGACAGGATGTCAGGGGCGGCGCCGACGGCATGTCCGTATTGGTGCATTTCGCAGAACATGCCCCGCTAATGGGGGAGATGGGATTCCGTGGGTGAGCGGGATCATATCCGTGACGGACCGTGGCGGGCGAGGCCCGGAGGTTTCCCGGTATCCGTACGGAAAGCCAAGATCCGTAATCCACGGAGGGTGACGGGAAATCCGGAGCGGAATTGAACCGGTGATTCCGGCAGGCAACCGACGGCTTGTTCCCGTCGTCCTCACTCGTTTACGGTCACCGTCAATCCGGACGGACCGCCTAATCCTGCCGCCGCCCGGAATTCGCACCCACCCACTCACGTGTGGCAGGAGCGGGGGAACCAGGTAAGCCGCCGGCCCGGAGCGATCCGGACCGGCTAGGGGTGAAGTCGCCATGCGGCGGCCGGGCATCTCCAGCTCGAACCCGACAGCTCACCTCGCAGGCGCCGGAGAGGAACTTCCCCATGCCCGCAAAGGGTAAGCACCGTCGTACCAAGTCCGGCCCGATCCACCGCGGCGTCCTCGCCGCGGGCACCGGCGGCGCCGTACTCGCCCTCCCGCTGATCGGCGCCACCGGCGCGCACGCCGCGGAGAAGGCCGCCCCCGCCGTCAAGCCCGCCGCCGCCACGGCCGCCGCCGCGCAGAGCGCACCGCAGGCCGCGCCCGCCACGGCGAAGACCGCCCCGAAGACGTACTCCGTCGTCTCCGGCGACCACCTCTCGAAGATCGCCGCCGAGCAGCAGGTCAAGGGCGGCTGGCAGAAGCTGTACCAGGACAACCGGTCGACCGTCGGCGAGAACCCCAGCCTGATCTTCCCGGGCATGAAGCTCACCCTCGGTGCCAAGGCGTCCGGCTCCGCCACGCCTTCGCAGACCCAGAAGTCCGCTCCGGCCCCCGAGGCCGCCGCTCCGAAGGCCGCGCCGAAGAAGGCGCAGCCCGCCCCCGAGGCCGCGCCGAAGCAGGCCCCGAAGGCCGCCCCGAAGGCGGACGTCATCTCGGCCGACGAGTCCGACGCCGCCGCGCAGTCCGGCACCTCCCCGCAGACCGGCTCCGCCGAGTCCACCGGTTCCGGCTGGACCGCCCCGCTGGCCAACGCCCAGGTCACCACCCAGTACCGCGCCTCCGGCTCCAGCTGGTCCAGCGGCTACCACACCGGCTCCGACTTCCGGGCCGCCTCCGGCACCCCGATCCGCGCCATCGGCCCGGGCACCGTGGTCTCGGCCGGCTGGAGCGGTTCGTACGGCAACGAGGTCGTCATCAAGCACGAGGACGGCATGTACTCCCAGTACGCCCACCAGTCCTCGCTGAGCGTCTCCGCAGGCCAGACCGTCACCGGCGGCCAGCAGATCGGCCTCTCCGGCTCCACCGGCAACTCCACCGGCCCGCACCTCCACTTCGAGGTCCGCACCGGCCCGGGCTACGGCTCCGACGTCGACCCGGTCGCCTACCTGCGGCAGCACGGCGTCTCCCTCTGACCCGGGGACGGCCGTCACGGACCGCATGAAGTGACCGGGACGGCATGAAGTGATCGAGGGGCGGTGCGCAGCGGCGCACCGCCCCTCCACTTATTCCGGCTTTACCCAAATCTGACCGGGTGGTCTATCTCACCACCCGTCAACCCCGTATTACGGTCGCGTAGGTCACATTGAACGGTGCAGGATATGACCTTGTGGCAGACGATTCGAGAACCCAGCAGCAGAACATCATCGGGTCGTACGCGGCGATCGGGGACAGCTTTACCGAAGGCGTCGGAGATCCCGGCCCCGACGGCACCTTCGTCGGCTGGGCGGACCGCTTCGCGGTTCTCCTCGCCGACCGGCTTCCGGACCCCGACGCGGCGACGACCCCGGACGGAACCCGGCACGGGAATTTCCGTTACGCCAATCTCGCCGTACGCGGACGCCTCCTCGACCAGATCGTCGAGGAGCAGATTCCCCGCGCCAAGGAACTGGCCCCCGACCTGGTCAGCTTCTGCGCGGGCGGCAACGACATCATCCGGCCCGGCGCCGACCCCGACGATCTGGCCGAGCGCTACGAGAAGGCCGTCGCGGAGCTGACCGAGGCGGTCGGCACCGTCATGGTCACCACCGGGTTCGACACCCGGGGCGTTCCGGTGCTGCGCCACATGCGCGGCAGGATCGCCACGTACAACGTCCATCTGAGGGCCATCGCCGACCGCTACCACTGCCCCGTGCTCGACCTGTGGTCGCTGCGCTCGGTCCAGGACCGGCGCGCGTGGGACGCCGACCGGCTCCACCTGTCGCCCGAGGGCCACACCCGCGTCGCGCTGCGCGCCGCCCAGGTCCTCGGCCACGACGTCCCGGCCGACCCGGACCAGCCCTGGCCGCCGCAGGCCCAGCGCACCCCCTTTGACGAGCGGCGCGACAACATCCAGTGGGCGCGGGAGTACCTCGTGCCGTGGATCGGGCGGCGGCTGCGCGGCGAATCGTCGGGCGACCACGTCGAGGCGAAGCGGCCGGACCTGCTGCCGCTGTAGACCTCAGGGGCCGAGCAGGGGGAGCGTCCGCCGGGACGGGCCCGGCACCGCGGGCCCGTCCGGCGCCGGGCCCGCGGTGCCGGGCACCGCCGGTATCCGCTCCAGGACGCCGCCCGCGAACACGTCGTACAGCGGCAGCGTCTCCAGGTGCACATAGCCGATGTGGCAGTCGCAGACGGCGAGCGGACAGGCCCGCGGGCGAAGCGCCCGGCGGTAGCTGCCGTCGTACAGGTTGCCCAGCTCGGCCTTGACGAAGTGGCAGCGTCGCACCGTCCCCTCGCCGTCCACCGAGATCACCGACTCGCCCGTCCGGCAGGGCAGCCCCGCCGAGCGGTGCGGATGCCTGCTGTACGGGAAGAGCGGGTCCAGCTCGGTCCACCGCTCCGCCTCCTCGTCGGTGTACGTCCGCCCCTCGGCGGCGTTCACCCAGAGGTAGACCTCGGCGGGCAGCGCGGCCCGCAGCCGCCTGGCCTCTTCGAGGTGGGCCTCGAACCCCACCACGCCCACGCTGAACCGGATGCCCCGGGCCGACAGCTCACGGCACTTGCCGAGAAACCGCTCGTACGGGGTCTGCCCCGGGTGGTACGTGCACCAGAGCGCGATCCGCTCCGGATCGGCGTCCGCGAGCCAGGCGGTGCGGCCGCTCAGATTGGTCTGGATGGCCACCCGGCCGATGTGCGGGAGATGCGACAGCTCGGTCAGCGCCCGCCGGTACCAGGACCGCACCAGACCCTCGCCCCACGGGGTGAACAGCACGGAGAGCCGGTCGCCGGTCTGCGCCGCCGCCCACCCCGTGAACCGCTCCAGCGCCTCCCGGTCGGAGGTCAACTGCGCCCGGCTGTCCCGCCGTTTGGCGAACGGGCAGTACGGACAGTCGTAGTCGCACGAGGCCAGCGGGCCCCGGTAGAGGATCGTCAGGTCCACGGCCCGCTCACTTCCGCTCGTACGCGGCCATCGCCGCCCGCACTCCGGGCGAGAACAGCGCGGGCCCCAGCGCGTCCGAGTGCGCCAGGCCCAGCGGCGAGAGCCGCAGCACCCCGTCCGGGGCACGGGTGTCCAGCCAGCCCCGGGCCGCGAACTCCGCCAGCTCGGCGGGGAAGTCCGCCCACGGGTCCGTACCGAAGCGGGCGCGGTAGTCGGCCACGGGGAGACCGGCCGCCTGGAGGACGGACTGAAGGAGGTGGCGCCTGCGGGCCTCGGCCGCGTCGACGTACCGCCCGACCTCGGCCCGGGAGAAGTCCTCGGTGGCGGTGAAGGAGTCGATGATGGAGCGGATCTCCCGCATGTCCACCGCGTAGTCGAAGGAGTAGTGCAGGGCGGAGGTGTAGGAGCGGGCCCCGCAGCCGAGTCCGATCATGCCGTCGGTCTGGCAGGCGTAGTCCTCGGGGCCCTCCTGGGGTGCGTCGGCCCGGCGGAACATCCGCATCGACACCTGCTCGTAGCCGTGCGCCAGCAGATGGTCGCGGCCCACCGCGTAGAGCCGCAGCCGCTGCGCGTCCCAGGCCGCCTGCTCCAGGGCCTCCGCCTCCGGGCCGGTCACGCCCGCCGCGCCCAGCCGGTGCAGACCGGTCAGCGGGCGGACATACAGCGGGTAGAGATACAGCTCCTCGGGCTCCCAGGCCAGCGCGGCGTCCAGCGAGGTGAGCCAGGTGCGCTCGGTCTGGCCGTCGATGCCGTAGATCAGGTCGATGTTCAGCACGGGTATCCGGACGTCCCTGATCCGGCCGAGGGCGCCCTCCACCTCGGCCCGGCGCTGCGGGCGGACGGCCGCCCTCGCCTCGGCGTCCACGAAGCTCTGCACCCCGATGCTGATCCGGGTCGTGCCCCGGTCGGCCAGCACCGCCAGCCGGTCGGCGGTCGCGGTGGACGGCGAGGTCTCCACCGACAGCGGCACCGCGAGCAGGTCGGCGCCCATCCGCTTCTCCGCCATGTCGCAGAGCCGCTCCAGCTCGCCCGCCGTCAGGAAGGTCGGCGTCCCGCCGCCGAAGGCCGCCGCCGCGAACCGCACCGGCTCGTCGTCGCCGAGCGCGTCCCGTACGGCCACGGCCTGCCGGTCCAGGGCGTCGAGATAGCGGGTCGTCAGCTCCTCGGGCGCGCCGATCCGGGTGAACAGGTTGCAGAAGCCGCAGCGGACCTCGCAGAACGGTATGTGGAGGTAGAGGGAGAGGGCGTCCTTGCGTTCCCCCGCCCACAGCTCGCGCAGCACGGGCCGGTCCGGCAGGGGGCGGTAGGCCGTCTTGTGCGGATAGGCGTAGACGTAACTCTCGTACGGCCGGACGGCGGGCGGTGCGGAGGCGTCGGCGGTGGTGGCCGACGCGGTGGTGGCGGTGGTCATCGGGCGGCCCCCGGTTCGTGCGGTGCGGGTGGTTCCAGGAAGAAGTGGGCGTACGGGACGGTCCAGACGGCCTCGTGGCCGAGCCGGTGACCGGTGTAGCCGTCGTCGCCGTACGTGGTGCCGTGGTCGGAGCAGACGATGGCGAAACACCGGCGGCGGCTGCTCGCGGCGGCGAAGAGGCGGCCGATGTGCCGGTCGACATACTCCAGAGCGGCCGCGTGCGTGGCCCGGGAGTCGCCCGCCTCGCGGGTCGCGCCCGGGGTGTGGAACCAGTTCGGCTGGTGCAGCGCGGACACGTTGACGAAGAGGAACAGCCGCTGCTCGTGCGGAAGCCCGGCGACGATCTCCTCGGCCCGGGTCACCTGCGCCTCGAACGAGGTCGGCGACGCGACGCCGAACTCCGGCTCCCAGTGGCTCTCCTGGAACATCCCGGGCAGCACCGACCCCAGGGCACCCTGCCGGTTGAAGAACCCGACGCCACCGACGCACACCGTGCGGTACCCCTCGGCGGCGAGCCCCGACACCAGGTCCGGGGTGTCGAAGACGAATGTGCCGTCCGCCGTCGTCTCGCTGCCCGCGAACCGCGCCGCGAACAGCCTCGGATGCGGGCCGGGGGCGGCGGGCGTCGGCAGGAACCCGGCGAACATCGCCTGGTGCGAGGCATAGGTGAAGCTGCCCGGCGCGTGCCGCTTCTCCCACACGCCGCCGGGCAGACGGGCGGCCAGATGGGGGATGCGCCCGGCGGCGGCCAGCTCCGCGGCGACATCGTGGCGCAGGGTGTCCAGGGTGACCAGCAGCAGGTCATGGCTGCCCACGACCTCAGCCATGTCGGGCTCGGTCATATCGGGGCGTGCGGGGTCAGGGAGACGTGACGGCATGGTCGTTCCTCGTTCGGTCCAGTACGGCGGCGACCTGCGCCGCATAGGTGTCCAGCCCCTCGGCGCCGCTGCCCGGCAGACCGGTCAGCCCGGGAAGCAGATCACCGAAGGCGTTGACCTCGCCGACGGCGAACCGCCGCCAGCCGGCCGCGGGCAGCAGATCGACGCCCACGCACAGCGTCCCCGGGAAGCAGGCGGCGGCCCGCTCGCACACTGCCAGCGCCTCGCGCCAGGAGCCGCCCACCGCCGCCACGGCGGCCCGGACCTCGTCCAGATCGCCGCGCGCGCCCCCGAGATGCAGGTTGGTCATGGGGGAGCGGCTCGTCCGGACGACGGCGTGGGTCGCCCGGCCGCCGACCACCACGATCCGCAGATCGGCGGCCCGCCCCCGCTGGGACGCCTTCGGCAGCCAGCGCTCGATGTGCAGCCCGTCCGGGGCGAGCGCGTCCACGACGGCGCCCACCTCCCGCTCCGTGCTGTACCGGCGGACCCGGAGCGAGTTGAACAGCCGCCCCTCGGCGTCCCGTTCCACCGAGGTGATCGCCCGGACCCGGCCGGGACCCGCCGTCTCCACCGCCAGCACCCCCGAGGCGGAGGAGCCGTGGGCGATCTTCACGAACGCCCGGGGCATCCGGTGCTCCCGCATCAGCGCCCGTACGTCGGACCAGCCCCGCACCTCCGGAGCGCGCGGCCCGGAGGTGGGCGAGGCGGGCACCGCGACCCCCGCCGACTCCAGAAGGGCGTGGCAGAGCCGCTTGTCGAAGAGCGTGGCCAGGTCACCGGGGGAGGCGAGCAGCTCGGCACCGGCCGCCGAGGCCGCCCGCGCCACCTCGCCCACCGCCGCGAGGAACCCGGCATACCACCGCGCCGACCCCTCCACCCGGGTCGGGTCGTCGACCCCGCGCAGCAGCCGCTCCACCTCCGCGTCCTCGCCGGGCGAGTCGATCCGCACGGTCTCGCCCGCCCCGAACACCGCCTCGCCGCCCAGCACCTGGAGCCAGGACACCACCCGGGGCGGCTCCAGCCCGGCGGCGCGCACGGCCTCCCGGAAGAAGGCGACCCGGCGGTTCTCCGGATTGCCCACGATGGTGAAGCGCGGGGCCGCCGTGCTCCCGGGGCCGCTTGCCCCGGGGCTACTTGCCCCGAGGCCGCTCGTCCCGGTGCCGCCGGTCCCGGGCCCGTCCGTCCCGAGGCCATGTGTCCTGGGGCTACTCGCTGACGGCGACATAGCGCTCCGGTTCCTCGTCGTCGCCCTCGTCCCGGTAGTCGTCCTCGGCCTCGCCTGCCTCGACCACGGCCGGGGCGCACGCCGCCCTGATCCGGTCGAGCACCGGGTCGGTCAGGTAGTGGTGGCGCAGGTCGAGCGTGGTGAGGTGGTTCAGCGGCTGCCCGTTCAGCAGCGCTTCGCCGCCCGTGTCGCTGAGGGTGCCCATGGACAGCGCGAGGGTCTCCAGCTGGGCGACCACGGGCGCGGACGCCACGGCGGCGGCGATCTCGTCCTGGAGCTCGCTGTTCTGGAGGCCCAGATGGCGCAGCCGGGGGAACGTGCCGCCCGACAGGACCGGTCCGATGTCCTCGACCGTGGCGTCCGCTCCGTACCAGGAGCTGCCGAACCACAGGTCCAGCCGCTCCAGCGCGGGCAGTTCGCTCGCGGCGACGGCCCGCACCAGATCGCCGGGCAGCCCGCCGGACTCGAAGCGCAGCGTCTTCAGCGCCGTATGACGGATCGGCCGCAGCGCCAGGTCCTCGTCGCCACAGCCGCGTACAGCCAACTCCTCCAGCAGCGGCAGTGCTTCGAGCACCGGGGTGATGTCGCACATGGGCAGCCACGACACCTCGCACTCCTGGCCCACCACATCGGCGAGGAAGAGCCCCCGCAGGGCGGGGAAGCGGTCCGCGTGGGCGACGATCAGATCCCGCACCGGGGCGAACGGGGTGTACTCCGCATGCCACCAGGGGCCGATGAGAAGCGCCCGGACCCGTGTGGTGTCCACGGTCTCCAGGAACTGCTCCCACAGGAAGGCGAAATCCGTCTCCTCCCCGTAGACGCACTCCAGCCGCCAGGCCACCGCGTCGACGGCGGGCAGGGGCACGGACGGCGCCGGAGCGTGGACCGGCAGGCCGTGGAAGTGCTCAGGATGATCAATACCGATGTACGTCATGACGCCTCACTCCGACACGGCGGTGTAGCGGCCCTCGACGCCGCGTCCGCCCCATGGCTCGTTCCGCTGGGACAGGTCCACGCACACCCCGTCGGGCTCCAGGGCCGAGCGGACCCGCTGCTCCATCGCCTGGGTGAGGAAGTGGTGGTGGAGGTCGAGCAGCTCCAGATGGGTGAGCGGCTGCCCTTCGAGGAGTGCCGCCGCACCTTCGTCGCCCAGCGTCCCGTTCGACAGGTCGAGCGTCCTGAGCCGCGCCACGACCGGCGCCGAGGCGAGAGCCGCCGCGATCTCGTTCGCCACCTCGCTGTTGCGCAGGCCCAGGTGGTGCAGGCGGGGGAACCGCGTGCCCGAGAGCAGCGGTGCGAGGTCCGCCACCTCGGTGTCGCCCTCGTAGGCCGACACACCGAGCCAGAGGTCCAGCCGCTCCAGCGCGGGCAGTTCGCTGTCCAGCACCCCCCGGACCACCTGGACGGGCAGACCGCCCGCCTGGACGGTCAGCGCCCGCAGCCGCTCGTGCTTCACCGGCGGGAAGACCAGACCGGTGCCGCCCCGCGCCCCGAGCTCGGTCAGCGCGGGGAAGGCGGCCAGCAGCGCCGTGACATCGGACTGCTGAATCCAGGTGATCTCGGCCTGCTCCGACTCCAGATCCCCGACGAACACCGCCTCCAGCGAGGTCAGCCGGTCGGCGGCGTCGATCACCAGGTTGACCGGGACCGAGGAGTCCTCCTCGTACGCCTCGCCCCACTGGCCGATGATCAGGGCCCTGACCTCGGCAACGTCGACCGCGTCCAGGAAATCGGCGAACTCCTCCGCCCAGGGCCGGTCCCGGCCCTCGTCGCCGTACGGATCGACGGAGACGCGCCAGGCCACGGCCCCGGCGGCGGGCCGGGCGGCCGGATCGTCCGTGTGCTGGAAGTCGACGGCCGGAAGGCCGCCGAACTCGTGCAGATGCTGCGCACCGTACATGGCCCTGAGCTCCTGATCCTGGGGACGCTGATGTCCGCAAGGTTTATCAAGCCGCACTGACAACGCCACGACCGGGACCGGCTCGGGACCGGCTCGGCACCCGCTCCGGCCTCGCCCCGGACCCGCTTCCGAGCCCTTGCGACCGTCCGTTGTCAGACCCTGCCCGTAGCGTTTTTCCCGTGGACGGCACAGCGGGTGCCGTGACCGAGGGGAGACGTCTGTGTACCGGCAGGGCGATGTACTGATCATGGCGCTGGAGGAGTCGGCGGTGCCCGCCCCCTTCCTGAAGGCCCCGGACGAACTGCGCGACGGGCGGGGGCGGCTGGTGCTCGCACTGGGGGAGGTCACCGGGCACGCGCACGCCGTGCAGGGCCCCGGCCGGCTGATCCGCGAGGCGGGTCCCTTCGGACCGATGCTGCTCCATCTCCCGGAGGGCGGGCGGGTGGTGCACGAGGAGCACGCCACGATCCCGCTGCCGCAGGGCTGGTTCAGGGTGGTGCGCCAGCGGGAGTACGCGCCCGGCGCGATCCGCATCGTCGCGGACTGACCTCGCCCGGAGCCACCGGTACAGCACGTACGGACACCGACATCAGACCGAGCATGACAGGGGACGGGGACAACCGATGCAGCACGTGAATTCCTGGCGGGACGTGGCGGCGGCGACCGGCGCGGCGGACCGGGCCGCCGCCGAGGAGGGTGTGCGGCACGCCTACCGCACCGCCGGACTGGCCGAGCCCGGGCAGATCGTCTGGGCGCAGTCGCCCCGGGCGGCCGTCGGGATCGTGGAGAAGCTGGCCGACGCCGGACGGTCGGTGCGCGAGGAGGTCCGCACCCGGCCGTGGGCCGAGGAGCGCCGCCGGATGTACGACGAGCTGGGTCCGGCGGGCTGGTCGGCCCTCTGGTCCGCCACCGGCGCGCAGCTCTGGGAGACCACGGCCGCGCTCGCCGAGCGCATACGGTCGGGGGTCGTCGCCGACCTGGCACCGAGGCCCGAGGATGAGGGAGCCGTGCGCCTGGTGCTGCTCGACGCGGTGCTCGGCCAGCACGACGCCGCCTGGCTCGCCGCCTTCGACGGCCGCGGCGACCGGCTCACCGGCCTGGCCGAGGTCGCCCGGAACGCCGGCTGGTGGTGGCCGTACGAGAACGCCGTGGTGATCAGCGAGCGGCCCCAGGTCCTGCACCGCGACGAGGCGGGGCGGCTCGACCACGGGGAGGGGCCGGCGCTCGCCTACGGGGACGGGTTCGCCCTGTACGCGTGGCGTGGCATGCCGGTGCCCGCCGCGTTCCTGGAGGAGCTGGCGTCCCTGACCCCGCACCGCATCCGGGAGGAGGAGAACGCGGAGCTGCGCCGCGTGATGCTGGAGTACTACGGCTACGACCGCTACCTCACGGAGTCGGGGGCCCGGCCCGTCCACCGCGACGAGACGGGCATCCTCTGGCGCATCGCACTCGACGGGGACGAGGACGTGGTGATGGTCGAGGTGGTCAACTCCACCCCGGAACCGGACGGCACCCACCGCACGTACTGGCTGCGCGTACCGCCCGCGACACGGACCGCCAAGGAGGGGGTGGCCTGGACGTTCGGCCTGGAGGGTGCCGCCTACGCCCCGGTGCGCCAGACCTGAGCCGTGAGCCGTCAGTGGCCAGCTGCTGTGGCCAGCCGTGAGTCGCCGACCGTCAGCCGTCAGCCGTGAGCCGTGAGCCGTCAGCCGTCAGCCGTCGGATGGCCGGTCCGTCGGCCGGTCGGCCGACCGCGGTCGCTCAGCCGGTCACTGCGGCGTGGTCGATGCCCAGCTCATGGGCGAGCGCCTCGTCGGTCCAGCGCAGCATCGTGGCCCGGGAGAGCGGACCCGCGTACGAGGTCATCTGGACGGCCAGACCGTCCAGCAGGGCGGTCAGCCGCCAGGCCGCCGCCACCGGGTCCTCGCACCGGAACTCACCGGCCGCGGCGCCCTCCTCGATGACCTCGGCCAGCGCCGCCTTCCACCGCTGGTCGAGGTCGCCCGCGACCTCGCGCAGGGCGGGCTCCCGCAGGGCCGCCGCCCACCCCTCGATCCACAGCCGCCACCCCTTGGCCTGCCCGGTGGGCGCGTACCACCGCACCGCTGCCCGCAGCCGCCGTACGGCGGTGGTGCGACGGGCCAGCAGCTTGCGGAGATGGGCGAGATCGGCCTCGGCCGCGTAGGCGAAGGCCGCCGCCACCAGCCTCTCCTTGGTCGAGAAGTGGTAGAGGACCAGCGCATTGCTCACGCCCAGCGCGGACGCCACATCGGCGATCCGCACGGCGGAGGCCCCGCGGATCTCGATCTGCTCGACCGTCGCCCGCACGAGCTCCTCACGCCGTTCCGCCACGTTCAACCGGACTCTTGCCACGCGACCACCCTAGTCAATGCTCCGGTAACTCCCGGTCACACCCGGTCACCGGATTCCCCGCCGTCACCTGCATGACGCGATGGGGGTTCCCGGATGTGACACCCCCCGAGGAGCAGGCCGGGCCGGAATCCTCGGGGCGGCAAGCACGTTGGACCCTGCATGACGTCATTCGAACCGGCACAGGAAGCACTCCTCCGCCTTTTGGGCGAGCACGACGGGGGAGTGCTCGTCACCCAGAAGCGGGACGGGCGGCCCCAGCTGTCCAACGTCAACCACGCCTACTACCCCGATGAGCAGGTGATCCGGGTATCGATCACCGAGGGCCGGGCGAAGACCCGCAACCTGCGGCGCGACCCCCGCGCGAGCTACCACGTCACCAGCGACGACCGCTGGGCCTGGACCGTCGTGGACGGCACCGCCGAACTGACCCCGCCCGCCGCCGGACCGGAGGACGCCACGGTGGAGGCCCTGATCACGCTTTACTACGACGTGAAGGGGGAGGAGCACCCGGACTGGGCGGACTACCGGCGGGCCATGGTGGAGGACCGCAGGGTCGTGCTCACGCTGCACATCGAGCACGTCTACGGGCAGCCGCGTGGCTGACGCGTCCCACCGGACCCGTCCGGCCCACCGGGCCCGCTGCCCCGTTCACCGCGATCCCCTCGCCCTGTCGGACAGTCCGACGATAATGGGACGACACCGACTCCCCCAGGAGATGTTGTGACCGGCGCCGACTACTTCCTCCCCTTCCGTACGAAACTGCGTTCGATGCGCACCGAGTCCTTCGGGGCCGATCCGGCCGGAGCGCGGATGCAGCGCATTCTGGGCTCGCCGAACTTCGCCGACGGCGTCTTCCAGAACCCGCTGGGCGCCCGGACCAGGCCGTCCGGCTCCACGCTGGAGTTCGCCAAGATCTACTTCCAGAAGGAGCAGCGGGTCCGCAGGGCGCCGGCGGGCGCCGTCCCGGTGCACGCCACCACCCTCGCCGATCTGGCCGCACCGCCCGCCACCGGGCTGCGGCTCACCTGGATGGGGCACTCCAGCGTCCTCGCCGAGATCGACGGCCGCCGGGTCCTGTTCGACCCGGTCTGGGGCGACCGGTGCTCCCCGTTCCCGTTCGCCGGACCCAAGCGCCTGCACCCGGTGCCGGTGCCGCTGGCCACGCTCGGCTCCGTCGACGTGGTGGTGATCTCCCACGACCACTACGACCACCTCGACCTGCCGACGATCCGCGCGCTGGCGGGCACGGACACCGTCTTCGCCGTGCCGCTCGGGGTCGGCGCCCATCTGGAGCGCTGGGGAGTGGCCCCCGACCGGCTGCGCGAGCTCGACTGGAACGAGACCGCGAAGGTCAACGGGATCAGCCTCACCGCTACCCCCGCGCGCCACTTCTGCGGCCGGGGCCTGCGCAACAACCAGCACACCCTGTGGGCCTCCTGGGCCGTCACCGGCCCGGAGCACCGAATTTTCCACAGCGGTGATACGGGCTACTTCCCCGGTTTCCGGGACATCGGCGCCGAGCACGGCCCCTTCGACGCCACGATGATCCAGATCGGCGCCTACTCGGAGTACTGGCCGGACATCCACATGACCCCCGCCGAGGGGATGCGTGCCCATCTGGACCTCCAGGGCGGACGCCCGCACGGAGTGATGCTGCCGATCCACTGGGGCACCTTCAACCTGGCCCCGCACGCGTGGGCCGAGCCGGGGGAGTGGACGAAGGACGCCGCCGAGGAGGCCGAGCAGGCGGCGGCGTTCCCCCGGCCGGGCGAACCCTTCGAGCCTGCCGGAACGCTCCCGGTGGAGCCCTGGTGGCGGGCCGTCTCCGCACCGATGGCGGCCCCCCGGTGGCGTACGGCGGCACCGGAGACGGTCCCGGGCGGCGCACCGGTCGTACGGCGGGATCTCGATGTGGCGGGCGAGCGCTGACGGACGGGGGGAACGGGGTCGGCGGCGGGAGAGCCGCAGCCGGGGAGCGATGCTCGTGGCACCGCTCCCCGGCTCCGGTAAGGCTCTGACCTGACCTGACCTGACCTGACCTGACCTGAACCGATCCGACCTGAACCGGTCAGGTTCGGCGTCCTGGGCCGATCGGCAGGGGCCTCTAGCCGCTCTCCGTCGGTGCGGGCTTGCGGGCCGGTTCGCGTTCGTCGGTCAGTGCGGGCGGCATCGGTGAGGGCCCGCCCGACGGGGTGCAGGTCTCCTTGCCCTTGATCACACCGCAGGCCCGTGCGGAGGCCGGATAGGGCGCCTCGATCATGGGGGAGTAAGTGTCGTTCTCGTACGTCACCGAGCGCTCGTTGCTGACCCCCCGGGAGCTCTCCACCCGTGCCGTGTCATCGACATGGGCATCGGTGATCCGGGCCCAGGCGGCCCGGCAGCGCGGGCTGTAGCGCAGCTCGATGTAGGTGCGGCCCGACCAGGTCGCGGCGGACGTCCAGGCCCCGATGTGGCACCCCATCCGCTGCGAGTCCTTGTCGCGGCATTCGAACTCCAGGCAGAGGGGGTCGCCCTGGGCCTTCTCCCGGTTCTGGCCCTCGGCGTTGTCGCCGCCGAATATCCAGCCCCCGATCAGGATTCCGGCCACCAGCGCCGTGCAGGCGGAAGCCGCGGAGACGAGCGTCATTCTCGTCCGGGACGGCTGGGGCGCGCTGTCCGGAGCCCCCGTTCCCACCGGAGCGCCGGGCGGTGTCCCCGTAACCCCTCCCGGTGCGTCACCGTCCCCCGGGATCAACGGACTTGTCGGCCTGGTCGGCCTGGTCGGCGGGGCGAGCTCTCCGGTGGTCTCCCCGGCACCGGTCGCCGTATCACCTGATGCCTGAACCTCCGGCCTCTGAGCCCCCGGCCTCTGAGCCCCCGGCCTCTGGACGTCCGGTCCCTGAACGTCCGGCCCCGGGCCCTCGTGCCCCCGGCCGTCGTGCGGCAAGGCTCCACCGGGCGCGGGCGGTTCACGGTGGAGCAGGGTGTTCCGGAAGCTGGGTCTCCGGCCGTCCTGCTCCTGCTCGCGCAGGCTCAGGAGCGGGGCCGCCGGGACACCGACGGCCGCCGCGAACTCGTTGACCGCCGTTCTCGGCGGCAGGGCCTTCCCGTTGAGGTAGCGCTCCCAGGAGGACCGGCTGTAGGAGGTGCGCTTGGCCAGTGCACTGAGCGTCAGGCCGCGCCGCGTACGCAGTAAACGCAACTGAGCTGCCAGGGAACCGCGGTTACCATGCAATTCATCCATATCATGTCGGTCTGTCATGAATTGGGCTTCCTTGCGCTCAGAACTGTGCAGGGCGAAGCCCCATTCTGTCCCGGAGTGCCTCACGTCCTGCAACAGGCGGCGGTGTGGAGCCGGACACGAGCGGGCCGGCACCCCGGGTACGGGGGTGCCGGCCCGCGAGGCCGTGCGGTGGCGCGGTCCTCTCCTGCCGGAGGGGCCGTCTCCCGGTCAGACGGCCGGGGCCGGGTACGTCGGGTACTCCACGCCGGAGACGTGCTGGACGACCCGGATGACCTGGCACGAGTAGCCGAACTCGTTGTCGTACCAGAGGTAGAGGATCGCGTTGTCACCGTCGACCTTGGTGGCGCCCGCGTCGACGATCGAGGCGTGGCGCGAGCCGATGAAGTCGCTGGAGACCGCGTCGGGGGCGCTGATGAAGTCGATCTGGCGCTTGAGCGGCGAGGCCAGCGAGACGTTGCGGAGGTAGTCGAGGACCTCCTCGCGGGTGGCCTCACGGCCCAGGCGCAGGCTCAGGATCGCGATCGAGACGTCGGGCACCGGGACGCGGATGGAGCTGCCGGTGATCGGCGCGTCCAGGTCGGGCAGCGCCTTGGCCACGGCCGACGCGGCACCGGTCTCGGTGATGACCATGTTGAGCGCCGCCGAGCGCCCGCGCCGGTCGGAGCTGTGGTAGTTGTCCAGCAGGTTCTGGTCGTTGGTGTACGAGTGGACGGTCTCCACGTGGCCGCGCAGCACGCCGTACTCGTCCGCCATCGCCTTGAGCGGCGGGACGATCGCGTTGGTGGTGCAGGACGCGCAGGACAGGATCTGCTCGTCGTCCTTGATCGTGTCGTGGTTGACCCCGTGGACGATGTTGGGGACGTCGCCCTTGCCCGGAGCGGTCAGGACCACCTTGGCGATGCCGGGGCGCAGGTGGTTCGAGAGCCCCTCGCGGTCGCGCCACCTGCCGGTGTTGTCGATCAGGATCGCGTCCTTGATCCCGTACTCGGTGTAGTCGACCGACGTCGGGTCGTCCGAGTAGATCACCTTGATCTCGTTGCCGTTGGCGATGATCTTGCTGTTCGCCTCGTCGACGGTGATCGTGCCCGAGAACTGGCCGTGGATCGAGTCGCGCCGCAGCAGTGAGGCGCGCTTGACGATGTCCTGGCCGGAGCCCTTGCGTACGACGATGGCGCGCAGCCGCAGTCCGTTGCCGGAACCGGCCTTCTCGATGAGGAGCCGGGCGATGAGGCGGCCGATGCGGCCGAAGCCGTAGAGCACGACGTCCCGGGAGTCGCGGCGCTCGATCTTGTTGGCGCCGGTCGCCCCGGCGACGGCCTCGGCGGTGAACTCCTCGACCGACAGGCCGCGGTCGTCGGCCCGGTAGGTCGCGGCCAGCATGCCTATGTCGATCTGGGAGGGGCCGAGATCCAGCGTCGTCAGTGCCCTGAGGAACGGCATCGTCTCGGTGACGGACAGCTCCTCACCGGCGATCTGCCGGGCGAAGCGGTGGGTCTTGAGGATGCTGACCACCGACTTGTTCACCAGGGAGCGGCTGTGCAGCAGGACATTCACGTCCTGCTCACGGTGCAGCTTCCCGATGATCGGGATCATCGACTCCGCGATCTCCTCGCGGTGCATCCAGTTGGTGAACGAGTCGTCATTGACAGTCACGTGTTTATCTTTCGAGCTAGGCGGCGCTCATATGGTAGCCGTACCGGTCTGCTCATCGTTCAGGTGGTCCCGCCCCCGGAGGTCGGCGACGGTTCACCTCGGTGTCAATGCGGCGTAATCGGGCGCCCGTGCGAGAGGTCATACCAGAGCGGGACGGATGGCGGGCAAGTTCCGCAACTGCCCGTCGCGCACAGGTTATTCGCGACTACCGTGTGTGCCCGGTGATCAACGCGGGGCTCCCAGACCGACAGGAACGCCGATTCCTGGTGCCCCCTGTACTGAGGACGCTGATGTCTCAACTTCGCGCACCCGCCGCGCGACCGGACCGTCGCGAGGGCGGGCGGCACGGCCGCCCCGGCGCGCGTGCCCACTCGGCCACGAGCAGGCCGCGCGCCGACCGGTCCTCCCCCGAGGCCCGCATGCGCCCCCAGCTGTTGCGCACCGCCCTGCTCCCCACCGTCGCCGCCCTGCTCAGCGGTGCGGCGGCCGTCATCTTCACGATCCGCGACGGCGCCGTCGACCCGTCGCCGAGCCTCTGGGCCGCGCTCGGCGGATCGGCCGCCCTGGCCGTCGCCGCCGTCGCCGCCGCCTACCTCGGCGCCCACCGCGTGGCCGGTGGCGTCCTCGACCGGGCGCTGACGCTCCGCCGTGCCAGCGCCCAGGGCCAGGCCGAGCTCCAGCGGGTGGTGGAACAGCTCCGCGCCGGAGAGCCCGTCGGCCCCCGTCGGCCCCCGCCGCCACCCTCCTCCGACGGCGACGCCTTCGACCTGCTCGCCCAGGAGATGGGGCGGGCCCAGGACGCCGCGGTGAGCGCCGTCGTCCAGGCATCGCAGCTCTTCAGCTCCGCGGGCAACGAACAGAAGGTCGAGGTCTTCGTCAACCTCGCGCGGCGCCTCCAGTCCCTTGTCCACCGCGAGATCCAGATCCTCGACGAGCTGGAGCACGAGGTCGAGGACCCCGATCTGCTCAAGGGCCTCTTCCACGTCGACCACCTGGCCACCCGCATCCGCCGCCACGCGGAGAATCTCGCCGTCCTCGGCGGGGCCGTCTCCCGGCGCCAGTGGAGCAACCCGGTCACCATGACCGAGGTGCTCCGCTCGGCCATCGCGGAGGTCGAGCAGTACCCCCGGGTCAAGCTCGTCCCGCCGATGGACGGCACCCTGCGCGGCCATGCCGTCGCCGACGTGATCCACCTGCTGGCCGAACTGGTCGAGAACGCCACGGTGTTCTCCGCCCCGCACACCCAGGTCCTGCTGCGCGTCCAGCGCGTCACCGCCGGTATCGCGCTGGAGGTGGAGGACCGGGGCCTCGGGATGCCGGACCACGAGCAGAACCGGATGAACGCCCTCCTCTCCGACCCCGACCGGGTCAACGTCGCCCATCTGCTTCAGGACGGCCGGATCGGCCTGTTCGTCGTCTCGGCCCTGGCCCGCCGCCACGGCATCGCGGTCCGCCTCCAGAGCAACATCTACGGCGGTACGCAGGCGGTGCTCGTCCTGCCGCAGAACCTCCTCGGGGCCGATCCCGACACCGCCGCCGCGCCCGGCGCCGCCCCCGTACCGCCGCCCGGAGCCGTGCACCGGCCGCCCGCCCAGGACGGGCCGTCCGCACCTCCGGCGCCCGTACCGGCGGGCCGTACGCCGGCGGTCCACGCGGCCCCCGCCGGGCACCCGCGCGACGCCCAGGCGCCCGGCTCGCACGCACACGCCGCGCCGGAGAGCCGCCCGCCGCAGCCCCGCGGCGAGGCGCCGCCGCTGCCCCTGCGCGCCGAGCGGGCCGACCGCCCCGCGCCCGCCGCATCCGCCCCGGACCGCCCGGCGCCCGCCGGGTCCGCTCCCGACCGGCCCGTACCGGCCGCGCCCGCCCCGTCCGCCCCCGGCAGCTCCGTACCGGCCGCGTCCGCCCCCGAGCGGCCCGTGCCGGCCGCCTTCACCCCGGAGCGGGTCGACCGGCCCGGCCCGCCCGCCGCCCGGCCCGAGCTGCCCAAGCGGGCCAATCAGGAACACCTCGTTCCGCAACTGCGGGAGGCACCCGCGCCCCGGGTCGAGGACGAGCACGCCCTGCACGACCCGGGCCTCATGGCCGCCTTCCGGCGCGGTGTCGACCTCGCCGAGGCCCAGAACGCCCAGGAGGAGGAGGCGAACGCCGGATACGGCGATCCCGGCGGTACGCCCACCGCGCTCGACGCCCCCCTGGAGACCCTCGCGCCCCTCCCCGTACGTGGAGCCGCCGCCCAGGCCGGAGCGCCCGCGCACCCCGGCCACCAGCAGACCGCCCACCCGCAGTCCGTCCGCCCGGCCGGGGCGTTCGCGGCCGACCCCTTCCTGCCGGGCCACGCCGTGCCGGAACCCCGTAAAGACACGACCTTCAAGGAGTAGACACGATGGCGAGCGACATGGCGTCCGGTCAGGTCTCGGACCTGGACTGGCTGCTGAGCGGACTGGTCCAGCGCGTGCCCTACACGCGCAGCGCGGTACTGCTCTCGGCCGACGGGCTGGTGAAATCCGTCCACGGCATGGACCCGGACAGCGCCGACCACATGGCCGCCCTGGCCGCCGGGCTCTACTCCCTCGGCCGCAGCGCCGGGGCCCGCTTCGGTGACAACGGCGACGTCCGGCAGGTGGTCGTCGAGCTCGACTCCACCCTCCTGTTCGTCTCCACCGCGGGCTCCGGCACCTGTCTGGCCGTCCTGGCCGGACGCGAGGCGGACGCGGCGGTGCTCGGCTACGAGATGGCGATGCTGGTCAAGAGCGTCCGGCCCTATCTGATGACCCCGCTGCGGCAGCCGGCCGGGGCCCCGTTCACCCCGGGGCTGTGAGGATGCCGGCCCCGCAGGACGGGCCCCTGCTCGACGACGCGGCCGGCCGGCTGATCCGCCCGTACACCGTCAGCAACGGCCGCACCCGGCCGTCCACCGGATTCGACCTGCTCTCCCTGGTCATGGCCACGGGCATCGAACCCGACATCCACCTCGGCCCCGAACACACCGTGGCCCTCGGGCTGTGCGACGGGCCCATGTCCGTCGCCGAGATCGCCGCACACCTCAAGCTGCCCGCGGTCGTCACCAAGGTCCTCCTCTCCGACCTGGTCGACTGCGGGGCGGTCACCGCGCACGCCCCGGCTTTCCACGACACACCCACCGACCGATCCCTGCTGGAGGCAGTGCTCGATGGTTTACGACGACAGCTCTGACCGCACCGGAACCACCGAGTTCTTCCCCGTGGCCCTCAAGGTCCTGGTCGCGGGCGGATTCGGCGTCGGCAAGACGACCTTCGTGGGCGCGGTCAGCGAAATCGCCCCGCTGAGCACCGAGGAACTGCTCACCCAGGTCAGCGTGGGCACCGACAACCTGGAGGGCGTCGAATCCAAGACGTCCACCACCGTCGCCATGGACTTCGGCCGCATCACGCTCTCCGAACAGCACGTCCTGTACCTGTTCGGGACACCGGGCCAGGAGCGGTTCTGGTTCATGTGGGACGAGCTCTCCCAGGGCGCCCTCGGAGCCGTGGTGCTCGCCGACACCCGGCGGCTGGCGGAGTGCTTCGCGGCCGTGGACTTCTTCGAGCGGCGGGGCATCGGTTTCATCGTCGCGGTCAACGAGTTCGACGGCGCCTACCGCTACGAACCCGACGAGATCCGGGCCGCGCTCGACCTCGGACCCGAGGTGCCCGTGGTCCTGTGCGACGCCCGGATCGCCAGCTCCAGTACGGGGGCGCTCGTCACCCTCGTACAACATCTGATCAACGCCACCTCGGCGCCCGCACCGCTCCATGCCTTCGGAGCCCACCAGTGACGTCCTTCGCCACCGGCCGGATGCTGCTGACCCCCGCCGACCGGGACGGCCCGGCCCGCGCGGAGCGGCTGCGGAGGCTGGATCTCGGTGAACGCCCCGACGCCTCGTTCGACGACTTCGACGCCTTCGCCGACAAGGTGGCCGAGGTGACCGCCTCACCCTTCTCGATGGTCAACTTCATCGACGAGAACCGGCAGTTCTTCGCGGGACTGCACACCCCGGCCGGGAACCGGGGCGGCCAGGAGCTCGGGGCCGTCGCGGCGGGCGGTCCCCGCGGCGCCCGGTACATGGCCCGCGACCACGGCTACTGCCCGCACGTCGTCGTGCGGCGCAAGGCCCTCGTCCTGGAGGACGTCTGCGACTATCCCCGGTTCGCCGGAAATCCGGTGGTCGACGACATAGGCGTCCGCTCCTATCTCGGCGCTCCGCTCATCGACCGTACGGGCATCGCCCTCGGGACCGTCTGCGCGGTCGACACCGTGCCGCGCCCCTGGGGCCGTGCGGGACTGGACACCATCAAGTCCCTCGCCCAGGAACTCGTCCGGCAGATCGACCACCGGGAGGGTTATCGCCACCCCTGACCCGCTTCCCGGGGATGTACGGACCGGAGTGAGGCCGGACGGCCTCACTCCGGCTCACTCCGGCTCGCTCCGGCTCACTCCAGTCCGAACGCGTCCGCCAGCAGCTCCATCTGGGCGCCCAGCAGCGTCGAGCCCCGGTGCGCCATCCCGGCGAACTGCCCGGCCACCTCCAGGCTCACCGAACCGTGCAGCTGGGCCCAGGCCAGCACCGCGCCCGCCAGCGCCGAGGCGGCCCGGTCCGGCCCGGCCGCCGTGGCTTCGGGGGCCGGGACGTCAGCGGCGTCAGCGGTCCTCGGGGCCGCCGTGGCTTCCGGGGCGTACCGCGCGACCCACGCCCCCACCGACTCCTCCGCCGCCAGCCAGGCCGCCATCTCGTCCACCGTGGCGGCCACCGCCGCGCCGGGGCTCCCGGTGGCGAAGAGCGGCAGGAACGGGCCCAGCACCGCACGGGCCCGCTCCAGGGTGCCGGCCGGGGCGACATGGCCGGGCACCGGGGCGCCCTGGATCAGCAGATACCGGTGGGGTTCGGCGACCGCCCAGGCGCGGTACGCCTCGGCCAGGTCGTGCAGCCGCGCGCGGACGCCCCGCGACCCTCTCGCCGAGCGGGCCGCCGCCCGTGCCATCGCGGTGGCGGCATCGTCGTACGCGTCCCTGATGAGGGCGTTGAGCAGATCGTCCCGGTTGGCGAAGTAGCGGTAGAGGGCGGGGCCGGACAGGCCCATCTCCTTGGCGATCCGGGTCAGCGCGAGGGCGCCGCCGCCCTCCGCGAGCTGCCGCAGCGCCACACCCTTGATCTCCGCGCGGGTCTGCTCCCGGTACCGGGCGCGCGGTCCCTGCTGGGCCCGTTCCATCGCGGCACCCCTTTCGCCGGCCGAGCTGACCCCTGTTACAGATTCTCACAAGCGTTATTGCGATGGTTCATCGTGAGGTTTTCGGCCTTTAACTGAAGCGATGAGAGGGAACTGATCTTCCGGGGGCATCCGCTCCGGTTCGGCGGTGGATGTCGGCGGTGAATGTCGGCGGTGGCTGCCGGGGGTGGATGTCAGTGCCGGGCGTTACGGTCGAATCCCGGCCATGGCCGCCGGGCCCACCGGATCGGAGTACCGGGATGACCACCAGGAAACACGCCCCCGTCACCGCCGCCGACGTGCGCTCGGCCGCGCTGTCCCTGCCCGACACCGCCGAGAAGCTCGCATGGGGGCAGCCCACCTTCCGGGTGGCGGGCAAGATCTTCGCCTCCCTGGGCGACGACGACACGGCCATGGGGGTGAAGTGCCCCAAGGAGGACCGGGCGGAGCTGATCGCCACCGAGCCCGAGAAGTTCTTCCTGAAGGAGGGGCACGACGACCACTACGCCTGGATGCGGGTCCGGCTGGCCGCCCTGGAGGACGCCGGGGAGCTCGCCGCCATCCTCACCGACGCCTGGCGCCAGGTCGCCCCGCGCCGACTGCTGGCGGCGCATCCGGAGCTGGAGCTGCCGGAGGGAGGGTGAGGGTTCCTGGTGAGTACGGGGAGGAGGGCGACCGGGACCGCCGATCCGCGCCCGTGGACCACCGGCGGGCGGATCAGGTCCGCGGACCACCGGCGGATCGGACCCTTGGACCACAGCCGGACCGGACCCTTGGACCACAGCCGGATCGGCCCCTTGGGCCACCGGCGGATCAGGTCCGCAGAAACCCGGTGATCCGCTCCCGCAGGCCGCGCGGGTCGAGCCCGTGTGCCACCAGATGCTCGTCCATCCCGCCGTACCTGCGCAGCTCGGCGCGGCCCACCCCCAGGCCGAGGACCCGGTGGGGCACCTCCGCCAGGGCCTCGTTCGCCGCAGTGGTCGAGGTGCCCGCCAGATAGGGCTCCACGATCACCACATCGGCGCCCGGCCCCGCACCCACGGCCCGGCGCAGGCCCGCCGCGTCGAACGGCCGCACGGTCGTCGCGTACAGCACGTTCACGTCCAGCCCCTCGGTGGCGGCGAGGACGTTGTCGAGCATCGGGCCGACCGCGACCACGGTCCCGCCCCGCCCCTCGCGCACCACGGGGAACCCGGCGCCACCGCCCACCGCCCGGGCCGTCCGGTTCTCCTGGAGCGAGAGGCGTACGTACACACGGTCGTCGCCGTCCACCGCTTCCCGCAGCAGCGCCTCGGCCTCGTCCGGATGGCCCGGTACATGGACCGTCCAGCCGTCGAGGGTGTCCAGGAGCGCGACATCGCCCGGCGCCATATGGGTGAAGCCCCCGGCGGGCCAGTCGTACGAGCCCCCGGCGCTGACCAGGACGCCGCCCACCCCCTGGTGCCCGAAGTCCAGCTTGACCTGCTCGAACGGCCGCTCCACCAGGAAGCTCGCGAAGGTGTGCACGATCGGCCGCATTCCTGTCAGCGCCATTCCCGCTCCGGCGCCGATCAGCAGCTGCTCCCTGATGCCGACGTTGATCACCCGGTCCGGATGGGCCCGCCGGGCCGGGGCGAAGCCGTCGGCGCTGATATCGGCGAGCACGACGGCCAGCCGGGGCTGCTCGTCCAGCAGCTGTGAGGCGGTGGCGATGAAGCGGTCACGCATGGTGTCCATGAAGGGGTCCTCCGGGGAATCCGCCGGTCCTGGACCGGCCTGAGCTGCGGTTCGGGGCGGTGGGCGTCAGCCCTTGGGCTCGACCCGGGCGACCACGGCCCGGGGTCGGCCCGGGTGGGGCGCGGTGAACGCCGCGTACAGGGCCTCGTGGTCGCGGCCGTCCACCGTGGCCGTCGACCAGCCGGCGGCCTCGAACCGGGAGGCGATACCGCCGGGCCAGCCGTGGGTGGCGGAGGCGTTGTCGATCACCAGCGTGTGCAGCTGTTCGAGACCGGCCGGGCCTGCGTGGGCGATGGCCTCGTGGTTGCTGCCCTCGTCCAGCTCGGCGTCGCCCATCAGCACCCACACCCGGGGGTCGGTGAGCCCCTGGGCCCGCAGCCCGAGGACGGTCCCGACGGCCAGCGGCAGCCCGTGCCCCAGCGACCCGCTGCCGATCTCCGCGCCCGGGACGAGCAGCCGGTCCGGGTGGTGGCCGAGCGGCGATGCGTACGTTCCGAAGCCGCTCAGCACCTCCTCGTCGAAGAACCCGTGGGCCGCGAGGACGGCGTAGTACGCCATGGGGCCGTGCCCCTTGGAGAGGAGGAAGCGGTCCCGCCCGGGATCACGGACTGTTTCCGGTGTCACGCGCAGGACCCTGCTGTACAGCACCCACAGCGCGTCCGTCGTGGAATGCGCGGCGGGGGCGTGCTTTTCCGCGCCGGTCATGAGGGTGATCAGGCGGTCGAGGCCGTCGAAGCCGGGGAGGCCGCGCGGTGGGGCGGCGGTCGTGTTCGTCATGACACCGAGCGTTCAACATCAACCAAGGTTGAGGTCAAGCGGGAAAGGGGTTCGTGACCACCTGCTCGAGTGCGGTATTGTTCTCATGCGCGTTCGGCCAGGGGGAAACCCCAGGTCAGGCGGGCATCGGGACGTGGCGCAGCTTGGTAGCGCACTTGACTGGGGGTCAAGGGGTCGCAGGTTCAAATCCTGTCGTCCCGACTGGAGACAGTCGTAGATCAGGGCCGGTTTCGGAGCAATCCGAAACCGGCCCTGGAGCGTTTTCGGGGACCAGGTGGGGACCAGGGAGGAACCGGTCGGGACCAGCTGGAGGTCCGCCGTCCCTGACCGGGGCAGCGGGTCATGACGACGGGGCCCGGCAGTGAGCGTGGTGCGCGCAGCGCGCTGAAGTGGGCGGAGAGCGCCGCCCTGGCAGCCGTGATCTTGCGGATGTCCGGGTGCAGGTAGCGCTGGGTGGTGGTGAGTGAACCGTGGCCGGCGATCCTGCGGAGCACGTGTACGGGGACCCCGGCGCCTTCTTCCGACGCTGGCGCGTCCACGGTCTGGTCCGCGAGTTCCACGACCGGCTCGGCCGCACGGTCCGCGAGCAGGCCGGGCGGGACCCGGAGCCGAGCGCGGGCGGGATCGATTCCCAGTCCGTCGAGGCGGACGCCGTAGTCCACCACAACGGCCGCGGATTCGACGGCGGCAAACTGATCAACGGCCGCAAGCGGCACGCCGTGGTCGACACCCTCGGTCTGCTGCTGGGGGTCCCGTCGGGGCCCTGACGGGGACCAGCTCACCACACCGTCCACGTCGGGACTCAGGTAGTCAGCCGACGGAAGCAGATACGCAGGGCAGCAATCCCGACGAAGGCGAGGGAGAGTTCGGCCTTGTAGCGCCGGTGGACCTGGCGGCAGCCGGCCAGCCAGGACACGGTCCTCTCGACCCCGCGGCGCCCGGAACCGCCCTGCGGTGGTAGGGGGCGCCGACCTGTTGCCACGTTCCTGACCATCCATCACCTGCACGTGGTGAGGCATCGGGGCGGCTGCCCGGTGTCCCTCCCCGATTCTGCAGGCGCAGCCTGGGGAGTGCATCGCGTACGTCGAAGCCGTCGTGAGGGGCATCCGGCGTACGCGACAAGCCTGACCGCGGTGCTGGGGAACCGTGAGCGGGGTGGGGCCGGGCCCCCGGGCGTGGGCCCGGTAGGAGGCCGCGGATCTCCGGGCAGTAGTGCTGGAGGCCCCGGACGAGACAGGCGGGGGCCGCGCGAACCGGTCGACGAGGGCCGGCGGCCCCGCGCGGCTCACGGCCCGGTGGTCCCCGCAGCCTTGTGACGTCGTCCCCACGAACGGCCGAGGGAGTGGTCGGTGAGAAAGTCCACCAGCAGGTCGTTGACCTCCTCGGGGCGCTCCAGGTAGCCGAAGTGCCCGGCATCCGCGACAACTTGGCAGCGGGCCTGCGGTATGGCCCCGGCGACCTCGACGCCGAGGTGCGGCGGAGAGAGCCGGTCGTCGGCGAAGGCGATGACCAGGGTGGGAGCGGTGATCCAGCCCAGTTCGGAGACGCTGTCGGGGAAGTGGGTCAGCGCGGCCTCGAACTGTCGTCGTACTCCTGCCGACGGTATGGGGGGCGCCATGCTCAGTATGCCGAGCCAGTCCTCGGCTGCGACCTCGTCGCGCAGGCTCGCAGGGGAGAGGTTGGCAAGTGCGCTGAGCGCCACGGACACCTCCGTGGGCAGTTCCAGGCCCTGCTGCTGGACCGCGATCTGGGCGTGCGCGAAGGTGGTCAGAGCGGCGTCGGTCCGCCCTCTGGTCGCCAGCAGAGCGAGCCGGTCGACCAGTTCCGGCCGGGTCATGGCCAACCGCTGGGCCATTCGGGCGCCGAGGGAGGTGCCGACCACGTGCGCGGTACCGCCTGCGACCTGCTCGATGACGGCGGCGAGGTCGTCGGTGAGATCGGCGAGGGTGAACCCCTCGGGGCACTCCGAGCTGCCGCCCACCCCCCGGTTGTCGAACGTGATCACCCGGAAGCCGGCCGCGGCCAACGCCGGCACCTGGTACGGACGCCACACCCTGCCGGGGGAGCCGGCACCCATGACCAGGACGACCGGCTCGCCACTGCCGGTCTCCTCGTAGGCGAGGGTGATCCCGCCCGCGTCGATGGTTCCGCTCATGCCTCGTTCCCTTCCTGCCGCTGGGAGGCCCGGGCCAGGACGGCCAGGGCCCGCACCCAGTACTGGGCCAGCTCCTTGATGTCGGCGGTTGCCACGACCTCGGGGTCGTGGCGCCAGGCCGCCTCGAACTCCGGTCCCTCAGAGCCCGGATGCACTGCTGTGATGAGCTCCAGGGCGAACGCCTGCCGGAGCCCGGGTTCGCTGTCCTCGGGGAACTCCCGGACCAGCGCCTCATCGGCGACCGCGGTCCACGGGCGCCTCGCCGCGCTGTCCGGGGCCGTGCGGTCGATACGGCCCAGATAGCTGAAGAGGATGTCCGGCCCGGCGCCGTCGGCCGCCGGTTCCGGCGAGTGGTCGAAGCCGCCGTGGGGTACGGCGGCCAGCTCCTCGCGTACGGAGGACAGCAGCCGCAGGGCCTTCGACGTGTCGCGCTCGGCCTCCTCCAGAGTGGTGCGCCGCGCGGCGCGGTCGATCACCAGCGGATGGAGCACGTTGAACCAGCCGACCGTGCGCGAGGTGTCCACCGGAGTGCCGTCCGGCGCCTCCAGATACGGCTCGATCAGCTCGTCGCGACGGCCATGGCCCTCCCGGACCAGAGCCAGACCGCCACCGCTGTCGGCAACGGCGGAGTGGGCGGCCCGCCAGGTCGCCTCCGCCAGAGCCGTGGCCGCGAGGAGCGCCGCCTCGGGAGCGGCGGCCAGGTGCCGCAGCAGGACCGCTGTCGAGTCCGGGTCCGCGCGGACCCGGTGGGAGCGCAGCGAACCCCGTGTGCCGACAGGGGGCCAGGGGGCCGCCGGTCCGAGCCGGGGCGCCCCGGCAACCGCCTTCCGGACACCCTGCCAGTACTGTTCCTGCCGGCGCGGCTCCGGACCTCGGGCACGGCGGGCCAGCCCTCGGGACCAGGCCGCCATGGAGGTGTGCTCCGGCGGAACGTCGGGCACGACGGTCTCACCGCCGCCGCACGTGCTGGCGTCGGCGGCGGCCAGGTCCGCCAGGATGATCTGCCAGGAGACGAGGTCCGCCGCGGCGTGGTGGACAGCCAGGAACAGCAGGGTCCGCCCCGTGCGGGTCTCCCGCAGCAGCACGCCCGCCAGCATGGCGCCGTCCGCCGGGTCCAGCCGGTCCCAGGTGCGCCGCGCCGCGGCGAGCACCACGGGAGGCGTCAGTTCCTCGTGGGACTCCTCGGTGAGCATCGTCGGCGGCCTGCCGTCCGGCCCGGCCCCGGGCGCGCGGTTCACCAGCCGCAAGCGGCCGTCCGGCCCGTTCACCGTGCGGGCCGACAGCTGGGGGTGCGCCCGGCGCACCGCGTCGAGCAGCCCCTCGGCCCGGTCCAGTCCGAGTCCCGGCGCCACGGTGACCAGCTGCGAGAGCGCGAAGCGGCGGTAGTCGCCCAGCCCGTGCAGCCAGTCCAGGACCGGGGTGGCCACCTCGTCGACGGCCTCGTCGCTGACGGCCGGCCGAAGGGTCCGGGCCGGGGCCGGGGTGGCGTCGATGACCCGGGCGAGCTGGGCGACGGTGCGGTGCACCATCACCTGGCGCGGAGTGCAGGGCAGCCCCGCCCGGCGCAGCTCGCCGACGAGGGAGATGGTGGAGATGCTGTCCAGGCCGTGATGGAAGAGATCCTCCTCGCAGCCGAGGTCCCGGGCCTCCAGAAGGTCCCGTGCCACCCGGTGGACGGTCTGCTCGGTGGCGGTACGGGGAGGTCGGCCGGTGCCGCCGGGCGCCTGGTCCCCGGTGGGCCTGGGCAGCGCCCTCAGGTCGGTCTTGCCGTTGACCGTCAGCGGGATACGGTCCAGCACTGTGACGCGTGCCGGGATCAGGTAGGCCGGTACCCGCCCCGCCAGTTCGTCGCGGAGTGCCACCGGGTCCAGGGGCCGCCCCGCCTCCCGGAGTGCGCGGGAGGCGACCACGTACGCGGCCAGGGCCTTCCCCTGCCCGCTCGCGAACGGGACGACGACGGCCTTGGCCACATCGTCGCTCGCCTCGAGCGCGGCCACCACCTCGGCGAGTTCCACCCGGTAGCCGCGGATCTTGACCTGCTCGTCCGCGCGCCCCAGGAAGATCAGCCGGCCGGCAGCGTCACGGCGGACCACGTCCCCGGTGCGGTACAGACGCTCCCCGGTCTCCGGATCGGGGACGAAGCGCTCGGCGGTCAGCGCGGGGCGGGACTCGTAGCAGCGTGCCACCTGGAGTCCGCCCAGATACAGCTCGCCCCGGGTCCCCAGGGGTACGGGGTGGAGGTCGGGCCCCAGGACCAGCGCGCGGGACCCCGGGGCCGGCCTGCCGATGGAGGGTTCCTCCCCCGCCCGTACGCGGGCGTTGACGGCTTCGACGGTGATCTCGGTGGGGCCGTAGAAGTTGTGGACGCGGGTGTCCCGCAGCGTGGCGAGCGTGTCCCAGGTGGCGCGGGAGATCTCCTCCCCGCCGAGCGCCAGGATGCGCAGCGGGCACCGGCCCTCCTCGATCAGCCCGGCCTCGGTCAACCGGGCCAGCATCGACGGTGAGGTGTCCAGCATGTCCACTCCGCGCTCGCGGATGCCGCGGACCAGCCGTGCCGGGTCGTGCTGGTCCTCCTCGTCGAAGAGCTCCAGGGTGTGTCCGCTGAGCAGGGCCAGCTGCGGCTGCCAGGCGGCGTCGAAGGCGAAGGACCAGGAGTGCCCGACCCGCAGCGGCTCCGTGGTCCCCGCGGTGACCGGGCCGTAGATCTCGGCCCGGTGGGCGTACAGCAGGGTGGCCAGCCCCTGGTGGGTGGCCACCACGCCCTTGGGTTCGCCGGTGCTCCCCGAGGTGAAGACGACGTGAACGGCCTGGTCTGGGTGGGTGTGGCCGGGGAGTGGCGCGTCAGCGCCGGGAACGTCGGCGTCACGGGGGGTGCCGGGGGCGCAGCGCGGGCCGGTCCACCAGTCCTGCTGCCCGGGCAGGGCGATCAGCAACCGGGCGTGGGCCAGGCGTGCGATGGTGGCGTTGCGGTCGGTGGGCGCGGCCAGGTCGAGCGGGACCAGCGTGCCGCCGGCCTTGAGTACGGCGAGGAGCGCGGCCGGATAGTCCCGGGTGCGCGGCAGTGCGACCGCGACCCGGGTCTCGGGACCGACGCCGAGGGCGCGCAGTCGCCGGGCCAGGGTGTTGGACCAGCGGTCGAGTTCGCCGTACCGGACCTCGGACCGGCGGTCGCGGACGGCGACCCGGTCCGGGTGCCGGGCGGCGGCCCGCTCGAACTCCCGGTGCACCCCGTGGTCCGCCTCCCGGGGCGCTCCGGGGGCCGGGTCCCCTTCACGTCCTTGGGGGGAGGCCGGGAGGCGGGGGCCGTCGGCCAGGAGGGCCAGCTCGGCGCGCTCCCCGGGGAGGAGGACGGTCAGGTCCCGGTGGGTGCGGGAGAGGTCGGCGGCGATGTCCTGCACGGTCTGGAGGAAGCGTTCGGCCAGCCGGCCCGGGTCGAGTCCGCCGAGGAGGGCGTCGATGTGGTCGACGTTGACATAGAGCCGGTCGTCCAGGAGGAAGGGCACGACGGTCAGCGGGTAGTGCGTGTAACTGTCCATCGAGACCGGCGACATGGTCACCCCGCCACCGAGCCCCAGGGTGTCGCGGGCAGCTCCCTTGGGTGTGTTGTGGAAGATCATCAGCGTGTCGAAGAGGTTGCCGCGGCCGTTCGCGCGCTGGATCTCGCTGAGTCCGGTGTAGCCGTGGGACCGTTGCCGGGCGGCATCGCGCTGGATGCGCCGGCACAGCTCGATCAGCGGTTCGCCGGGGTCGAGGGTGACGCGGGCGGGGATGGTGTTGATGAACAGGCCGATGGCGGACTCGATCTGCGGTACTTCCTCGGGCCGACCGGAGACGGTGACGCCGAACACGACGTCCTCACGCCCCGTCAGCCGGTTGAGCAGGACGGCCCAGGCGGCCTGGGCGACGGTGTTGACGGTGAGGTTGGCCGCGCGCACCCGGGACAGCAGCGCTTCCAGGGGCGGCCCCTGGAGGGACCGCATGGTGAGGGCCGCCCGGTGCGGCTCGCCGTCCACCCGGGAGCGGGCGGCCACGACGGTCGGCTCGTCCACTCCGCTCAGGGTCCGCGCCCACTCGGCGAGTGAGTCCGCGCCGTCCTGACGGCGCAGCCAGCCGATGTACTCGCGGTAGGCGGGATGGGGCTCGACCGGCTCGCGGCTGTCCTCGGAGTAGGCCGCGGCGAGTTCGTCCCAGAAGACGGGGACCGACCACCCGTCGATCACGATGTGGTGGAAGACGCAGAGCAGCCGGTGGTGCCCGGGCCCGAGCCGGGCGAGGGTGACGCGCAGCGGCGGTCCGGCGGTCAGGTCGAACGGGGCCTCGCGTTCGGTCTCGACATGGGCGTCGAACTCCTCGGGCGTCATCCTGGAGACGCTCCAGGGCACTTCGACGGCCGCGGGCACGAGCTGTACAGGGTGGGGCAGATCCTTGTCACGGAAGGTGGCCATCAGCTGAGGGTGGCGGGTGAGCACCGTGCGCAGCGCGCGGTGCAACCGCTCGGTGTCCAGCGGTCCGTGGAAGTCGGTCAGGACGGCGATGGCGTAGCCGTCGGCCTCGGGCCCGGCTTCCGGCCCGTCGGTGTCGGGGTGGTCGTGGTGGAGGCGGTTGAGTGAGTACAGCCCTTGCTGGAGTGGGCCGAGCGCCAGGATGTCGGCTATGTCGTGCCTGCCGGTGAAGGACACCGCGGGTTCCTCGTCGTTCGCTGGGGGAGGTGGGTCGTCGTCTTCGGGCGGGGGTGGGGGAGGGGGCGGCACCCGCCGCCCCCTCCCGGCGTGTCACCCCGCGCTGTCGGCGGCCATGGCTTCCCGCAGGCTGCGGGGGCGCATGTCGGTCCAGGTGTTCTCGATGAACTCCAGGACCTCCGGCCGGGTGGCCTCGCCGTAGACGGACCGCCAGCCCGGGGGGATCTCCCGGAAGGCGGGCCACAGGGCGTACTGGTCCTCGTCGTTGACCACCGCGTGGAAGCGGCCGTTGTCGTCGTCGAAGGGGTTGGTGCTCATGGGATGACTCCGTTCTCTGTGGGGATCGGGTTGGGGTTCCGGGCCGGCCGGAGGACCGGGCGGGCTCATCCGGCGCTGGTGAGACGCCAGGCGGCGGCCTGGCGGCGGCAGTCGACGAAACGGCTGTAGACGCCGTCGAGCCGCAGGAGTTCCTCGTGGGAGCCGGACTCGGTGATGCGGCCCCCGTCCAGTACCAGGATGTGGTCGGCGTTCTCGACGGTCTCCAGCCGGTGGGCGACGACCAGCACCGTGCGGTCGGCGGCGAGCCGGGTGACGGCCTGCTGGACCAGCCGCTCGTTCACGGCATCGAGCGAGGAGGTGACCTCGTCCAGCAGCACGATCGGAGCGTCCTTGAGCAGGGCGCGGGCGATCGAGACCCGCTGGCGCTCGCCGCCGGAGAGCGTGGCGCCGCCCTCTCCCACGCGCGTGCCCAGACCGTCGGGCAGCCGGGCGGCGATCTCGTCGACGCGGGCCAGGCGGACCACCCGGTCCAGCTCGTCGGGACCGGCACCGGGCCGGGCACGCAGGATGTTCTCGGCGATGGACTCCTCGAAGAGGTACGGATGCTGGGACACCAGGGCGATGTGGCTCAGTAGCCGTTCCGTTCCCAGCTCGCGTACGTCCCGGTCGCCGACGAGTACCGTGCCGCTGTCCGCGTCGTGGAAGCGGGCGATCAGGGAGAGCACGGTCGACTTCCCGGCGCCCGAGGGCCCGACCAGCGCGGTCAGGGTGCCGGGCTCGGCGCGGAAGGACAGCGCGCGCAGGACCGTGCGGTCCCGCGTGTAGCCGAAGTCCACCTCGCGGAACTCCACGGACGGCGGCCCGGGAGCGGCGGGGCGGTCGGGCTCCGGAAGCGGCGGGGTGTCCAGGACCTCGCGGAAGCGCCGCAGCCCCACGGCGGCGATGCGCAGGCCGCCCGCGACCTCGGCCACGGCCGTCAGCGGTTCCACGAAACGTACGGCCAGCACCATCACGGCGATGAGCATCCCGATGTCGCCCTCGCCGCCGAGGGCGAGCATGACGGTGAGGGCCAGCACCGCGGTGAGTACCGCCTGCAGAGCCAGGAAGAGCGGCGCGGTGGCGGCCGAGTTGCCCAGGACCATGCTCCGGGCCCCCGCGTCCTGCTCGGTGAGGGCCCGGTCCAGGGGAGCACCGCCGCCGTACGCTCGCAGTACCGGCTGCTGTCGCGCGTACTCCAGGACCCGTTCGGAGGCGCGGTTGGTGCCGGCCTCCCAGGTGCTCTCGACGCGCTCGATGACACGGAGGTAGAGGCGGTAGGCGAGCAGCGGCAACGGGGCGCCGAGCAGCAGGGCGAGCCCGACCTGCCACTGCACGGCCAGGGTGACGACGACGATGGTCGCCGGGGTGACCACCGCGGCCACCACCGGGGCCACCAGGTGGGCGGGGGCGGTGGCCACGTCGAGGGCGGTCTTGGTGACGAGCCGGTTGACGGTCGCGGCGCGCCCCTCGGCGAACCATCCGAGCGGTATACGGGTCAGGGCTTCGCCCAGCCGGGTGTGGAGCAGCCGCAGCAGGGCGCTGGAGAGCTCACCGGCGTGGCGGTGGTTGCGGAGCAGCACCGCGTGGTGGGCCAGCACCAGGCCGGCCAGGGCCGCGGCCCAGGTCCACACCGCGTCCCGGTCGTCGCTGAACAGGGCGCCGAGCAGGGGGATGAGGGTGCATCCGGCGAGCCCCTGGAGTACCGCCGCCGCGCCGACGCGGATCAGCAGGGCCCGCAGCCGGCGGCGGCCCGGGGGGTCGAGCAGGGCGAACAGGGAGCGGATCATCGGTTCGACAGCTCGCTTTCGGTGGTGTCGTCGGGCCGGTGGAGCTCGTCGCCGCCCCGGTGGGCGGCCCACAGGGCCGCGTAGTCGCCGCCGTTCGCCAACAGCTCGTCGTGGGTGCCCTGTTCGACGACGCGGCCGTCGTCGAGCACCACGATGGTGTCGGCACCGCGTACGGTGTGCAGCCGGTGGGCGATCACCAGGAGGGTCCGGCCCGCGCTCAGCGCGCTGAGCGCCTGCTGGATGGCCGCCTCGCTGTCGGGGTCCACCGCCGAGGTGGCCTCGTCGAGGACGAGCAGAGGCCGGTCGGCGAGGATGGCACGGGCGATGGCGATGCGCTGGCACTCGCCGCCGGAGAGGACGGCGTCGTCGCCGATGACGGAGTCCAGACCTCGGGGGAGGCGTTCGATCACCTCGGTGAGCTGTGCCGCGGCGGCCGCGCGCAGGACCTTGGTGTCGTCGGCGCCGGGGCGGGCCAGCCGGATGTTGTCCCGGACGGAGACACCCAGCGGCGTGGTGTCCTGGAACACGAAGCCGATGTGGGCGTAGAGGTCTTCGAAGGAGAGCGCCCGCAGGTCGGTGCCGCCCAGGGTGATCCGTCCGGCCGACGGGTCGTGGAAGCGGGCGGCCAGCTTGGCGAGGGTCGACTTGCCCGCCCCGGAGGCACCGACGAGAGCGGTCATGGTTCCGGGGCGCAGCGTCAGGTCGACGCCGCGGAGGACGGTGCGGTCGCCGTAGTCGAAGTCCACGGACTCCAGACGCAGGGTGGCGTCGGCGTCCGGTGCCGCCGCGGCCTCGACCGGGGCGGGGAGGACGGGCTCGGCGAGGATCTCCCGGACCCGGGCGGCGGCGCCCCGGGCCGCGAGCAGGGCGTGGTAGTTGAAGCCCACGGCGAGTACCGGCGCGGGTATCGCCAGCCCCAGGACGACGAAGGGCAGCAGCTCCGCCGGAGCGCCGAGGTGTCCGGAGTGGACCAGAGCGGCCCCGGAGACCACCGTGGTCAGCAGCAGGGTCATCGGCGAGAGGGCCAGTTCCATGAAGGTCGCCCCGGCGGAACTGGAGCGCATCCAGTCCCGGTGGAGGCCGTCGAACTCCTCGGCGGCCTCCCGGTAGGCGTCGTGGGCCCGGCCGAGGGTGCCGAACGTCTTGACCTCGGTGATGCCGTCGGTGAACTGCACGGCGACGGACCCGAGGCGCGCCTGGGAACCCGCGTACTCGATGAGCTTCTCCGTGGTGCCCCGGGTGGCGATCCTGAGGCCGAGCAGTCCGGCCGCCACCGGGACCAGGGTGATGAGGGTCATCAACGGGTCGGACAGCAGGAGGTAGCCGACGATCACGGCCGGTACCACCACCGCGGTGGTCAGCTCCGTGACGGAGTGCGCCACCAGATGGTGCAGGGAACCGACGTCGTCCTGGACGGCCTTCTTGACGAGGCCGGAGTTCCGCTGGGTGAACCAGCCCAGCGGAACACGGCCCAGGTGCCCGACGACCCGGCGGCGGAGCAGGGACCCCAGCCGTACATCGGCCAGGTGGGAGATGGTGGAGGCGCCCAGCAGCAGCACCAGCCGCAGGGCCAGCGCGGCGGCGGCGACGGTGACGGCGGTCCAGGCCCGTCCCTCGTCGATGGGATCTCCGGTGAGGCCGGGCAGCAGGATACGGGCGAGTTCCACCAGGCAGACCAGCGGCACCACGGAGGCCGCGGCGGCCACCGCCGAGCACAGCGCGGTGAGGACGAGCCGGCCGAGGACGGGGCGCAGCAGGGCACCCAGGGTGGTGGGTACGGGTGCCGGGCCCGAGGGAGGCGTGTTCACCGGGCGGCTCCGTCCTGCTGGACCGGGCTGGGGTCGGCGTCTGTCGCGCGTCGGCCGCGGAAGGCCAGGGTGATCAGGACCAGGGCGAGCGCCGAGGCGGTGGCGGTGGCGGCGGGCAGCCAGCCGGCGCCGATGTGGGCGACGATCACACCGCCCAGAGCACCGCCGATGGCTATGCCGAGGTATCCGAAGCTGGTGTTGAGGGCCAGGGCCTGCGCGGTGAGGTCCCCCGCCACCTCGTGCAACCGGGTCTGCACGGCGGGCGCGCTGAGGTAGGCGGTGACGCCCCACAGGGCGATCAGCGCGAGCACCACCGCCGGAGGGACGGGGCGCAGCAGCCACAGCGTCCCGAGAGCCACCATCAGCAGGGTGAAGACGCCCAGGCCCCAGCGGATGGTGCGGTCGGGGCCGAGCCGGTCGGTGGCCCAGCCGCCCATGAAGACCCCGACGGTGCCCGCCGCCCCCAGCACGGCGAAGGCGAGGGCACGTACGCCGTCCGGCTCGGTGAGCACCCCTTCCAGGAAGGGCACCAGGTAGGTGAGCAGCATGACGGAGCCCATGATGGCCAGGCCGCCGCCGGTCAGGGCCAGGAGGATGGGCCGGGCGGCGAGTGCCCGCAGCTGCCGGCGGATGGGCAGGGGCGGCTTGGGCGCGGTGGCGGGCAGCGACACGGCCACCAGCACCAGGCACACCGCGCCGCAGGCCGCCATCGCGCCGAAGGTGGCCTGCCAGCCCCAGGTGGTGCCGATCCAGCTTCCGAGCGGGACACCGAAGGCGATGGAGCCGGTGACCCCGACGGCGAGCGCGGACAGGTAGCGTCCGCGTCTGGCCTCAGGGGCGAGTTCCACGGTGACGGCGAAGATCAGGGGAGTGGCGGCGGCCGCCGCGAGGGCGGCGGCGATCCGCAGTGCGGCCATCGCGGCGTAGTGGTCGACGGCCGTCGCGGCGAGGTTGGCGAGGGTGAACACGGCGAGGGCCGCGATCACCACAGTCCGGCGCGCGGTGGAGGCCAGCAGCAGGCCGGCCACCGGAGTGACGACGGCGATGGTGAGGGAGAAGACCGTCACCAGTTGGCCGGCCATCGCCTCGGAGACGGAGAGGCCGGCGGCGATCTCGGGCAGGATGCCCGCGATCACATGATCGTCGGTGTAGAAGGTGAATATGGTCAGGAAGAGCACGGGGAGCCACAGCGGTATCGCCGCGCTCCTTCTCTTCGTGGTGTCGGTGGCCATCGCCGGCTGTGTCTCCTCGGCCTGTCGTCTCGGCTGGTGGCGCGGTGCCCCCGGGTCGACGGGGGCACCGCGTGTCCGCTGCGGTGCAGCGGCTCCCGGAGTCAGACCCCGGTGGCTTCCAGGTAGGCGGCCCAGATCTTCTGGATGTTGTCGGCCGAGCTGAGCTCACCCTTGCCGGAGGCAAGCGCGCGCAGGTCGTGGGCGGAGGCGTAGAAGGCGAAGCCGGACATGCCGAACCAGACGTCCGCGTCCGGGGTGACGACCTTTCCGGTGGCGGTGAAGGACGGCTTGTCGGTCAGTGCGTCCGGGGTGTAGAACTCGCCGCGCGGGATGACGATGAGCTCGGCGTCCTGCTCCGGCAGGTACTCGTCCGACAGCGGAACCGAGTAACCCTCCACCTTCTTCTGCTGGAAGACGGGGCGGGTGAAGCCGGCCTCGGCGATCAGGGTGGAGATGGGCACGTGCGGCGGCATGGTGAAGTCGTTGGCACCGAAGGAGTTGCCCAGCAGGGAGAGGGTGCGCTCACCCTTCACCGCGTCCGCGGCCTCGCCCAGCACGGTCTCGGCCGCGGTGATCTGCCGCTTGCCGGTCTCCTCCTCCCCGAAGAAGCCGGCCGTCCGCCGCACGATCTCGCGCCACTCGCCCTCGATGGGCAGAACGACGGTGGGCGCCAGGCGGCTGAGGCTCTTGTAGTTCTGCCCGGTGGCCCCGGCCGCACCCGTACCGACCAGCAGGTCGGGCGAGTCCTCGGTGAGCTGTTCCAGTTCGGGTGTCTTGCCGACCTCGATCTTGCGCAGCTCCACCCCGTTGGCGGTGAGGATCTCCTGGGCCCGGGGCTGCGCGCTGGCCAGGTAGACCGCTTCGGGCTTGATGCCGAAGGAGAGCAGGGTCAGCCCGGCGACCTCGTCGAGGGCGATGACGGCCTTCGGCTTCGTGGGCACCTTCACGGTGCCGAGGTCGTGGGTGATCTCACGGAGGGCCGGTTCGCTCTGGCTCTTGGCGGCCTTCGCGGGCGCGGGGTCGCCGCCGCCGCAGGCGGTCAGCAGGATCGGAAGGGCCAGCGCGACTGCGGCGAAGGCTCTGCGAGTTCTCATTCTGGGGTTCTTCACTTTCGTAGTGGTGCGTTGCCGCAGGGTGCGGCAAGGGGATTCCCGCGTGGGCGGTGGTCGGTGGGTGGTGCGGTCACGCCCGGGCGCCGGCGTTGCCGAGCATCCGGTTGACACGCTGGGCCAGTGGTCTGGGCAGCCGGGACACCGCCGCGATGAAGACCTTGTTGCGCAGTCCCGGCAGTGAGAACGGGCGTCCGCGCGCCGCGTCCGCGAGACACCGGTCGACGACGTCGTCCGGGTCCATCCACCAGCCCTCGGAGACCTGGCGGACATCGATTCCGGCACGGGCGTGGAACTCGGTGCGCACGAAGCCCGGGCACAGCACCATCACCTGTGTTCCGGTCCCCCGCAGGGCTTCGTTCAGCCCCAGGGAGAAGTACCGGGTCCACGCCTTGGAGGCGGCGTAGGTGGACCCCCTGCCCGGGATCAGGCCGGTGATGGAGGACAGGTTGACCACGGTGCCGCCGGCGCCGTCGAGCATGGTCCGCACCGCGGCGTGGGTGAATTCCTGAGGCGCTGTCACATTCACGGCGAGCTGCTCCTCCAGAACCTTCCGGTCCAGTTGCCAGAAGCTTCCGGAGACGCCGAAGCCCGCGCCGTTGACCAGGAAGTCCACGCCCTCCTCGATGCGCTCGGTGACCTTCCGCCGGTCGGCGGCGGCCGTGAGGTCGGCAGGGAGCACCGTGCACCTGGCCCCGTGGCGCTCCTCGGCCCGCCGGGCGACCTCAGCCAGCCGCCCGGCGTCGCGGGCGACCAGGACCAGATCGTGTCCGTCCCGCGCCAGCCGGTCGGCGAAGGCCGCCCCGAGACCCGAACTGGCCCCGGTGATCAGGGCGCACGGCCGGTCCCGGCGCGCTTCGGCAGCCGAGTCAGCCATCGGCATGGGAGCCCTCCTCCAGGTAGGCGTCCAGGTCGTCGTCGCTCATCGTGGAGACCTCCCGGTACAGCTCGGCGATCTCCGCCAGCCGGTCGGGGTCCTTCTCCGTCCGGCGCAGATGAGCGGCGAACTCGTCGGCGCTGCGGGTGGCGAAGACGCCGCCGGGGCGGATGCGCGCACCGGCCAGCACTTCGCGGAGTTCCACCACCACGCGGGAGACGGTGAGCGAGTCGCCGCCCAGCGCGAAGAAGTTGTCCTCGGGGCCGACCGGTACACCGCCCAGATGGCGTGACCAGATCTCACGTACCAGCCACCGCAGGGCGTCCTCCGGTTCCGCCGGGGTTCCCTCCGGCGCGGCGGCACCGGCTCCGGCCTGCTCCTGCTCGTACCGGCGTGCCAGCGCCTCGCGGTCCACCTTCCCGTTGCGGGTGGTGGGCAGCGTGTCCACGACGACGATCCGCTGCGGGCGCAGATGCGCGGGCAGCCCCCGCCAGGTCGCGGCCCGGACGGCCTCGGCCGCTTCCAGGTGGTCGGCGTCGCCGTCGACCACCACGAAGGCCGCCAGCCCCCGGACGGCGTGCCGTTCGCCCGGTGGCAGGGTCAGCACGGCGGACCGCCGTACCCCGGGGCAGCCGTTGAGGAAGGACGCGAGCTCTCCGGGCTCGACCCGGTGACCACGGATCTGGACCTGGTCGTCCTTGCGGCCGATGAACTCGATGAGGCCGTCCCGCCACCGGCCCAGGTCGCCGGTCCGGAAGTAGGTCTCGCCGGTGGCGGGGTCCGTGCAGTGGCGACCGCGGGCGTCGAGGGGCCCGGCCAGGTATCCGGGTGTCACCCCGACTCCGGAGACCAGCAGTTCGCCCGTCGCCCACTCCGGGCGGTCCGTGAGACCGTCGCCGACGACCCGGTAGCGGGTACGGGAGATGGGGCGGCCGTACGGGACGGTCGTCCACGCGCCGGTATCGGCGTCCGGGTCGGGAACGGGGTGCCAGATGTTCCAGCCGGTGGTCTCGGTGGGGCCGCCGATGCTCACCGGCAGCACCTCGGGCGCGGCCCGCCGCAGGCGGCGCAGTACCGGGCGGGGCACCCAGTCACCACCGGTGAGGACCAGCCGCAGGGACTCCAGGTCCGGCCCGTCCCCCGCACCGTCGAGCAGCATCTCCACCACGGCGGGGGCCGCGCACAGCGCGGTCACCCGGTGGCGGGCGACGGTCCGCGCCCACTCCTGAGGATCGGTGGCGCAGCCGCGCCCCGCCAGGACGGCCGTACCTCCGGAGCCCAGGATCACGAACAGGTCGAACAGCGACAGGTCGTGGTGGAGCGAGGCGAGGGCCAGCGATGTGTCGCCGGCGGTCAGCCCGAAGGAATCGATGGTGTGCTCCACACAGTTGGCCAGCCCGCCGAGGGTGATCGGCACCCCCTTGGGCTCGCCGGTGGACCCCGAGGTGAAGAGCACGTAGGCCAGATCCTCCGGACCCCGCCCGTCGGCCGGAGGGGGGCCGTCCGGCGGCGCGGCGTCCGGCCGGACCGCGGAGACGTCCACGGCCCGCACGCCTTCCGGGGCGGCGAGCCCGGCGATCCGGGCGGTCGACGCGTCGGTGACGACCAGGCGGACACCGGCACGGCGCAGGACGGCGGAGATGCGTTCGGGCGGCATCTCGTCGTCGAGGGGCAGATAGGGGTGGCCGGCCTCCAGCACGCCGAGGCAGGCGGCGTACTGGAGCCAGCCGCGCTCCAGCAGCACCGCGACCGGCTCGGTCGGGGAGGCCGACGTGCCACGGGCCGCGCCGACGGCCTCGGCCACCGCCCGGCAGGCGGCGGCGAGTCCGCCCCTGGTCACGGTGAGTCCGCCGTCGACGAGGGCGGGTGCGCTGGGATCGGCGGCGGCCAGCTCGGCGATCACGGTGTGCGGCCGGACACCGGCGGGCTCGCGGTGCGGTCCCCGGTCCCGCTGCCCGGCCTCCTCCGCGGTGAGAGCGGGGAGCGGACGGGCCGACCAGGCGGAGCCGTCACGGGCCAGGGCTTCCAGCTGCCCGGTGAGCAGACGGAAGACACCGTCCACCACGGGGAGCGGGAAGAGCTCCTCGACCACATCCCAGTTGAGCACCAGGGCCCCTTCGCGCTCCCGCAGCAGCAGGTCCATCCAGACCTGTGGGGTCTGGCTGAGCGCGAAGGTCTCGTGGAGCCTGCCGTCGAGGACCCGGTCCACGCCGTCGCCGACCCCGAGCTCGCTCGTCATCACCACGGGGGCGAGCGCCCCGGTGACACCGCCCCGGCGGCGGATCAGCTCACGGGTGACATCCATGCCGCTGAAATGGCGGTGGTCCAGGTCGCTCACCAGCCGGTCGCGTATCCGGGCGGCGAGTTCCTCGAAGGAGAGGACGCCCGAGGTGTCGACCTCCAGCAGGGTGAAGGAGGCGAACTCGCCCAGGACGTCGTCCATTTGGGGGTGGACGGGGTGCCTGCTCATCTGCGGCACGTTGAGGACGAAGCGCGGCTCGTCGGCCCACTGGGCCAGGGCCCAGGCGTAGGCGGCCAGCACCACCCCGGTGGGGGTGAGGCCGCGCTCGGAGGCGGCCCGGGACACCCGGGACCACCGCTCCGCGTCGACGACATGGCGGCGGTTGACGAAGACCGGGGCGCCGCCGGACATGTCCGGGTCGCCGCGCCGCGGCAGCCGGGGCCCCTCGGGGAGGGAGTCGAGCCGCCGGTTCCAGTAGGCGGCGGCCCGCCGGTACTCGGGGGTGTCGCGGATACGGGCGACGGTGGTGACGTAGTCACGGAACGAGGGTGTCCCGGGGCGTACGGCGGCCTCGCCGCGCAACGCGGCGGCCCAGGAGTCGAAGAACACCTGGACTCCCCGCGCGTCGGCCAGCAGCGCGTCGATACTCACGCACATCCGCAGCCGTCCACCCGGCAGCCGCACGAAGACCACACTGAACAGCGGGAAGACGCCGGGCGGACGGGTCTCGTGGGAGAGCCGGTGACGCACGTGATCGGCTGCCGCCGGGTCGGCGACGGCGTCCACGGTCTCGCAGCGGTAGGGAGGCACGTCGGCGGCGGGGAGCACCCGCTGGGTCATGGTGTTCTCGTCGAAGACGGTACGCAGCATGTCGTGGGCCCCGATGACCTGGCGCAGGGCCCGCTCCGCGTCCTGGACGTCGAGGCCGCCCGTGTCGCCCGGGCCGGCCGCCTCGCGTCCCTCGTACTCGAGATAGAGGTGGCAGGCGACGCCACCGCCCTCGATGTCGCTGCCCCGGCCGACGAGGTACGCCTGCTGCTGGTCGAGCAGGTCGAAGGGTTCGAAGCGCAGGTCGGGGCGTGCGACGAGGGTGAGCCCGCCGTCGTCCTCCCGGACGTCACGGGAAAGGCTGTCGACCAGGGCGGCGAAGTCCCGCAGCCGAGGGTGGGCCGTGATGTCCCGGACGCCGACACGGACCCCGAGCCGTCCCCGTACGGCGGCGATGACCGCGATGGCGGCCAGCGAACTGCCGCCCACCTGGAAGAAGTCGTCATCCGGGCCGGGTTCACCGGTCCCGATGGCCTCGGCCCAGATGCGGGAGACCTCCCCGACGGTTCCGCCCACGTCGGCGGGGACCGACGGCCCGGCGACGGCCTCGGGTTCGGGCAGCGCCGCCTTGTCCACCTTTCCGCTGGGGGTCAGCGGCAGCGCGGTCAGCAGCACCACGGCGGACGGCACCAGATACGGGGGGAGCGCGGCGGCCAGCCGGTCGCGCAGCCGGTCGGCCAGGTCCGGGGCCGGACCGGCGGCCGGGACCACGTAGGAGACCAGCACCTTGGCACCGCCCGCGGTGGTACGGGCCGCCGTGGCGGCGTTGGCCACCTCGGGCGCGTCCAGCAGACGGGCGGTGACCTCGTCCGGCTCCACCCGGTGCCCGCGGATCTTGGTCTGGAAGTCGGCCCGGGCGACGTACGAGAGCTGCCCGTCCGGAAGGAGCCGCACCAGGTCCCCGGTGCGGTACATGCGGGAGCCGGGAGGGCCGAACGGATCGGCGACGAAGCGTTCGGCGGTCATCGCGGCACGCCCCAGGTAGCCGCGGGAGAGCTGCCGGGCGGACGCGTAGAGTTCGCCGACCGCGCCCACCGCCACCGGCCGCAGCCGCTCGTCGAGGACATAGGCGGAACAGGTGTCGAGGAGCGGGCCCAGCCGGACCGGGCCGCGCGCGTGGCCGCGCCCGCCCCGGGACAGCGGGAAGCCGGTGATGACGTGGGTCTCGGTGGGGCCGTAGTGGTTGTGCAGGGTGACCCGGGGATTGGCGTCCAGGAAACGGGCTATCCAGTCGTTCATCACCAGCGGCTCGCCGGACTGGTAGATGTGCCGCAGGTCGGGCAGCGCGGTGGCGGTCTCCCGCGCGGCGCGGCACACCTCCTGGAGCATGACCTGGGGACAGAAGTACTCGGTGACGCGCTGTCGGGCCAGCAGCCGCACCAGCGCCTCGGGGTCGGTGCGCTCCTCGTCCTCCGGCAGCACCAGGCACTTTCCGGCGGCCAGGGCGGTGAGGATCTCCTGGCTGGCGACGTCGAAGTTGAGGCTGGCGAACTGCAGGACCCGGCCGTCCGGTTCGGCGGTGGCGGTGCGGCTGTGCCAGTCCACCAGGTTCCCGATGGCGCCCACGGTGTGCACCACGGCCTTGGGGGTGCCGGTCGACCCGGAGGTGTAGAGCACGTACAGGGCGTCGTCGGGCCCGGTCCGCGCCCAGTGCTCGTCGGCTCCGGCCGTGCTCGCGCCGGTGGTGGAGTCCGGTGCGTCCACCGCGATGGTGGTGAGCTCCGGGTAGGCGGCCAGGGTGGAGCGGTCGCCGAGCACGGTCCGCACCCCTGAGTCCCCGGCCATGTAGCCGAGGCGGTCGCGCGGGTAGGAGGGGTCCAGCGGCAGATAGGCGGCGCCGATCCGGAGGATCGCGACGATCGCGACGACGGCGTCGGCCGAACGGGGCAGCGCGACCCCGATGACGCTGCCGCGCCCGTGGCCGTGGCGCCGCAGCAGCCCGGCCAGTGCGGCGGAGCGTTCCCCCAGCGCCCGGTAGTCCATGCGGCTCCCGCCCCGGATCACGGCGGGGGAGTCGGGTGTTCCGGCGATCCGGCGGGCGATGCGGACGGGCAGCGGCGTGGCGTCCGGCGCGGGCAGGGACTCGCCCCGGACGATGCGCGCGGCGAGCCGGTCGGCGTCGGCCCGGGGAACGGCGGTGACGTCGTGGTCGACGACGGCGGTACGGGCGCCGTCGTCCCCGATGCGCACCTCGACGGCGAGCGGGTAGGCGTGCCGGGGGTCCTCGCTGTGCTCCTCGACGGTGACCGTACGGCCCGGACCGGCGGCGTCCTCGGCGATGTCCAGTCCCCAGGACCGGTTCACCAGCAGCAGGGACCCGCCCTCGGGGTCGGCCCCGTGCGCTGTGTGCCAGGGTGCCTCGGTGAGGTGGTCGGAGGCGTCGCGGACGTCTCCCGGCGAGGCCGCCGGCATCAGGGTCGAGAGCCAGGAGAGCAGGCGCTCCGCCGGGACCCGATCGGGTACGGCGGCGTGGACGCGCCGCCGCTCGGCGAACCTGGGCCGGGGCGGGGCACCGGGGTCGGCCGAAGAACCCGGGACCGGGTCCGGCGCCGCGGACGGCGAGCCCTCCCTCAGCCCGGCGCACAGGGCGGTGGCCGCCGCGTACGGAAGGTGGGCGGTGGCCGTGGAACGGGACGCGGCCACCGAGACCAGATGGGTCTCCCAGGGCTCCGCGGGGCCGGCCGGCATCCGCACCACGCGCAGGGTCCAGTCGCCGTCCGGGCGGGACAGCGCGTCGTGCCACTGCTCCCGCTGCAACTCCCGGAAGGCGGACAGTGCCGCGGCCGGCTCCTTCCCGGAGAGGTCGGCGGTGACGGTGTGCGCGGCGGGGCGGCTGCCCCCGGCAGCGACGGTCGCCCAGTGCCCGGCGGGCACTTCGCCCCGGAGCCGCAGCACCAGATGAGCTATCGGCATGCCCATGGTCACTCTGCCTCCGAACGATGACGTGACACAGTTGCGCTCCTCAGAAGATGGAAAGGTCGAGCGGCTCGCCGGCCAGATGCCTGCCGACGGATTCGGCGGCGGGCGCCCGGCCGGGCGGGTGAAAGGCCAGGGCCCGGGCGGCGGCCAGCAGATAGGCGGGGTCCGGGCCGGTGACGAAGGCGAGTCCGCCGAGCAGCCGGGCCAGCCGGGAGCACAGCTCGGGCAGGCGCTCCTCCACGTGCAGCCGGGCCAGCAGGGCTGCGGCCATGGCCTTCTCGGCGGAGGCGCCCGTGTCGAAGGTCTCGGCCGCGGCGGCGCAGGCGGCCCGGCAGGCGTACAGATCGGCCGCGGCCTCCCCCAGCGCCCGGCGATCGGTCCGCGAGGCGTGCGCGGCCCGGTCGAACAGCGCCTGGGCGGTGCCCAGGTAGGTGCCGCAGGCGAGGATCTCGAACCAGATCCAGGCCCGGGTCTGGAGCTCGTCCATGCCGCGCTCGGGGTGTCCTCCCGGCAGCAGCATCACGGCGGGCACCCGCACGTCGTCGAGGACGATCTCCTCGCTCTCGGCTGCGGCCAGCACGGGGCTGTTCCAGAACGGCCGCACCTGGATTCCGTCCAGGCCGGCGGGGATCACCGCCAGGGCGACCGTACCGTTCCGCTCGTCCTCGGAGCACACCCGGACACTGGTGGTGAGGATGTCCATGGAACGGGCCAGGCTGCAGGGCTTCTTGGCGCCGCTCAGCAGGAACTCCTCCCCTCCCGCGACGGCGGTGGCGGTGGTCCGCGGCACGAGGGCGTCGTCGCCCCGGCGGGCCTCGGAGGAGGCCGAGGCGAGCAGACGGCGGTCGCGGGCGACGGCGGCCAGCAGCGACCACTGCGGCGCGTCGTCACCCACATGGACGCGCAGGTACTCCACGAAGGAGACCACCGCCAGGTGGTGCATCATCGTGCCCACACCGAGCGAGGGGGAGCGGGTCGCGAGCGCGGACTGCACCCGCAGCGCCCCGCCGCAGTCCAGGCCCAGGCCACCGTGGCGGGCCGGGATCAGCAGCCCGGGACCGCCCGCCTCGCGGAACAGGGACAGGACCGGGCTGCCGGCCGATTCCAGCTCGGCCAGCGGGTACCCGGCCAGCCGGTCGAGCAGGCCGGGGAGCTGCTCCTCGGTGAACGCGGCGTCGGCCGCGGTCAGTTCGGTCCATCGTGGTGCTGTCTCAGGCATCGCGCCGCTCCTCCTCGGTGGTGGTCAGGTGGTCCCGCACCCAGCGGGCGAGCCGTCGCGGGGTGTCGTGCGTCCGGAAGACATCGATCGGCACCGGAACACCGAGCGAATCCCGGATGCGGCGACGCAGATCGACCGTGGTCAGCGAGTCCAGCCCCAGGTCCCGGAAGGACCGGTCTCCCTCCTCGGCCGCCCGGCCGACGGGGAGCTGGAGCACCTCGGTGATCCGGGCCAGTACGGCTGCCTCTGCGTCCACCGGGGCCGTCTCCGGGCCGTGGGCGGTCCCGGCGGCGGGCGGTGGCGGAGGGCCCGGCCGGAGCGGGCGGACGGGGGCGTCCGTCCGGGTCCAGTACCGCTGGTGCCGGAAGGGCGTGGGCGGCAGTTCGGCGGCCCTGCCGGTCCCCGTGCCGTCCTGCGGACGGGGTTCCGGCCCTCCGGGCGACGCGTCGGCCCAGCGGACCGGGACGCCCTCGGCCCAGGCATGGCCGAGCCGGGCGAGGAAGTCGCGGTAGCCGCCCTCGTCACGGCGGAGGCTGCCGACGACGGGTGCGGGCCGCTCCCCGAGACCGTCCAGCACCGCGGTGATCGGCGCGGTGAGCACCTCGTGCGGGCTGACCTCGACGAACGCGGTGGGGCGGCTGCCGCTGACGGCGGCCACCGCATCCGCGAACCGGACGGTGCCGCGCAGGTTCTCGTACCAGTACCCCGCGTCCACCTCGGTGCCGGTGAGCCACTCGGCCCGGGTGGTGGAGAAGAAGGGGGTGCGGGCCGGGCGCGGCACGATTCCGGCGAGCCGGTCGGTCAGCGTGCGGGCCACCGGCTCCACCATTGCGGAGTGGGAGGCGTAGTCGACGGCGACCGTGACGGTGCGGATTCCCGAGCGCCCGCAGTGGTCGGCCAGTTCGGCGACGGCTTGTGACGGCCCGGAGACCACGGTGCTGCCCGGACCGTTGCAGACGGCGACCTCCACGGAGCCGTCACCGCGCTCGGCCAGCAGCCGCCGGGTCGCGTCCTCGTCCAGGCCGAGCACGGCCATGGCGCCCGTACCCGCCAGGGAGGAGAGCGACCGCGCCCGGGTGGCGACCACGGCGGCCGCGTCCTGAAGGGACAGAGCACCGGCCGCGTAGGCCGCCGCCACCTCCCCCTGGGAGTGGCCCAGCACCAGGTCCGGCTCCACTCCGCCGTTCCGCCACAGCGCGGTGAGCGCGGCCATCATCGTGAACAGCGCCACCTGGACGCCCTCCAGGGAGTTCGCGACAGCGGCCGGCTCCTCCCCGGCGAGCAGACGGGTGACGGAGAACCCCACGTGGGGAGCGAAGGCGTCCGCGCAGCGGTCCACTTCGCGGGCGAAGACCGGGCTCTCCCGCAGCAACCGCCTGCCCATACCCGGCCACTGGGAGCCCTGGCCGGGGTAGACGAAGGCCACGGCGTACTCGCCGTGCGCGACGCCACGTGCCACACCCTCCAGCGGTGCCCGGGTCCGCGCCGCCTCCAGGCCGGCGAGCAGTCCGGCGCGGTCGTGCGCGACGACGGCGGCCCGGTGCGGGAGCGCGGCCCGGCGGGTGGCAAGGGTGCGAGCGGCCTCCGACAGCTCCGTGCCCGGCTCGGCCAGCGCCCCGCCCAGTCTGCCCAGCTGGGTTTCGAGCGCCTCCCGGGAGGCGGCGGAGACGACGAACGGCAGGGGAGCCCGGGGCGAAGGGGATTCCGGCCGGAGCCCCGGACTCCGGTCCGCGGCCGGGTCCGGGCCGGGTTCTTCGAGGATGAGGTGGGCGTTGGTGCCGCTCATGCCGAAGGAGGAGACCGCGGCCCGCCGGGTCCGGCCGCCCCGCGGCCACGGGACCGGCTCGGTGAGCACCCGTACGGTGTCGGACGGCCAGTCCACCTTGGGCGTCGGCTCGATCCCGCGCAGGGTCGCCGGGAGTTCGGCGTGGCGCAGTGCCTCGACGACCGTGATGACCCCGCCGATTCCGGCGGCCGCCTGGGTGTGGCCGGTCAGTGCCTTCAAGGAGCCGATGAGGAGGGGCCCCGGGCCGGCCGCCGGAGCGCGGTCCGGGTCTGCCCGGTGCGCGCCGTAGCTGTCGAACAGGGCCTGCGCTTCCACGGCGTCGCCCAGCACGGTCCCCGTTCCGTGCGCCTCCACGGCGTCGATGTCCGAGGGGCGCAGGCCGGCATCGGCCAGCGCGCGCTCGATGACCCGCCGCTGCGCGGTACCGCTGGGTGCCGTCAAGCCGTTGCTGGCGCCGTCCTGGTTGACGGCACTGCCCGCGACGACGGCCAGTACGGGCAGGCCCCGGCGGCGCGCCTCGGAGCGGCGGGTCACCACCACCACACCGGCACCCTCGCTCCACACCGTGCCGTCGGCATCCGCGGAGAAGGGGCGGCAGCGGCCGTCGGCGGACAGTCCGCCGAGCCGCTGGAAATCCCGGTACATCCTGGGCGTGGACATCACCGTGACCCCGCCGGCCAGAGCGATGGAGCACTCCTCCTGCAGCAGCGAGCGGACCGCGAGATGCAGGGCGACCAGAGAGGAGGAGCAGGCGGTGTCGACGGTCAGCGCCGGTCCGGTCAGGCCCAGGTGGTAGGCGACACGCCCGGAGAGGACGGCGCCGGAGGTGCCGGTCAGCCCGTGTCCGCCCAGTTCGTCACCGGCCTCGTACGCGGCCTGCGCGTAGTCGCCCGCCATCGCTCCGAGGAACACCGCCGTCTCGGTGCCGCGCAGGGAGTGGGGGTCGATCCCGGCACGTTCCAGCGACTCCCAGCACAGCTCGAGCATGATGCGCTGCTGCGGGTCCATGGCGCGGGCCTCGCGCGGCGAGATGCCGAAGAAGGGGGCGTCGAAGCCGGCCACGTCGGTCAGGAAGCCGCCGGCTCGCACCTGTATCCGCTCGTCGGACCAGTGCTCCCCCCGGTCGTCGGGGAAGGCCCCGACGGCGTACGGCCCCGAGGACGCCAGTCGCCACAGTTCCTCGGGGGAGGACACCGCGCCGGGATAGCGGCAGGCCGTCGCGGCGATGACCACCGGATCGGACGCCTGCTCCGAGCCGGTGGAGCGCCGCACCGGTCGTACGGGGGCCGGGGGGCGAGGCGGTTCGCCGTGGCCCTGCCCGAGACGGGCGGCGATGTGCTCGGCCAGCGCCCGGGGGGTGGGGTGGTCGTAGACGAGCGACGCGGCCAGGTTCAGGCCGGTGCGCGAGGCCAGTTCGGCACGCAGCTCCAGGCCGCCCAGCGAGGTCGCCCCCAGGTCGGCGAGCGGTGTGTCGGCCGACCGGGTGTGGATGTCGGCGATGTCCAGTACCTCGGCGATCACCGTACGCACCAGGGCCAGCGGGTCCCGCGGCGCCCCGTCCGTCGGCCCGGCGGCTCCGGCGGATGTCCCCGGCGGGCGGGGCGCGTCCGTGGTCCGCCCGCCGGAGCCGTGGTCGCCTCCGGTGAAGCGGTACGTGGGCAGGGGGGTCCAGCCGGGGGAGCCCATACCCGGCAGGGCATGCCACCGTACGGTGTGGCCGTGGGACCCGGCGAGCGTGAGCGCGTCCAGGAAGGCGGCGTACTCGGAGCCCTCCTCGTGGCCGAAGGAGGCGGCGGCCATGTCGGCGCCGTCCTCCTCCGCGGCTCTCACCAAGGGGGTCAGCGTCCGGGTGGGACCGAGTTCCAGGCAGAGCCCGATGCCGTCGGCCCGCAGCGTGGCGAGGCCGTCGCCGAAGCGGACGGTGTGGCGGATGTGCCGTACCCAGTAGTCGGCGGTGACCAGGTCCCCGCCCGAGGCGAACCGCCCGCTCAGGTTGGACAGCACCGGACGTGCCGGGCTGCGGTAGGTGACCGCGGCGGCGGTCGCGCGGAACTCCTCCAGCACCGGTTCCATGTGCCGGGAGTGGAAGGCGTGGCTGACGGGAAGACGCCGGGTGCGGTACCCACGGGCGCGAAGAGCCTCCTCGCAGGCGAGCACGGGACCACGGTCCCCGGAGACGACCGTGGAGGCGGGCCCGTTGAGAGCGGCGATCTCCACCTCGGAGCCGAGGGCGGCGAGCGTCTCCCGCACCTGGCTCTCCTCCGCTCGTACGGAGACCATCGCGCCGACGGGCTCGGCCCCGGCCATGGCGGCACCGCGCGCGACCACCAGCCGTACGGCGTCGGCCAGGTCGAGGACGCCCGCGACATGGGCGGCGATCAGCTCCCCGACCGAGTGGCCGCCCAGGGCGTCGGCCCGGACACCGAGGTCCTCGGCGTATCCGTTGAGCGCCACCCCGTGGGCGAACAGGGCGATCTGGGTGTAGCGGGTGTCGTGCAGCGGGTGGTCCTCCGGTGCCCCGTCGCGGACCCGGATCAGCTCGCGCAGCGGAACGCCGAGCAGCGGGTCGGCATGGGCCGCCACGGCGTCGAACCGTGCCGCGTAGCCGGGCAGTTCGAGCAGTCCGCCGCCCATGCCGGGCCGCTGGGCGCCCTGCCCGGGAAAGAGGAAGGCCGTACGGGTACGAGCCCCGGCGCCCCTGTGCACGGACCGCCCGGGGGTGCCCCGCGCGATCCGGTCGAGGCGGCCGGTGAGTTCGGCGGCCGAGCGTGCGGTGAAGGAGGCGCGCTCGGACAGCCGGGCGCGTCGCGTGGTGAGGGTACGGGCCACGGAGGCCAGGGCTCCGGGACGGTCCAGCAGCTCCCCCCGCGCCTCGGCCCAGTCGCGCAGGGCGGCCGCGGTGGCGCGCAGTGAATCGGGGGAGGCCGCGGACAGGGTCACGGGGACGGCCTCCGGGGCGGGCGCCGCCGCCCCGGAGGAGAGGACCGCGGGCACCGGTGGCGGGGCGAGCACCACATGGCAGTTGGTGCCGCCCATCCCCAGCGAGCTGACACCGGCGAGGGCTCCCGGCGGCAACGGCACGGAGGACGCGGGCACGGTGATGCCGCCGTCGGCGAGGCGGCGGGCCAGGGCACCGCCCCGGTGCCCGGCCGTGCCCGGCACCGTTCCCCGGGCGACCACCAGCACGGCCTTGACCAGGCCGAGGAGTCCGGCCGCGCCCTCCAGATGGCCCACGGTGGTCTTGACCGAGCCGACAGCGGGTCCGGTGCCGCCGGGGCGGGCGAAGACCTGGCCGAGGGCGTCGGCCTCGGCCTGATCGCCGACCGGGGTACCGGTGCCGTGGAGTTCGACGAAGCCGACGTCCCCCGGGGCGGCCCCCGCGGCGGCGCAGGCCCGCAGGATGGTCCGGGCGTGCGCCCGGGCGTCCGGCACCAGCGGAGTGCCGGAGCCGTCGTGGGTGACGGCGCTGCCCCGGAGCACGGCGTGCACCCGGTCACCGTCGCGCAGCGCGTCGGCGAGGGGGCGGAGCAGGACGGCCGCACCGCCCTCGCCGCGTACGTATCCGTCGGCGTCGTCCTCGAAGAGGGTGGCGCGGCCGGAGGGCGACTGGCCCCCGAACGAGGCGGTGGCGGCGGCGTTCTCGGTGGAGAGGTTGAGGTTGACGGCGGTCACCAGCGCTCCGGCGCAGTCGCCCGCCCGGATGGCCTGCGCGGCATGGTGGACCGCGACCAGTGCGGAGGACTGCCCGGTGTCGACGACGACGCTGGGGCCGTGCAGCTTGAAGGCGTGGGAGACGCGGGCGGCGATCATCGAGGGCGCGGTGGCGGCCAGGGTGCCCGGTCCGACGGCGCCGCGGCGGCGTGCGGCGTGCTCCATCGCCCAGTCGGCGCCCATGGAGCCGACGAAGACGCCGAGGCCGTGCTCGCGCGGTGCCGAGGGGTCCTGGCCGGCGTCCTCCAGCGCGGCCCAGGCCAGCTCCAGGGTCCACCTCTGGTGGGGGTCGATGGCGGCGGATTCCCGGTCGGACATGTGGAAGAGACGGGCGTCGAAGCGCCCGGCGTCCGGGTGGTAGGAGCCCTGTGCGACCCGTGCGCGTACATCGGCCGGTACCTCCGCAGTCGCGAAGCGGCCTTCGGGCGCGCGGCCGTCGGGGCGGTGGCCCCCGGCCAGCAGGCGCCACAGCTCGTCGGGGGTGTCGGCGCCCGGCACCCGGCAGGCGAGGCCGACGACGGCGATGTCCTGGCGGCCCTGCGGCGAGGTCGCCTGTTCGGTCTGTGTCATACCGGCTTGCCGCCCTCCGGCAGGGAGATCTGCGGCCGTGCGGTGGGCGCGGGAGTGCTCCGGTCCGCCGCCAGGACGCGATCCGACAGCAGCCCCAGGGAGCTCAGGTTGGCGAACCCGGGGCCCTGCGCGTAGGCGGCGAGGGTGGGCAGCAGCAGCTTGGGCAGCAGGCCGTCGACGGAGAGGTCCACGCGGATGAGCCGCTCCAGGGCTTCCGCGGTCTCCGGTCCGTCGCCGACGACGGCCGCGAGGGCGGCGCGGGCCCGGTTCCCCAGCAGGTCCAGGAACCAGTCGGGCCGGGCCCCGGTGGCGTCGATGACCACGTCGAACCGGCACGTGTGCTCGGCCCGGCCCGGGTTGTGCAGCGTCAGTTCCACCTGGGCGCCGGCACGGCGCACGGCGGTGACGGTGCCCTGCTGGTACAGCACCGCCGCCTCGGTCGCGATCGCCTCGATGGCGCGGGGCGAGTACACCCCCCGGTCGGTCCGGGCGATGACCTCGCGCCGGTCCCGCTCCGGCAGTTCGCGCCAGCGTTCGGGGCTGGAGTAGAGGGCGTTCTCGAAGAAGCCCTCACCACGGCTGAAGACAACGGGGTACGGGCTGATCACGGTGGTCCGCCCCGAGTGCTGGCGGATCAGGTCCTCGACGACGGCGGCGGCGGTCTCTCCGCCGCCGACCACGGCGACGCTGGGGTCGACCAGAGTGGTGTCCAGACCGAGCCGCCAGAACTCCTCGATGCTGCACACCGCGTCGCTCGCCAGCCGGCCGTCGTGCGGGCCCGGGCCGCTGATCATGACGCGGTCGGCCCACAGGACGGCAGACCCTCCGGCACTGCCCTCGACCGTGACCTCCCACTGGCCGCCGGAGGTCTCCAGCCCCCGCACCCAGCCGCTGACCAGGGGGAAGTCGATGTTCTCGGCGGCCCACCGCAGATAGGCGGCCCAGTCCACGTGGCGCGGGCTGGGGCGTCCGGCGTCGACCCAGGCCGCGTAGCGGCCGGAGGACACCAGGAACGCCGTCCAGGAGAACTCCTGCATCCGCGTGTTGACCGCGGCGTCGATCTCCGCCCCGTGTCCCCGGGAGGCGTAGGGGAACCCCAGGTCCTTCTCCGGGCTGGTGGACAGCCGGGGGCGGCCGTTGGTACGGCCGCCGACGGCCGTCCAGTTGGCACCGACGTCGTAGGGTTCGACGACCAGCACCCGGGGCGCGTCCACGCCCAGCTCTCTGAGCACCTGGCTCTTGGCCGCGGTGGCCAGCGCCTTGGGGCCCGCACCGACGACGCAGATCAGCCCCCGCGTCTCGGGTCTCCCGGCGCCGAAGCGCCGTTCGGCGTCCTGAAGGGAGAGCGACTCCATGGGCTTGCTGCTCCAGCTTCCGTATGGTCCCGCCGGAGGCGGGGGTGTGTGGGTGTCAGGGGGTGTCGCGGCGGCCATGTCAGGCTCGCTTCCAGCTGCCGAGCAGCGCCTGGAGGGTGTCCTTGTCGAGGCCGGAGACCTCGGTGTCGGCGGCCGGTGTGCCTGGGGCGGTTCCACGGTCGGGGGTGTCGTCCTCGGCGGCGCGCTCGCACGCCTCGGCCAGTTCGGCGACGGTGGGGTTCTCGAAGACCATCTGCGCGGTGACCCGCAGCCCCTTGGCACGGGCCCGGCTGGCGAGTTGGACGGAGATGATGCTGTCCCCGCCGAGGGCGAAGAATCCGTCCTCCCGCCCGATGTCCGCCGTGCCGAGAACATCGCTGAAGAGCGCGGCGACGGCCTCCTCGGTGGCGCCGCGTGGGGGCTGCCGGGTGCCGGAGGTGCGCGGGTCGGGCAGGGGCAGAGCGGGCCGGTTCAGCTTGCCGGAACCGGTCAGCGGCATGGCGTCCAGCACGGTGAGCACCGACGGATGCAGGTAGAGGGGCAGTTCCCTCGCCAGGTGCTCGCGGACGGAAGCGAGTGCCGCGTCCCGGTCGGAGCCCGGGTCGGCCAGGGTGACGTACCCGGCCAGCAGAGTGGAGTCGTTCTCCAGGTGGGTGCGGGCGGCGGCCAGCGCCACCTCGGGCGCCATCCGCATGACGGCCTCGATCTCACCGAGCTCCAGCCTGATGCCGCGCACCTTCACCTGGTGGTCGGTGCGGCCCTCGAAGAGCAGCCGGCCGTCCCGGCTCCAGCGGGCCCGGTCCCCGGTGCGGTACAGCAGGGCGCCGGGGGTGTCGGCGTAGGGGTCGGGCAGGAAGCGGGCGGCGGAGAGGCCGGGGCGCTTCCAGTAGCCGCGGGCCGGCTGGTGGCCCGCGGCGTACACCTCGCCGGGCACCCCGGGCGGGCAGAGGTTGAGGTGACGGTCCAGGACCAGCACCCGGGCGCCGGCCACGGGGGTGCCCAGGTGCAGTCCGTGACGGTGCATCGGCCCCCGTACGACGCCGCCGCTCAGCTCGGTGGCACCGTAGTTGTTGACGATCTCCGCGTCCGGTGCGGCGGCCCGCAGCCGTCGCAGCAGGGCCTCGGTCATGGGCTCGCCGCTGCTGATCCAGCGGGGCACCGAGCGAACCGCCTCCGGTGAGACACCGATCAGCGCGTTGATGGCGGTGGGAACCGCGGTGACCTGCCCGATCGGGTTGTTCTCGATCAGGCCGGCCAGACTGCCCACGTCGCGGGCCTCGGCCTCGTCGGCGACGATGAGACGGGCCCCCGCGATCAGGCCGGCGAGGATCTCGCAGCCCCCGTCGTGGAAGCTCAGCCAGCCCTGGCAGAGCCGGACGTCGGGCTCCGGGACGGGGTAGTGCACCGGCTGCCAGGCCAGCCGGGCGGCGTAGGCCCGCTGGGTGCCGATCACCCCCTTGGGAACCCCGGTGGACCCGGAGGTGTAGAGGAAGTAGGAGATGTTCTCCCCCCGGGCCCGGCGGGACACCTCCTCAGGCAGCCGTTCGTCGGGCTGCGCGGCGAGTTCGGCCACCGCCTCGGCGCCGTCCAGCGGGATCAGCGGGATCAGCGGGGTCGCGGAGGTGCCGGGCAGGCCGGCCAGGGCGTCGGAGCGGGTGAGCACGGCGACGGGGGCTGCGTCGCCGATCATGTACTCCAGCCGCTCGGCCGGGAGCCGCAGGTCCAGCGGCAGGTACGCGGCTCCGGTCTTCACCACCGCGAGCAGCGCGACCACCATGTCGATGGAGCGGGGTACGGCGATGGCCACGAAGCGGTCCGGCCCCGCGCCGCGCGCCAGCAGCAGCCGGGCGAGCCGGTCGCTGCGCCGGTGGAGTTCGGCGTAGTCGATGGTGCGGCCCGCGCACTCCACAGCGGTCCGCTCCGCACGGCCGGGCAGGCCGAGCGCGGCCCTGGACCGCTCGATGAGCTCGGGCAGGGTCTCGGCGCGGTCGGGGGCCGCTTCGGGCCCGCGGCTCCATTCGTCCAGGATCAGCCGCCGCTCCGCCTCGGTGACCAGTTCCAGGGTGTGCAGCCGACGGCCGGGCTCCGTGCCCATGGTGCGCAGCACCAGGCCGAGGCGGTCGGCCAGCTGCCGCACGGTGGCCTCGTCGTAGAGGTCGCGCCGGTAGATGAGCTCCCCGCCCCAGCCGCCGGACCGTCCGTCGGGCTCGAAGTTGACGGAGAGGTCGTACTTGGCCGTAGTGGTGTGCTGCGGCAGCGAACGCCAGCGCAGTCCGCCGGCTTCCCGGAGGAGGTTCTCCTCGTCCCGCAGCTGGACCAGTACCTGGAAGAGCGGGTTGACGCTCAGCGAACGCTCGGCCCCGGCGGCTTCGACCATGCGCTCGAAGGGCAGCTCCGCGTGGTGGTAGGCGTCCACGGCGCGGGCCCTGGCGCGGCGCACGATCTCGTCCAGGGTCGGGTTCCCGGTGAGGTCGTTGCGTACGACCAGCAGGTTGACGAAGAGCCCGACCGCTTCGGTCACCGCCTCGTCGGGCCGGTTGGCGACGGGGGTGCCGAGCGGTACGTCGTCGCCGGCGCCGAGCTTGCACAGCAGGGTGGCGACGGCCGCCTGGAGCACGATGAACGGCGTCGCCCCCGTTGCCTCTGCGAGCCGTTCGACGCCTCGGCGGACGTCGGCGTCGAAGGAGAAGGGGACGACGCCGCCGGCCGGGTCGGGCCGGACCGGGCGGGGGCGGTCCGTGGCCATGGCGGTGTCCTGCGGCAGATCGGCCAGGTAGCCGCGCCAGAACTCCGTCAGAGGGCCGGCCGATCCGTCCGCCGCGTCCAGCCGCTCCCGCTGCCACAGCGCGTAGTCGGCGTACTGGACGGGCAGCGAGGGCAGCACCTGGGCGCCGCCCTGGCCGGCGCCGTCCAGCCGGGCGGCGTACGCGCGGGTGAGGTCGTCGACGAGCAGGCTCGCCGACACCTCGTCGCACACGATGTGGTGGAGCAGCAGGGAGAGCACATGGTGCTGCTCGGACACGCGGAACAGCGTGGCGCGCAGCGGCCGTTCGCGGGTGAGGTCGAAAGGATGCGCGGCGGCCCCGGCGAGGGCGGACTCAAGGTTCTCGGGCTCCGTCCCGGTCACCGGCAGTTCGACGCGGTGGTCGTCCAGGACCTCCTGGCGGCCGACCCCTTCGTGGTCGGGGAAGACGGTGCGCAGGCTCTCGTGGCGCAGCAGCAGATCACCGAGAGCGCCCCGCAGGGCGTCGGTGTCGAGCGGGCCGGCCAGATCCAGAGCGATGGGCACGTTGTACGTGGTGCTGTCCGTCTCGATCCTGTCCACGAACCAGATGCGCTGCTGGGCGAAGGACAGCGGAACGGTCTCCGGGCGGTTGCGGGCGGCCGGCGGGGCGGAGTCGCGGGCCCGGTCGTCCGTGGCGCCGTCGCGGACCAGCCGGGCGAGCCCCGCGGGGGTGGAGTGGGTGAAGGCGTCCCGTACGGCGACGACGGTGCCGTACCTGTGGCGGAGCCGCGACAGCAGGCGGGTGAGCAGCAGCGAGTGGCCGCCCAGTTCGAAGAAGGAGGTGTCGGAGCCGACGCGGCGTCCGCCGACCGTCGGCGCGTCGGACTCCGCCGGCTCGGCGGCCGGTTCCCCGGCCGGCGCGAGGAGTTCGGCGAAGAGCGCGGCGATCTCGCGCTCCAGGACGTTGTCGAGGGGGCGGAAGGCGGCGGTCTCCTCCGGCGGGGCCTCGGGCAGCGCGCGTCGGTCGGTCTTGCCGGCCGGGGTCAGCGGCAGCTTCTCCAGGACGACGAAGGAACCGGGCACCATATGGGCGGGGAGCGCGGCGGTCAGCCGGGCACGCAGGGCCGGCAGGTCGATGTCCCGGCCCTCCGCCGGGGTGAGGTAGGCCACCAGCCCGGTCCCGGTCTCCGCCTGTTCACGGGCGACGACGACGGCTTGCTCCACGCCGTCCTGGGCGCGCAGCGCCACCTCGATCTCGCCCGGCTCCACCCGGAAGCCGCGGATCTTGACCTGGTCGTCCGCCCGGCCGACGAACTCCAGTTCACCGTCCGCGCCGAAGCGCGCCAGGTCCCCGGTGCGGTAGAGCCGCTGCCCGGGGGTGAGCGGGCTGGGCACGAAGCGTTCGGCGGTGAGCGCCGGGCGGCCCAGGTAGCCCCGGGCCAGCGAGCTGCCCTCCAGGTAGAGCTCTCCCGTCTCGCCCGGTGGGGTGAGACCGAGCGCGGAGTCCAGGAGCAGCGCGGTGTTCCCCCACTTGGGCCGCCCGATGGGAACCGTGCGGTGTCCCTGCGGGCTCTCGACCCGGTAGCCGGTGACGGACTGGGTGGTCTCCGTGGGGCCGTAGTAGTTGCCGAGAGTGAGCCTGCCGCCGTTGCCGAACCGGGCGCGTACCCGGTCGGCCAGTTCTCCGGGCAGGGCCTCGCCGCCGACCGGCAGCCAGCGCAGTGAGGTCAGTGGCCTCTGCGGCGCTGCCGCCGCGAGATAGTTCAGGAAGGACGGTACGGCGTGGACGACGGTGGCCCGCAGAGCGTCCACCTCAGCGAGGAGCAGGTCGAGGTCGCCCTCGGCACCGGCCCGGGGCACCAGGACTTCGCCGCCGACGCACAGCGGGCCCAGCAGCTCACCGAGGGAGACGTCGAAGGCGGGCGAGGCCAGCTGGAGCCAGCGGACTCTCTCACCTTCGTCATGGGTGCTCCGGAAGTGGCCGGTCAGCCACTCCAGATGGTCGCCGAGGGCGGCGTGGGTGGTGCCCACTCCCTTGGGCGCGCCGGTCGACCCCGAGGTGTAGATGACGTACGCCAGGTTCTGCGGACGCAGCGGGCGCACCCGGTCGCGGTCTCTCAGCTCGCCCGGGCCCGAGAACTGTTCCAGCTCGGTGTGCCAGGCGGGGGAGTCGACGACGGTCCGCGGTACGGCGCCCGCGGGTACCCGGTCGTCGGTGGCGGCGCTGGTGAACAGGTGCCGGGGGGCCGCCTCGGCCAGCAGGCGCGCCAGACGGCCGGCGGGATGTGCGACGTCGAGGGGCAGCAGGGCCGCGCCGGACTTCAGGACCCCGAGCGCGACCACGGCGCTGTCCGCGGTACGTCCCAGTGCGCAGGCCACCAGGTCCTCGGGGCCGATGCCCCGGGCGGCGATCCAGCGGCCGACGGCTGCCGCGCGGTCGTTGAGCTCCCGGTACGTCAGCGTGGACCCGGCTGCGCGCACCGCGACCGCGTCCGGCCGTGCGGCGGCCTGCGCCTCGATCCGGTCCGTCGCGGAGCGCCAGGGTCCGATGAACGCCGGGGAGCTCCCCTGGCCCAGAAGCAGCTCGCGTTCCTTCTCGGTGACCAGCGGGAGTTCGGCCAGGGAGGTACCGGGGGCCCGCAGGGCCGCTCGCAGGACCCGGAGGGCGGTCCGTGCGAAGGAGTTGATCCGGCCGTCGGGGAAGGCGTCCTCAAGGTATTCGAAGCGCAGGACCCAGCGGCCGTCCGGGGTGCGTCGGGCCATCACGGACAGGGGGACCTGCCCGATTCCGCCCCGTGCCGCCCGGGCCTCGACCGCCACACCGGGCAGTGCCAGATGGACTCCGGCGTCCTCGATGCCGAAGCTGACCTCGATGGGCCGGGCCCGTCCGGAGGCACCCAGCAGCCGTACCGCCTCGCTGTAGGGGAGGTCCTGGTGCTGAAGGGCGTCGGTGACGGTCTGTCCGGTGCGCTCCGTGAGGCTGCCCAGGCCGTGGTCGGCGGGGACGGAGAGGGGCAGCAGCACGACGTTGCCGAAGTAGCCGAGGGACCGGGCGCAGAGCTCGCTGTCCCGCTGCGTCACCGGGGTCCCGATCACGGCCCGGTCGTTGCCCGTGTGGTGGCGCAGCCCGGCGGCGAAGGCGGTGAGCAGGACCACGAAGGGGGTGGTGGAGTGCTGTCGGGCGAGTGCCTCGACCGCCCCGGACAAGGCCGGGTCGAGGGATTCCTCGTGGAAGCGGCAGACACCTGTGTGGTCCTGGGCCACCACACTGCCGAGCCCGGTGGCCGGGTCCGCGCCCGCCAGGGCCTTCGTCCAGTACCGCTGGAGGGCGGGCAGCGCCGCCGAGTGCTCCAGCCGCATGGCGTGGGCGGCCTCCGCGTAGCGGACCGCCGGGGCGAGGGAGTGTCCCCGGTAGGCGGCGGCGAGGTCGTCGAAGAAGATCGCCCAGCAGGCGTCGTCCCAGGCGATGTGGTGGGCGACCAGCAACAGAGTGTGGTGCTCGGGGCCTTCGGCGTACAGGGTCAGGCGTACCGGGTGCTCGGCCTCCAGGTCGAAGGGGGTGCGCAGTTCGGCGGCGATCAGCGCGTCGAGGTCGCCGCCCCGGGCGTCGGTGACGGTCACCGGCAGCGTCTCGGCCGACAGGTCGGGGACGGCCAGCAGTTCGCCCGTGGCGCTCAGGGTGTAGCGGGTCCGCAGGATCTCGTGGTGACCGGCGACCGCGCGGGCGGCGGCGGTCAGGGCGGGGATGCCGATGGGCCCGCGCAGGGTGAGGGCGGTGCCCACGTTGAGGGCGGCACCGGTGGCGTCCGCGGCGTGCTGGAGCCACAGCCGTTGCTGTGCGGGGCTCGCCGGAGTCTCGGCCCCGGGTGCGAAGGCGACCGGTGCGGGCTCCGCTCCTCCTCCTGCCGCGCCGCCGCTCTCGGCCATGCGCTTGCGCAGCGCCGCCAGCCTGCGTCTGCGGTCGCGTTCCGCCGCAGCGGTGTCCGTCGGGCCCATCGTGTGCCTCTCCTCATCGCTCTCTCCCCGGCAGGGGGTGTCCCGTCCCGGCTGTGTGCTCCGTCGCTCCGAGGGCCGTCATGGGGCGCCTGATCGCGCCCCATGACGGCCCGTGTCCCTCAGGACCAGGAGTTCAGCGAGAAGCGTTCGCTCAGCGTGCGGGCGCCGATGGCGTAGTCCCGCAGCTCCAGGGCGTTGCGTACGAGCAGGTCGTCCCCGGAGGACTCGGCGATCGAGCGGAGCCAGCTGTAGGTCTCCTCGGCGGGCACGTCGTAGCGGAAGTGCACCTTGGAGAGGAGGAAGAGGAACTCCTTGAAGTTGGAGCGGTCCACGACCTCACCGAGCTTCAGGATCGCCTCCCGGCGCTCGGCGGGGAGCTGGGGGCGTTCGATGATCCGAGGCTCGCCGCCGGGCTGGTGGTAGGACTTGTCGCGGAAGATGTCAGCCTCCTCGTACGGACCGTCGAAGGCGAAGTCGACGCAGAGCATCTGTCTGCTGTCTCCCGAGAAGTTGGCGGCGGCGTGCACCGCCCCGGCGTCCAGGAACCAGATCTCCCCGGGGCGCATGTTGAGCACGGCGTCGTCCTCGGAGTGCAGTGCGGCGGAGTTGGGTTCCAGGAACATCAGGACCCGGAAGTACTGGTCCGCGTCCCGCTCCAGCTCGACGAAGTCCCGGTGGGGGATCACCACCGCGTCCACCAGGTTGCGGGTGCGGACCATGGTGATCCGGTCGGTGTCGAAGATGCTCTCCACCAACTCCCGCAGGTAGCCGGTCCTTTTGCCGTGCTCGGTGAGCTGGGCGGGCTCGGACGTGTCCCGGTACAGGTCGTCCTGGGCGTCACCGCTGGCGTTCCACAGCGGGAGGTTCTTCCAGTACCCGTTGCTGAATTCGTCGTAGCCCTCCTCCCCGCGGGGAACGGAGGCGAGATAGGCAAGGTCCGGGGCGAGCCGGCGCTCATCGAGTTCTATTCGTCCGAGGATGTGCGATCGCACGTGGAGAACACCCTTTCTGGCACAGGTTGGTGGCCGCGCGGGGCGGACGGGGGCGTCTGCTTCTCCGTCAGCGCTGTGATCGCGCGTCCGGGGCGGCACCTGACATCACGGACTGGGGTCCGGCCGACCCTCCGTGCGGAATGGCACGGGCGCTCACAGGGCCGTGCCGGGGACGACGTGGTGCAGGAGCACGTGAATCCCCTGCCAACTGTCATTTGCATTGGTCGAGTTGGCTGATTCGGGACGCTAGCCGACTGATCGTTACTTTGGCAAGCCTTACCTAAGTTGATCAGTCGCTGTGTGTGAATGTCCCACTACAGGTGCCCCTGTGAGGCCATGGGGCGTGGCGCCTCCCGGCGCTCCTGCCGGGGTGTCGACCCCCGGAAACCGGTCGTACGTGATCTGCGCCTCACTGGAGCGGACTTGTTTCCGCCTCCCGCCTTACTGAAGAATCCGCGGCAGCCGCCTCGCGACGTCCGGCCCCGTCCCGAGTGGTTGCCCCGCGTGGCCCGGGCTCCGCCCGTGCCACGTACCGCAGGGTGGACGGAGCGCGGCCGACGGACCGGCAGGCGTGAACGTCCCGTGCAGGAGCCCCGCACCCGGACATCCGCACTCCCCATGGAGCCATTCCCGTGAATGCCACCGCCCCTGTACTGCCCCGCTACACCCCTGACGGGCTTCCTGCCTCCTGGCTTGCGGTCCCGCCGCCGCCCACCGGCTTCCACCGAGGTGAACTGCACTTCCGTGAGGCCCGCACGGACAACGGCGACATCGAGATGATCTGCGAGTGGATGAACCGGCCGCACACCGCCAAGGGCTGGGAGTACGACTGGCCGCTGGAGCGCTGGGACGCCCATATCAGGGCCCAGCTGCGCACCGGCTACTCACGGCCCGTCGTCGTGGAGCGGCACGGCCGCCCCATCGCCTACATGGAGTTCTACCGGATGGCCCAGGACATCGTCGGTCACCATTACCAGGCCCGGCCGCACGACCTGAGCGTCCACCTGGCGATCGCGGACCTGGCCGACACGGGCCAGGGGCTGGGTTCACGAATCATCGGGGACATCACCGAGGAGTTCCTGGAGCGGGACCCCGCCTGTGACGCCGTGGTGTTCGAACCCGACGCGGCCAACTCCGCCTCCCGCAAGATGATCGAGAACAACGGAGCCTCGCTGCTGGGCGAGGTGAAGGTGCGCCACCGTCACATCGCGCTGTACGTAAGGGTCCGCGACGGACAGCCGCTGCCCCGGATCGGACAGCCCGTTCGGACGCCCTCGGCCGACACCGACGCCGGCTGAGGCGGCGCGCCGCACTGAAGGAGCCCGTACGAGGCCCACTCCGTCCCACCGGCGGGAGTGGGCCCCGTGCCGCGTCGGTCTGGCGTGCGGGCTCGTGAACCGCACGGAAGCGGTGCCGCCCGCCCCCGGGTAGCAGAGGCCGCGTGCCCCGCGGAGCGCAGACCGCGCGGCCTGCCCGTCGCCGCAGCCCCAGCCCGTACGCCGTCCCGTCAGCCGCTTTCCTCCGCACAGCGGCTGAGCGGGATCACCAGAGGGGAACCGGTCTCCTCGTCGTGCCGGACCCGGGCGCGCAACCCGAAGACCTCTGCGAGCATCCCCTCGGTGAGGACGTCCCGTGGCGCACCCTGCGCCACGACGCTCCCCTCCTTCAGTGCCACCAGGCGGTCCGCGTAGCGGGCCGCCAGCGTCAGATCGTGGAGCACCAGCACCACGGTGCGCCCGATGTCCCGGTGCAGCGTCCGCACCAGGTCCAGAACCTCCACCTGGTGCGCGAGGTCGAGGTGGTTGGTCGGTTCGTCCAGCAGCAGCAGCTCGGTGTCCTGGGCGAGCGCCATGGCGATCCAGGCGCGTTGCCGTTGCCCGCCCGAGAGTTCGTCCAGGTTCCGTTCCGCCAGCTCGTAGATGCCGGTGGCTCGCATCGCACGAGCCACGGCCGCCTCGTCGTCGCTGGTCCAGCGCCGGTACCAGTTCTGATGGGGATGCCGGCCCCGGGCGACCAGGTCGGCGACGCTGATGCCTTCGGGGGCGACGGGGGACTGCGGCAACAGGCCGACCAGGTGCGCGACCTGACGGGTCGGCATCCGGTGTATCGGGGTACCGTCCAGCAGCACCTCGCCGGCGCGTGGTTTGATCAGCCGCCCGAAGGCCCGGAGCAGAGTGGATTTGCCGCAGCCGTTGGGGCCGACGACCGCGGTGAACGAACCGTGGGGGATCTCCAGGTCGAGCCCCTCGATCACCGGGTGCTGCCCATAGCCCAGGGTGAGCCCCCGCGCTCGCAGCCGTACGGGAGCGGGGTGCGCTCCGGCCGCTTTCCGCCCCTGCGGCGCGGGCACCTCCGCCGCCTCGCCCAGCTTGATGGTCCCGGTCATGGGGTACGTGCCTTTCCGCTGCGAACGAGCAGGTAGAGCAGATAGGGAGCGCCGAGGGCCGCCGTCACGACACCGACCGGCAGCTGCAGATCACCGAAGGCGGTACGGCCCAGCACATCGGCCCACACCGTGACGGCCGCCCCCAGCAGGCAGGAGGCGAGCAGCGGCGGCGTGCCGGTGCGGGCCAGCCGCAGGGCCATCTGCGGTGCGGCCAGAGCGACGAAGGCCACCGGCCCGGCCGCCGCGGTCGCGGTGGCGGTGAGAAGCACGGCGATGAGCAGCAGGGCGGCTCGGGCCGCGGTCATGCGCACCCCGAGGCCCCGCGCGGTGTCCTCGTCGTAGGCGAGAGCCCCGAAGGTGAAGGAGAGGACCAGGGCGATGGGCGCCAGAACGGCCAGCACCAGGAAAGTGGTGCGGACGGTGGACCAGCCAATGCCCTGGTCGAGGCTGCCGTTGAGCCAGACCAGCGCCCGGCCGACCTCCGTGATGTCGGCCTTCACCAGCAGCCAGGAAAGCGCGCTGCCGAGGACCGCGTTCACGCCGATGCCGACCAGCAGCACCCGGTAGCCGGAGATTCCCCGCCGCACCGAGAGCAGGTAGACGGCCAGGGCGGCGGCCAGAGCGCCGACCACGGCGGCGGCGGGAACGCCGATGTCGGCCAGCGGGTCGCTGACGCTGCCGTAGGAACCGCCCAGGACGATCACGGTGACGGCGCCGACCCCGGCCCCGCTGGTGATCCCGAGGACGTCGGGGCTGGCCAGGGGATTGCGTGCGATTCCTTGGACGATCGCTCCCGCCAGTCCGAGCGCGCCGCCGATCAGGGCGCCGATCAGGGTGCGTGGCAGGCGTAGTTCGAAGATGACGAAGTCATGATCGGGCGTGCCCCCGCCCAGCAGCCGCAGGGCCACCTCCCAGGCGGAGAGGGAGCTGCTGCCACGGGCGGTGCTCACGACCACGGCCGAGGCGAGCGCCGCGGCGATCAGCAGCGGCACCAGGATCTGCCGGGGGCGCCAGCCGGCGGAGAACGGGCCGACGCGCAGGGGCCTGCGGCCGGGAACGGTCGGCCGGTGGAGGCGACCGGGGCCGTTCCGCTCGGCGCCGACGACGGGCTCCCCGGGTGCCGGGGAGTGCGGTCCGGGTGTGATGGGGAGGGTCAAGGCGTCACCGGCTTCCGGCGGCTCACCAGGTGGATGAAGACGGGGGCGCCGATCAGCGCGAGCATGATGCCGACCTGAAGCTCCCCTGGGCGGGCGACGAGACGGCCGAGGGTGTCGGCGAGCACCACGAGGGAGGCGCCGAGGAGCCCCGAGTAGACGAGAATCCAACGGTAGTCGGGCCCGGTGAAGTACCGGGCGATGTGGGTGGCGACCAGACCGGCGAAACCGATCGGACCGCAGACGGCGACCGCGGTGCCGGTCAGTACGGTGATGGCGGTGATGCCGACCACCCGGGTCAGCCCCACCCGCAGGCCCAGCGACCGGGCCACGTCCTCGCCCAGCGACAGGGCGTTGAGCCCGCCGGCGTTCGCGGCGGCCAGCACCAGGCCCGCCGCGACGAAGGGGATCATCTGTACGACGAGTTCCACCGGCCGACCGGAGACCGTGCCGACCGTCCAGAACCGGTAGACCCCCAGGGCCTGCCGGTCGATCAGTACGATCCCCGCGGTGAGTGCCGTGAAGAGGGCATGGGCCGCGGCGCCCGCCAGTGCCAGGGTGACCGGAGTCGCGCCGCCCCGGGCGAGCCGCCCCACCGTGTGGACGAGCAGGCCGGCCGCGGCGGCACCGGCGAATCCGAACCACACGTAGCCGTGGAGGCCGGAGACGCCGAGCAGGAACACGGCGACGACCACACAGGTCCCGGCTCCCGCACTGATGCCCAGAACCACCGGATCGGCGATGGGGTTCCGGGTGTGACCTTGCATCAGCGCGCCGGCCACCCCCAACGCGGCACCGGCCACGAGCCCGAGCCAGGTGCGCGGCAGGCGCAGATCCCGGACGATGATGTCCGCCTCCAGGCCCTCCGGGCTCCACAGGCCGTGCCAGACCTGGCCCGGGGTGAGCGGCTTGGACCCCAGGGCTATGGAGAGCAGCACGGCCAGCGCCACCACTCCCAGCAGCACGAGAAGTCCGGCCCAGCGACGCTGGCCTCCAACTCCACTCAGCCGCTGCCGAGTTGGCCGAACCTCCAGGAGGGCCCGGGGCGCAGGGCGCGATTCTGTCACGATCTTCTCCACCCCGAAATGATCAACTTAGGTGAGCCTACCCTTATGTTGCACTCTTTGGGAAGAACGGCCCCACCCGACGCCAGGAGAAGGGGAGTTGCTCTGCCGTACCGTGGCTGCGGCGATCGGGAAGTGCTGCGCTTCCCACCCGACTTCCCCGTCGGCCCGGCGATCGGGGCGTCGGTGCGGATCTGGCCGTCATCCGATCCGGCCGTCATCTGATCTGGCCTCCATGCCGGTGGTCGGTCCGTGGTCCTGGGTGGTTCAGGTACGGCGTTCCTCCATCGCCTTGTGCCTGTCGGACTCCTCGGCCGTCGCTTTCGTTCGCAGGGGCAGGGGCAGGGGCAGGGGCAGGGGCAGGGGCGCCGCGACCGGAGTGGTGACTCCGTCGGCGGTGCGCCGACGGATTGCCATCCACGGGGTGTGGCTGCCAGAGCGATCCTCACCGCCAGGGCGGCGATCCTGGGGACCCGTGGGAGACCGGCTGGGGGGCTGGCGTTTCTCGGCCTGTGAGCAGCGGCTGTGCCGACGGGGCGGCATCGGGGCGGGTTCGGCAGCGCGCTGTGTGAGGCGGTGACCCTCCCCGGGCGCCCGGTCGTACGGGAAAGCGGAGGGGCCCGGCCTCATTGTCAGTGGGGGCGCCTAGAGTCTCTTTCACTCGTCACGGTGCGTTGCCATCGGCGGGTCTCATCAGCGTGCCGCCGCCCGGCGGCGCCGTACGGAGCACGGGGAGAACAGCGCATGGGGTGGGTACCGGCGGGCGACTACGAAGTCGCCTTGGAGGCGGGCAAGGTGGTCTGCCGCAACGGGAAGGGCCGACGGCTGAAGTCCGTCCCGGCCAAACTGAAGGACGACCCGGCGGTCGTCGGTCTCCGGCAGCTCACCGAGTGGCTGGAGCGGCACGAACGCCGGTGCCTGACCGACGTGGAGCAGTGGATGGTGCGCTCGCTGCCCGTCCCCACCGCCGTCCTCGCCCGGGTCTGGCCCGACCCGGCGTGGCAGGCGGCCCTGCGGGACGTGGTGGTGACCGGCGTGGACGGCGGCGTCGCCGGGTTCCTGCGCGATGTCGACCCCGACCGTGGCCTCGGCCTCGTGGACCTGGACGGTGACACGGTCCGCATCACCCCGGACGTGGTGAGCGTTCCGCACCCCGTCCTCCTCGACGACCTGGACGAGCTGCGGGAGTTCGCGGTCGAGCTGGGGGTGAGCCAGCAGGTCGAGCAGCTGTTCCGCGAGGTGTGGCGCCGCCCGCCCGGCCTCGCCCCGGACACCGTCTCCGTGGACACCTACGCCGGAGGCGTCTTCAAGGAAATGCGGTTCCTGCACGGCCGCGTCACCCAGCTCGGCTACCGGTCGCGCGGCGGCTACGCGGTCTGCCCGGTCGTCGAGGACGGTGCCACCGTCGAGGCCCGCATCTGGATCGGCGAGCACGACGGATACGGCGAGTACGGCACCGAGACGGGCCCCCTGGGCTGGACCGACCCCTCGGGGCGCGCGCTGACGGCCGCCGAGGTCGGCCCCGTCGCGTGGTCCGAGGGCATGCGCATGGCGGCGGCGCTCCACGCCGGCCGCGACGTGGCGGACGAGGAGCGGGCGGCATGAGCACCACGACGACGAACACCGACGCGAGCGACAACGTGAACAGTGACGTGAACACCGGCACGGCGGCACTGCCCGCCCAGGCCCGCGGCCGTACCACCGGAACCCCCGCCGCCGAGGCCCGCGCCGCCGCTCTGCTGGACGCGGGCGCCGTCCTCCCGGCCGGCACCACCGACCGGGACGACGCCGACGCGCTGACCGCGCGCACCTACACGCACCCCGCCCTCGGCGACCGCCCCGTGGTCCGCCTCGTGCCCGGCACCCTCGGCGAGGCCGAGGACCTGGCCCTGGAGTTCCTCGGGCTCTCCCGGACCGCCGAGGCCCCGGTCGTGGGCCAGGTCCGCCGCGAGACGCTGGGCTTCCCCGCCTGGGCCCTGGTCAACGACCCGGCCAACGGGCACCACGCCCTGGCCCTCGTCAAGGACATCGAGCGGCTGGGCCGCCAGGCCAGGACCCGCGCCGGTGCCGCCAAGGAGGGCTTCGACGCCCTGGGCACCCGGCTCGGCCGGGCCGTGCCCCACTTCCTCCCCACCTATTACGAGCAGGTCGCCCGCCTCTTCCTCCAGGCCGAGAACACCACCTACGCGGCCTCCTTCTTCGGCAAGGCCCGCGAGGCCGAGCGGGTCCACGGCCTCGTCGTGGACGAGGACCGGCAGCGGGCCGTCTTCCTGGAGTTCGCCTTCGCCGGCGCGCTGACCGTCAAGGCGCTGCGGCAGTACGTACGGGACCTGGTGGCCCGGCTCGACCCGGCGGGCGCCTGGGCGCAGTTCCGCCGTCTGCTGGTCGAGCGCTGCGCCGCGGGCATGCCGCCCTACGCGGCGCTGCCCCAGGACGTACGTGCCCTGGTCAAGGCCGCCGGGCTGAACCGCGAGAGCGCCGAACGCGAGCTGGTGGCCGACCTGATCGGCTCCCCGGGAATCGTCCGCGCGCCCGCCTCCTTCTGGACGGCCTACCGCCCCGCCGTCGTCGCCCTCGCCCACCGGGACCCGGCCGTACGCGCCCGGCTCCTCGGCTTCTTCCCGGAGACCTTCACCGAGAACGGCGGCCGGGACGAGGAGGGCGAGCGCGGCTGGCTCGCGCTGCTGGCCGAGTCCGGCGCCGAGGAACTGCTCACCGTCCTTTCCGGCGACGCGTACGGCAGCTCCGACGCCTCCGGCAGCTCCAGTGACCTCGGCGCCCCTGGCGCCCCCGGCGCCCCCGGTGCTTCCGGCGCCTCCGGTGCGGACGGGGCGGCCGTCTCTCCGGCGGACTGGCTCGGACGCTGGGAGGCACACCGCAAGCGCTACCGGGGCACCGCGGGCCGCAGCCCGGAGACCCTCGCCCTGGTCGCCCGAGCGGCGGACCGGCTGCGCGCCGACGGACGCCCCGTCGAACTGTTCCAGGGCCGCTGGCAGCGCACCGCCGACCTGGACATCCTCGACCTCTGCCTCGCCTCCGGCATCCCCGTCGCCGAGCCGGACGACGAGGACCCGGGCACCCGGCAGTCCCCGGGCTTCGCCCTCGGCCCCTGGCTCACCGACACCGCCCCCGGCGCACGGGACCTCGCCGCCCTCGCCGGACACCCCGCCTTCCGCGCCCTGCTGAGCCGTACCGTCGGCGAGCTCGGCAGCGGACGCGGCCAGCGGGTGAGCGACGCCGGTATGGCGAAGCTGGCGGCGCACCCGGTGCTCTCCGGCATCTTGCGCGAGTGGCTGACCGCCCGCGCCGAGGAGTACACAGCCGCCAAGGGGCTCCCCGGACTGCAGTCCACCCTCAACAAGCTCTCGGGGTTCCGCGCCGTGGTCGCCGAGGCCGCCCCGGAGGCCGTGCGGCTCCTCAAGGACCACGATGTGGTGCCCCTGCTCGCCGCCACCCTGCGTACCGGCATCCTCGACGAACTGGGCTGGCCCGCCCTGGACGAGACCTACGCCGAACTCGCCGCGGAGGTGGCCGCCGCCTCCGCCTCCGCGGGCAACCGCCACCGCCGCTCGGAGAGCGTCGGCGTCACCGGCGCCTGGCCCGCGCTGATCCTGAACACCCTCGAACGCGCCGTCGTCGTCGGCCCCGAGGGCGTCCTGCTGCGCCACACCCTGCGGGCCCCCGCCACCCTCGACCACTGGCGGACCTTCGCCTTCCGCTACGTCGACGGCGAGCTGCTCGTCCTGTGGTGGGAGGACGGCAAGCAGCGCGGCTACTGGTCGAACCGCCCCGCCGAGGTCTTCACCGTCGGTGGCGAGCAGATCCCCCGCTGGGGCCACTCCGGCGCCTCCGACGAGGTCTGCCTGCCGCTGCCCGGCGGCGGCCGTGCCACCGGCGGCAAGGCCCTGCACGCGGGCGACACCTCCCTCCCGCCGCAGCGCGCCGTCATCTCCGACGGCACCGGCCACTGGCGCGACGGACACCAGGGCCGTGAGCGCGTATGGCTGGAGTACGACCCCGCCACCGGCACCCACGGCCGCGCCTCCCTGCCCGCCTTCCTCCGCTCCGGCGTCCAGGACGGCACCCGGCTGCTCACCGAGCACTGCCAGGTGCTGCCCCTCCAGCCCGGCCTGGAGACCACCCCGTTCGGCACGGACGGCACGGTCCTGGGCCGCTGGGTCCGCCGTACGGTCACCGAGCCCGGCACCGCCGCCCCCGCCGACGGCCACCGGATCGTCGCCGGGACCCCCGACGGCCGCACGGTGACCCTGCCGTACCCGCTCTGCGCCGACTGCGCCCCGGTGCCCCTCGGCGCCCTCGCCCTGCCCGGCGGATCGCGGCCGGTCCTGGCCCTGCACCACCGCTCCGTCGAAGCCCGCCCGGCGGACACCGACGGCACCGGCGGCCACCTGTGGTCCGTCACCCCGGATTCCTCCGGCCGCAACGACGCGGCGGGCACCCCTTATGTGCCGCCCGTCGCCTACTGGCACGCCCTGCGCCCGAGGGACGAGCGCGGCTCCGGGGCCCTGCGGACCCTGACCGATTCCCGGGCGGAGGAGCTGATCAAGGAAGTCGCCGCCGCCGTCACCCGGCACCTGGAAGCGTTCCGGGCCGTCCAGGAGTACACCGGCCCCTCGTCGCGGGAGCTGAGCCAGGAGGCCGTCGCCCGGGTCCTGCCCGAGGTGACCGACGTACGGCTCCTCGCCGGGGTCACCGGCCTCGTCCGCAACGCGGTGGACCGCGCCGTCGCGGCCGTACGGTACGTGGAGCCGCCCCAGCCCGCCCAGCCCGCCACCCCCCGGAACACCGCGCGCACCCAGGGCATGTTCTTCGACCACGCGCCCGAGCACGCCGACGACACAACCCTGCGGGAAGCCACCGCCTTCGGCTCCGAGCGCATCTACGGCGGCTGGTGGGGAGGCGGGCCCCGGTGGATCACCATCCGGCAGATCCTCGCCGTCAACCATGTCCTGGGCGGTGAACCGGCGTTCGGCCCGCCCGTCCCCTCCAAGGTTCCCTTCACTCCCGTGGACGGCTGGCAGCGGGACGAGTGCACCGTGCCCGGCGGCTCCCTGTCCTGGCTCTCCCTCCTCGACACGCTGCCCGAGCTCGCCTACCGGGCCACCTCGCCCGCCGTCTCCGCCGAGCACCGCGCCGGGCTCCTGGTGCTGCTGGACACCCTCGCCGCCGGTCCGCTGGCCGACCCGGCGGGCACCGTCCGGCAGGTGCAGCTCGTCGAGCCGTACAGCGGCACGCCCGGACAGGGACGCCGGGAGGCCGTGCACCGCCTCGGCCAGGTGCTGCGCAAGGGCACCCGTACCGTCGTGATCATCGCCGAACACAGCCGGAACACTCTTGACGAAGTCTCCTGCTGGCTGGCCGTCGACCACGACCCGACCGGCGCCTTCGGACCCGTCCCCGGCTTCACCCTGGACCGTGAACACATCCACCGCCAGGGCATCGCCCGTGACCGGCTGACCCGGCTCACCGCCCTCCTGCGGGAACAGGGCCCCGCGCCCTGGCGCCCGGAGGCCGCCGAGGCGTTCCACACCGCCACCGGGATCGGACCGCTCCAGGCCGTCGCCCTGCTGTCGGCCGCCGTCCAGGAGCCCGGCGCCGATGTGCTCGCCCTGCTCGGCACGAAGACCCGGGCCTTCGAGGCCGCCCAGGCCAGGCTGGACGCCCTGCCGAGGGACGAACGGCACGCCCTGCTCAGGGCGTTGCTGCCCGTGGACCCGGCCGAACTGTGGACCAAGGGTCCGGACGTCGCTGCCGCCACCGAGGTCTGGCGGGAGCGCCTGTCCTCCCTCGTCCGCGTTCCCGAGGAGCTGGACCTCGACCTGTCGGGCACCACGCCCGGCGCCGTCGACCTGGTCCTCAACGCGGGCTCCCGGAGCTGGCTCACCCACGGCACCGACGTCCCGGACGGGACCGGCCGCCCGGGCCTGCGCCGGGTCGGCGCACGGGGTGCGGTCGCCTCCGCCCTGACCGCGCTGCGGACCCTCGCCTACACCCTGCCGTACGGGCACCCCCTGCGGGCCCACCTGCCCACCGGGCTCGCGGCCCTGCGCAACCGCCTCACCGACCCGGCGCTGGTCCTGGACCTCGGTCTGGACTGGACGGAAGCGGGCCAACCGATCGGCGTCCCGATCCGCGCCGCCCTCGGGCTCCCCGAGTCCGGCGGGGCGGGCGCGGACGGACTGGTCAGGGCCGGTGCGGCGCTGCTCCTCGGGCCCGGTTACGGCAACAACGAGAAGCTGCTGATCCGCCCGGCCGGTCTGACGGGCCCCGACGACCCGGCCTTCGGCCTCGTCGAGGGCACGGCCTCCGTCCAGGCCAACAGCGACCTCTTCGCCCTGCGTGCCCTGCTCGGCGATGAGATCGAGGCGCTCGTCTCGGCGGGCCTCCCGGAGGGCTCTCGGGGCGCCGACGGCAGGACGCCTTCCGGGGGCACGCCCTCCGAAGGCTCCCCGCATTCCGGCGGCTCCCCCTACCACCCGGCGCAGGACCCGACCCGCGCGGTGCCGGACCTGGTGGCGGAGGCCGCCGGGACCCTCGGCCTCAGCGCGGACGCCGCAGCCCTGTATCTGATGCTGCTCACCCTGCCCGACCCGACGGACCGCAACTGCGTCCGCTGGACGGAGTGGAAGCCTGCCCGCGTCAAGAAGGCCAGGGCGGAACTCGCCGCCACCGACCTCGTCCTGGAGGCGAAGCGCTCCCGCGCCGGCCGCACCCTGTTCCTGCCCTGCGGCTGGATGGAGCGCAACGCCCCCGCGCTGCCGCTGGAGACCTGGAAGGAAGGTCTGTACCCGGTGACCGGCGGCGTCCGCACCGTGCCCCACCTCCCCGTGCCCGCGCTGTTCGCAGCCGCCTGGGCCCGGGTGCGCGGCGGCGACGCCCCCGCCTTCGAAGAACTGGACACCCGCACCACCCGGAAGGGCCGCCGCCGATGACGAGCGACATCACCACCCCCACCAGCAGCGACACGGGCGGCACCGCCGCGGCCGGTGTCCCCGACCAGGCGGCGGCGCCCGGCCGGGAGCACCGTCAGGTCACCCCGCCCGAGGACCGGTACGCCACCGAACTGGCCTTCCTCGCCGCCCACGACACCGGCCCCCGCCCGCCCGGCTGGCGGCTCACCCCGCGCGCCGTCGTCACCTTTGTGACGGGCAGCGCGGGGGAGGCGCTGAGCCTGCCGAAGGGCGCCCGCCCCGACGCCGGGGTGCCGCGCCGCCTGGTGATCGAGCAGAAGTTCGTCGGCGAACGCGCCCTGGTCGAACGGTGCGTGGTCACCCTCGCAGGGGAGCGCGGACTCCTCCTCGTGGGCGAGCCCGGCACCGCCAAGTCGATGCTCTCCGAGCTGCTGTCGGCGGCCGTCTGTGGCACCAGCGCGCTCACCGTGCAGGGCACCGCGGGCACCACCGAGGACCAGCTCAAGTACGGCTGGAACTACGCGCTGCTGCTCGCCCAGGGCCCCACCGAGCAGGCGCTCGTGCCCTCCCCGGTGCTCACGGCCATGACCCGGGGAGCGGTCGCCCGCGTCGAGGAGGTCACCCGCTGCCTGCCCGAGGTCCAGGACGCCCTGGTCTCCCTGCTGTCCGAACGGCGGATCGCGGTCCCCGAACTCGCGGGCAGCGAGGGCGCCCAGGTGCACGCGTCCCCCGGCTTCACCCTCATCGCCACCGCCAACCTGCGGGACCGGGGCGTCTCGGAGATGTCCGCCGCGCTGAAGCGGCGCTTCAACTTCGAGACGGTCGGCCCGATCGGGGACGTGGACGCCGAGACCGCCCTCGTCCGCCGCCAGTCGCGCGCCGCCGTGGAACGCGCGGGCGCCGCCTACCAGGTGGACGACGCGGTCCTCGAAGCGCTGGTCACGGCCTTCCGGGACCTGCGCGGGGGCCGCTCCACGGAGGGCTGGGAGGTGGAACGCCCCTCCACGGTGATGAGCACGGCGGAGGCGGTCTCCGTCGCGGGCTCCCTCGGCCTGGCCGCCGCCTACTTCCCCGGGGACCGGGATGTGCTCTCCCTCCTGCCCGGCCATCTGCTCGGCGTCGTCCGCAAGGACGACCCGGCCGACGCCGCACGGCTGCTGGGGTACTGGGACGGCCCGGTGCGCAGGCGCGCCGAGCAGGGGTCGGCCACCTGGCGTGCCCTGTGGGACCTGCGCGCGGTGCTGGAGAACTGACGGATGAGCGAGTCGACCACGTCCGAGGAACGGGCGACCACGCCGGAGCGGCGGGGGGCCGCCCCGGAGAAGTGGACGGGCGCAGCTGAGGAGAGGGTGGCCGCTTCCGAGAAGGCGGCCACCGCTCCCGAGTCGCGGGTGACCGTCCCGGAGCGGCTGACGGCCGACTCCGAGGAGCAGACGGGCGCCATCGCGGAGCGGGAGGCTGCACCGGACGGCCGGACGGCTGTCGTCGGGACGCCGCGGCGTCCCGACGGGCCGACGCGGCGGGCCTCCGGGCCGACGCGACCGGTTGCCGAGACGACGCGCCGGGCCGCCGTGACGACGCGCCAGCCGGTCGCCGAGGCGTCGGCCGCTGTTCCACCGCAGGGGTCGGTGGCCCGGCCCGCCACCCCGGAGGCCGCGGTGGCGGCGCTCGCGGCGGACGGGCCCGGGCTGCCGTTCCTGATCGGGGTACGCCACCACGCGCCCTCCCTCGCCGCCGCCGTCCCGGCCCTGCTGGACGCGGCGGCGCCCGACGTCCTTCTCGTCGAGCTGCCCGCCGAGTTCCAGCCGTGGCTGGGCTGGCTCGCCCACGAGGAGACCCGGGCCCCGGTGGCGCTGGCCGCCGTACCCGCCGGTGGCCCGGGAGCGGGCGGCGAACAGGGGCCCGCCTTCTACCCGTTCGCGGACTTCTCGCCCGAACTGGCCGCCCTGCGCTGGGCGGCCCGGAACGGGGTCCCGGCCGTGGCCTGCGATCTCCCGCTCGCCGACCGGGCCTGGGCACGGGGCGGCCCGGACGCGCCCGCCCCCGCGCCGGGCGCCGACTCCATACCCGTACCGGGGGAGGACTCCGCGCCCGTACCGGGGGAGGGCCACGGGCTGTCCGCCGCCCTCCGGTCCCGGCTCACCGGCCGTGACGGCGACGACCTGTGGGACCGCCTGGTGGAGGCGCCCGCCCCCGGTTCCCCACCCGAGGCGCTCCGCCGCGCCGCCCTGCTCACCGGCTGGGCGCTGCGGCACGAGGCCGAGGCGCGGCGCGGTGTGGACGGCACCGACCTGGTGCGCGAGGCATGCATGCGCGAGCACATCGCCGAGGCCCTGGCGAACGGGCAGCGGCCCGCCGTGGTGGTGGGCGCCTTCCACACCCCGGCACTGCTGCCGTACGCCGCCGGGGCGGCCACGGCCCCCGCAGTGGATGCGCCGGACGCGGCCCAGGCTCCGGAGGATGCACCGGACGCCCCGAGCGCCTTGGCGGATGCACCGGATGTGCTGGATGTACCGGATGCACCCAAGGTCCCGGCGGGACCGTCGGACGCACCGAACGCCCCCGCAGGCGCCCCCGATGCCTCCGCAGCAGGGGCACCGGACACACCCAGCACCCCGGTGGACGCAGCGGCTGCCTCCGTAGGCGTCTCCCTCACCCCCGCAGACGCACCGAACGCTCCCGCGCGTGAGCCCGGCGCGGGTGCGACGGAGGTGGGTGCGACGGGCACGGGGGCGACGGAGGCGGGTGCGACGCGGGCGGAGACCTGCACCGTCTCCCTGATTCCGTACACCTACCCCCTGCTCGACTCCCGTTCCGGCTACCCGGCCGGTATCCGGGACCCGGAGTGGCAGCACACCGTCCTGGACGCCGCCGGGGACCCGGCGGCCCTCCACGAGGCGCTGATCCGCACCGCCGTCCGCGTCTGCGCCGACCTGCGCGGACAGGGCCATCCCTACGGCCCGGCGGACGGCCGGGAGGTCGTCCGGGTCGCCGGAGACCTGGCCCGGCTGCGCGACCTGCCCGCCCCCGGCCGAGGCGAACTCCTCGAGGCCGTGCAGACGGTGCTCGGCCGGGGCGAGACCTACGGCACGGGCCGCGCCGTCGCCCACGCGCTCGAACGCGTCCTCGTCGGCACCCGTACCGGACGCCCCGCGCCCGCCGCCCCGCGCAGCGGTCTCGGCCCCGCGGTGGAGGCCGAGACCGAGGTGCTGTCCCTGCCCGGCCCGGCGGACGCGCACGAGAAGGCCCCGCGCGACCTCCGGCTCGACCCGGCCCGCTCCGCCCTGGACGGGCGCCGCGAACTGCTGCTGCGACGGCTGACGGTGTGCGGCATCCCCTACGCGCAGGAGCAGGAGGTGACCGGCGCGGCGGGCTCGGAAGGGCTCACCACACGCTGGCAGGTGCGGTGGACCCCGGCCACGGCCGCGATGCTCACGGCTGCCGGAGCCCGTGGCGTCACCCCGGCCCAGGCGGCCGAAGGTGTGCTGCGCGGGCGGCACGCCACCGAACGCGCCGAGGGCGGACCGACGGCCGCACAGGTCGTACGCGGCCTCACGGAGGCCGTGACGTGCGGGCTCCCGGCCCTGGCCGACGAGCGCCTGACGGAGCTGGCGGCCGTACTCCCCGCGAGCGGGACCCTCCCCGAACTCCTCGCCGGGCTCGACCTCCTGGACCGTGTCGCCGCAGGCCACCTGCCCGGCCTGGGAGCGCCCAGTGCCCCATCGCCTTCCAAGGCGTCCCCGGACGCCCTCGCGCCCCTCCCCACCCGCATCGCGCACGCGGTGGAGCTCCTGACCTCGGCGGCGGTCCGTCAGGTCGACGGCCTCACCGGTTCCGAGGAGCCCGAGGACGCCCGGGCGCTGCTCGAACTGGCGCAGCGCGCGGACCGGGTGGGCGGTATCCGGCTCGCCGACGCCCTCGCCCGGCTGGCCGCTGACGGCACCCCGCTGATCGCCGCGGCCGCCGGAGCCGTCCGGGTGCTCACGGGTCACGAGCGGGCCGAGACCTTCGGAGTACGTGTCGCCTCCTGGGTGGACGCGGCGGTGGACGGTTCCTCCCGGGCCGCTCTCACCGCCCGCCTCACCGGCGTCCTGACGGCGGCGGGCCCGCTCCTGACCGTCGGCGTCGCCGCCCTGGACCCGTTGCTGCACCGGGTCGTCGAGCTGGAGGACGCCGCGTTCCTGGCCCGGCTGCCCGCCCTGCGCGGGGGCTTCGACACCCTGAGCCCGGCCGCCCGGGACCGGCTGCTGGACACCGTCGAGGAGCGCCTGGGCGAACGGGTGGACATCGCCGACGCCGACGACCCGGTCGAGTCGGCACGCCGCGCGGTCGCCGACCTAGCGGCCCGCGATCTCCTGACCCGCCTCGGCCTGCCGGTGCCGTCCCCTGTGGACACCGAGGGACACGCGCCCTCGGCCCACGCCACCGCGCCCGCACCGCCGACCGCTTCCGCGCCTGTGGCCGCCTTCACCACCGTGCCTCGGCCTGCGGCCGCTTCCGCGCCCGTGCCGCCGCCGTCGACCCCGGCCTCCAGCTCCGACGCCACCACCGGGACCGCCGGGCCGAGCGGCCCCGAGCCCGCCACCATCACCGGGACCGCCGGGCCGAGCGGCTCCGAGCCCGCCACCATCACCGGGACCGTCCGGCCGAGCGGCCCCGAGCCCGGCACCGACACCACCACCCCGGCTCCCGCCGACCCGGCGCGCTCCCGTACCGCCGGAACCGCCCCAGCGACCGGTTCCGAGGCCGTCCCCGGCACCATCACCGGGACCGTCACAGGGCCAAGTTCCGGGAACGGCACCGACGCCGCCACCGGGACCGCTGCCCCGCCCACCGGCCTCGGGACCGCCACCGCCACCGTGCGGACCCTCGCGCCCGCCGACCGGTGGCGGCTCGTCCTCGGGCGGCGGCCCGACCAACTGCCCTCCGGGGCCGCCCGCCTGGCCACTGCCCTGGACGAGCTCTACGGCGCCGGGCGCGGCGAGGGCTCCCGTGGCGGGCTGCCCATGTCCGGCCGGGGCCGTGGTGGCAGGGAAGCGCCGTTCCCCGGTGTCCGCGAGTGGTCCGAGGAACTCGCCGCGCTCTTCGGGCCCGGCGTCCGCGAGGAAGTCCTGGCCGCCGCTGCCGCGACCGGGCGGCAGGACGTCCTCACCGAACTCGACCCGGCCGCCGCCACCCCCTCCGTGGAGCTGCTCCGCACGGTCCTGCGCTACGCCGGTGGCCTCCCCGAGGCGCGCCTCGCGGCGCTCCGGCCGCTGGTCCGCCGCCTGGTCGACGAGCTGACCCGGCAGCTGGCCACCCGGCTGCGGCCGGCCCTCACCGGCACCATGCTGGCCCGGCCCACCCGCCGCCCGGGCGGACGGCTGGACCTGCCGCGTACGCTGCGTGCCAATCTGGCCACCGCCCGCCGCACGGCGGACGGCACGCTCCAGGTCGTCCCCGAGAAGCCGGTGTTCCGCAGCCGCGCCCGCCGGTCGGCCGACTGGCGTCTGATCCTGGTCACCGACGTCTCCGGGTCCATGGAGGCATCGACGATCTGGTCCGCGCTGACCGCCTCCGTACTGGCCGGGGTGCCCACCCTGAGCACCCACTTCCTGGCCTTCTCCACAGAGGTCGTCGACCTCACCGGCCATGTGCACGACCCCCTCTCCCTCCTCCTGGAGGTGAGCGTGGGCGGGGGCACGCACATCGCCGCCGGGCTGCGGCACGCGCGCAGCCTGATCACGGTGCCCAGCCGCACCCTTGTCGTCGTCATCAGCGACTTCGAGGAGGGTGCCCCGCTCGGCGGACTGCTGTCCGAGGTACGGGCCCTGGTCGCCACCGGCTGCCATGTCCTGGGGTGCGCCAGCCTCGACGACGCAGGCCGGCCCCGCTATTCGACGGGCGTCGCCGGGCAGCTCGTGGCCGCCGGTATGCCCGTGGCGGCCCTCAGCCCACTCGAACTCGCCCGCTGGATAGGGGAGAAGACCGCATGACCGCCGCCCAGTTGCCACCCGTCGCGCCGGAGGTCACGGCCACGCTGGTGGAGGACCTCTCACCCCGGCTGCGCAAGCGGCTGGACGCGGCGGTCGCCAAGCTCTCCGCCCGCCCGGCGCACCGAGACGGGGACACGGTGACGATCGCGGTCGACGACGACACCGAACTGCGCCTCCACGCTCCGGGCGGCGTGGTGGCCACGGTGGACGCCATCACCTGCGGCTGCCTCCTCGCCCCGGCCTGCGTCCACCGCGCTGCCGCCGCCTCCGCCGCCCCTGCGGCGGACCCGCTCTCCGGACCTGACTCCGACGCGGCCTCCGACCCCGGCTCCGATGCGGCCCCCGGACCCGGCTCCGACGCGGCCTCCGACCCCGGCTCCGTGGCGGACCCGACCCTCGGAGCCACCCCCGCCACGCCCCGAGAACCCGCCCCCGCACCAGCCCTCACCCTCGCGACGGACTTGGCAGCCCCCGCGCCCACCCCGGTAGCCCCCGAAGAGGCAACCCCCGCCCAGCGTGAGGCTGCCGCCGCCCTCTGGTCGGTGGGTGCCGCCGTGCTGGAGGCGGGTGTGGACGGGGCCGGTGCTGTCGCCCAGGCGGCACTGCTGCGCGCCGCGCACACCGCCCGGCTCCGGCAACTGCCGCGCGGCGCGTCCGCCGCGCTGTCCGTCGTCACCCTGCTGCGCGCGGCCCGCGCCGGGGACCCCTCCTACCGCACCGCCGACCTCGTCACCGCCCTGGCCGAACTCCTGGGCACCGCACACCGCGTGGGTACGGCCACCGGCGCGGAGCTGGCCGCCGTACGGGGCCGTGCCCGCCGCCCGTACAGCCCGGACGGCTCCCTCCGGCTGTACGGCCTGTTCACCGAACCCGTGGTCACCGACTCGGGCCACGGCGGCGCCCGCACCTGGGTCGCCGCCCCCGACGGCCGGCTCTGCACGGTCGGCGACGTGGCACCCGGCGGGGTGGGGCGCGCCCTGGGCGTGGCCGACCGCACCGTGCGCCTCGGGGACACTGCCCTCACCCACCGCGAGCTGGGCCGGGCGGGCCTCGCGGTCTCCGGGGCGACGGTCTCGCCGGACGGCCGACTGGGTGCGGGGAAGGGCGTCAAGGCCGTCACCGCCCGGGGCGCGGCCTGGACGGAACCGCCCCTCGCCGCGCTGTGGGAGACACCACCGGCCGAACAGGCCGCCCGCGCCCTGCGGTCCGTCTCCCGCTACGCGGAACCGGACGGCGGCGGCAGCGATCTGCTCTTCCTGGACGTCGAAATCCTGGGCGCGGTAAGGGAGTCGGGCGGCGTCTGTCTGCTCGCGCGGTGCGACGGCGGGGTCCTCGTCCGCCTCGCCGTCGCCGATGACGACCCCGCGCTGGCCCACCGCGACAACCTGATGCTCCTGGCCGCGGCGCCGGGGGCGCGGCTGCGGATCATCGGCCGCCTGGTGCCCGCCCCGCACCCCCGGCTGACCCTGCTCGCCTGCTCGCACCCCACCGGGGAGTCCACGGTCGACCTCGGCTTCGACCGCCTGCGCCGCGCCGACCTCCCCGATCCGGGCGCCCCCGTCCGCTCCGCCCCGCAGCTGCCCGGCGGCCCCGGCGCGGGGTCACCCCTCCATCTCCTGGAGCGCCGCGTCGAACAGGCCGTCCCGGCGGGTCGTGCCGCCCTCGGCCTGCTCGGCGATGTCTCCGCCGAGGCCCGCCGCCTGCGCCGCGCGGGCCTTCCCACGGCGGCTGGTCTGATCACCGCCCTCCGCGCCTCGGCGGCCCGGCGCGAACGCGATCTCTTCGGCCGTCTCCTCCCCGCCGACACCGACGGCTTCGCCGCCCACTGGCTCGCCGCCGCCCGCTACACGGCCGCCGTCTCCGAGTCCTTGTGCGCGGCGGCCTGGGAACCGGGACCAAGCCCGGGTTTCTGTACGGACACCCCCACAGAGGTCACCGCCACCACCACCCGACTCGCCGAAAGCCGCCGATGAGCACCCCGCGTACGAAGTTCCTCGCCGGTGCGGCGGCCGTCGCCCTCCTCGTGGGCGGCGGCGCACTCGCCCTGTCCCTGCGCGGGGGCGACGAGGCCGCCCCGCAGACCTCCTTCTGCTGGGGCAGCCTCACCCGTGACGACGTCTCCGCGCTCGTCGTGGAACCGCGCGAGCGGTACACGTCCAGGGAGAACGACGCCGCAGAGACCCTGCTCTCCTTCTGCGATGTGGACAACGAGTTCACGCTGACCATCGAATCCCTGCACTCCGCCGAGAGCGTCTGGGGCACCGCCGACGAGATCGCCGCCGTGTCCCCGGTCCGTGCCCCGATCCCCGGTGCGCCCGGGTGGGTCAACAGGACGTTCGCAGGGGTCCTGCTGCCCACCGACTGCGCCGACGCCCTGGCCAAGTCCGCGCCCTATCTCCAGATCCAGGCGACGAACGACCAGGAGGAGACCTGGCGGAACGGCGCCCTGCAGAAGCGGATGGCCGCCGTCCTCACCACCGCCGCCGACCGGCTGGCCGGGACACTGGGCTGCTCCGGCACCGCCCCCAGGACCTCGCCGGGGACCGCCCCGCCCGTGCTCGAGCACGAGGCGATGGACCCCACCCGGGCGTGCGGCATCAAGGGCTTCGCCCCGCTGAAGGCATCGGCCACCGCCGGATTCACCCAGGCCGTCACCGAGGGCGACTTCCGCCTGTGGAGCTGCGCTCTCGGCTCCTCGGACGAGGACCGGCACAGCCTCGTCCACTTCACCGTCACCCAGGAACCCGCCCTGGTCGAGCGGCACCGCGCCGACAACAAGGACCGGTCCGCCCTGCTGACCTGCGCGGGCAGGCCGACGCTGGTCCAGGTCGGGCACTTCTACGGGCTGAAGGAGAGTCCCGGCCGCGACGACCTCCGTCCGGACGCCGACCTGCTGACCGGCCTGACCGACGCGGTCGCCGACCAGGCCGGTTGCGAGCGGGAGTGACCCGTGGGAGTGCTGCCAGGGCAGTGAGCGACCCGGAGCCGCGGAGCGCTGCCAGGGCAGTGGGGCGCCCCCCCAGAGCCGCGGAGCGCTATCAGGGCAGCGAGCCTCCCAGAGTTGCGGAGTGCTACCAGGACACCTGACCGGCCGGATCGCCGTGCGGATCGTCGAGCAGCGACATCTGCACGCGGACGCGCTTGCCCACCGGCTCGCGGCGCACCTCGAAGCTCCGGCAGACCATGAGGACGATCTCCAGACCGTGCTGCCCGGCCCGCCGGGGGTCGGCCTGGGAGGCGGCGGGGAGCACCGAGCCCGAGTCCCACATGGTGATGGTCAGCAGGTCCTCGTCCGCTTCCAGGTCCAGCAGGCACGGGCCCGGCGCGTACTTGCAGACATTGGTGGCCAGCTCGCTCACCACCAGTTGCGCGACATCCATCGCCCGCGCCGATACGGGCAGACCGTGCAGTGAGCGGGCGTCGGCGAGGAACTCCCGTACGAAGCCCCGGGCACGGGCGATCTCGCCCGAACCCATGTCGTACGCGGCGCTGTCCCGCACGGCGCCCGTGCTGCCGGTCTCCGGCCGGTCCTGCCCGGTCCCGCGGCTCTCCATCAGCTGTTCCATGACCCGTCCCCCGCCGGGACAGCTGCCCCGCGCAACTGTCGCAGCACCCGTCTACCCCCGGCCGAACCGTTCAGACCTGATCCGGGCGAACATTTTCGGCTCGCGGACGACCGCTCCTTCCGGCCTGCGGATGACCGCTCACCCGGTCCGCGGAGGACCACCCCCGGTCCGCCGATGACCGCCCTTGACGGGCCGTACCCTCCGCATTCACCGGCCCGTCACGGCCTCTTCCTTTCTGTTCGATTCTCTTGGAACATTCTGTTCGCTTCTGTTCCCCCCACTCCAAGAGGCCCCACGCATGAGTGAGATGAATCGGCGCCGCTTTCTCCAGCTCGCCGGTGCGACCGCGGGATTCACCGCCCTGTCGGGCAGCATCGACCGCGCTGCCGCGATCCCCGCCCACCGGGCCGCCGGGACGATCGAGGATGTCGAGCACATCGTCGTACTGATGCAGGAGAACCGCTCCTTCGACCACTACTTCGGGGCGATGAAAGGGGTCCGCGGCTTCGGCGACCCCCGGCCCGTGACCCTGCCGAGCGGAAAGCCCGTCTGGCACCAGGCCGACGCGGCGGGCAAGGTGACGCTGCCGTTCCACCCGACCGCCGACGACCTGGGCATGCAGTTCCTCCAGGGCCTCAACCACGACTGGCCGGGCGGCCAACGGGCGTACAACGGAGGCCGTTACGACCGGTGGATACCGGCCAAGACCCCCACCACCATGGCCTACCTCACCCGTGAGGACATCCCCTTCCACTACGCGCTCGCCGACCGCTTCACCATCTGCGACGCCTACCACTGCTCCTTCATCGGGGCCACCGACCCCAACCGCTACTACCTCTGGTCCGGTTACACCGGCAACGACGGGGCGGGCGGCGGCCCGGTGCTCGGCAACGAGGAGCAGGGCTACGGCTGGCGGACGTACCCCGAGCGGCTGGAGGAGGCCGGGATCTCCTGGAAGGTCTACCAGGACATCGGTGACGGGCTGGACGCGGCGGGCCACTGGGGCTGGATCAACGACGCCTACCGGGGCAACTACGGCTGCAACTCGCTCCTCTACTTCCACAACTACCGCAACGCCAAGCCCGGCGACCCGCTGTACGAGAAGGCGCGCACCGGCACCGACGTGTCGGCCGGCGGCGGTTACTTCGACGCGATCGCCGCCGACGTACAGGCCGGGAAGCTGCCGCAGATCTCCTGGGTCGCGGCCCCCGAGGCGTTCAGCGAGCACTCCAACTTCCCCTCCAACTACGGCGCCTGGTACATCGCGGGGCTGCTCGACGCCCTCACCTCCGACCCCGAGGTGTGGAGCCGTACCGCCCTGTTCATCACGTACGACGAGAACGACGGCTTCTTCGACCACGTCGTCCCGCCCTACCCGCCGTCGTCCGCCGCCCAGGGCCTCTCCACGGCCGACACCACCACGGAGATCCACCCGGGCGGACCCTCGTACGGCCCCGGTCCCTACGGGCTCGGCCCGCGCGTACCGATGTTCGTCATTTCGCCCTGGAGCACCGGCGGTTACGTCTGTTCCGAGGTCTTCGACCACACCTCCGTGCTCCAGTTCATGGAGCAGCGCTTCGGTGTGCACGAGCCGAACATCTCGCCCTGGCGGCGGGCGGTCTGCGGCGACCTCACCTCCGCCTTCGACTTCGGCCGCACCGAACCCGCCCCCGACGACCTGCCGGACACCTCCGCGTATGAGCCCCCGGACCGCGAGCGCCACCCCGACTACCGGCCCACCCCGCCGGCGGTCGGCACCATGCCCGTACAGGAACCGGGCAGCCGCCCCACCCGGCCGCTCCCGTACGAGCCGTACGTCGACGGGGCGGTCGACCCGGCCACCGGGAGGATCGCGCTCACGTTCAGCCCCGGTACGGCCGTCGGCGCGCAGTTCTACGTCACCTCCGGCAACCGCACCGACGCCCCCTGGACGTACACGGCGGGCGCGGGCAGGACGCTCACCGACAGGTGGAACTCCGCCTACTCCGGCGGCAGCCACGACCTCACCGCGCACGGCCCGAACGGTTTCCTGCGGACGTTCCGGAGCCCGGGAACCACCGCCGGGCCCGAGGTCACCGCGCGCCACAACGCCACCAGCGGCAACCTGGACCTCACCCTCACCAACTCCGGTGCCACGGACGCCGTCCTGACGATCACCAACGCCTACGGGGGAGCGGCGCAGACGGTCACCGTACGGCCGGGGTCCACGGTGTCGCGCACGGTGGACCTGCGGGCGGGGCGGCGCTGGTACGACGTGTCCGTCACCGTCGGCGGCGAGCCGGGATTCCTGCGCCGGTTCGCGGGCCATGTCGAGACGGGAGCCGCGGGAGTCAGCGACCCGGCGACGGCCACGGGCTGAACGTACGGGCTGGACGCGCATGCTCCGTGCGACGGGAGCCGGGCGGGACCTCGATCCGGTCCCGCCCGGCTCTCCTGCCGTACGCGGTGGGCTCAGGCGGCTCCGCCGTTGCCCGCGCCCGCACCTGGAGCCGCCTTGATGCCCCGGACGATCTCGTCCATGACGGACAGCTTCGGCGCGTCCTTGTTGATGTCGAAACCGGACCGGACCACGACGAGCATGTCCTTGGAGGCGGGGGAGGGGAACACCAGCGATTCCACGTAACCGTCGTCGCCCTTCTCCGTCACCACCTTCCAGCGCACCGCGTAGCCCTGCCTGCCCGCCACGGTAACCGGGCCGGACTTCAGCTCCTCGTGCGAGGTGAGCTTCCCGTAGGCGTCCCCGCCGTAGGACTCCTCGGCGTTGACGGCGATGTCCTTCTTGGCCGCCTCCTCAGGAGTTCCGGCCGTCAGCTTCAGGGCCACGGCAGGGGCCGAGAACACCCCTCCCCGTACGCACGTCTTGCTGGAACCGCCGGGGCAGGGGTGCTCACCCGTCGTCAGACCGGCGCCGATCGGTGCCGACTTGCCCGTCCACCCCTTGGGCACCGGCATGCTGATCCCGGCGGCCAGGTCCGTCGCGTAGCCCGGTTCCTCCGGCGGCATCTGCTCGCCGGGGTGCCCGCTGCCCCCGTTCTCCTCGTCGCCGCCCTCGTTCCCGCCGTCCTTGTTCCCGCCGTCCGGTGCGCCGGACCCGCCGGGGGCGGACGGGGTGGCGGACGGTGAGGAGGCCGCCGTGCCCGGCCGCCCGCCGTCGTCCTCACCCAGCAGGTAGATCCCGCCCCCGATCGCGGCGAGCACCAGGGCGCCGACGGTCACGCCGACGCCGATACGGATTCCGCGCCGACGGACCGCGACGGGCGACGGGCGGACATGGCCGGTCCACTGCGCTCCGTCCCACCAGCGTTCCTGGGCGGGGCCTTTACCTGAATGCCCGGGGTCTGGGTGCCAGCCGGGCGGGGTCATGTGGGTCACGGGTGCACCTTATGCGGGCCGGGTGAGAATCGTATGAACCGACCACGGTGTGACGGTCGGTGCGGCAGCTTCCGCGACGGCCCGTGCGACGGCGGTACGGTCACGGTTCGATCAGGCCCGCGCGGATCGCGTACCGGGTGAGCTCCAGCCGGTCGCGCAGCCCGAGCTTCTGGAGCAGATTGGCCCGGTGCCGCTCCACCGTCTTGACGCTGATGACCAGCAGCTCGGCGATCTCCTTGGAGGAGTGTCCCTCCGCGACCAGTTTGAGGATCTCCTCCTCGCGTTCGGTGATCGCCCGGGCCGGCAGGTCCTCGCCCTCCCTGGCCCGGTCGAGGAAGTTCCGGATGAGCGCGGTGACCGCCCCCGGGTAGAGGAACGGCTCGTCGCGCATCGCCGCCCGGCATGCCTCGACCAGGTCCCGGTCGGCGACGGACTTGAGGACGTACCCGGCCGCGCCCGCCTTCAGCGCCTCGAAGAAGTACTGCTCGTTGTCGTACATCGTGAGCATCAGGATGCGCAGGCCCGGCAGGACCCGGGACAGCTCGCGCGCCGCCTGGAGGCCCGTCAGCCGGGGCATCGCGATGTCGAGGATGGCCAGATCCGGCCGTTCGGCGCGGGCCATCTCGATGGCCTCGGCACCGTCGCCCGCCTCGGCCACGACCGTGAGGTCCGGTTCGCCGTCGAGGATCAGCCGGACCCCCCGGCGTACCAGGGCATGGTCGTCCGCCAGCAGAATCCGGGTCGGTGCGGCGGAGGGCCGGGACGGAGCCGGGGCCGGGGAGGAGTGAGGGGGAGGGAAGGAGGAGGAGTGGGGCATGGTCAGCGGCTTCCGTTCCGGACGGGCACATCGAGACGTACTTCGGTACCGCCCTGCGGGCCCGGGCCGATGAACAGCTCGGCGCCGATCAGCAGGGCGCGCTCGCGCATACCGCGCAGCCCCGCGCCCTCGAGGGCGTCCCCGAGCCCCCGGCCGTCGTCCCGGATGCGCAGCTCCACCCCGCACGGACTGCGGAGCAGCGAGAGTTCGACCCGTGAGGCACGGGCGTGGCGGACCGTGTTGGTGAGCGCCTCCTGGGCGATCCGGTAGACCACCAGCTCGGCCTCGGCGTCCAGCTCGGGGAGGTCCTTGCCCGTCTGCCGGCGGATCGTCAGCCCGTCCGGCTTCGGGGTCTCGGTGATGAGGGCCGTGAGCGCGCTGACCAGCCCCAGCTCCTCCAGCACCCCGGGGCGCAGCCTGCGGGCGATCCGGCGGATCTCGTCCAGGGAGCCCCGGGTGATTTCCTGGACCTGCCGCAGCTCGTCCCGGAGCGGCTCGGGGGCCTGGTCGGCGACGCGCTTCAGTTCGAGCAGGACCGCCGTGAGGGTCTGGCCCACCTCGTCGTGGAGCTCCTGGGCCACCCGGCGGCGCTCGGCCTCCTGCGCGGAGAGCGCACGCGCGCTGCTGGTGGCGCGTTCGGCCTCCAGCCGGTCGAGCATCGTGTTGAACGTCTCGATCAGGGCGGCGATCTCCCCGTGCCCGGCCACCTCGGGGCGCGGGCTCGGGCGCAGCAGATCGGTCGTGGTCATCGCGCGGGTGACCCGCTGGAGCGGAGAGAGGCCCAGCCGCAGCAGGGCCGCGTTGGCGGCGAGCATGAAGGCGATCCCGCCGGTCAGGATCATCGCCTCGGTCAGCAGGACCGGCGTGGAGACGGTGATCGGCCCGAGCAGCAGCAGGGCCCCCGCGGCGACCAGCACAGCGGCGTTGAGCAGGAAGATCCGCCAGAACAGGGACAAGGGAGCACGGCCTCCATCGGACGTCGGAAGAGCTGCGGGCGGTGGTGCGCGGGCGTGCGCGGGCGGGGGAGGGGCTGCGAGTGGTGGTGTGCGGGCGTTGACAGCCTCCACTATCGTCGCTGCGCGCGGGAAACACGCCGTCGCCCGGACGCCTCCGCCCGCCGGGCCGCCACCCATCCACGACGCCGCATCTACATGGTGCACGGCCCGGATATGGGTGCTGCCCCCGATGGCCCTTCCCGGTACCCCCGCCGATCATGAGCTCAGGGCCCCGGGGGCCCTGCCCGTGCCGCATCACGGGGCCGGCGCTGGTGGGACCGAGAGGTCTCCGTACCGGGAGGGAGACACCATGCCCACGTACGACGAACAGCTGCGCGCCCTCGAGGAGCAACTGCGTCGCGACGATCCCGGTTTCGCGGCGGCGATGTCCGAAGGCACCCCGCGCAGCCCCCGTGAGTACCGAAGGCGCAACGCCTGGCTCTGCATGGCCTTCGGACTCACCGCCCTGGGCATGGGCATCGCCATCGGCCACGGTCTCCTGATCGCCACGGGCCTGGTGGCGGCGGGAGCCGCCTCCCACCTCCTCGACCCGCAGCGCGGCCGCCGACGGGGCAAGGACACCCCGGGCAACGGCAGGAGCACCCCCGGCACCGACTGACCCGCGGCGCCCGCACCGCCGCGTCCCGGCCCCCGCATGGGCCGCCCGAGGCCCCGACCGCCGAACCGGTCGGGGCCTTCGCGCGCCCGGGACGAGACCGTCGTACGGTCCCTTCCTGCGGCCTCTCCTGCGGTCCGGCGCCCGCCATCCGGTCCGGTCCCGGTTACGCGTGGTCCACCGCGACCGTCCCCCGGCCGAAGGCGATCCGTGTCCGCGTGCCGTCCTCCGCCCAGCGGACCTCGACCGTGACACCGTCCGGACCGGTTCGTCGTCGTACCTCCACCTCGTCCACGACCGTCTCCAGCGGATCGGCGGAGGGGGCGGGCCCGGCGGTGGGCCGCGGTCCGGAGGGCGGCTCCGGCGGCTCGGCGGTGAGCGACGCGAGGGCCACCAGGACGGCCGTCCCCGTCGCGTCGGCGGCCAGCCGGGGGAGCACCGCCCAGCGGGTGAACGCCGTCCCCTGCGGAGCCCGTACCTCCTCCCGCGTCTCCCAGCCGTGGAGCCCGTACAGCTGGGAGCGCACCGGCCCCCCTGGCTCCGTCGCCCAGCCGGTCAGCTCGGCCCGTGCCCCGTCCGGCGCCCCCAGCACCCGGTGCACCCGCAGCTCGTGGCGGCCCCGCGCCACCGTCACGCTCTCCACCCGGAGCCCGGGGACGGTGGGGGAACCCGGGAACACGGGCACATGCCAGGACCCGGCCCAGCCCCAGCCGTCGCCGTGGCCGGCCCCGAGCGGGTGGATACGGCGGCGGGCGCTGCGTACCCCGTCGACCGTCACCGACAGGTGGTTGTCCGCCGTGTTCGCCGCCGAGGTCGGTCCGGTCGCGGTGGAGTAGGCGAGCCGCGCGTAGTGCGGGTCGGCGTCGGCCGCCGACTCGCCCTCGTCCGGGCGGACATGGTCGCTGCCGTGGTTGTGCAGCCGTACGATCCCGTCCGCCCGCGTCGACTGCACGAGGAACCCGGGCGCCGGTACGGACAGCACCCGGTCGGGGCCCTCGCTCGGCGCCGCCTCCTCCGCCGACGCCCACAGGGGGTGCCCGGCGGGGGCCAGCAGCGCGACGAACGCCTTCGACGCCCAATACGGCGACGCGGGACCCGAATAGGTTTGCAGTGTCGCCGTGTGCGGCCCGTGCCAGCCGAGGTTCAGCAGACCGTCGGTGCCGCTCGCACCCCGCTCCAGGAAGTACCGCAGCGACCCGTTGACCAGCCGCCGCGAGACCCCGGGGGCGAGCGGTGTGTGCCCGGACACCGCTCCCAGGGCGATGCCCGCGCTCGCGGCGAAGCGGTAGGTCAGCGAGCGCCCGAAGTACAGCGGGGCCCCGTCGCCGCCGAACATCAGCGAGAAGCTCTCCAGGTGCTCGCGCAGCCGCGCCCCGTGGAGCGCCGACGCCTGCCCGTCGCCCGCCAGATGGGCGTCCAGCACCGGATACAGGTGCAGCGCCCAGCCGTTGTAGTGGTCGAAGGCGCGCCCGTCCCCGTCGGCGTACCAGCCGTCGCCCCGGTACCAGCCCTCCAGGAGCTCCAGCGCGCGCTCCCGCGCACGCGCCGTCTCCGCGTCTCCGCGCCCCACCGATTCCAGGAACCCGGCGACCGTGTAAGGGAAGAGGTGCCAGTTGTTGCCCGACGGAAGGTGGCGCAGCGCACCCCGCAGCCACTGTTCCGTCCGGTCCCGCACCCCGGGCTCCAGCCGGTCCCAGAGCCAGGGCCGGGTGAGCCGCAGCCCGAGCGCGACGGAGGCGGACTCCACCATGGGCTGCCCCTGCACCGTGTGGTCCAGGACGAGCGGCCAGGACTCCGCGTCGTCCCGCCCCGGGGTACGGGTCCCGGACGCGAGGCCCCGGGCGTAACGATCCAGCCAATGGTGCGGGTCCTCGCCCCCGGCCCCGGCGACCCGGAAGGCGGCCGCCAGGAAGGTCCGCGCGTACCCCTCCAGCCCGTCGGAGCGCACCCCGGAGTGCGAAGGAGGCCCGGGCAGGTCGAGCCGCGCCCCGCCGGGAGTGGCCCACCGCCAGGCGGCGTGCAGCAGCCCGTCGGCAGCGGCCTCCCAGTGCGCCCTGGTGTACCCGGTGTACGGGCTCGACGCCCGGTCCTCCGGGGGGAGTTCGAAGGCGAGGGCGGGGAAGGTCGTCATACGGGTGGCCAGGCCCTTCGTGGCGGACGGACGCGATGACGCGGTGACGCGGTACGCGGTCGGCACCGGGAATCCTGATCGAGTGATCGAAAACGGTCAAGAGATTGACCAAAGGTGGGTCGAAGTGATCAAACGATCAGGCGCGGCTGTCCTCAAGCGCCTCGCACGGGGCCTCGGACCTCAGGGAAGCAGCAGCCAGTCCGCACCCACGGCGGCCACCAGACCGACCCCGAGCAGCCAGCTGCCGAGCCGGGTACGGCCGTTCCTGCTGAGCTCGATCACCAGACCGCACAGGATGAGCGCGAGCCCGTACACACCGACGACCAGCACCGACGACCGGCTCGCGATGTGCAGGGCGAGGACCACGCCCATCGCGACCATGCCCACGGAGGAGAGGACGATCCGCAGCCGCCGGGCCTGACGCGGCGTCAACCTCTTCCCGGAGCCGGAGCCCTCGCTCCCGTGCGCGCCCTCCGCGCCCTCGGTGTCCCCCGTACGCTCCGCGCCCTCCGCGCCTTCCGTGCTCCCCACGGCCCCCGAGCCCGGCGCGTCACTCTCGTTCGTTCTCCCGCCGGGCTCCGCATCGGCAGCATCAACCGCATCAGCGGTATCGGTGACCTCGGCGGCCTCGGCTATCGGGGATTCGGTGCCCCGGTCCCGGCTCTTGCGCTGGTCCCGGTCCTGGTCCTGGTCAGAAGTGCTCATGGAGCCGGATCGTAATGGCTGCGCGGCGGCCCGGTTCGCGGACCCGGACGTTCCGCCGCCCGCCCGGACCGCAGGAGCACCGCCCGGACCGCAGAGAGACTCCGCCCCGCCCCTTACCCGGCTATCCCAGCAGCCGGGGCGCCTCGGCCGCCGCGTCCACCGTGGGGCCCGTCTCCACCCGGCCGGCCAACTCCCGGGCCCAGGCGATCAGTCCGCCGACCTCGATCCCGTACGGCCGGGACTCGCCGTACGGGGTGAGCGCGCCCGCGCCCCGGCGCAGCAGCCGCGCCCCGCCCGCCGTGTTGCCGCGCGCCCCATGGGTCAGCCCCACCGCCACCTGTGCGAGCCCCCGCCACAGCTCGCGCTCGCTCGAAGGCCCCGACTTCCAGGCGTCCTCGAACACCTCGTGGGCGTGGAACGGCATCCCCGCGTCCAGCAGCCGCTGCGCCTCCCGCAGGGTTTCGGCCGGTGTGCGGACGACGCCCTCCGGCTGCCGATCGACCCCGGGCGCCCCGTACGGCAGCGGGCGCCCCAGCCCGTCCCGGGGGCGCGCGTTGCGCGCCCGGCCCTCGGTGTCACGGTCCCTGCGCGTCTCGTTCACTACTCGATTGTGCCTCGTACCTGCAGGGAATCGGCCGAACCCTGTCGGTGAGCACCCGCGCACGACTAGGCTCGGCCGACGTCACTGCATGCCATTTGGGGAAGGGTGGGCATGAAGCCGTCCCGGCCGTTGTACGAGCGTGAACCGGAACTCGCCGCTGCCGCGAAGGCGGTGGACGATCTGTGCGGAGCGCAGGCCGTCGGCGGGCTCGTGGTCTTCAGCGGGGAGGCGGGGCTCGGCAAGACGGCCCTCCTCGCCGAGATCCGGGCGATGGCCGCCGACCGCTGCACCATCTGGTCCGCCCGGGGCGGCGAGACCGTCACCTCCGTACCGTTCCATGTCGTACGGCAGTTGCTTCAGCCCGCGCTCGACCAGTTCCCGGCCGACGAGAAGCGGTCCCTGTTCGGGGACTGGTACGACACCACCGCGCCCGCGCTCGGCCTCGCCGAGCCCAGCGGCCCGCAGCCCGACCCGCAGGGTGTCCGGGACGGCCTCGACTACGTCGTCGCCCGGCTCGCCTCCCGCCTCAGCCACCGGCCGTTACTGCTTCTGGTGGACGACGCCCACTGGGCGGACGGCGAATCCCTCACCTGGCTGGCCTCGTTCACCGCCCGCCTCGGTGAACTGCCGCTCCTCGTCGTCCAGGCGTACCGGCCGCAGGAGATGGCCGAGCGCAACGCGAGCTATGTCGCCGACCGCGAGGCCGAACGCGGTTCGGACGGCGACAGCACGGTCACCCGGGTCGCCCTGCGCGCGCTGACCCCGGACGCCACCGCCGAACTGGCCCGCGCCGCCCTGGGCGAGCACGCCGACGACCCGTTCTGCCGCGAGGTGTGGGCCGTCACCGGGGGCAACCCGTACGAGGCCGTCGAGCTGGTCGCCAAGGTCCAGGACCAGGAGCTGGCGCCGGTCGAGGAGTCGGCCGGGCAACTGCGGGAGCTGGGCGCCTCCGCCCGGGGCAGCGGGCTCGTCGCCCGGCTGGAGCGGCTCGGCACCAACGCCAACCGGTTCGCCTGGGCCGCCGCCGTGCTCGGTACCGACATCTCCCAGGAGCTGGCCGCCACCCTCGCTGGGATGAGTCCGGCGGAGGCCGCCGACTGCACGGCCCGGCTGCGTGACGCCCGTATCGTCAGCGGTTTCGACCCGCTGGAGTTCGTCCACCCGCTGATCGCGACCGCCGTCTACCGCTCGATCCCGCCCGCCACCCGCACCGCGATGCACGGCCGCGCCGCCTGGGCCATCACCCGGGCCGGTCTCGGTGCCGCCGCGGCCTCCCGGCATCTGCTGGAGGTCCACCCGGACGACGACCAGGAACTGGTCGCCCAGCTCCGCGAGGCCGCCGGCCAGCACCTCGCCGTCGGCGCCCCCGAAGCGGCCCGGCGCTGCCTGGAACGGGCCCTGGAGGAGCCGCCCCGGCCCAAGGACCGCGCGGTCCTGCTGTACGAGCTCGGCTGCGCCACCCTGCTCAGTTCCCCGCCCACCACCGTGCAGCACCTGCGGGCGGCCCTGGACATGCCGGGGCTCGACGACGGCCTGCGGGTCGACGCCACGTTCCGGCTCGCCGCCGCCCTCGCCCACAACAACCAGCTCAAGGACGCGGCGCTCTCCCTGGCCGCCGAAGCGGCCCGTACGGCTCCGGGACCCGGCCTGATGCGGTTGCAGGCCGCGCACTTCATGTGGGAGGGCATGCAGGTCACCGAGGACGACGGCCGGGCCCGCTCCCGCCGTCTTGCCCGCAACGCCGACCATCTCAAGGGCCGCGACAACCCCGAGCGGGCGCTGCTCACCCTGCGGGCCTTCGACGCCATGCTGCGCGGCGAGAACGCCCAGCTCATCGTCGACCTGTGCGAACGCGCCCTGATCGACGGCAGCCCCGCACGCGGCCTCGGCTGGACCGACTCCGAGTGGGGCTTCGAGCTGCCCACCATGGTCGGCATCACCTACGCCTTCACCGACCAGCTGGACCGGGCCGAGAGCCTCTTCGGTGAAGCCGTGCGGGCCTTCGAGATCTCCGGCTGGAGCGGGGCCCACCTGGCGTTCGCCCACACCCTGCTCGGTATGGTCCACCGCCGTCGCGGCCGTCTCGCGGAGGCCGAGGGCTTCCTGCGCGAAGGGCTCCGCCTGGCCGACCGTGTCGGCTCCGGCCTGCCCGTCCACTGGGACGCGGCCTGCCTGCTCATCGACACGCTGCTGGCCCGGGGCCGGATCTCCGAGGCCCGCGTGATCGCCGACCGCTACCGCTTCGGACCGCCCTACCCCAGCGCCATGGTGCTGCCGGACGGCCCGTGCATCCGGGGCCGCCTGCTGCTCGCCGAAGGCCGTAAGGAGGAGGCCATCGCCGAGCTCGAGGCGGCGGGCGCCGGCCTGGAGGCGCGCGAACGGTTCAACGGCATCTGGGCGCCCTGGGCCGGTGACCTCGCCCGGGCGCTGGCCGACGACGACCCGGGCCGTGCGGCGCACCTCGCGGCCCGCGCCCGGGTGCACGCCGAACGGTTCGGCACGGACACCGCCATCGGCGAAGCCCTGCGCTGCGTCGCACTCTTCGCACCGCCCGAGGAGGCGGAGCAGCTCCTCGCCGACGCCGTCCGCCATCTGGAGCGGTCCTCCTCCGCCTACGAGCACGCGCTCGCCCGGGTCGACTACGGGATCGCCATCGGCTCGCACCGGGAGCTGGCCCGGGCCCAGAAGCAGGCCATGGCCTGCGGAGCCGAGGGGCTGGCGGCCCGCGCCCAGCAGGCGCGGACGTCGATCCGGTCCTCGGAGTGAGGTAATGTTTGTCCTGCGACGCCGCCCCGGGCAACCGGGCGGAGGAGCATCGGGACGTGGCGCAGCTTGGTAGCGCACTTGACTGGGGGTCAAGGGGTCGCAGGTTCAAATCCTGTCGTCCCGACTGGAGACAGTCGCAGATCAGGGCCGGTTTCGGAGCAATCCGAAACCGGCCCTGAAGTCGTTGCATCTCCCGCGACTCCAGGGCGCTTCGCAGCACCTGGCGCAAGTCGCTGAGTGCTTCCTCCCCTGACGAGGCGCGACCGCTCGGGCTCGCACTCAGCGCGGCCGCGGCGGCCCGTCCGGTGGCCTGTGCGGGGCCGCCGTGGTCAGCCGGGCGACCAGCTCCCGTTTCAGGACCTTGCCGCTGGGGCCGAGGGGGAAGGCGTCCACGAACTCCACCCGGCGCGGGTACTTGTACGGTGCCATCCGCTCCCTGCTCCAGGTGACGATCTCGGCGCCCAGGGCCGGGCCCGGCACTGTGCCGGGGCGGGGTCTCACCACCGCGCACACCTCCTCGCCGTGGACGGGGTGGGGGAGTCCGACGACGGCTGCCTGGGCGATCGCCGGGTGGTGGGCCAGGACGTCCTCCACCTCGCGCGGGTAGACGTTGTACCCGCCGCGCAGCACCACGTCCTTCTTGCGGTCGACGACGGAGAGGTAACCCTCGTCGTCCTTGACGCCCAGGTCGCCCGAGCGGAACCAGCCGTCCACGATGGCCTCGGTGGTCGCCTCCGGCCGGTTGAGGTAGCCGGCCATCACGTTGTGCCCCCGGATGACGATCTCCCCCGTCTCGCCGACGGGCAGCAGCTCGATCCTGTCCTCCACCTCGGCTCTGGCGATCTCGACCTCGACGCCCCAGATCGGCCGGCCCACCGTGCCCGGCCGGAGCGGCCACGCCTTCTGGTTGTAGGCCACCACCGGGGAGGTCTCGGTGAGTCCGTACCCTTCGAGGACCGGGCAGCCGAACGTCTCCCGGAACGCGTCCAGGACCGCCACCGGCAGCGCGGCGCCGCCGGAGAACGCGCGGTCGAGCGCGGGCCTGCGCGGGTCGGCGCGGGCCGCGTCGAGGAGGGCCGTGTACATCGTCGGGACCCCCATGAACACGGTGCAGCCCTCCCGCACCATGAGGTCCAGCGCGCCCGGCCCGTCGAACCGGGGCATCAGCACCAGGGTCGCCCCCGCCCGGAAGCAGGTGTTCATGCCGCAGATCTGACCGAAGGTGTGGAACAGCGGCAGACAGCCGAGCAGGACGTCGTCCGCGGTGAAGTCGAACGGCGACAGCATGGTCGTGTCGACGTTCATCACCACGTTGAGATGGGTGAGCAGGGCGCCCTTGGGGCGGCCGGTGGTGCCGGAGGTGTAGAGGATCACCGCGATGTCCTCGGGCGCGCGCGGCACCTGACGGTCGATCGGGGTGCTCCCTGCCGCGAGCGCGTCCAGCCGTGGCGCGGATGACCTTTCCTCTTCCATGACGGTGAGTACGGGCGTGCCGGTGGTCTCCGCCGCCCTGCCGCCCTCGGCCAGGAGCGGGGCGGCGCAGATCAGTGCCGCCGCCCCGGAGTCCTGGAGGACGTACGCGATCTCGTCCGCCCGGAGCAGGGCGTGGACCGGGACCGCGATCGCGCCGAGCGCGAGCACACCGAAGTAGGCCGACGGGAAGTGCGGTGTGCTGGGCAGCAGCAGCGCCACCTTGTCGCCGGGGCCGATGCCCCGCGCGCGCAGCGCCGCCGCGTATCTCCGTGCCTCGTCCCAGAGTTCGCGGTAGGTGATCTTCCGCGCACCGGACACGACCGCCGGGTGCTCCGGTCGCCGTAGCGCGGATTCGGCGAGGATGGACGCCACAGAGAGGGTCACGGGCGTCTCACCCGCTCGCTTCCACGGCGAGGCGCGCCTTGTCCGGTTTGCCGACGCCGGTGAGGGGCAGAGCGGGGCGGATGTGGATCTGCGCGGGAACGTGCTTGGGCGAGATGGCGGCCCGGATGTGTTCCGCCAGTCCGCCGGGGGTGGCCGTGCCCGCCTCGCGGAGCACCACGGCGGCGTGCAGGTGCTCGATCCGGTCCCGGTCCCGGACGCAGAAGACGGCGGCCTGCACGACATCGGGATGGGCCAGGAGGGCGTTCTCCACGGTCACCGGATGGATCTTGATGCCATTGGTCTTGATCACCTCGCCGATCCGGCCGCGCAGATGGAGGTAGCCGTCACCGTCGACGAAGCCGAGGTCACCGGTGTGCACCCAGCCGTCCCGTACGGTCCGGGCGGTGAGTTCGGGCTCAGCCACGTACTCGCTCATCGTGAACGGCGACCGTACGCAGACCTCGCCGGTCTTGCCGGGCGGCAGGTCGCGGTGGTCCTCCGGATCGGTGATCCGGACCCAGTCGGGCATCGGCCGGCCGACCGTGACCCGCAGCCGGGGATCGAGGTGCTCGGCGGGCGAGAGCATGCTGACGAAGCCCGCCTCGCTGGTCGCGTACACCTGGATCAGTACGTCCCCGAAGACCTTGACCGCCTCGCCCAGCCGTTCGGGGGACGCGGGGGAGCCCACGTACGTGACCATCGTGAGGCTGGAGAGGTCGGTCGAGTCCACCTCCGGATGGTCCATGAGCAGATACAGCTGGGGAGGGGAGAGCAGCATCCGGGTGATCCCGTGCCGCTCGACGCAGCGCAGCACATCACCCGGGTCGAAGCCGTCCCGCAGGACCACCGAGCCGCCGGACGCGAGTGAGTCGTCCGCTGTGGCGCCGCTGGAGTGGCTCAGCGGCAGGCAGGCCAGATAGACCGACCGCCAGCCCATCTGCAATCCGGCGGAGATGAAGCCGTTGCGGGCCCGGAAGTCGAAGGCGATGCCCTTCGGCTCACCGGTCGTCCCGCTCGTGTACGTCACCACCGCGGGCCGGTCGGGTCCGATCTCGACGGCGTCCAGGTCCAGAGCGTCCGGGTCCCCGGCCGTCAGGTCCAGGACATCGGGGCCGAGTTCGCCGAGTGCGGCGAGGGTGAGCGGGGTGCCCAGCCGCTCGCGCAGCTCACGGGCGGCCGCGAGGTTCTCCGCGTCGACGGCCAGATACGTCGCACCGGTCTCCCGGAGGACCTTGAGCTTGGCGTCGGCGGCCAGATGGTCCGCCGGGTCGACCGCGTTGGTGGTGTGCAGATGGACCACCGTGGCCCCGGCCAGATTCGCGGCGTACCGCAGGACCAGGGTCGGGGCGGTGTTGGTGACGGTCAGGATGGCGACCACCGCCCCGCCGTCGGTCCCGCCGGTGTGCCGGTGCAGGACCTGCGCGGCCGACCGGACCAGAGTGGTCAGCTCCGCCGCGGTGAGCGTCTTGTCGCGCCAGGACAGGACGACTTTCTCCGGTTCCGCGGAGATCACCTGAAGGATCTGGCTGACATACGTTTCGTTCGACGGCATAGGAAACTCCAGTGGTGCCGTGTCGAGGAATTTCCGCAGAGCCTACAACAAGCAAATCAGGTATACCAGGAGTGCGAATTCAAGAAACGGGTGCGCGGGCGGTTTCGAATTGTCGCAGGCCGCGCCATCGAAGTGATATGCCGCCCTGAGACAATACCCTCTACCGGTTCGGCCCCCGCATCGGTTCGGTCTTCGGAGAAAAGGGTCTTCATGAACCATTACCTGGAGCACTTCTCGCGGAATATGGGGGAAGGTGGGGTACCGGAGGCGAAACGGGAGTTCCTCGAGATCGGCCGGCTCGCCGGGAAATTTCCGGCGGCCCGGAGCCTGCGGGACGGGGTCACCTCCGAGATCAGCGTGTGGTGCAGCAACGACTACCTGGGAATGGGCCAGCACCCGCTGGTACTGGCGGCGACCCGCGAAGCCCTCGACGAGTACGGCGCCGGCTCGGGCGGCTCCCGGAACATCGGCGGGACCAACCACTACCACGTGCTGCTGGAGAAGGAACTCGCGGATCTGCACGGCAAGGCGGACGCCCTTCTCTTCACCTCCGGGTACACCGCCAACGACGGAGCCCTCACGGTTCTCGCGGGCCGCCCCGAGAACTGCGTCGTCTTCTCCGACGAGATGAACCACGCCTCGATCATCGACGGACTCCGCCACAGCGGCGCCGAGAAACGCATTTTCCGCCACAATGACACGGCGCATCTGGAGGAGCTGATATCCGCCACCGATCCCGACCGGCCGAAGATGATCGTCATGGAGTCGGTCTATTCGATGGGGGGTGATGTCGCCCCGCTCGCCGAGATCGCCCGGATCGCCCGTGAGCACGGTGCGATGACCTTCCTCGACGAGGTGCACGCGGTCGGGATGTACGGGCCGGAGGGAGCCGGTATCGCCGCGGGCCTGGGCATCGCGGACGAGTTCACCGTCATCATGGGGACGCTCGCCAAGGGGTTCGGTACCACCGGGGGATACATCGCCGGTCCCGCCGAGCTGGTCGACGCGGTGCGCGGCCTCTCCCGTCCCTTCATCTTCACCACCGCCCTGCCCCCGGCGGTCGCGGCGGGCGCGCTCGCCGCGGTCCGGCATCTGCGCACCTCGGAGGAGGAACGCGACCGGCTCCGCGAGAACGCGCGGCTGACGCACCGGCTGCTAAGGGAACACGGCATCCCCTTCGTCTCCGACGGGTCCCACATCGTCTCGATCTTCGTCGGGGACGACGCACTCGCCCGGCGCATCTCCGCGCTGCTGCTGGCCCGCCACGGCATCTACGTCCAGGCCATCAACGCGCCGAGCGTGCGCGTGGGCCAGGAGATCCTCAGGAGCGCACCCGGCGCGGTCCACGAGTCCGCGGAGGTCGAGGGGTTCGTCGCGGCACTGGACGGGATCTGGCGGGAACTGGGGGTGACGCGGGCTCAGGGCCCGCACGGGTCTCCCGTAACGGACGGCTGACCCGCCCCACGGGGCGCGCGATTTCTCCGCCGCCCCATGCGTGGCCGTGGCGCGCGGCTCTCTTCAGCGCTCCGCGAGGCGTGGGCAGCTCTCTTGCGCGCTCCGCGAGGCGTGCGCGGCTCTTTCGCGTCGCTCCGCGAGGGGTGCGCGTGGCTCTCCTGCGTCGCTCCACGCCGCTCTCCCGCGTCCTCCGCGACCCGCCCCCACGGGGTGTGCGCGGCTTTCCTCCACCGTTCCGTGACCCGCCCGCTCCCCGTACCCGCGTCCTGTCGCGGCCTGCGCTATCGGGCCGCTATGCGACGTCGGCAAGATCGACGTCGCAGGTCCGGTGGCGGTACACGCCGGGCATGACGAAGGCGTCCCGACCGACGCGCGACCCGTGACCCGTGGGAGCGGGCACCCCGCCACGGTCCGGTGACTGATGGTCCTGCTCGCCGTGAAGGAGTCCGAAAACACGATGGCGCACCCCGACGGTACGGAAGCACCGCTGCTGTGGACGCTGGCCGGCAGCGGCAAGGAGTCGCTGGCGGCCGGTGCGCGCGGCCTGCACGCGTACCTGGCCGGTCGTGACGACTGGAGCCCCCAGGACATCGCGCTCACCCTCGCGCGCACCGCTTCCCGGGGGAGCCGACGGGCGGCACTGGTGGCGGACGGCCGGGACGGATTCCTGCGGCGGCTGGACGCGCTCGCCGACGGCAGGAGCATGCCCGGCCTGGTGGAGGGCGCCGCCGGGGCCGGTCGCCGGGTCGCCTTCGTGTTTCCCGGACAGGGCGCGCAATGGCCCCGGATGGCGGTGGACCTGCTGGACGCCTCCCCGGTGTTCCGCGACCGGATGGACGCGTGCGCGCAGGCCCTCGAACCGTTCCTCGACTGGTCGCCCATCGACGTGCTCCGCGACCCGGACGCGCCGGGCGCACCCGCCGGGGACCGGGCCGACGTGGTGCAGCCCCTGCTGTTCGCCGTGACGGTGTCGCTCGCCGCGCTGTGGCGCTCCCACGGTGTGGAACCGGCCGCCGTGCTCGGCCACAGCGTCGGCGAGGTCACCGCCGCCGAGGTCTCCGGAGCGCTCTCCCTGGACGACTCCGCGCGGGTGGTGGCCCTGTGGAGCCAGGCCCAGGCGACCCTGGCCGGGCAGGGCGACATGGTCTCCGTCATGGCCCCGGCCGACGAGATCGAGCCACGGCTGCGCCGCTGGGAGGGCCGCCTCGTCGTCGCCGCGCACAACGGCCCCCGGTCCGTGATCGTCTCCGGCGACCGCGACGCCGCGGCCGAACTCCTTGACGGCCTGGCCGCCGACGCGGTGCACGCACGGCGGATCGCCGTGGGCCTGGCCGCCCATTCCCCCCACATCGACGCGATCATCCCCCGGATGCGCGCCGACCTCGCCCCGATCCGCCCCCGTACACCGCGGCTGCCGTACTACTCCGGACTGACCGGCGGACGACTGGACGCCCCGGTACTGGACGCCGACTACTGGTGCCGCAACCTGCGCAACCCGGTCAGGTTCCACCAGGCGGCCGGGGCCCTGCTGCGGGACGGGCACGGCGTTCTGCTGGAGGTCAGCCCGCACACCGTACTGACCTCCGCCCTCACGGACTGCGCGGAGGAACACGGCGCGCAGGCCGCCGTCCTCGGGACGCTGCGCCGGGACCAGGGCGGCCCGGGCCGGTTCCTGACCTCGCTCGGCGACCTGTACGTACGCGGAGTCACCCCGGAACGGGAAACACTGTCCGCCGAGGAGCAGGTCACGGCCCGGGACCTTCCGGCGGCTGTCCTGGCGGCGCTCGCGGAAGCCGGTCCGGCGGACACGGACGGGCCGGACGGCGCGGGCGGTGACGGGGACGCCGCCACCGCGTTCCGCGCGGAGCTGGCCGGAATGGACGTACGGGAGCGGCGCGCCGCGCTGGCCCGGCTGGTGGGCGAGGAGATCGCCGCGCTGACCGGGCGGTCCGACCCCGTACCCGCCGAACTGGCCTTCCTCGACCTGGGATTCGACTCCGTCACCGCCGTGGAGCTGCGCAACCGGCTGGGCGCGGCGACGGCGCTGCGCATCCCGGCCACGGTCGTCTTCGACTGCCCGACCCCGGCGGCCCTGACCGCGTACCTCTGCGCCGAGATCAGCGGCGACCGGCCCGACACGAACCCGGACGCGGACGGGCCGGTGCGACGGCCGGTGGACGACGACCCCGTGGTGATCGTCGGGATGGGCTGCCGCTACCCCGGCGGTGTCGGCAGCCCCGACGAACTCTGGAACCTGGTGTCCGCAGGCACCGACGCCGTGTCCGCGCTCCCCGACGACCGGGGCTGGGACACCGCCGGACGGTACGACCCCACGCCGGGGACGCCGGGCCGGTACTACCAGCGGGAGGCGGGCTCGCTCGCCGGTGCGGCCGAGTTCGACGCGGAGTTCTTCGGCATCTCGCCGCGCGAGGCCGCGGCGATGGACCCGCAGCAGCGGCTGCTGCTGGAGACGACCTGGGAAGTGCTGGAGCGGTCCGGGATCGACCCCGCCACCCTGCGGCGGACCCCGACGGGCGTCTACGTCGGGGCGATGACCATGGACTATGGCCCCCCTCTCGAACAGGGCGCCGACGAGGGCGGCCACCTGCTGACCGGCAACACCGGAAGCGTCGCATCGGGCCGACTGGCCTACACCCTCGGGCTGGAGGGAGCGGCGGTCACCGTGGACACGGCGTGCTCGTCCTCGCTGGTGGCCCTGCACCTCGCGGTACGGGCGCTGCGCTCGGGCGAATGCTCACTGGCCCTGGCCGGCGGAGCGACCGTGATGTCCACGGTCGGCATGCTCGTGGAGTTCAGCCGTCAGGGCGGTCTCGCCCCGGACGGCCGCTGCAAGGCGTTCGCGGCGGCCGCCGACGGCTTCGGCCTGGCCGAGGGCGTGGGGATGCTGCTGCTGGAGCGCTTGTCGGACGCACGGCGTCACGGTCATCCGGTCCTGGCGGTGGTACGGGGTTCGGCCACGAACCAGGACGGTGCGAGCAACGGTCTGACGGCACCGAGCGGCCCGTCCCAACAGCGGGTGATCCGTGCGGCGTTGGCCGATGCGGGGCTGGTGGCGTCGGACGTGGACGTGGTGGAGGCGCACGGTACGGGGACGCGGTTGGGTGACCCGATCGAGGCGCAGGCGTTGCTGGCGACGTACGGTCAGGACCGGCCGGTGGACCGTCCGGTCTGGATCGGCTCACTGAAGTCCAACATCGGCCATACCCAGGCCGCGGCGGGTGTGGGCGGTGTCATCAAGTCGGTGCTGGCGATGCGGCACGGGGTGATGCCGAAAACGCTGCATGTGGACGGTCCGACGCCTGAGGTGGATTGGTCGGCCGGGGCCGGGCAGTTGCTCACGGAGTCCCGTACGTGGGATGACGCGGGCCGTCCGCGCCGGGCCGGGGTTTCCTCCTTCGGTATCAGCGGGACCAACGCGCACGTGATCCTGGAGGCTGTCCCGGCCGAGGCTCCTCCGGCCGGGGCGGTGGAGGATGCCTCGCGTCCTGGGGCGGTGGTGTGGCCGGTTTCGGCGCGCGGTGCGGAGGCTCTGCGGGCACAGGCGGGCGCGTTGGCGGCACGGGTGCTGGCGGAGCCCGGGCTCGATGTGGCGGACGTGGGTTACTCGCTGGCGGTGGGGCGTGCGTCGTTCGAGCACCGCGCGGTGGTGGTGGGCGGGGACCGGAGTGAGCTGCTCCGTGGGGTGAAGGCGCTGGCGGAGGGGCCTTCGGCAGCGGTGTCCGGCGGCGGAGTGGTTTCCGGCCGTTCGGTGGTGGTGTTTCCGGGTCAGGGGTCGCAGTGGGTGGGGATGGCTGCGGAGCTGTTGAGGGAGTCGGAGGTCTTCGCCGGGCGGATGGGTGAGTGCGAGCGGGCGTTGGCGCCTTATGTGGATTGGTCGTTGGGGGAGGCGTTGGGGTCGGAGCGGTTGTTGGCTCGGGTTGATGTGGTGCAGCCGGTGTTGTGGGCGGTGATGGTGTCGTTGGCGGAGGTGTGGCGGTCGTTCGGTGTGGTGCCGGATGCGGTGGTGGGTCATTCGCAGGGTGAGGTTGCGGCCGCGTGTGTGGCGGGTGGGTTGAGTTTGGAGGATGGGGCGCGGGTGGTGGCCTTGCGCAGTCGGGCGGTGGGGGTGTTGGCGGGGCGGGGTGGTATGGCGTCGGTGCCGTTGCCGTGTGATGTGGTGCGTGAGCGGCTGGGCGTGTGGGGTGGCCGGTTGTCGGTGGCGGCGGTGAACGGGCCTTCTTCGACGGTGATTTCGGGTGATGCCGACGCGGTCGCCGGGCTTGTGGAGGAGCTCACCGGTGAGGGCGTCCGGGCCCGTCGTGTCGAGGTGGACTACGCGTCGCACTCCTCGCATGTGGAGGAGATCCGCGAGCAGTTGCTTGTCGACCTGAAGGACATCACCCCGCGTTCGGGCTCGGTGCCGTTCTATTCGAGCGTGACCGGTGGCCTGTTGGACATGAAAGCCCTGGACGCCGAGTACTGGTACCGGAATCTGCGCGAGACCGTCGAGTTCGGGAAGGCGACGGAGGCGCTGTTGGGGGAGGGCTTCCGGTTCTTCGTCGAGGCAAGTCCACACCAGGTGTTGGGTGTTGCGGTGGGGGAGTCGGTCGAAGCGGCTGGTGTGGAGGCCGCGGTGCTGGGGACCCTGCGGCGTGATGAGGGCGGGCCGGAGCAGGTGCTGCGTGCGGTGGGGCGCGCGTGGGAGCGCGGGTTGGGAGTCGACTGGTTGGGGGCGTTCCCCGGGGCTCGGCGGGTCGAGTTGCCCACGTACGCCTTCCAGCGCAGCCGCTACTGGCTGACCGCCCCCGCCGCCGTCCCGGCCGCCTCCGCCGAGGACCGCTGGGACGAGCTGGAATCACAGGACCCCGCCCGGCTCGCCGAAACCCTCGGGGTCGGCCGTGCGGCCCTGGACGAAGTCCTGCCCGCCCTGGCGGCCTGGCGCTCCGTCAGAAGCCGTGAGCGCAAGGCGGAATCCTGGCGCTACCACGTTGCCTGGGCACCCCTGTCGGTCGCACCGGCGGACGGTCTCGCCGGTCGCTGGCTCGCCCTGCGCCCCGAGGGCGACGAGGCGGCGGCCGTCCTGGACACCCTCGGCGAGGCCGGGGCCGACCTCCTCCCGTGCGTCGTCGCCGATCCGGGCGCGACCCGCGGACAACTGGCCGCCCTGCTCACGGAGACCGCGGAGACCGCCGGGGAGCAGCCGATCGCCGGAGTGCTGTCCCTCCTCTCCTGGGAGGAGCGCCCCCACCCCGACCACCCGGACCTGCCCGGCGGTCCCGCGCTCACCCTCGCGCTGGCCCAGGCGCTGGAGGACGCGGGCATTGACGCCCGGCTCTGGACGCTGACGAAGGGAACGGCGGTCCTCGGCGGCGCGGAGCGGCCCGGACACGTCGGTCAGGCCGCGTCCGCCGCCCTGGGCCGGACGCTGGCACTGGAGCACCCGCATCGCCGGGGCGGTCTCATCGACCTGCCCGAGGCGCTGGACGTACGGGCCGCCCGCCGCCTGTGCGCGGTGCTCGCGGGAGCCGTGGCCGACGAGGAACAGGTGGCGGTGCGCTCCACCGGGGTCCACGGACGCCGCCTCCGGCCCGCCCCGCCGTCCGTACCGCCGAAGGCCGGTGAGGGGGGCGCGGCCGACCGGGCACGTACGCGTCCGCGATGGCAGGGTACGGTCCTCGTCACCGGTGGCACCGGTGGCGTCGGCTCGCACACGGCGCGCTGGCTCGCGGGCCGGGGCGCGGAGCGGCTGCTGCTGGTCAGCCGTCGCGGTGCCGACGCACCCGGTGCCGACGCGCTGCGGGCGGAACTGACCGCGCTGGGCGCCGAAGTGGCCTTCGCGGCCTGCGACATCGCCGACCCGGCCGCGCTGGCGGCGCTGATCGCCGACATCCCGGCGCGCCACCCGCTCTCCGCCGTCATCCACGCGGCGGGCGTCCTCGACGACGGTGTGCTCGACGCGCTGGACCCCGCGCGGCTCGCCGTGGTGCTGCGCGCCAAGCTGACCGCCGCACGCAACCTGCACGAGGCCACCGCGGATCTCGACCTGTCGGCCTTCGTGGTGTTCTCCTCGGTGATGGGCGTCGTGGGCAACGCCGGGCAGGGCAACTACGCCGCCGCCAACGCCGCCGTGGACGCACTCGTCGCCGCCCGCCGGGCCGCTGGGCTGCCCGGTACGTCCGTGGCCTGGGGAGCCTGGGCCGGGCCGGGCCTGCTGGCGGACGAAGTCGCCGCGCGGCTAAGGGACTTCGGCATGCCGGTGATGGAACCCGAAACGGCCGTCACCGCGATCGGCCGGGCACTCGAGGAGGACGACGCGCTGGTCCTGGTCGCCGATGTCGACTGGCGGCGCTTCACCACGGGCATGGGCCTGCGGGCCGCCGCCCTGCTCGACGGGATACCGGACCCGGCCGCCGCGAGGCCCGCCCCCGGCACCACCGCACCGTCGGCGGCCCGGGAAGGCGGCGGCTCCGCGGACGACCTGCGGCAGCGGATCGCCGCACTGCCGCGCCACGAGGACCGGACCAGGGCCCTCACCGAACTCGTACGTACCCACGCGGCAGCGGTCCTGCGCCATCCCGACGCCGACGCGGTCCGGTCCACGAAGGCGTTCTCCGCGCTCGGCTTCGACTCGCTGACGGCGGTCGAGCTGCGCAACCGGCTCGCCGCCGCCACCGGACTGGCCCTGCCCGCCGCCGTCCTGTTCGACCATCCCACGCCCTCGGCACTGGCCGACCGGCTGCTCGCGGACCTGGACCTGGGCCCGGACCTGAACCTGCCGGACGTGTCGAGCGGCACCGCCGGGTCCGCCCGGTCCGTCGGCGCCGAGGCGGGCCGGGCGGCGGAGTCCGGCAGCGGCGAGCCGATCGCGATCGTCGGCATGGGCTGCCGCTTCCCCGGCGGGGTCGTACGGCCCGAGGACTTCTGGCACCTGGTCTCGAAGGGCATCGACGCCGTCGGCGACTGGCCGTCGAACCGGGGCTGGGACACCGAGGGGCTGTACGACCCCGACCCGGACCGCCCCGGCACCACGTACAGCAGGCAGGGCGGCTTCCTGCACGATGTCCCCGAGTTCGACGCGGAGTTCTTCGGCATCTCACCGCGCGAGGCCCTGGCCATGGACCCGCAGCAGCGGCTGCTCCTGGAGACCGCCTGGGAAGCGGTCGAGGGTGCCGGGCAGGACCCGACCGCGCTGAAGGACCGGCAGATCGGCGTCTACATCGGTACCAACGGCCAGGACTACTCCGCGCTGCTGGAGGGGGCCGAGGGAATCTCCGAGGGCCACCTGCTGACCGGGAACACGGCCAGCGTGCTGTCGGGACGGCTGTCCTACGTCCTCGGCCTCCAGGGGCCCTCGCTCACCGTCGACACCGCGTGCTCCTCCTCGCTGGTGGCGCTGCACCTGGCCGTGCAGGCACTGCGGCGCGGCGACTGCGAGCAGGCCCTCGCGGGCGGGGTGACGGTGATGAGCACCCCGCGCCTCTTCGTGGAGTTCAGCCGCCAGCGCGGGCTCGCCGCCGACGGGCGGTGCAAGGCGTTCTCGGCGGAGGCGGACGGCACGGGCTGGGGCGAGGGCGCCGGAGTGCTGCTGCTGGAACGCCACAGCGACGCCCTGCGCCATGGCCACCCCGTACTCGCGCTGATCAGCGGCACCGCCGTGAACCAGGACGGCGCCAGCAACGGGCTCACCGCCCCCAACGGCCCGTCCCAGCAGCAGGTCATCCGTGCCGCCCTGGCCGACGCCGCGCTGCGGGCCGACCAGATCGACGCGATCGAGGCCCACGGTACGGGGACGAAGCTCGGCGATCCCATCGAAGCGCAGGCGCTCCGGGCCGTCCACGGACCCGACCGCCCGGCGGACCGCCCGCTGTGGCTCGGCTCGGTGAAGTCGAACATCGGGCACACCCAGGCCGCCGCCGGGGTGGCCGGGGTGATGAAGATGGTGCTGGCCATCCGCCACGGCGAACTGCCCGGAACCCTGCACGCCGGTACGCCCAACCCTCACGTGGACTGGTCCGGCGGCGGCATCCGCCTGCTCACCGCGCACACCCCGTGGCCGGAGACCGGGAGCCCGCGCCGGGCGGGCGTGTCGTCGTTCGGCATCAGCGGCACCAACGCCCACGTGATCATCGAGCAGGCCCCTGCCATCGCGGCCGTGCCCGCCCTGGACCGGGCCGATGCTCCGGATCTGGCTGATGGTCTGGGCGGGGCTGATGATCTGGGCTGTACCGAAGCTCCGGATCTGATCGGCGCTCTGGGCCCGGCCGACGCTCAGGACCGGACCGGCACCCCGGACGTGCCCGCCTCGGACACCGCTCCCACCGCCCCCACCGCCGCGACAGCCCTCGCGGCGGTCACCGCCACCCCCACCGCCCGCCGTACCGGCCCGCCCGTACCGCTGCTGCTCTCGGCCAGGACCCCCGATGCCCTGCGGGCCCAGGCCGGCCGGTTGCTGAGCCGGCTCGATGCCGACCCGGACCTCGAACTGGCGGACGTCGCCTACTCGCTCGCCACGGGACGCGCCCCGCTCGAACACCGGGCCGCCGTCCTGGGGCGGAACCGGGCGGCCGTCCGGAGCTCGCTCACCGCGCTCGCGCGCGGCACGTCGGCGGGTCGGCTGCTCACCGGCGGCGCCGTGCGCTCCGGCCGGACCGCCTTCCTCTTCCCGGGGCAGGGCAGCCAGCGGGCCGGAGCGGGTGCGGAGCTCTACCGTGACGACCCGGTGTTCGCCGACGCCCTCGACGAGGTGCTGACCGGCCTGGACCCGCATCTCGACCTCCCCCTGCGCGACATCCTGTTCGCCGAACCCGGAACGCCCGGTGCGGAGTTGCTCGACCGCACCCGGTACACCCAGCCCGCGCTGTTCGCCCTGGAGACGGCGCTGTTCCGGCTCGTACGGCACTGGGGTGTGCGGCCCGACCTGCTGATGGGGCACTCCATCGGTGAACTCGCCGCCGCCCACGCGGCGGGCGTCCTGGACCTGCCCGACGCCTGCGCGCTGGTGGCGGCCCGGGGACGGCTGATGGACGAACTGCCCGGGGGCGGGGCGATGGTGGCGGTGGAGGCCACCGAGGACGAAGTGCGCCAGGCCCTGCTGGACGACCGCACCGGGCACCCCGCCCCGGAGCGGGAGGCGGACCGGGACGGGGTGGACATCGCCGCCGTCAACGGGCCCGCGTCGGTGGTCCTGTCCGGTGACGCGGACGCGGTACGGCGCCTGGCCGGGGCGTTCCGCTCCCGGGGGCGGCGGACCCGCCGCCTGAGCGTCAGCCACGCGTTCCACTCCGCCCGGATGGACGGGATGCTCGACGCGTTCCGGGAGGTGGCCGAGTCGCTGACGTACCACGCTCCCGGCATCGAGATCGTCTCCAACCTGACCGGGCGTACGGCCACGGCCGCGGAGCTCCAATCCCCCGACCACTGGGTACGCCACGTCCGGGACACCGTGCGCTTCCTGGAAGGGGCCCGTCGACTGCGGGCCGAGGGCGCGACGACGTACCTCGAGATCGGACCGGGCGGAGTGCTGTCCGGCATGCTCCATGGCTGCCTCTCCGATCCCGATCCCGATCTCGACTCCAGCCCCGGCCCCGGCCCCGAGGTCACCCCCACGCCTGCCCCCGGCCCCGGCGACACCGGGACGGTGCCGCTGCTGCGTGACGGCCGTGCCGAGCCGGACGCGGTCCGCACCGCCCTCGCCTCGCTCCACCTGCGGGGCGTGGAGGTGGACTGGTCGGTGGGCTGGAGCGGCACCGACGTACGGCGGGTCGACCTGCCCACCTACGCCTTCCAGCGCAGGCGCTTCTGGCCGGAAGCCGCCCCGGACCCGGCCCCCGCCGCCTGGCGCCGCCGGAGCACCGCGGTTCCCGCCGGTCCCCGCCGCCACCGCATCGCCTGGGAGCCGCTCACCGTACCCGCTGAGCCCCGCCTCTCCGGCCGCTGGCTGCTCGTCACACCGGACGGGCCCGGCGCCGAGGACACCGCACTCGCCTGCGAACAGGCCCTCGCCGGACATGGCGCCGACGTGGTCGTGATCCGGGTCGGGACCGCCGTCGAACGCGCTGAACTGGCCTTGCTGCTGCCGGAGTTCGGCACCCTGGAAGGCGTCCTGTCCCTGCTGGCCCTGGCCGAGGACTCCCACCCGGACCCGCAGACGCCGGACGCCTGCCTGACCGGCACCCTGCTGCTGCTCCAGGCCCTGGGCGACAGCGGCATCGACGCCCCCCTGTGGTGCGCCACCCGTGGCGCGGTGGCGGCCGACGGCACGGAGGAGGTCCGTCCCGGGCAGGCCCAGGTATGGGGCCTGGGCCGGGTGGCGGCACTGGAGCACCCGCTGCGCTGGGGCGGCCTGGTCGATCTGCCGGACCCGCTGGACGGGCCCGCGCTGGACGGGCTGTGCGCGGTGCTGGCCGGACGGGACGGCGAGGACCAGGTGGCGGTACGCGCGCCGGTACCGCTGGGCCGTCGGCTCGTCCCCGCGCCGGAGCCCGCGACACCCGCGCCCGCACCGTGGACGGTGCGCGGCACGGTCCTCGTCACCGGCGGCACCGGCGGCCTCGGCGCCCAGGTGGCGCGCTGGCTCGCGGAGCGCGGGGCGGAACACCTCGTCCTGCTCAGCCGACGGGGCCCCGAGGCCCCCGGCGCCGACGGGCTGACCGACGCCCTGGCGGCACTCGGCGCCCGAACCACCCTGCTGGCCTGCGACGTTGCCGACCGCGCCGCGCTGGAACAGGTCCTGGAGCGGCTGCGCGACGCGGGTGACACCGTACGGGCCGTGGTGCACACCGCCGGACTCACCTCGGACACCCCGCTGATGGACTGCACACCGGAGGAACTGGCCTGGCTGACGGCGGCCAAGACGCGCGGCGCGACCCACCTCGACGCCCTGTTCGACGGCCAATCCCTGGACGCCTTCGTGCTGTTCTCCTCGATCTCGGGCACCTGGGGCAGCGGCGGCCAGGGCGCGTACGCGGCGGCCAACGCCTACCTGGACGGCCTCGCCGCCGCGCGGCGCGGCCGGGGCCTGACGGCGACCTCGGTGGCCTGGGGCCCCTGGGCCGGAGCGGGCATGGCCGCCGGTGCCGTGGGCGAAGGGCTGCGCCGCCACGGACTGGTGCCGATGGCTCCCGACGCGGCGCTCTCCGCGCTCGGCCTGGCGCTCGCCCTGGACGAGGGCGAACCGGTCGTCGCCGAACTCGACTGGAACCGCTTCGCGCCCACCTTCGGTTCGGTGCGGGACAGCGCGCTGCTGCGCGGCCTGCCGACCCTCCCGGAGCCCCGGGCGGCGGCGGACGCCTCCGCCGGGTCCGGACCCGGTACGGGCGGTGAACCGCCGTGGCGGCACCGGCTGAGCCGGCTGTCCGAGCCCGAGGGCCGCAAACTGCTGACGGAACTGGTCCGGAGCGAAGCGGCCGCCGTGCTGGGCCACGACTCGGCCGCCGGGTTCGCCGCCGACCGCCCGTTCCGTGAGGTCGGCTTCGACTCGCTCACCGCCGTCGAACTCCGCAACCGGCTGGTCGCGGCCACCGCCCTGCCGCTCGCGCTCACCTCCGTATTCGACCACCCGACGGCCGCCGACCTCGCCGCGCACCTCTTCACCGAGCTCAAAGGCACGGAACCGGACGCCGATGGCACGACCGGTACCAGCGGCGCGACCAGCACGGCCGAGGCTGGCTCCGCAGCCGTCGTCGGTGCCGCCGCCGGGCCCGTGGCGGCCGATGAACCCCTGGCGATCGTCTCCATGGCCTGCCGGTTCCCGGGCGGCGTCCGCTCGCCCGACGACCTGTGGCGACTCGTGGCCGACGGAGTGGACGCGGTCACCGCGCTGCCCGACGACCGGGGCTGGTCGCTGGAGACCCTCTACGACCCCGACCCCCTGAACCCGGGCACCTTCTACACCACCGGGGGCGGATTCCTGGACGGGGCGGCCGAGTTCGACGCGGAGTTCTTCGGCATCTCCCCGCGAGAAGCACTCGCCATGGACCCGCAGCAGCGACTGCTGCTCGAAACCAGCTGGGAGGCGCTGGAGCGGGCGGGGCTCGATCCCGCGTCGGTACGCGGCAGCGAGGGCGGCGTCTACGTCGGCGTCGCCGCCCAGGGGTACGGCACCGGCCCGCAGAACCCGTCCGACGAGGTCGAAGGACACCTCCTCAGCGGCACGGTCACCAGCGTCGCTTCCGGCCGCGTCGCCTACACCCTCGGACTCGGCGGCCCTGCCGTCACCGTGGAGACGGCCTGCTCGTCCTCGCTGGTGGCCCTGCACCTGGCCGGTCAGGCACTGCGCGCCGGTGACTGCTCGTTCGCCCTGGTCGGCGGTGCCGCGGTGATGGCGAGCCCGGACGTCTTCGTCGAGTTCAGCCGCCAGCAGGGCCTGTCGCCCGACGGCCGCTGCCGCTCCTTCGCCGAAGGGGCCAACGGTACGGGCTGGGGCGAAGGGGTGGGCGTCCTGCTCGTGGAACGCCTCTCCGACGCGCGCCGCCTCGGGCACCCCGTACTGGCCCTCGTACGGGGGACCGCGGTGAACCAGGACGGTGCCAGCAACGGCCTCACCGCCCCGAGCGGCCCCGCACAGCAGCGGGTGATCAAGGCCGCGCTGGCCACGGCGGGGCTGTCCGGCGCCGACATCGACCTGGTCGAGGCGCACGGCACCGGCACCGTACTCGGGGACCCGATCGAGGCCCAGGCGCTGCTGGCCACGTACGGCCAGGACCGGCCCGCCGAACGGCCGTTGTGGCTGGGGTCGTTGAAGTCGAACATCGGGCACACCCAGGCCGCCGCCGGGGTCGCCGGGGTCATCAAGACGGTTCTCGCCCTGCGGAACGGTGTTCTCCCCGGCACCCTGCACGCCCAGGAGGCGTCCAGCCGGGTGGACTGGTCGGCCGGTGCCGTACGGCTGCTCGCCGACGCCCGCCCCTGGGACGCCCCGGACGGGGGCCGGCCGCGCCGGGCCGGTGTCTCCGCGTTCGGCATGAGCGGCACCAACGCCCATGCCGTCCTGGAGGAAGCCCCCGCCGCCGACCGCATCCTGAAGGAAGCACCGGCTGCCGACGGCCTCTTGGAGAAGGCACCCGAAGCCCCCGCCGCCGACCGCATCTTGGAGGAAGCCCCCGGCGCCCCGGAGCCCCACGGCACGCCCGGCGAACCGTCCGATGACACCGGGACCACGGTTCCGTGGCTGATCTCCGCCATGACCCCCGAGGCCCTGCGCCGACAGGCGCGCCGACTGGGCGAGCATCTGCGGGCCCACCCCGACGGGGGCACCGCCGGCCCGGCCCGCGCGCTCGCCACCACCCGCCCCGCCCTGCCCTTCCGGGCCGCCGCCATCGGCCGCGACCGCGACACGCTCCTCGGCCGGCTGGACGCCCTCGCGGCGGGAGAACCCGCGCCCGACACCGTACGGGACCGGGTGCGCGGCGGCCGTACGGTCTTCGTCTTCCCCGGCCAGGGCTCGCAGTGGGCCGGCATGGCCGTGGCCGCGCTCGACACCTCCGAGACGTTCGCCACCGCCATCGCCGCCTGCGAACGGGCGCTCGCCCCGCACACCGACTGGTCCCTGACCGAGGTGCTGCGCGGCGCGCCCGGCGCCCCGGCGCTCGACCGCGTGGACGTCGTCCAGCCGGTGCTCTTCGCCGTGATGGTCGCGCTGGCCGCGCACTGGCGCGACACCGGGGTCACCCCGGACGCGGTCGTCGGCCACAGCCAGGGCGAGATCGCCGCCGCGTGCGTCGCCGGAGCGCTGTCGCTCGACGACGCGGCCCTCGTCGTGGCGCTGCGCAGCCGGGCGCTGCTGAGGCTGGCGGGACGCGGCGGCATGGTGTCGGTCGCCGCCTCCGCCGAGCGGACCACGCGTCTGCTGCCCGCGGGCGGACGGATGTGCGTGGCCGCGGTGAACGGCCCCGGAGCCGTGGTCGTCGCCGGGGAGCCCCAGGAACTGGCCGCCCTGCTCGCGGCCTGCGACCGCGAAGGCGTACGGGCCAAGGCGATCCCGGTGGACTACGCGGCCCACTCGGCCCAGGTCGCCGAGATCGAGGACGAACTGCGGGAAGCCCTCACCGGGATACGCCCCCGCGCCTCGGCCGTCCCGCTCCACTCGACGGTGACCGGCGAACCCGTCGCCGGAGAAACGCTCGACGCCTCCTACTGGTACCGCAACCTGCGCGAGCCGGTCGGCTTCGCCGGGGCCACCCGCACCCTGCTGGAGGCGGGTCACACCCTGTTCGTCGAGGTCAGCCCGCACCCGGTGCTGCTCGCCGGGATCGAGGAGGTGGCTGCGGAGGCCGGGCGCGAGGTGTCGGCGGTCGGTACGCTGCGGCGCGGCGACGGCGGCCGGGACCGGCTGCTGGCCTCACTGACCGAGGCATGGGCGGCCGGTGGCGGCCCGGTGGACTGGTCGCCCTGGACGGGAGCCCCGGGGCCGGACGCCCCGCCCCTCCTCCCGCTGCCGACCTACCCCTTCGAACGCGACCGGTACTGGCTGCCCACACCGGGCCGGACGGCCTCCGCCGCGGCCCCGGTCACCACCGGGGTACCGGCGGAGGCCAACGGCGAGGGCACGGCGGAGGCCGTACGGGACGACGACGGCGCCCCCGCCGTACGACTGGCCGCCCAACTGGCCCCGCTGGACCGGCAGGCACGCCGCCAAGCGGTCCTCGACCTGGTCATCCGGCACGCGGCGGCGGTCCTCGGCCATTCCGGAGCCGGTCCGGTGCGCCCGGAACGCTCCTTCTCCGAGGTCGGCTTCGACTCGATGCTCGCGGTCCGGTTCAGGAACGCCCTGTGCGAGGCCACCGGGGTGGCCGTCCCGCCGACGGTCGTCTTCGACCACCCGACGCCCGAGGCGCTCGCCGCCTACCTGGACGCGGAGCTGTCCGCCGCGCCCGAACCGCCCTCGCCCCTGCTGGCCGAACTGGACCGGCTGGCCGAACTCCTCGCGGCCGTACCGCCCGGAGCCGTCGATACCGACGGGGTCGGCAAACGGCTGGACGAACTGCTGCGCGGCTGGGACCGGCGTACCGGCACACCGGGTGGCGAGGAACCACCACCCGGCCCGGTGGACGACAAGGCCACCGCCACCGCCACCGCCACGGAAACGGCGACAGCGGACGAGCTGTTCGCCCTGCTCGACAACGACTTCGGCAACGCCTGAGAGAGAGCTGGCACTGATGTCCGACTCCGACGACAAGAAGCTGCTCGACTACCTCAGGCGCGCCACCGCGGACCTCGGTGACGCCCGGAAGCAGCTGCGCGAGGCCGAGCAGGCCCGCCACGAACCGATCGCCATCGTCTCGATGGCCTGCCGCTACCCCGGTGGCGCCCACACGCCCGAGCTGCTGTGGGACCTGGTCTCCCGGGGCACCGACGCGATTTCCGCCTGGCCGGTCAACCGGGGCTGGGACCTGGAGGGCCTCTACGACCCCGACCCCGAGAAGCCCGGCACCTCCTACACCCGGCACGGCGGCTTCCTCCACGACGCGGCCGATTTCGACGCGGAGTTCTTCGGCATCTCGCCGCGCGAGGCCCTGGCGACCGACCCCCAGCAGCGGCTGGCCCTGGAGACCGCCTGGGAGGCGGTCGAGCGGGCCGCGATCGACCCCCGTACGTTACGGCGCACCGGCACGGGCGTCTTCCTCGGCGCGATCGGCAACGGCTACGGCGCGGGCTCGCGCCACCTCCCCGACGTCCAGGGCCTGCTGGACACCGGGACCGCGAGCAGCGTGGTCTCCGGCCGGATCGCCTACACCCTGGGCCTGGAAGGGCCCGCCGTCACCGTGGACACGGCCTGCTCCTCCTCCCTGGTCGCCCTGCACCTGGCGATCAGGGCCCTGCGGGCGGGCGACTGCACGCTGGCCCTGGCCGGCGGGGTGTCGGTGATGGCGACCCCCGACGCGTTCGTGGCGTTCAGCCGCCAGCGCGCGCTGTCCGCCGACGGCCGCTGCAAGGCGTTCGGGGCCGACGCGGACGGAACCGGCTGGTCCGAGGGTGTCGGCGTGCTGCTGCTGGAGCGGCTGTCGGACGCGCGCCGCAACGGACACCAGGTACTGGCCGTCATCCGTGGCTCGGCCACGAACCAGGACGGGGCGAGCAACGGCCTGACGGCGCCGAGCGGCCCGTCCCAACAGCGGGTGATCCGTGCGGCGTTGGCGGACGCGGGGCTGGTGGCGTCGGACGTGGACGTAGTGGAGGCGCACGGTACGGGGACGCGGTTGGGCGACCCGATCGAGGCCCAGGCGCTGCTGGCCACGTACGGGAAGGACCGGCCCGCTGACCGGCCCCTGTGGCTCGGCTCGTTGAAGTCGAACATCGGCCACACCTCGGCGGCGGCCGGAGTGGGCGGCGTCATCAAGATGGTGCAGGCGATCGAGCACGGCGAACTGCCCAGAACCCTGCACGCGGACCGGCCGACACCCATGGTCGACTGGGCGTCGGGAGCCGTGGAGATCCTCTCCGAGTCCCGAGCCTGGGACGACACGGGACGCCCGCGCCGGGCCGGGGTGTCCGCCTTCGGCGTCAGCGGCACCAACGTCCATCTGATCCTGGAACAGGCCCCGGCGGCCCCGGCGGCTTCGGCGGAGGAAGCCGAACCGGAAGCCGAGCAGGTGGCCGAACCCGCTGCCGACGGTGACGTGTACCCGCTGCCCTGGGTGCTCTCGGGCCGTACCGACCAGGCGCTGCGCGACCAGGCGGCCGGGCTGCTGGCCCACCTGAGCGTCGGCCCCGAACCCCTGCGGGCCGCCGCCACCGGCCGCGCCCTCGCCCTCACCCGTACCGCCTTCGAGCGACGGGCCGTGGTCGTGGGAACCGATCGGGACCGGCTGATCGACGGCGTGAAAGCCCTGGCCGAGGGCCGCTCGGTGCCGGGGCTGGTGCGGGGCGACGGGGTGTCGTCGGGGCGGTCGGTGCTCGTCTTCCCGGGGCAGGGGTCGCAGTGGGTGGGGATGGCTGCGGAGCTGTTGGGGGAGTCGGAGGTCTTCGCGGCGCGGATGGGTCAGTGCGAGCGGGCGTTGGCGCCTTACGTCGACTGGTCGTTGACGGAGGCGCTGGGGTCGGAGCGGTTGTTGGCTCGGGTTGATGTGGTGCAGCCGGTGCTGTGGGCCGTGATGGTGTCGCTCGCTGAGGTGTGGCGGTCGTTCGGTGTGGCCGTGGACGGGGTGGTCGGCCATTCGCAGGGGGAGGTTGCCGCCGCTTGCGTGGCGGGTGGGTTGAGCTTGGACGACGGGGCGCGGGTGGTGGCGTTGCGTTCCCGTGCGGTGGGGGTGTTGGCGGGGCGGGGTGGTATGGCGTCGGTGCCGTTGCCGGTGGACGTGGTGCGGGAGCGTATCGCCCTGTGGGCGGGCCGGTTGTCGGTCGCCGCGGTCAACGGCCCGTCGGCGACGGTGGTTTCCGGTGACGCGGACGCCGTCACAGCCCTGGTGGACGAGTTGGTGGGGGAGGACGTGCGGGCGCGGCTGGTCGAGGTGGACTACGCGTCGCATTCCTCCCATGTGGAGGAGATCCGTGAGCAGTTGCTCTCCGCCCTGGAAGGCATTACGCCTCTTTCCGGTGCGGTGCCGTTCTTCTCGACGGTGACGGGGGGCTGGCTGGATACGAAGGGTCTGGACGCGGAGTACTGGTACCGGAATCTGCGCGAGACCGTTCAGTTCGGGAAGGCGACGGAGGCACTGTTGGGGGAGGGCTTCCGGTTCTTCGTCGAGGCCAGCCCGCACCCCGTGCTCACCTTCGGTGTCCAGCAGACCGCCGACCGGGTCGACACCGCCGGTTCCGCGCAGGGCCCCGCCGTGGTCGTCGGCACGCTGCGGCGCGGCGAGAGCGGCCTCGACCGCTTCCTGACCTCCTTGGGAGAGGCCCACGCGGGCGGCCTGTCGCCCGACTGGGACCGGGTGTTCGCCGGGCACCGTCCGGGTCCGGACGGCGTCTCCCTGCCCACCTACCCCTTCCAGCGCCGCCCGTACTGGCTGGAGGACACCGGCCCGGCGGCGGGCGGCCCTTCCCGTACGTCAGCGGAGGGTGACGACTTCTGGGACGCCTTGGGCGGGGGCGACCTGGACCGGTTCACCACGGCCCTCGGGGTGGCCCCCGAGGACCCGCTGAACGTGGTGCTCCCCGCCCTCGCCACCTGGCGGAGCGAGCGCACCGAGCGTTCGGTGGTCGACTCCTGGCGCTACCGCGTGACCTGGCGCGCCCTGCCCGAGGGCCCTCCGGCCGTCGCGCTGGACGGCAGTTGGCTCGTCCTGTCGTCGGACGGTCAGCCTGAGGACGGGGTACGCCGGTCCGAGGCGACCGTCCACGTCATGGAGCGGGCCGGGGCCTCGGTGGTCCATGTACGGCTCACCGAGGCGGAGGCCGACCGCGCCGTGCTGGCCGACCGGCTCCGCGCCTCTCTCGACGCGCTGCCCGGCCCGGTGACGGGCGTGCTGTCGCTGCTGGGCCTTGACGAGCGCCCGCACTCCGCGCACCCCTCCGTCCCGTTGGGCACCGCCCTCAACCTGGCCCTGGTGCAGTCCCTCGGTGACGCCGGGATCGACGCGCCCCTGTGGTGGGCGACCCGGGGCGCGGTGTCGGTCGGGGGTACGGACACCGGGAGCGCGGTCAGCGCCGCGCAGAGTCTGCTGTGGGGGCTGGGCCGGGTCGCCGCGCTGGAGTTCCCGCAGCGCTGGGGCGGTCTGATCGACCTCCCGGAGGTCCTCGACGCGGCCACCGCCCCCCGGCTGTGCCGGGTGCTGGCGGGCGAGGCCGGGGACGAGGACCAGGTGGCCGTACGGGCCACCGGCTGCCACGGCCGGCGGCTGGTCCGGTCCGCCCTGGGCGACACCGCGCCGGGGCGGAGCTGGCGGCCCGGGGGCACCGTGCTGATCACCGGCGGTACCGGCGGGATCGGCGCGCAGATCGCGCGCTGGCTGGCCCGGCGGGGCGCCGCACACCTGGTGCTGGTCAGCCGGGGCGGAGCGGACGCGCCGGGTGCGGCTGAGCTCTCCGAGGAGCTCACCGCCCTCGGTACCAGGGTCACCCTGGCCTCGTGCGATGTCGCCGACCTGGAAGCCCTGCGCGCGCTGAAAGACGGCCTCGAACAGGACGGCCACCGCATCAGCACCGTCTTCCACGCGGCGGGGGCCGGGCTGCTGGTTCCCCTGCCCGACACCGACATGGACGAGTTCGCCGACACCCTCCACGCCAAGGCGGGCGGGGCCAGGAACCTGGACCTGCTCTTCGACCGGGACACGCTCGACGCGTTCGTGCTGTTCTCCTCCATCTCCGGGGTGTGGGGCAGCGCCGTCCACGGCGCCTACGCCGCCGCCAACGCCTGCCTCGACGGCCTCGCCGAGGACCGCAGGAGCCGTGGCCTCGCCGCGACCTCCGTGGTGTGGGGGATCTGGGACCCCGAGGGCGGGGGCGGGATGGCCGCCGAACTGGTGGAGGAGAACCTGCGCGGCCATGGCGTGCTCTTCATGGAGCCCGCCGTCGCGATCACCGGGCTCCAGCAGGTCCTGGACCACGACGAGACAGTGACCGTGGTCGCGGACATCGACTGGGACCGCTTCGCGACGGTGTTCACCTCGGCGCGCCCGAGCCCGCTGATCGGTGAACTTCCCGAGGTACGGGCTGCGTTGGCAGCCGAACAGGCGACCGGCGGAACCGGGGCCGAGGAGACCTCCTCGGCGCTGCGCGACCGGCTGGAGCCCCTCCCCGTGGCTGAGCGGACCCGGGTGCTGGTCGACCTGGTCCGCACCCACGCGGCCGCCGTGCTCGGCCACGGCTCGCCGGACGCGGTCACCCCCGGCCGTGCCTTCCGCGACCTGGGCTTCGACTCCCTGACCGCCGTGGACATGCGCAACCGGCTCAACACCGCCACCGGCCTGCGGCTCCCGGTCACCGTCGTCTTCGACTACGCCTCCGCGACCGCGCTCGCCCGGCACCTGGAGACCGGACTGCTGGGCGCCCGCGAGGAGCCCGCCACCGTCAGGCAGCTCCCGCCTGCGGCCCCCGCCGAGGACGACGACCCCATCGTGATCGTCTCCATGAGCTGCCGCTACCCCGGAGGCGTACGCACCCCCGAGGACCTGTGGCGCCTGGTCGCCGACGGGCGCGACGCCGTCTCCGGGCTGCCGTCCGACCGGGGCTGGGACCTCGACGCGCTGTACGACGCGGACCCCGACCGGCCCGGCAGGAGTTACGCCGCCGCAGGCGGATTCATCCGGGACGCGGACCGGTTCGACCCGGCCTTCTTCGGGATCTCCCCGCGCGAGGCCCTGGCCATGGACCCGCAGCAGCGGCTGCTGCTCGAAACCTCCTGGGAGGCGATCGAGCGCGCCGGTATCGACCCGACGACCCTGCACTCCACCCCGACCGGGGTCTTCGCGGGCGCCTCCTACCAGGGGTACGGCGGCACCCTCAGCGAGGTCCCCGAAGAGTTGGAGGGCTTGTTCATCGCGGGCATCTCCACCAGCGTCCTGTCCGGCAGGGTCGCCTACCAACTCGGCCTCCAGGGGCCCGCCGTGACCGTGGACACGGCCTGCTCCTCGTCCCTGGTGGCGGTCCACCTCGCCGCGCGGTCGCTGCGCTCGGGCGAATGCTCGCTGGCCCTGGCGGGCGGCGTCACGGTGATGGGCACCCCGCTGTCGTTCACCGGCTTCAGCAGGCAGCGGGGGCTCGCCGAGGACGGGCGCTGCAAGTCCTTCGCCGCCTCGGCCGACGGCTTCGGCATGGCCGAGGGTGTGGGCCTGCTGGTCCTGGAACGCCTCTCGGACGCCCGCCGCAACGGCCACCCGGTGCTCGCGGTGCTGCGCGGCTCGGCGATCAACCAGGACGGCGCGAGCAACGGGCTGACCGCGCCCAGCGGCCTGGCCCAGCAGCGGGTGATCCGCGACGCGCTGGCCGACGCCCGGCTGACGGCCGCCGATGTGGACGCGGTGGAGGCGCACGGCACCGGGACCCGTCTCGGCGACCCGATCGAGGCCGACGCGCTGCTGGCCACGTACGGTCAGGACCGGCCCGCCGAAAGGCCGTTGCGGCTGGGGTCGTTGAAGTCGAACATCGGGCACACCCAGGCTGCCGCCGGGGTCGGCGGCATCATGAAGATGGTGCTGGCCATGGGGCACGGCGAGCTGCCGCGGACCCTGCACATCGACCGGCCGTCCCCGAACGTCGACTGGACGGCGGGCGCCGTCGAGCTGCTGACCGAGGCCGCGCCCTGGCCGGAGACCGGCCGCCCGCGCCGGGCCGGAGTCTCCTCGTTCGGCCTGAGCGGCACCAACGCCCATGTCGTCATCGAGCAGCCGCCCGCCGAGCCCGCGCTCATGTCACCTGCTGTGCCGATGGGGCCCGAACCCGCCGTCGTATCCGAATCCGCTGTCACGTCCGACGTGCCTCCCGTACCCGCCGTCGTACCCGAACTCACCGCCGGGTCCGGTGCGGAGGACGCGGGCACTTCGCAGGCCGTCGTCCCCTGGGTCCTGTCCGGGCGGACCGCCGACGCGGTGAAGGCCCAGGCGGAGCGGCTGCACACGTACCTGACGGAGCATCCGGAACTGTCGCCCGTCGACATCGGCCACTCCCTGGCCACCACCAGGACCGCCTTCGAGCACCGCGCGGCCGTCGTCGGCGACGACCGTACGGCCCTGCTGGGCGGCCTCGCCGCGCTGGCCGCCGGAGAACGCGCACCCGGCCTGGTCGAAGGCACCGTCGCCCGGCCGTCCAGGACCGTCTTCGTCTTCCCCGGCCAGGGCTCCCAGTGGGCCGGTATGGCCCGGGAACTCCTCGACCACGCCCCGGCCTTCGCCGACCGGATCGCGGCCTGTGAACGCGCCCTCGCCCCGCATCTGGACTGGTCGCCGCTCGCGGTCCTGCGGGAGGAGCCCGACGCGCCCCCGCTGGACCGGGTGGACGTGGTGCAGCCGGTGCTGTTCGCCGTGATGGTGTCGCTGGCCGAGCTGTGGCGGGCGCACGGGATCGTCCCCGACGCCGTGGTCGGCCACTCCCAGGGGGAGGTCGCCGCCGCCTGTGTGGCCGGTGCGCTCTCGCTGGACGACGCGGCCCGGATCGTCGCCCTGCGCAGCCGGGCCCTGCTGGCCCTGACCGGACGCGGCGGCATGCTGTTCGTGCCGCAGCCCGCCGAAGCCGTACGCGAAGCACTCGCCGCCCACGACGGGGCACTCGACATCGCCGCCGTCAACGGGTCGACGTCGGTGACGGTCTCCGGCGACCCGGCGGCGCTGGAACGGCTCAGCGAGCGGTACGCCGAGGAGGGCGTCCTGACCTGGCCGGTTCCCGGAGTGGACTTCGCCGGACACTCGCCCCAGGTGGAGGAGATCCGGGAGGAGCTGCTCACCCTCCTCGGCCCCACCGCGCCCCGGACGTCCGCCATCCCGTTCTACTCCACGGTCAGCGGCGGCCCCGTGGACACCCAGGGCCTGGACGCCGCGTACTGGTACGAGAACCTGCGCCGCCCCGTGGAGTTCGGACGGGCGGTCGACGCGCTCATCGCCGACGGACACCACACCTTTGTCGAGTGCAGCACCCACCCCGCGCTGACCGTCTGGCTCCAGCAGGCCGTCGAAGCGGCCGGGGTCGGCGACGGAGCCGTCGTCGGCACCCTGCGCCGTACCGAGGGCGGCCCCGGCCGCTTCCTCACCGCGCTCACCGAACTCCACGTACGGGGACTGCCGGTGGACTGGGGCACGGTGTTCGCCGGAACCGGCGCCCGTACGCGGCACCTGCCCACGTACGCCTTCCAGCGGCAGCGCTACTGGCTGGAGGCCACCGCCCCCGACCGGTCCGCCCCCGACCGGTCCGCCCCCGACCGGTCCGCCCCCGACCGATCCGCCACCGGCACGGCCGGCACTGGCACCGGCACCGGCCCGGCCGACTCCGGCTTCTGGGAGGCCGTCGACCACGGGGACCTGGACGCCCTCGCCACCACCCTGCGGGTCGAGGACGGGGAACTGCGGTCCTCCCTCGCCTCCCTGGTGCCCGCCCTCGCCGCGTGGGCGCGCGGCCGGGCCGACGACCGGACCGCCGACAGCTGGCGCTACCGGGTCGCCTGGAAGCCCCTGCCCGCCCCCGAACCGCCCCGGCTCAGCGGCAGTTGGCTTGTCGTCGCCCCGGCCGGAACCGCCGACGACCCGGCCGTCACGTTCGCCGTGGACTCCCTGCGGGGACACGGCGCCACCCCCGTCCTGGTCGAGGCGGGCCCCGACGCGGCCGACCGGACACGGTTCGCCGCACTGCTCCGCGACGCCCACGACCGCACCGACGGGCCGCCCGCCGGGCTCCTGTCGCTGCTCGCCCTGGCCGAGGAACCCCACGGCGGCGGATCGGCGCTTCCCCGCGGCCTCACCCTGACGGTCGCCCTCCTCCAGGCCCTGGGCGACCTCGGCACCGACGCCCCGCTCTGGTGCGCCACCCGGGGCGCGGTGTCGGTCGGCCGCTCCGACCGGATCGGCAGCACGCTCCAGGCCCTGGTCTGGGGGCTCGGCGGGGTCGCCGGTGTCGAGTACCCGCAGCGCTGGGCCGGGCTGGTCGACCTGCCGCGACAGCTTGACGACCGGGCCGCGACCCGGCTCGCCGAAGCGCTGACGGGCCCCGACGGCGAGGACCAGCTCGCGGTACGCGCCACCGGCCTCTACGGCCGCAGGGTCGTCCACGCCGGACTCGGCGACACCGCCCCCGTACGCGACTGGACTCCCGAGGGCACGGTCCTGATCACCGGCGGCACCGGCGGCCTCGGCGCCCAGATCGCGCGGTGGCTCGCCCGTACCGGCACCGCCCACCTGCTGCTCACCAGCCGACGCGGCGCACAGGCACCGGGGGCCGATGACCTCCTGGCCGAACTGCGCGGCCTCGGCGCCGCCGTCACCGCCGTGGCCTGCGATGTCGCGGACCGCGACGCACTGGCGGAACTGCTCGCCGGTATCCCGGCCGAGCGCCCGCTGCGCGCCGTGCTGCACACCGCGGGCGTCCTCGACGACGGGGTCATCGACGCGATCACCCCCGAACGCGCGGCCGGGGTCCTGCGCCCCAAGCTCGACGGCGCCCGCAACCTCGACGAGCTCACCCGGGAGCTCGACCTCACCGCCTTCGTGCTGTTCTCCTCGCTCGCGGGCACGCTCGGCGGCACCGGCCAGGGCAGTTACGCCGCCGCCAACGCCTACCTCGACGCCCTGGCCCGGCACCGCCGCGACCTCGGACTGCCCGGCACCTCGGTGGCCTGGGGCCTGTGGGGCGGCGACAGCCTCGCCTCCGGAGCGGTCGCCGAACGGCTGATCCGCGACGGCCTGCCCGCCATGGACCCCGCCACGGCCACGGTCGCGCTGCACCGGGCCCTCGACCACGACGACACGGCCGTCCTCGTCGCCGACTTCGCCTGGGACCGCTTCACCCGGGCGTACACCGCGCTCCGGCCCAGCCCCGCCCTCGGGGACCTGCCCGAGGTACGGGAGGTGCTCGACGCCCCGGGCGGGCCCCGGAGCACCGCCGACGGCGACGGGCCGCCCGCCCTGCGGCTGGCCGAACTGCCCCCGGCGGAACGGGACCGGGCGCTGCTGGACCTGGTCCGCCGGGAGGTTGCCGCCGTGCTCGGCCACCCCGGGCCCGAGGCGGTGGGACCCGACCAGGCGTTCAAGGACATCGGCTTCGACTCGCTGACCGCCGTCGAACTGCGCAACCGCCTCGCCGCCGCCACCGGCCTGCGCCTGTCGGTGACCCTGGCCTTCGACTACCCCACGGCCACGGACCTGGCCGGACACCTGCGCGCCGAACTGTCGGGGGCACCCGCCACCGAGGCGCCCGACACCCCCCGGCGGGTGCCCGCGGCCGTCGCGGTACCCGAGGACGAGGCGATCGCCGTGGTCGCCATGAGCTGCCGCTACCCCGGCGGCGTCAGCACCCCCGAGGAGCTGTGGGAGCTCGTCGCGAACGGGCAGGACGCGATCACCGGCTTCCCCACCGGACGGGGCTGGGACCTGGACGGCCTCTACGACCCCGACCCGGAACAGGTCGGCAGCACCTACGCGCGGGAAGGCGGCTTCCTCCACGACGCCGACCGCTTCGACCCGGCCTTCTTCGGGATCTCCCCGCGTGAGGCGCTGACCATCGACCCCCAGCAGCGGCTGCTGCTGGAACTCTCCTGGGAGGCGTTCGAGCGGGCCGGTATCGACCCGCTGTCGCTCAAGGGCAGCCCGAGCGGCGTCTTCGTCGGATGCAGCCACCACGACTACGGGTCACGCGTCACCGAACCCTCCGAGGAGTTCGAGGGCTACCTCGGCATCGGCAGCGCGGGCAGCGTGGCGTCCGGGCGGATCTCCTACAGCCTCGGCCTCGAAGGCCCCGCGGTGACCGTCGACACGGCGTGCTCCTCCTCGCTGGTCGCGGTCCACCTCGCGGCCCGGTCGCTGCGGTCCGGCGAATGCTCGCTGGCGCTGGCCGGCGGGGTGACCGTGATGTCGACACCGGGCGCGTTCGTGGAGTTCAGCAGGCAGCGGGTGCTCGCCGAGGACGGCCGCTGCAAACCGTTCGCCGCCGCCGCCGACGGCACCTCCTGGGCCGAGGGCGCCGGACTCCTCGTCCTGGAACGCCTCTCGGACGCCCGGCGCAACGGCCACCCGGTCCTCGCCCTCGTACGCGGCTCCGCCGTCAACCAGGACGGCGCCAGCAACGGCCTGACCGCCCCCAACGGCCCCTCTCAACAGCGGGTGATCCGCGCGGCGTTGGCGGACGCGGGGCTGACCGCGTCCGAGGTCGACGCGGTGGAGGCGCACGGCACCGGGACCCGTCTGGGCGACCCGATCGAGGCCCAGGCGCTGCTGGCCACGTACGGCCGCGAACGCGGTGCGCACGAGCCGCTCTGGCTGGGGTCGCTGAAGTCGAACATCGGGCACAGCCAGGCCGCCGCCGGAGTCGCGGGCATCATCAAGATGGTGCAGGCCATGCGGCACGGCGAGCTGCCGCGCACCCTGCACGTCGACACGCCGACCCCTCACGTGGACTGGTCGGCCGGAGCGGTCCGGCTGCTCACCGACGACACCCCGTGGCCGGAGACCGGGCGCCCCCGGCGGGCCGCCGTGTCATCGTTCGGCGTCAGCGGCACCAACGCCCACACCATCCTGGAACAGCCCGTCGAACCGGCTCAGGCCGCCGACTTGGTGCAGGCACCGGGGGACACCTTCGCCGCGCCCGGCCTTCCCGACGCGCCCGGCCTTCCCGACGCGTCCGGCCTTCCTGACGTGTCGGGACGGGCCGGGGCTGCGGCGCCCGCTGCTCCCGACGCGTCCGAACCTGCCCCGGCCGCCGCCCCCGCGCCGACCCAGGCAACCATCCCCGACCCGTCCGGCCAGGCCGGGTCCACCGCCCCTGCCCTGCCCTGGCTGCTCTCCGCCCGCAGCGCGGACGCGCTGCGGGGGCAGGCCGCCCGGCTGCTGCGGTATGTGGAGCGCCACCCGGCCCTCACCGTCGCGGACCTGGGCCGCTCCCTGGCGCTGAACCGCAGCGCCTTCGAGTACCGGGCCGCCCTCACCGGCACGGACCGGCAGGCCCTGCTCCAGGGGCTCACCGCCCTCGCCGCCGGAGAGCCGTCGGCGGATCTGGTGAGCGGTGTCACCGGCCCGGCCGCGAAGACCGCCTTCCTCTTCCCCGGACAGGGCAGCCAGCGCACCGGCATGGGCGCCGGACTGTACGCGCGCTTCCCCGTCTTCGCCGACGCCTTCGACGCGGTCTGCGCGGAACTCGACCCGCTGCTCGACCACCCGCTGCGGGAGGTGATCGACGCGGGCCCCGGCGACCGGTGCCACGGTCTGCTGGACCGTACCGAGTACACCCAGCCCGCCCTGTTCGCCCTCGGCGTCGCCCTGTTCCGGCTCGTCGAGCACTGGGGCGTACGTCCCGACCGGCTGCTCGGCCACTCCGTGGGCGAGCTGGCCGCCGCCCATGTCGCGGGCGTGTTCACCCTGCCCGACGCCGCGCGGCTGGTCGTCGCGCGGGGACGGCTGATGCAGGCCCTCCCGGAGGGCGGCGCGATGGCCGCCCTCGCCGCAGGGGAGGAGGAGGTACTGCCGCTGCTCGCGGGCCGCGAGAGCGCCGTCGGTCTCGCCGCGGTCAACGGCCCGGCCTCGACCGTGATTTCGGGCGACGCGGCGGTGGTCGACGAGATCGCCGCCGTACTCGCCGCGCGCGGGCGCAAGACCCGTCGGCTGCGCGTCTCCCACGCCTTCCACTCGCCCCTCATGGAGCCCATGCTCACCGAGTTCCGCGAGGTCGCGGCCCGGATCGTCCCGGGGGAGGCCACCGTCCCCGTCATCTCCGACCTGACGGGCGAGCCGGCCACTGCCGAGCAACTCGGCTCACCGGACTACTGGGTGGAGCACGTGCGCGGCACCGTCCGCTTCCAGGACGGCGTACGTCACCTGGAGCGCGACGGTGTCACCGCGTTCCTGGAACTCGGGCCCGACGGCGCGCTCACCGCCCTGGGCCAGGACTGCCTGACCGGAGGCACCGGAGCCACCGGAGGCACCGATACCGCTGACACCACCAACAGCCCCCTGCTGCTGCCCCTGCTGCGCAAGGACCGGCCCGAAGCGCCCGCGGCGACCACCGCCCTGGCCCGGCTGCACGTCGCGGGCGTCCCCGTGGACTGGAGCGCCGTCCACTCCGGCGGCCCGTCCCGCCCCGCCGTCGACCTGCCGACCTACGCCTTCCAGCGCGGCAGCTACTGGCTGGCGGCCGGTCCGGCCACCGCGGACCTGCCCGCCGCCGGACTCCGGAGGGTCGACCACCCGCTGCTCGGCGCCGGAACGGAACTCGCGGACTCCGACGGCTTCCTCTTCACCGGCAGGTTCTCGGTCCGCAGCCACCCCTGGCTCGCCGACCACGGCGTCTACGAGGGCGTGCTGTTCCCCGCCACCGCGTTCCTGGAACTCGCGGTCCGCGCGGGCGACCAGGTGGGCTGCGGCCAGGTCGAGGAACTGACCCTGGAAGCACCGCTGGTGCTCCCGTCGGGCGGAGCCGTCGCCCTCCAGCTCACCGTCGGCAGCCCGGACGCCTCCGGCACCCGCCCGCTGAGCGTCCACGCCCGGGCCGCCGACGACGGCCCCGACGCCCCCTGGACCCGGCACGCGAGCGGTCTCCTCACCTCCGCCGAGGACTCCGGCCCGGCAGAACCGTCCGACCTGACGGACCAGGCGGACTTGGGCGACCCTGCCGCCTGGCCGCCGCCCGGAGCCGTCCCTCTCGACACGGAGGGCCTGTACGACCGTTTCGCGGACGGCGGCTTCGCCTACGGCCCCGCCTTCCAGGGCCTGCGCGCGGCCTGGCGGCTGGGCGACGAGGTGTACGCCGTCGCGAGCCTGCCGGAGGAGCAGCGGCCGGACGCCGCCGCGTTCGGCCTGCACCCGGCCCTGCTGGACGCCGCCCTGCACGCGCTGGTCTTCGACGTACTGGAAGGACCCGCGCAGGGCTGGCTGCCGTTCTCCTGGAACGGGGTGCGCCTGCACGCCTCCGGGGCTACCGAGCTCCGGCTGCGGCTGACCCCCACCGGCCGCGACGCCGTCGCCGTACGGGCGACCGACGCCGCCGGGCGGCCCGTGGTCTCGGCCCGCTCCCTCGTCCTGCGGCCCGTCTCGCCCGACCGCTTCCGGGCCACACGCGCCGGACACCACGAGGAACTGTTCCGCCCCGAGTGGCACCCCCTGCCCGAGCGCACCGGGACGGGGGCGGACACCGTCTCCGACCCGGAGTCCTGGACCGTGCTCGGCACCGGGACCCCCCTGCCCGGTGCCGTGCCGCTCCCCGGCCGTACGGTCACCGGCCTCGCCGCGCTCTCCGCCCTGCTCGACGCGGGCGAGCAGCCGCCCCGGGTGGTCCTGGCCCCCTGCCCGCCCGGACCCGTCCCGCACGCGCCGCCCGGCACCCTCCGCGACACGGTCCACGACGGCCTCGGCACGGTCCTCGCCCTGCTGCGCGGCTGGCTGGCCGACGAGCGCCTGACCGGCTCCCGGCTGGTCCTGGTCACCGCGGGCGCGGTGCCGGTGACCGGCGACGACGTCCCGGACCCGGCCCTGGCCGCGCTCTGGGGCCTGGTCCGCTCGGCGCAGACCGAGAACCCCGACCGCTTCGTCCTGCTGGACCTGGACGCCCACGAGACCCCGCCCGCCGTCCTCGCCGAAGCCCTCGCCTCCGGGGAACCCCAGCTCGCGATCCGGGCCGGGGCCGTCCACATCGCCCGGCTCGCCCGCGTACCGCTGGCCGCCCCCGGCCGCACCCCCGGCTGGTCCGGCGACGGGACCGTCCTGATCACCGGCGGCACCGGCGCCATCGGCGCCCACATCGCCCGCCACCTGGCCGCCGAACACGGCGTCCGGCACCTGCTGCTGACCAGCCGCAGCGGCCCCGCCGCCGACGGCGCGGCGGAACTCATCGCCGAACTCGCCGCCCTGGGCGCGCACGCCGAAGTCGCCGCCTGCGACGCCGCCGACCGCGACGCCCTGGCCGCCCTGCTGGCTGCCGTGCCTCCCGCACACCCCCTGACCGGGGTGATCCACGCGGCCGGTGTCCTGGCCGACGGCGTCGTCGCCACCATGACGCCCGAGCAACTGGACCTGGTCCTGCGCCCCAAGGTGGACGCGGCCGTCAATTTGCACGAACTCACCGCCGGGCTTGACCTCTCCGAGTTCGTCCTGTTCTCCTCCATCGCCGGAGTCTTCGGCGGCATGGGGCAGGGCAACTACGCCGCCGCCAACGCCTTCCTGGACGCACTGGCCCACCGGCGCCGCGCCGACGGGCTGCCCGGCCGCTCCCTCGCCTGGGGCCTGTGGGCCAACAGCACCGGGATGACCGGCGGGCTCACGGAGGCGGACCTGCGACGGATCGCCCGGGGCGGGATCATCGCCTTCGAACCGGCCCAGGGAGTGGCGCTGTTCGACACGGCCGCCACCCTCGAAGAGCCGGTGCTCCTCCCGCTGCGGCTCGACACCGCCGCCGTCCGCGCCCAGGCCGCCACCGGCGGCGTCCCCGCCCTGCTCCGGGGCCTGGTGCGCCCCGCCGCCCGGCGGGCCGTCGCGGGTCCCGCCACCGGTACCGGCCCCGACGGGCCCGAAGCGCTGAAGCAGCGCCTCGGCTCCCTGGACGAGCCCCGGCGCGGCCGGGTCCTCCTCGACCTGGTCCGCACCCACGCGGCCCTGGTCCTCGGCCACAGCGGCCCGGCCGAGGTCGAGCCCGGACGCGGTCTGCTGGAGGTCGGCTTCGACTCGCTGACGGCGGTGGAACTGCGCAACCGGCTGCGCGCCGCCACCGGCCACCCCCTGCCGGCCACCCTGCTCTTCGACCACCCCACCCCGGCCGCGATCGCCGCACACCTCGCCGCCGAACTGGTCCCCGACGCCGCACCCGGCCCGGTCCCCGGCCTCGCCGAACTGGACCGCCTGGAAGGCGCCCTCGACGGCGGTGTCGACGACCCGGCGGACCGCGAACGGCTCGCCGGACGGCTCCGGGAACTCCTGGGGCGCCTCGACCCGGCGGCCACCGCGGGCGACGGCACGGCGGGCGGCTCCCTCGAGGACCGCATGGACGGCGCCAGCGACGACGAACTCTTCGACCTCATCGACAACGAGCTCGGCCTGTCATGACCCCGAACCGACACGCGAACCAGGACGGCGGCTCCCGATGGTGAACGACGACAAGCTGAGGGACTACCTCAAGCGGGTGACGGCGGACCTGCACCGCACCCGCCGACGCCTGACCGAAGCGGAGGAGGCGGGCCGCGAACCCATCGCGGTCGTCGCGATGAGCTGCCGCTACCCCGGCGGCGTACGGTCCCCCGAGGACCTCTGGCGCCTGGTCACCGACGGCACCGACGCCATCACCGGCTTCCCCCGCGACCGGGGCTGGGACCTCGACCACCTGGACGACCCGGACCAGCTGCGCGAGGGCACCAGCCACACCGCCCTGGGCGGCTTCCTCGACGACGTCGGCCACTTCGACCCCGGCTTCTTCGGCATCTCCCCGCGCGAAGCACTCGCGATGGACCCGCAGCAGCGGCTCCTCCTGGAGACCACCTGGGAGGCGTTCGAACGGGCCGGTATCGACCCCGCGACCCTGCGCGGCAGCAGGACCGGCGTCTTCGCCGGGGTGATGTACCAGGACTACGCGGTACGGCTGCGCCAGGTCCCCGACGACGTGGCCGGTTACGTCGGCAGCGGCAGCTCCGACAGCGTCGCATCGGGCCGCGTCGCCTACACCTTCGGCCTGGAGGGCCCGGCGGTCAGCGTCGACACCGCCTGCTCCTCCTCGCTGGTCGTCATCCACCTCGCCGCCCAGGCCCTGCGGTCCGGCGACTGCACCCTGGCCCTGGCCGGGGGCGCGATGGTCATGTCGACCCCCGTCCCGTTCGTGGAGATGAGCCGCCAGGGCGGCCTGGCCCGGGACGGCCGCTGCAAGTCCTTCGCCGCCTCCGCCGATGGCACCGGCTGGGGCGAGGGCGTCGGCCTGCTCCTGCTGGAGCGCCTCTCCGACGCCCGGCGCCACGGCCACCCGGTCCTCGCCCTGATCCGTGGCACCGCCGTCAACCAGGACGGCGCCAGCAGCAGGCTCACCGCCCCCAACGGCCCCGCCCAGCAGCGCGTCATCCGCCACGCCCTGGCCAACGCCGGGCTCACCCCCGCCGACGTGGACGTGGTCGAGGCGCACGGCACCGGCACCCCGCTGGGCGACCCGATCGAGGCCCAGGCCCTGCTGGCCACCTACGGGCAGGACCGCGCGGACGGTCAGCCGCTGCTCCTCGGCTCGCTCAAGTCCAACATCGGGCACACCCAGGCGGCTGCCGGAGTCGGCGGGGTCATCAAGACCGTCCTCGCCCTGCGGCACGGCACCGTCCCGCCCACTCTGCACGCGCAGGACCCCTCCCCGCAGATCGACTGGACGGCGGGCGCGGTACGCCTGGTCACCGCGAACACCCCCTGGCCCGAGACCGGACGGCCACGCCGGGCGGCGGTCTCCTCCTTCGGCGTCAGCGGCACCAACGGACATGTCGTCCTGGAGCAGGCGGACGAGCAACAGGCGGACGCCCCCGGACACCCCGCCGAGCACGGAGAACAGGACGCCCAGGGCAGCGCCGTCGCCCCCGCCGTCCAGGACACCGCCCGGCACACCCCGGCCCCGTACGGCACACCGCCCCCCGTCCTCCCCTGGGTGCTCTCCGGACGCACCGCCGAAGCCCTGCGCGCCCAGGCCGCACGGCTCCGCGACCACCTCGACGCGCACCCTGGACCCGGCCCGGCCGAGGTCGGTCACGCCCTGGCCACGACCCGCGCCGCGCACGAGCACCGGGCGGTCCTGATCGGGGCCCGCCCCGAGGAGTTCCGGGACGGCCTGGACGCCCTGGCGGCCGGACGCACCGTCCCCGGCCTGGTCAGCGGCACCGCCGGAACCGGCGGACAGGTCGCCCTCGTCTTCCCCGGGCAGGGGTCCCAGTGGGCGGGCATGGCCGTCGAACTCCTCGACTCCGCCCCCGCCTTCGCCGCCCGTGTCGCGGAGTGCGAGGCCGCCCTGGCCCCCTACGTCGACTGGTCCCTGGAAGCCGTGCTGCGCGGCGCCCCCGGCACCCCGCCGGCCGAACGCGTCGACGTGGTGCAGCCGGTGCTGTGGGCGGTCATGGTCTCCCTCGCCGAACTGTGGCGCTCCCACGGCATCACCCCCGGCGCCGTCATCGGCCACTCCCAGGGCGAGATCGCCGCGGCGTGCGTCGCCGGAGCCCTCTCCCTGGACGACGCCGCACGGATCGTCGCCCTGCGCAGCCGGGCCATCCTCGCCCTGGCCGGTCGCGGCGGCATGGCCTCGGTGGCCCTGCCCGCCGAACAGGTCGCCGAATACCTCGCCCCCTGGGACGGCCGGCTTTCCGTCGCCGCCGTCAACGGCCCCGCCTCCACCGTCGTCTCCGGCGACACCGACGCCCTCGACGCGTTCCTGGACCGGACGACGGACCTGGACATCCGCAGCAGGCGCATCCCCGTCGACTACGCCTCGCACAGCGCCCACGTCGAGGACATCCGTACGGAACTCCTCGACCGGCTGGACGGGGTGACCCCGCGTCCGTCCGCCGTCCCCTTCTACTCCACGGTCAGCGGCGCCCTGCTGGAGGACACCTCCGTCCTGGACGCCGACTACTGGTACCGGAACCTGCGCGGCACCGTCCGCTTCGAACAGGCCACCCGCGCCCTGCTCGCGGACGGCTACCAGGTCCTCCTGGAGAGCAGCCCGCACCCGGTCCTCACCGTCGGGATGCTGGAGACCGTCGAGGACGCGGGCGCCGACGCCACCGCCCTGGGCACCCTGCGCCGCGACGACGGCGGCCCGCGCCGGTTCACCGAGTCCCTGGCCGAACTCCATCTGCGCGGAGTCTCCCCGGACTGGGACACCGTCTTCGCCGCCCGCCGCCCCGGACGGGTGGAACTGCCCACCTACGCCTTCCAGCGCGCCCCGTACTGGCTGGAGGACGGCGCCGCGCCCGCCGCCGACGTCACCTCCGCCGGACTGGCCCCCGCCGGCCATCCTCTGCTGGGCGCCGTCGTGGTCCTCGCCGACAGCGACGGCCTGCTCCTCACCGGCCGCCTGTCGGCCCGCACCCACCCGTGGCTCACCGACCACGCCGTCGGCGGCCGGGCACTGCTCCCGGGCACCGCCTTCCTGGAACTCGCGCTCCAGGCCGGAGCCCGCGTCGGCTGCCCCCGGGTCGAGGAATTCACCCTGGAAGCCCCCCTGGTGCTGCCCGAGCACGGCGGCACCGTACTGCGCCTCACCGTGGGCGCCCCCGACTCCCAGGGCCACCGCCCGCTCAGCCTGCACTCCCGGCCGGACACCCCCGCCGACGGCGACCCCGACGACTCCGGCGACGAGCAGTGGACCCGGCACGCCGAAGGCGTCCTGGCCCCGGACGGCGCGCCAGCAACTGAGGCCGACGAGCCGATGCCCTGGCCGCCGCCCGGCGCCGAACCCCTCGCCCTCGACGGGCTGTACGACCGCTTCGCGGCGGGCGGATTCGCCTACGGCCCCGCCTTCCAGGGCCTGCACGCGGCCTGGCGGCGCGGCGACGAACTGTTCGCGGAGGCCGTCCTGCCCGCCCCCGACGCCGACCGCTTCGGCCTCCACCCGGCCCTGCTGGACGCGGCCCTGCACGCCACCGGAGCGCCCGGCGCCCCCGGCGCGGACGCCCACCCCGAGGGGCGGCTGCCGTTCTCCTGGAACGGTGTGACCCTGCACGCCAGCGGCGCCGGGGTGATCCGTGTCCGGCTTGCCCCGGCCGGACACGACGCGATGACGCTCGCCGTCTCCGACGCGACCGGCGCCCCCGTGGCGACCGTGGACGCGCTGGTCCTGCGGCCCGCCGGAACCCTCGCCCTCGGCGCCGACCGCGCTCCTCAAGGCCGCCGCCACCAGGACCTCTACGCCACGGAATGGATCACCGCATCCGCGCGCGGCAGCAACACACCCGTCCACCGCACCGCCGACCTGGCCACACTGCTGGCCGCCGTCGACGCCGGAGCCCCGGTGCCCGAAACGGTCCTGCTCATCTGCGCGGAGCCCGAGTACGCGACCGGACTGGCAGCGGCGGTCCGCGCCGCCGTCCACCAGGCCCTCACCGACGTACGGACCTGGCTGGCCGACGACCGCTTCGCCGGGTCGCGCCTGGTGTTCGCCACCCGGGGCGCGGTCAGCGCCGGGGAAGCCGGGGAAGGGGAGGACGTACGCAACCCCGCGCACAGCGCGCTCTGGGGACTGGTCCGCTCGGCCCGCTCCGAACACCCCGGGCGCTTCGCCCTGCTCGACCTCGACGCCGACGACGAGCACGGCACCTCCCCGGGCGTCGCCGCCGCCCTCGCCTCGGGGGAACCGGAGTCCGCGGTGCGCGGCGACGACATCCGCGTACCCCGGCTGGTCCGGGTCCTCAGGAACGACCCGGACCAGCCGGAGGACGCGCCCCGGCCCCTCCCGTCCTTCGACCCGGACGGTACGGTCCTGATCACCGGCGGCACCGGCCTGCTCGGCTCCCACATCGCCCGCCACCTGGTCACCGCGCACGGCGTCCGGCACCTGCTGCTGCTCTCCCGCAGCGGCCCGGCCGCCGCCGGAGCGGAGGAACTGCGGTCCGAACTGGCCGAGTTGGGAGCCGAGACCGCCGTCGTCACCTGCGACGCCGCCGACCGGGACGCCCTGGCCGCCGTACTCGCGGACCTCCCGCCCGCCCACCCGCTGACCGCCGTGATCCACACGGCGGGCACCCTCGACGACGGCGTCGTCACCGCGCTCACGCCCGAACGCGTGGACGCCGTCCTGCGCCCCAAGGCCGACGCCGCCCTCCACCTGCACGAACTCACCCGCGACCTCGCCCTCACCCACTTCGTCCTCTTCTCCTCGGCCGCGGGCACCTTCGGCGGCCCCGGACAGGCCAACTACGCCGCCGCCAACGCCTTCCTCGACGCCCTCGCCGACCGGCGCCGGGCGGCGGGACTGCCCGGCCAGTCGCTGGCCTGGACCCTGTGGGAGCAGCCCAGCGCCCTCACCGGACACCTGGACGCGGACGACGTACGGCGCCTCGCCCGGTCCGGGATGCCGCCGCTCTCCACCGAGCGGGGACTCGCGCTCTTCGACGCCGCCCTCACCGTGGACCGGGCCGCCCTCGTCCCGATGCGCCTCGACACCGCCGCCCTGCGGTCCGCGGCCGCCGACGGCACCCTGCCGCCGCTGCTGCGCGGCCTGGTGCGCACACCGCCGCGCCGGGCGGCCACGGGCACGGAGGCGGCGGCCGACGACAACGCCCTGCGCGGGCGCCTCGCGGCCCTCGACACCGGCGGACGGACCCGGCTGCTCGTCGAGCTCGTCCGCACCCACGCGGCGGCCGTCCTCGGCCACCCCTCCCCGGACACCCTCGACCCCGGACGGGCCTTCCGCGAACTGGGCTTCGACTCGCTGGCCTCGGTGGAGCTGCGCAACCGCCTGAACGCCGCCACCGGCCTGCGGCTCCCCGCCGGGCTGGTGTTCGACCACCCGACCCCGGCGGCGCTCGCGGACTTCCTGGGCGCCGGACTCACGGACACGGCCCCCGTGGTCACGCCCTCCGTACCCGCGAGGCCGACCGACCGGCATCAGGACCCCGACGACGACCGGATCGCGATCGTCTCCGTGGCCTGCCGTCTCCCCGGCGGTGTCCGCTCGCCCGAGGATCTGTGGCGGATGCTGGCCGAGGGCCGCGACGGCATCTCCGGGTTCCCCACCGACCGGGGCTGGAGCCTGGACACGCTCTACGACCCCGATCCCGACCGCGTCGGCACCTCCATCACCCGCGAGGGCGGCTTCCTCCACGACGCGGCCGAGTTCGACGCGGAGTTCTTCGGCATCTCGCCGCGCGAGGCCCTGGCCATGGACCCGCAGCAGCGGCTGCTCCTGGAGACCACCTGGGAACTCTTCGAGCGTGCGGCCATCGACCCGTCCACCCTGCGCGGCGCCCCGGTCGGCACGTACGTCGGCCTGATGCAGCAGGACTACGCCGCCCGGCTGCTGCCCTACATCCCCGAGGACGTCGAAGGGTTCCTCGGCACCGGAAACTCGGGAAGCATCGTCTCCGGACGCCTGGCCTACTTCTTCGGCCTGGAAGGCCCCGCGGTCACCGTGGACACGGCGTGCTCGTCCTCGCTGGTGGCCCTGCACCTCGCGGTACGGGCGCTGAGGTCGGGCGAATGCTCGCTGGCCCTGGCCGGTGGCGTCAACGTGATGTGCAGCCCCGAACTCTTCGTCGAGTTCAGCCGTCAGGGCGGTCTCGCCCCGGACGGCCGCTGCAAGTCCTTCGCCGCGGGGGCCGACGGAACCGCTTTCGGCGAAGGCACGGGCATGCTGCTGGTGGAGCGGTTGTCGGACGCCCGCCGCAACGGACACCCGGTGCTGGCGGTGATCCGTGGTTCGGCGGTGAACCAGGACGGTGCGAGCAACGGTCTGACGGCACCGAATGGTCCGTCCCAACAGCGGGTGATCCGTGCGGCGTTGGCCGATGCGGGGCTGGTGGCGTCGGACGTGGATGTGGTGGAGGCGCACGGTACGGGGACCAGGCTGGGTGACCCGATCGAGGCGCAGGCGCTGTTGGCGACGTACGGTCAGGACCGGCCGGTGGACCGTCCGGTCTGGATCGGCTCACTGAAGTCCAACATCGGACACGCCTCGGCAGCCGCCGGTGTGGCGGGGGTCATCAAGTCGGTGCTCGCCCTGCGGCACGGGGTGATGCCGAAGACGCTGCATGTGGACGGTCCGACGCCCGAGGTGGACTGGTCGGCCGGGGCCGGGCAGTTGCTGACGGAGTCCCGTACGTGGGATGACGCGGGCCGCCCGCGCCGGGCCGGGGTCTCCTCCTTCGGTGTCAGCGGCACCAACGCCCACGTCATCCTCGAACAGGCCCCGGACGCCCCGACATCCGCCGCGGACAGGCTCGTTGACGGGCCCGGGACACCGGAGACCGAAGCACCGGAGACCGTGCCCGTCGCCGTCCCCCTGCTCCTCTCGGCGCGCACTCCGGACGCGCTGCGCGCCCAGGCCGCGGCGCTGTCGGCCCGGATCGGGGACGGATCGGGCGTCCGCGCGGTGGACGTGGCCTTCTCCCTGGCCACGGGCCGCAGCGCGCTGGGACACCGCGCGGCGCTGGTGGGCACGGAGGAGAGCCTCGCCGACCACCTGACCGCACTGTCACAGGGCGCTGCGGTGTCCGGCGGCGGGGTGGTTTCCGGCCGTTCGGTGGTGGTGTTTCCGGGTCAGGGGTCGCAGTGGGTGGGGATGGCTGCGGAGTTGTTGGGGGAGTCGGAGGTCTTTGCGGGGCGGATGGGTGAGTGTGAGCGGGCGTTGGCGCCGTACGTCGACTGGTCGTTGACGGAGGCGTTGGGGTCGGAGCGGTTGTTGGGTCGGGTTGATGTGGTGCAGCCGGTGTTGTGGGCCGTGATGGTGTCGCTGGCGGAGGTGTGGCGGTCGTTCGGTGTGGTGCCGGATGCAGTGGTGGGTCATTCGCAGGGTGAGGTTGCGGCCGCGTGTGTGGCGGGTGGGTTGAGCCTCGATGACGGGGCGCGGGTGGTGGCGTTGCGTTCCCGTGCGGTGGGGGTGTTGGCGGGCCGGGGTGGCATGGCGTCGGTGCCGTTGCCGGTGGGCGAGGTGCGGGAGCGTCTTGTCGGATGGGGTGGCCGGTTGTCGGTGGCGGCGGTGAACGGGCCCTTGTCGACGGTGATTTCGGGTGACGCGGACGCGGTCTCGGAGCTGGTTGACGGGCTTGTCGCTGAAGGGGTGCGGGCGCGGTTGATCGAGGTGGATTACGCGTCGCATTCCTCTCATGTGGAGGAGATCCGCGAGCAGTTGCTTGTCGACCTGAAGGACATCACCCCGCGTTCGGGCTCGGTGCCGTTCTTCTCGACGGTGACGGGGGGCTGGCTGGATACGAAGGGTCTGGATGCGGAGTACTGGTTCCGGAATCTGCGGGAGACCGTCGAGTTCGAGCAGGCGACGGGAGCGTTGCTGGCCGATGGTTTCCGGTTCTTCGTCGAGGCAAGTCCGCATCCGGTGCTGGGTGTGGCGGTGGGGGAGTCGGCGGAGGTGGCCGGTGTGGAGGCCGCTGTGCTGGGGACCTTGCGGCGTCAAGAAGGCGGCCTGGGGCAGGTGTTGCGTGCGGTGGGGCGTGCGTGGGAGCGGGGGTTGGGAGTCGACTGGTCGGGGGCGTTCCCGGGGGCTCGGCGGGTCGAGTTGCCCACGTACGCCTTCCAGCGCAGCCGCTACTGGCTCGACGTTCCGACCACGAGCTGGGACGTCGCCTCGGCGGGTCTCGCCACGACCGGGCACCCGCTGCTCGGTGCGGCGGTGCAGGTCGCGGACTCCGATGAGCTGCTGCTCAGCGGCCGGATCTCGCTGGACACCCACCCCTGGCTCGCCGACCACGCGGTGTCGGGCGTCGTCCTCTTCCCCGGCACCGCCTTTCTCGAACTCGCGCTGCGCGCCGGGGCCGAGGCGGAGTGCCCGGTGGTCGAGGAACTCACCCTCGGATCGGCGCTCGTGCTCCCGGACGAGGGTGCGGTCCACCTCCAGCTCCGGGTCGGTGTGCCCGACGGCGACGGTCGGCGGAGGCTCAGCGTGTTCGCCCGTACGACCCGGGACGCCGAAGCGCCCTGGACCGAGCACGCCACCGGCACCCTGGCGCCCCGGCCCGCCGGGGACCCGGCCGGTCTGCTGAGCTGGCCGCCGGCCGGTGCCGAACCCGTGGACACCGGCGACCTCTACGAGCGGTTCGCCGAGGCAGGCCGCCACTACGGCCCGGCCTTCCGCGGCATCCGTGCCGCGTGGCTCCGCGACGGCGAGGTGTTCGCCGAGGTAGTGCTGCCGGAGCCGCAGCACGCCGACGCCGCCGGATGCGCGCTGCACCCCGCACTGCTGGACGCGGCCCTCCAGACCGCCGCGCTGCTGCCCGACCAGGACGGCCGGGCCCGGCTGCCCTTCAGCTGGAACGGGGTGACCGGCGGGACCACCGGGGCCACCACGCTGCGTGTACGGCTCGCCGCCGACGCGCCGGACGCCGTGACCCTGCACGCCCACGACCTGTCGGGCCGTCAGGTGCTCGGAGTGGAGTCCCTGTTGCTGCGGGCTCCGGCCGAGGGCGGGCCGCTCTCCGCGACCGCCCACGCCGACCTGCTGTACCGCCTCGACTGGACCCCGGCCACCGGCCCGGCCGACGGCACCGCGCCCACCTGGGGCGCCCTCGGCGGGGCCGTTCCGGGCGCGGTGTCCTGGCAGGATCTCGACGCCCTGGGGGCCGCCCTCGGAGCGGGCGCCGTCCTCCCCGAGGTGATCGTGGCGGCGGTCGCCACCGCCGACCTGCCCGACGCCGCCGACCGGGTCCGCGCGACCGCGCACCGGGGCCTCGCCCTCGTACAGCAGTGGCTGGCCGACGAGCGGTTCGCCGGGGCCAGGCTCGCCCTGCTCACCAGGGACGCGGTCCGCACCGGACCGGTCGACCGGCCCGTCGATCCCGCCCAGGCCGCCCTGTGGGGCCTGGTGCGCAGCGCGCGGGCCGAGCATCCCGGGCGCTTCGTCCTTGTCGACGCGGCCGGGACCGCCGAGCCGGGGGACCTGCTGCCGGGGGCGCTCGCCGCCGGGGAACCCGAACTGGCGCTGCGGACCGGCCCGCCGCTGCTGCCCCGGCTGGTCCGTGGCGGACGGGCGGACGGCACGCTGTCCCTGCCGGACGGTGCCGCCTGGCGGCTCACCACCGACGGCCGGGGCTCTCCGGAGGACATCACGGCGGAGCCCGCTCCCGAGGCCCTCGCCCCGCTGGGCAAGGGCGAGGTACGGATCGCGGTGCGTGCCGCCGGGCTGAACTTCCACGATGTCATCGCCGCGCTGGGCCTGGACCCCGACCCCGAACAGCAGGGCCTGGGCAGCGAGGGCGCCGGGACCGTCATCGAGGTGGGCCCGGGGGTGGACGACCTGGTGCCCGGGGACCGGGTGATGGGGATCTTCGGGGGCGCGTTCGGCCCGACTGCCGTCGCCGACCGCCGTACCGTCGCCCGGATACCGGCGGGCTGGTCCTTCGCCCGCGCCGCGTCCGTGCCGGTGGTCTTCCTCACCGCCTACTACGGCCTGTTCGACCTCGGAGGGCTGCGGCGCGGGGAATCGGTACTGGTCCACGCCGGGGCGGGCGGTGTCGGCATGGCGGCGGTGCAGCTCGCCCGGCACACCGGGGCACGGGTGTTCGCAACGGCCTCGCCCGCCAAGTGGGACGTCCTGCGGGCCGGTGGACTGGACGACGCGCACATCGCCTCGACCCGGACCACCGACTTCGCCGAGAAGTTCCTGACGGCCACCGAAGGGCGCGGCGTCGATCTCGTACTCGACAGTCTGGCCCGGGAGTTCGTCGACGCCGGTCTGCGGCTGCTGCCGAACGGCGGCCGGTTCGTGGAGATGGGCAAGACCGATATCCGCGACCCCGAGGCGGTCGCCCGGCAGTACCCCGGGGTGCGCTACCGGGCGTTCGACCTGATGGAGGCTGGTCCGGAGCGGATCGGCGAGATGCTCACCGACATCCTGCGCCTGTTCGAACAGGGAGTGCTGCGTCCCCTGCCCGTCACCGGCTGGGACGTCCGGCAGGCCCCGGCCGCCCTGCGCTCCCTCAGCCGGGCCCGGGGCGTCGGCAAGAACGTCCTGCTGCTGCCCGCTCCGCCAGACCCCGAAGGGACCGTCCTGGTCACCGGGGCCACCGGCACCCTGGGACGGCTCCTGGCCCGCCACCTGGTCGTCGCGCACGGCATCCGGCACCTGCTGCTCGCGGGCCGCCGGGGCGGCTCCGCCGACGGAATGCCGGAGCTGGTAAGGGAGTTGACCGGGCTCGGGGCGTCGGTGACCGTCGCCGCCTGCGATGTCGCCGACCGCGCCGCGCTCGCCGCCCTGCTCGGGTCGGTGGACGCCGGGCACCCGCTGACCGCCGTCGTCCACGCGGCCGGTGTCCTGGACGACGCCACGGTCACCGGGCTGACCCCGGACCGGCTCGACCGCGTCCTGCGGCCCAAGGCGGACGCGGCGCTGGCCCTGCACGAACTCACCCGGGACCTCGATCTCGCGGCGCTGGTCCTGTTCTCCTCGGGCGCCGCCCAGTTCGGCGCGGCCGGGCAGGCGAACTACGCCGCCGCCAACGCGGTCCTCGACGCCCTCGCCGCCGAACGCCGGGCCGAGGGGCTGCCCGGACTCTCCATCGGCTGGGGCCTGTGGGAGGAGCGCAGCGAGATGACCGCCGCGGTGACCCCGGGCCGGGGCGCCGGGGCGGGCGCGCTGACCTCGGCGGAGGGCCTTGCCCTGTTCGACGCGGCGCTGGGCTCCCCGTACGCCTACCGGCTCGCGGCCAGGATCGCCCCGTCCGCGCTGCGGGCGGACGACCGGCTGCCCGCGGTGCTCCGTGGCCTGGTCCGCCCTGCCCGTACCGGTGCCGGTAGCGCCTCCGCCGCGGAACCGGCCCGTTCGATGGCGCGGCAGCTCGCCGAGCTGCCCGAGGCCGAGCTGCACCGGACCCTGCTCGACCTGGTGCGCGGCACCGCCGCCGCGGTGCTCGGTCACAGTTCGCCCGACCTGATCCGCGCGGCCCGCCCGTTCAAGGACGTCGGCTTCGACTCCCTCACCGGGGTCGAACTCCGCAACCGGCTGGTCTCCTCGACCGGGCTGCGGCTGCCGCCCGCGCTCGTCTTCGACCACCCCACCCCGGAGGCGCTGGCCCGCCACCTCGCCGAGCGGGCCACCGCCGCCCGCCCGACGGGCGACGCGGCGGTCCGGGCCGGGCTCGACGCCCTGGAGAACCTGCTCGACGCCCTGCCGCCGGGCGGCGTCAGCGACGAACTCGCCGCCCGGATACGGGACGTGCTGTCCCGCCCGCTGCCCGGCGGGACACCGGCCACCGCCGCCCGCCCCACGGACGGCGCGGACGACCTGGCTCCCGAGCTGATCGAGGCGGCCAGCGACGACGAGATGTTCGACTACATCGACCGGCAGTTGGGGTCCGGATGACCAGGGCACCGGTCCGCGCACCTCACGCCGTCCGGGTGCTTTGCGCTGTCTGTGCACCCCGCGCACTCCGAGACGAGATCCGAGCAGCAGCCCGAGACGAAAGCAGCGGTGTCCAGTGAGCGACCAGAGGATGCGCGAGTACCTCAACCGGGTGACCATCGACCTGCGGAACACCCGGCAGCGGCTCCGGGAGGCCGAGGCCCGTACGAGCGAGCCCATCGCGATCGTGTCCATGGCCTGCCGCTTCCCCGGCGGTGTCCGCACCCCCGAAGACCTGTGGGACCTGCTCGCCGAGGGCCGCGACACCGTCGCGGCCGTCCCCGGCGACCGGGGCTGGGAGACCGTCTGGCCGTCCGGCGGTACGGTCCCCGGGCAGGGGGCGTTCCTGGACGGCGCGGCCGACTTCGACCCGGAGTTCTTCGGCATCTCGCCCCGTGAGGCGGTCGCGATGGACCCGCAGCAGCGGCTGCTGCTGATGGCGTCCTGGGAGGCCGTCGAGCAGGCCGGCATCGACCCGATCACCCTGCGGGGCAGCCGTACCGGGGTGTACGCCGCGGCCATCGACCAGGGGTACGCGACGCTGGGCCCCGGTGCCGCCGAAGCCGTCCAGGGGTTCCTGATGACGGGGAACTCGATGAGCGTGATGTCCGGGCGGGTCTCCTACGCGCTCGGTCTCGAGGGCCCCGCCGTCACCGTGGACACCGCCTGTTCGGCCTCGTTGGTGGCCCTGCACCTCGCGGCGCGGGCCCTGCGGGCCGGTGAGTGCTCGCTCGCCCTCGCGGGCGGGGTCAGCGTGATGGCGCTGCCCGCGGTGTTCGTCGAGTTCAGCAGGCAGGGCGCGATGTCCCCCGACGGCCGCTGCAAGCCGTTCGCGGCGGCGGCGGACGGCACCGGCTGGGGCGAGGGCGTGGGGATGCTGCTCCTGGAGCGGCTGTCGGACGCGCGCCGCAACGGCCGTACGGTGCTGGCCGTGCTGCGCGGCTCGGCGATCAACCAGGACGGCGCGAGCAACGGACTGACGGCGCCGAACGGCCCGTCGCAGCAGCGGGTGATCCGGGCGGCGCTGGCGGACGCGGGGCTGACCGCGTCCGAGGTGGACGCGGTGGAGGCGCACGGTACCGGCACCACGCTGGGCGATCCCATCGAGGCCGATGCGCTGCTGGCCACGTACGGTCAGGACCGGTCCGCCGAACAGCCCTTGTGGCTGGGGTCGCTGAAGTCCAACATCGGGCACACCCAGGCGGCGGCCGGGGTCGCCGGGGTCATCAAGACGGTCCTCGCCCTGCGGCACGGTGTCCTGCCGCGCACCCTGCACGTGGACGCGCCCACCCCGCACGCCGACTGGTCATCGGGCGCCGTCGAACTCCTCACCGAGGCCCGCGACTGGCCCGCCGTTGACCGGCCGCGCCGGGCCGGGGTGTCCTCGTTCGGCATGAGCGGCACCAACGCGCACGTCGTCCTCGAACAGGCACCGGAACCGGAACCGGCCGAACAGGCACCGGGACCGGCCGAGCAGGCACCCGAGTCGGAACCGGCCGACGGATCGGGAGCGGTGACCGACGCGCCGGAAGCGCGGACTGACGGGCCGTCGGTGGAGCCGGACCCGGCGGGCCCGCCCGGAGCCGCGCTGCCCTGGGTGCTGTCCGGCCGTACCGCCTCCGCGCTCGGGGACCAGGCGGCCCGGCTGCGTGCCCGGTTCGCCACGGACGCGTCCGTACGGTCGGCCGACATCGGGTTCTCGCTGGCGACCACCCGGTCCGCCTTCGAACACCGGGCCGTCGTGATCGGCGACGGGCACCACGCACTGCTGAACGGGCTCGCCACCCTGTCCGGACCGGGCGGGGACCTCCACCTCCCCGTCGGCCTGGCTGCGGATTCCGCTGCCCCGGCCCCGGCTGTCGGCCGGGCTTCGGATGCCGCTTCCGCCGACATCGTCACCGGCACCGGCCGGGTCGTCGAAGGCCGGACGGCACTGGTCTTCCCCGGCCAGGGCTCCCAGTGGGACGGCATGGCCCGGGACCTGCTCGCCACCAGCCCCGCCTTCCGGGACCGCCTCGCCGCCTGCGACGCCGCCCTCTCCGCCCATGTCGACTGGCGGCTCCCCGCCGTCCTGGAGGGGGCGCCCGGGGCCCCCTCCCTGGAACGGGTGGACGTGGTGCAGCCGGTGCTGTGGGCGGTGATGGTGTCCCTGGCCGCGCACTGGGAGTCGTGGGGCGTCCGGCCCGACGCCGTGGTCGGGCACAGCCAGGGCGAGATCGCCGCCGCCGTGGTGGCGGGAGCGCTGAGCCTGGAGGACGGGGCGAAGGTCGTCGCCCTGCGCAGCCGGGCCATCCGGGCGCTGGCCGGGCTCGGCGGCATGGTCGCGGTGCCCCTGCCCGAGGACGAGGTCCGCGCCGCGATCGCCCCCTGGGCCGAGAAGCTGTCGGTGGCCGCCGTCAACGGGCCCGCCGCCGTGGTGGTCTCGGGGGAGCCGGGGGCCCTCGCCGAACTGCTCGCCCACTGCGCCGCACGGGGCGTACGGGCCCGGTCCGTACCCGTGGACTACGCCTCGCACTCGGCCCAGGTCGAACGGATCAGGTCCGAGGTGCTGGTCGCGCTGGACGGCGTACGCCCGCTCCCGGCCCGTACACCGCTGTTCTCCACCGTCACCGGCGACCGGCTCGACACCACGGCCATGGACGCCGACTACTGGTACCGCAACCTGCGCGGGACCGTCCGCTTCGACGCGGCCGTACGCTCCCTGGTCGAGCAGGGCCACGAGGTCTTCGTCGAGGTGTCGCCGCACCCGGTGCTGACCATGGCCCTCCAGGACACCGCCGAGGCCACCGGAGGCGCGGAGCCGCCCGTGGTCGTCGGCACCCTGCGCCGTGACGACGGCGGACCGCGCCGGGCCCTGCGCGCGGCCGCCGAACTATGGGTGGCGGGCGTGGCCGTCGACTGGTCCGCCGTGTACGCCGGTAGCGGCGCCCGCCCGACCGCCCTGCCCGGATACCCCTTCCAGCTGCGGCGCTACTGGCTGGAGCCGGAGACGGCGCCCGGCACCGGACCGGCCGCCGCCGACCCGCACGACACGGCCTTCTGGCACATGGTCGACCACGACGACCCGGCCGAGATCGCCGCCCGCCTCGCCGTCGACGAGGACGCCCTCACCCCCGTACTGCCAGCCCTGCGCGGCTGGCGCGAACAGCGGCGCGACGAGAGCGTCATCGACTCCTGGCGCTACCGCATCGGCTGGCAGCCCCTGCCCGACCCACAGGCCGCCACCCCGGCTGCCGGGACCTGGCTCGTCGTGCTGCCCGCCGGAGACGACGACACACGGGTACGCGGCCCGCTGCTCGCCCTCGCCGAAGCGGGCGCCACCGTCGTCACCGCGGAACTCACGGCCGACGCCGTCCGCCGTACGGACCTCGCGGACACGCTCGCCACCGCCCTCGGCGGCCTCGTCCCGACGGGCGTGCTGTCGCTGCTGGCCACCGCCGACCGGCCCCACCCCGACCACCCGGCCCTGCCCACCGGGACGGCCCTCACCGTCGCCCTGGTGCAGGCCCTGGGCGACCTCGGCCTCACGGCCCCCCTCTGGTGCGCCACCACCGGGGCCGTGTCGACGGGCCCGGACGACCCGGTCACCCACCCCCGCCAGGCGCTGGTCTGGGGCACCGGACTGGTGGCCGCGCTCGAACTGTCCGCCCGCTGGGGCGGCCTCATCGACCTGCCCCCGGAGCTCGACGCCCGCGCCAGGACCCGGCTCGCCGCCGTACTGACGGCCTCCGTCCCCGGCCCGGACGGCGTCGGCCGCGAGGACCAGCTCGCCCTGCGCCCCACCGGCATCCTGGCCCGCCGCCTCCGGCGCGCCCCCCGGAGCGACAGCCGTACGAACCGTACGAACCGTACGAACCGCTGGAAGCCGCGTGGCACCGTCCTGCTGACCGGCGGCACCGGAGCCGTCGGCCCGCACCTCGCCCGCTGGCTGGCCCGCAGCGGCGCCACCCACCTCGTCCTGCCCGGCCGCCGCGGCCCCCAGGCACCCGGCGCGGCCGAACTCGCCGCCGAACTGGCCGCCCTCGGCGTACGACTGACCCTGCCCGTCTGCGATCTGTCGGACCGCCAGGCGGTGGCGGAGCTGCTCACCGGCCTGGAGACGGCGGGCGACCCGGTCACCGCGGTCGTCCACGCGGCCGCCTTCGTCGCGCTCGCCCCGCTGGACGGCACACCGATGTCCGCGTTCGAACAGATCGTCGCCGCCAAGGCCGCAGGCGCCGAACACCTCGACGCCCTGCTCGACCGCGAACTCGACGCCTTCGTCCTGTTCTCCTCGATCGCCGGAGTCTGGGGCAGCGGTGACCACGGCGCCTACGCCGCCGCCAACGCCTACCTCGGCGCCCTGGCCCAGCACCGCCGGGCCCGCGGCCTCACCGCCACCACCCTCGACTGGGGCATCTGGCAGGCCGAGAACCCCTGGCAGGACCGCGTCGCCGGAGAGGACGCCGACCTGTTCAACCTGGAACAGCACGGCCTGCCCCGGATCGCCCCCGACCTCGCCGTCCAAGCCCTGTGCCAAGCGCTAGACGACGACGAGACCGTCCTCACCGTCGCCGACGTCGACTGGGAGCGGTTCGCCGCCGTCTTCACCTCCACCCGCCCCAGTCCGCTGCTCACCGGCATCCCCGAGGCCCGCCGCGCCCTGGAGGCCGCGACCGGCGACACGGAGGCACCCGCCGCCGCCCTGCTGCGCCAACGGCTCGCCGCCCTCGCCGAATCCGAGCAGCACCGCCTGCTGCTCGACCTGGTCCGCACCCATGCCGCAGCCGTCCTCGGCCATGCCACGGCGGACGCGATCCGGCCCGGCAAAGCCTTCCAGGACATGGGCTTCGCCTCCCTCACCGCAGTCGAACTCCGCAACCGGCTCAACGCCGCCACCGGACTGCGACTGCCGTCCACCCTGATCTTCGACCACCCCTCGTCGACCGCGCTCGCCCAGGAGATCCGCGCCGAACTGCTCGGCCGACAGACCACCGACCCGCACCTCCCCGAGCCGGACTCCTCCGTCCCGGACCGCTCCGTCCCGGACTCCTCCGTCCCGGACCGCTCCGTCCCGGACTCCTCCGTCCCGGACCGCTCCGTCCCGGGCGCTGCCGCGCACCTGTCCGCACCTGCCGACGAACCGATCGCGATCGTCTCCATGGCCTGCCGCTTCCCCGGCGGCATCGGCACCCCCGAAGAGCTGTGGCGCCTGCTCGCCGACGGCGGCGACGCCGTCTCCGACCTCCCCACCGACCGGGGCTGGGACATCGAGGCCCTCTACGACCCCGACCCCGACCACCCCGGCACCTCGACGACCCGGCGGGGCGGCTTCCTCCACGACGCGGCCGATTTCGACGCGGAGTTCTTCGGCATCTCGCCGCGCGAGGCCCTGGCCATGGACCCGCAGCAGCGGCTGCTCCTGGAAACCACCTGGGAGGCGATCGAGCGCGCGGCCATCGACCCGGACGCCCTGCGCGGCAGCCGCACCGGAGTGTTCACCGGCGTCAACTACGCCGATTACGCGGCCGTCGTCGCCCAGTCGGAGGAAGGAGACGGCCACCTGCTCACCGGCAGCGCACCCAGCGTCGTATCCGGCCGGGTCGCCTACACCCTGGGCCTCGAAGGCCCCGCAGTGACCATCGACACGGCTTGCTCCTCCTCCCTCGTCGCCCTGCACCTCGCAGGCCGGGCGTTGCGCGGGGGAGACTGCTCGCTCGCCCTGGTCGGCGGCGTCGCCGTGATGGCGACCCCCGGCGCCCTCATCAGCTTCTCCCGTCAGCGGGGGCTCGCCGAGGACGGCCGCTGCAAGGCGTTCTCGGACGACGCGGACGGCATGGGCATGGGCGAGGGCGTCGGCGTGCTGTTGCTGGAGCGGCTGTCGGACGCCCGCCGCAACGGACACCCGGTCCTGGCGGTGGTACGCGGCTCCGCCGTCAACCAGGACGGCGCCAGCAACGGCCTCTCCGCCCCCAACGGCCCCTCCCAACAGCGGGTGATCCGGGCGGCGTTGGCGGACGCGGGGCTGACGGCGTCCGAGGTGGACGTGGTGGAGGCGCACGGCACCGGCACCACTCTCGGCGATCCCATCGAGGCCCAGGCGCTGCTGGCCACGTACGGCCAGGACCGGCCCGCCGACCGGCCCCTGCTGCTCGGCTCCCTCAAGTCCAACCTCGGCCATGCCCAGGCGGCATCGGGGGTGGCAGGGGTCATCAAGACGGTGCTCTCCATGCGGCACGGGCAGGTGCCCCGCACCCTGCACGTCGGCAGGCCCTCCGGCCATGTCGACTGGACCCGCGGAGCGCTGGCCCTCGCGACCGAGCAGCAGCCCTGGCCGCTCCACGGCCGCCCCCTGCGGGCCGGGGTGTCCTCCTTCGGCCTGAGCGGCACCAACGTCCACACCATCCTCGAACACGCCCCCCTGGAGAACGACGCCCCGACGGCCGAGCGCGTCCCCCTGTCGGCGGTTCCCTGGCTGCTGTCGGCGAAGAGCCCGCAGGCCCTGCGCTCCCAGGCTGACCGTTTACGCCGTCACCTGGACGGCAGCCCCGTACCCGACCCGCGCGACATCGGGTCCGCCCTGCACGCCCGCACCGCCTTCGAGTACCGGAGGGCGCTGATCGGAGAACGGGACCAACTCCCCGCCCTGCTCGGCCAGATGGCCGACGACGACTCGGGAGCGTGGGACGGCGGACGTACGGTCGACGGTCGTTCGGTGCTCGTCTTCCCGGGTCAGGGTTCGCAGTGGGTGGGGATGGCTGCGGAGTTGTTGGGGGAGTCGGAGGTCTTCGCGGCGCGGATGGGTGAGTGCGAGCGGGCCTTGGAGCCGTACGTGGATTGGTCGTTGACGGAGGCGCTGGGGTCGGAGCGGTTGTTGGGGCGGGTCGATGTGGTGCAGCCGGTGCTGTGGGCGGTGATGGTGTCGTTGGCCGAGGTGTGGCGTTCGTTCGGTGTGGCGGTGGACGGGGTGGTGGGTCATTCGCAGGGGGAGGTTGCGGCTGCGTGTGTGGCGGGTGGGTTGAGTTTGGATGACGGGGCGCGGGTGGTGGCGTTGCGTTCTCGTGCGGTGGGGGTGTTGGCGGGGCGGGGTGGTATGGCGTCGGTGCCGTTGTCGGTGGACGTGGTGCGGGAGCGTATCGCCCCGTGGGCGGGCCGGTTGTCGGTCGCCGCGGTCAACGGGCCTTCTTCGACGGTGATTTCGGGTGACGCCGACGCGGTCTCCGGGCTTGTGGAGGAGTTCACCGGTGAGGGTGTGCGGGCGCGGCTGATCGAGGTGGACTACGCGTCGCATTCCTCCCATGTGGAGGAGATCCGTGAGCAGTTGCTCTCCGACCTGGAAGGCATTACGCCTCTTTCCGGTGCGGTGCCGTTCTTCTCGACGGTGACGGGGGGCTGGCTGGATACGAAGGGTCTGGACGCGGAGTACTGGTACCGGAATCTGCGCGAGACCGTTCAGTTCGGGAGCGCGACGGAGACGCTGCTGGCTGATGGTTTCCGGTTCTTCATCGAGGCAAGTCCGCATCCGGTGCTGGGTGTGGCGGTGGGGGAGTCGGCGGAGGTGGCCGGTGTGGAGGCCGCTGTGCTGGGGACCTTGCGGCGTCAAGAAGGCTGCCTGGAGCAGGTGTTGCGTGCGGTGGGCCGTGCGTGGGAGCGGGGGTTGGGGGTCGATTGGGCGGGGGCGTTCCCGGGGGCTCGGCGGGTCGAGTTGCCCACGTACGCCTTCCAGCGCAGCCGCTACTGGCCCGAGCCGGCGCCCACCACGGCGGCCGACGTGGGCTCGGCCGGGCTCGACTCCGCCGACCATCCCGTCCTCGGAGCCGCCACCGAGCTGGCCGACACGGGTGAACTGCTGCTCAGCGGCCGGTTGTCGCTGCGCACCCACCCCTGGCTCGCCGACCACGCCGTGGCCGGTACGGTCCTGCTGCCCGGCGCGGCCTTCGCGGAACTCGCCGTACGCGCCGCGGACGAGGCCGGATGCCACACGGTGGAGGAACTGACGCTCCAGACACCGCTGTTGATCCCCGCCGACACCGCCGTACGCCTGCAAGTACGGGTCGGCGCGGCGGACACGCACGGCAGCCGCTCCCTGGACCTGTTCTCCTGCCGTGAGGACGCGACGACCCCGCAGTGGACCGCGCACGCCACCGGCGTACTCACCGCCGACGCCGCGAACCGCAAGCCGCCGCCCGCACCGGACGACCCCGGCTCCTGGCCCCCGCCCGGCGCCGTCCCGGTCTCCGTCGATGACCTGTACGAGCGGTTCCACGGCTCCGGCTACGGCTACGGACCCGCCTTCCGCGGGCTCACCAGCGCCTGGCGCCGGGGCGACGAGATCTTCACCGAGGTACGCCTGCCCGAGGACCAGCACCGGTCCGCCGCCGCCTTCGGTGTGCACCCCGCCCTCCTGGACGCCGCCCTCCAGGGGCTGTTCCTGCGTGCCCGGCCGGAGAGCGGACCGGACCCGGACCGGCCGTCCGCCGGACTGCCGTTCTCCTGGAGCGGAGTCAGGCTGTACGCCTCCGCGGCCACCGCGCTCAGGGTACGGCTCGGCTTCCGGCCGGACGGTTCGGTGGCGATCGACGCGACCGACCCGAACGGCCTCCCGGTCGCGTCGGTCGAGGCGCTCGCCGTCCGCCCGATCGATCTCGACGCCCTCCGCCCGGGCGGAGGTCCGGAATCCCTCTACCGGGTGCAGTGGTCGGCGGTGCCCGACACCGCACCCGTCGGCCCCCTCGGACCCTGGGCCGTCCTCGGCGGCCGGTCACTCTCCCCGGACACGGACAGCCATCCGGACCTGGCCGCGCTCGGTGCCGTGCTGGACGGGGGAGCGCCGTCGCCCGCCGCCGTGCTGGCCTGGTGCGACCACACCCCGCGCCTCTCGTCCCCGCCCGACGCCGCATCCGTACACACCGCACTGGACGACGCCCTGCGGCTCGTCCAGGAGTGGCTGGCCGACCCGCGTTGGGACGACGGCACCCGCCTCGTACTCGTCACCCGGGGCGCGGTCTCCACGGCGGCCGGTGAGGAGGTTACCGATCTGACCGGCGCCGCTGTCCGTGGTCTCGTCCGCTCCGCCCAGTCCGAGCACCCGGACCGCTTCCTGCTGATCGACACCGACGACCCGGCCGCCGTGACCGGCCTGCTGCCCCGGGCCCTGGCCGCAACGGAACCCCAACTGGCGATCCGCACCGGACAACTCCTCGCCGCCCGCCTCACCCGGGCCACCGTCACCACGAACCCGAACCCTGGCACGCACGCGCTCGCGGACCCGAACCCGGGCACGGACGCGCACCTCCGTACGGGCGTGCTCACAGACCCGGACTCGGCCTCGGCCCCCGGCACCCCGTCCCGTATCGCCGTGCCCGGCGGAACCGTCCTCGTCACCGGAGCGGGCGGCGCGCTCGGCGGTCTGGTGGCCCGGCACCTCGTGACCGCGCACGGCGTACGGAACCTGCTGCTCGTCGGCAGGCGCGGTGCGGGCGCCCCGGGCCTGGCCGACCTCGCCGCCGACCTGCGCGGTCTCGGTGCCCGGGTGGACGTGGCGGCGTGCGACGTCGCCGACCGGGACGCGCTCGCCGCCCTGCTCGACGGCATCCCCGCCGACCGTCCGCTGAGCGCGGTCGTCCACGCGGCCGGAGTCCTGGACGACGGGACCGTCGAGTCGCTGACCCCCGCGCGGATGCGCCACGTCCTGCGGCCCAAGGTCGACGCGGCTCTCCACCTGCACGCCCTCACCCGTGATCTGCCCTTGTCGGCCTTCGTCCTGTTCTCCTCCGCGTCCGCCACCGTCGGCAACGCCGGTCAGGGCAACTACGCGGCCGCCAACGCCTTCCTCGACGCGCTCGCCCAGCACCGCCGCGCTCTGAAACTGCCCGCCCAGTCGCTCGCCTGGGGCCTGTGGGAACGCCGTAGCACCATGACCGGGACGCTGACCGCCGCCGACCTGCGGCGCATGTCCCGGGGCGGCACCGCGGCCATCGGCAGCGAAGAAGGTCTGGCGCTGTTCGACGCGGCCCTCACCCTGGACGAACCACTGCTCGTACCGGTCCGGATCGACCTCGGCCGGCTCCGGGCGGCCGCTCGGACCGCACCCGTCCCGGCCCTGCTCTCCGCCCTGGTCCCCGGCGCCGTACGCCGCCCGGCCTCCGGGGCGGACGCCGCCGAAGCCGACTCGCTGCGCCGCCGCCTGACCGGCCTCCCGCCGGAGGAACGCCTCGCCACCCTGCTCGACCTGGTACGGAGCCGGGGCGCCGACATCCTCGGCCACGGCGGAGCCGGGGCCATCGACCCGGACCAGCCGTTCAAGGACCTCGGCTTCGACTCGCTCACCTCCGTCGAACTCCGCAACCGGCTCGGCGCCGCCACCGGCCACCGGCTGCCCGCGACCTTGGTCTTCGACCATCCCACCCCGGCCGCCGTCGCCGCCTACCTCAGCAGGCGCCTGGTGCCCGACGGGCCGGGCGGCACCGACGTCAACGCCAGGGCCGCCCGGACGCCGGACCGCGAGGACCACGAGATCAGCTCCCTGCTCGCCACGATCCCGCCCGCCGCTCTGCGCCGGGCCGGTCTCCTCGACGCGCTCCTGGACCTCGCCGACCGGCCGGAGACACCGGCTTCCGCCGCCGACGGCGCCGAAGGCATCGACGGCATCAAGGACATGGCCGTCGACGAACTCGTCCGGATGGCCCTGGGCGGCGAACGTGACTGACCGACAGCCGCAGAAGGAGAAGCCGAACCCCATGCCCACCGACACGGACCAGGTGGTCGCCGCCCTGCGCGCCTCGCTGCTGGACAACCAGCGTCTGCGGCAGGAGAACCGACGGCTCCGCGACGACTGTGCCGAGCCCGTCGCCGTCGTGGCGATGAGCTGCCGCTACCCCGGCGGCGTACGCACCCCGGAAGACCTGTGGGAGCTGCTGCTCAAGGAACGCGACGCGGTCTCGCCGTTCCCCACCGACCGGGGCTGGGACGTTGAGGGCGGCTTCGACGCGGACCCCGACGCCCCCGGCACGTTCTACGTCCGGGAAGGGGGCTTCCTCCACGACGCGACCGGCTTCGACCCCGGTTTCTTCGGCATCTCCCCGCGCGAGGCCCTGGCCATGGACCCGCAGCAGCGGCTGCTGCTGGAAGCGTCCTGGGAAGCGGTGGAACGCGCGGGCATCGACCCGACGACCCTGCGCGGCAGCCGTACCGGCGTCTACACCGGGGTGATCTACGGCGAGTACGCGTCCCGGCTCGACCGGGTGCCCGACGAGGTGGAGGGCTTCCTCGGCACCGGCAGCATCCCGAGCGTCGCCTCGGGCCGGATCGCCTACACCCTGGGCCTGGAAGGCCCGGCGGTCACCCTGGACACCGCCTGCTCCTCCTCCCTGGTCGCCGTCCACCTCGCCTGCCAGGGGCTGCGCTCCGGCGACACCACGCTCGCCCTGGCCGGCGGGGTGACCGTGATGGCCACCCCCGGGCTGTACGCCGGATTCAGCCGCCAGCGCGGTCTGGCACCCGACGGACGCAGCAAGTCCTTCTCCTCCGCGGCGGACGGAGCAGGGTTCGGGGAGGGGCTCGGCCTGCTCCTGCTGGAACGGCTCTCGGACGCCCAGCGTGCCGGTCATCCCGTCCTGGCCGTCATCCGGGGCTCGGCCGTCAACCAGGACGGCGCCAGCAACGGGCTGACCGCCCCGAACGGGCCCGCGCAGCAGCGCGTGATCGGCCAGGCGCTCGCCCGCGCCGGACTCGCCCCGTCGGAGGTCGACATGGTGGAGGCGCATGGCACCGGCACCGTGCTCGGCGACCCCATCGAGGCCCAGGCGCTGCTGGCCACGTACGGCCAGGACCGGCCCGCCGACCGCCCGCTGCGGCTGGGATCGCTGAAGTCCAACCTGTCCCACACCCAGGCCGCCGCGGGCGTCGGCGGGGTGATCAAGTCGGTGCTGGCGATACGGCACGGCGTGATGCCGCGCACCCTGCACGTCGACCGCCCCTCGCCCGGCGTCGACTGGACCGAGGGAGCCGTCTCCCTGCTCACCGAGGCCGCCCCCTGGCCGGAGACGGGACGGCCGCGCCGGGCCGGAGTGTCCTCCTTCGGCGCCAGCGGGACCAACGCCCACGTCATCCTCGAACAGGCCCCCGCGGCCCCGACGACCGCCCCCGCCCCGGCCGATGCAACGGCCGCCCCCGACAAGCCGGTTGACCAGTCCGCCGCGCCGGAGCCGGTGCCCGCCGCCGTCCCCTGGATACTGTCGGCGCGCACTCCGGACGCGCTGCGCGCCCAGGCGGCGGCGCTGCACGAGCGGGTGGTGGCGGAACCGGGGCTGAGCGTCGTGGACGTGGGTCATTCGCTGGCGGTGGGGCGTTCGCGGTTCGCGGAGCGTGCCGTGGTGGTGGGGGCGGACCGGGATGAACTGCTGGCCGGTGTCGCCGCCCTGTCACGGGGTGACCGCTCGGCGGGCGTGGTGGTCGGCGGTGGGCAGCCCCCGGGCCGTTCGGTGCTCGTGTTCCCGGGCCACGGCTCGCAGTGGGTGGGGATGGCTGCGGAGTTGCTGGGGGAGTCGGAGGTCTTCGCGGAACGGATGGCGGAGTGCGGGCGCGCCCTGGAGCCGTACGTCGACTGGTCGTTGGCCGAGGCGCTGGGTTCGGAGCGGTTGTTGGCGCGGGTCGATGTGGTGCAGCCGGTGCTGTGGGCGGTGATGGTGTCGCTGGCTGAGGTGTGGCGTGCGTTCGGCGTCGTACCGGACGCCGTGGTCGGCCACTCCCAGGGCGAGATCGCCGCCGCCTGCGTGGCGGGTGGGCTGAGCCTGGACGACGGGGCGCGCGTGGTCGCGCTGCGCTCCCGTGCGGTGGGAGAGCTGGCGGGCCGGGGTGGCATGGCGTCGGTGCCGTTGCCGGTGGACGTGGTGCGGGAGCGCATCGCCCCGTGGGCGGGCCGGTTGTCGGTGGCCGCCGTCAACGGCCCCTCTTCGACGGTGATTTCGGGCGACGCGGACCCGGTCGCGGCACTGGTGGAGGAACTTCTTGAGGAAGGGGTGTGGGCGAGCCGCATCGAGGTCGACTACGCGTCGCACTCCTCACACGTGGCGGAGATCCGCGAGCGCCTGCTGTCCGACCTGGACGGCATCACCCCCCTCCCGGGCGCGGTGCCGTACTACTCCAGCGTCACCGGCGGCCTGCTGGACACGAAGGCCCTGGACGCCGAGTACTGGTACCGCAACCTCCGGCAGACGGTCGAGTTCGAGCAGGCGACCCGCTCGCTCCTCGCGGCCGGACACCGCGTCTTCATCGAAGTCGGCCCCCAGCCCGCCCTGATGTACGGGATCGAGGACACGGCCACCGAAGCGGGCGCCCCGGAGACGCTGGTGCTCGACACCCTGCGGCGCGGGGCCGGAGGGCTCCGCCGGTTCCGGACCGCCCTCGCCGGGGCACACGTCCGGGGCCTGCGCGTCGACTGGGAGCGGCTGTTCGCGGGAACCGGCGCCCGGCGGGTGGACCTGCCCACCTACGCCTTCCAGCGCCGCCGCTACTGGCTCGACGCCCTCCCGGCCGACCGGGACCCGGTGGCCACCGGCCAGTCCGCCGTGGACCACCCGCTGCTCGGCGCCGAGGTCGACCTGCCCGACGACGCGGGCACCCTCTTCACCGGCCGGATCTCCCCGGCCACCCACCCCTGGCTCGCCGACCACGCCGTGGCCGGAGCCGTGATCGTGCCCGGCGCGGCCTTCGTGGAGCTGGCCGCGTACGTGGGCCGCCGCCTCGGCTGCGCTCTCGTGGAGGAACTGACCCTCGCCGCCCCGCTGCTGCTGCCCGGCGGTGCCGCCGACGACCACGCCGTACACCTGCGCGTACGGGTGGGTGCCGAGGACTCCACGGGGCGGCGGCCGGTGGAGTTCCACTCCCGGCCCGAGGCCGCCCCCGGCGCCGCCGCCCCGCCCTGGACCCGGCACGCGACCGGCACGGTCGGCCCCCAGGACCCCGTGGCCGACGCAAACGACACGACCGACGGGAACAGCACGACAGACGGGAACGACACGACCGACGGGAACGACACGACCGCCAGGAACGGCACACCCGCCGGGAACGAACCGGCCGGAGCGTGGCCCCCGCCCGACGCCGTCCCCCTGGACGTGGACGCCATGTACGGGCTCCTCGAAGCCCGGGGCGTCGCCTACGGCCCGGCGTTCCGGGGCCTGCGCGCCGCCTGGCGCACCCCGGACGCGATCCACGCCGAAGTGGCCCTGCCCGACGGCCTCCCCGGCACCGGGGCGGACGGGTTCGCCGTGCACCCGGCCCTCCTGGACGCGGCCCTCCAGACGACCGGTCTGCGCGGAGGCACCGGGGCCGAGGAGCCCGCCGACGGCGTCCCCCTGCCGTTCTCCTGGCAGCGCGTCGCGATCGAGCCCTCCGACGCGCCGGTCCTGCGCGTACGGCTGCGCCCCGACGGCCCCGACGGCCCCGACACCGTCGCCGCGCGGATCACCGACCCCTCGGGGCGTACGGTGGCGACGGTCGGCGCGCTCACCCTGCGCACGGCGTCCACCGCCGCGCTGCGGGCGTCCTCCGGCTCCGTCTTCCACGTCGGCTGGACGCCGGTCACCGCCGGGCCCGGCCCGCGCCCGGTCACCCGCTGGGGACTCCTCGGCCCGCGCGACGAGCGGCTGCTGCCGGTCGGCTTCCCCGCCGAACCCCTGCCCGCGACACCGGACGCGATGCTGCTGGTCTGCCCCCCGACCGCCGGTACCGGGACCGTGACCTCGGCCGGTGAGCCGGGGGACGCCCCCGCCCGGGAGGCGGACCCCGAGGCGGTGCACACGGTCGTGTCCGGGGTCCTGGACCGCCTCCAGGCCCACCTGGCCGACGACAGCACCGCCCGTACGCCCCTGGTGGTCCTCACCCGGGGGGCGACCGGACCGCTCGGCGTGCGACCGGCGGACCTCGGCGCGGCGGCCGTCTGGGGCATGCTCAGGGCCGCTCAGCTCGAACACCCCGACCGGTTCGTGCTGCTGGACACCGAAGGGCCGGACCCGGACGGCCTCGGCGGTACGCTCGCCGACCTCCTCGCCACGGGCGAACCCCAGGCGGCCCTGCGCGACGGTGTCCTGTACGCGCCCCGACTGGTCCGGCCACCGGCCCCCACCACCGCCGAGGCCCCCGCCTCTCCGGAGGCGACCCGGCCCGACGGCCCGTTCGGGCCGTCCGAAGGGACCGTACTGCTGAGCGGCGGCGGCGCTCTCGCGGCCGTCCTGGCGCGCCACCTGGTCGCCGCGCACGGAGTACGCCACCTCCTCGTGCTGAGCCGTCGCGGCGCCGACGCCCCGGGGCTGCCGGAGCTGACGGCGGAGCTGGCCGAGGCCGGAGCCGAACTGACCTCCGTACGTTGTGATGTGACCGATCGTCAGGCGCTGGCTGCCGTGCTTGCGGCCGTCCCCGAACATCATCCGCTGTGCGCCGTGGTCCACACCGCCGGAGTGCTCGACGACGGTCTGCTGGACGGGCTGACGGGGGAGCGGACGACCGCCGTCCTGCGGCCCAAGCTCGACGCCGCCCACCACCTCGACCGGCTGACGCGCGGGGCGGACCTCTCGGCGTTCGTCGTCTTCTCCTCCGCCGCGGGCGTGCTGGGCAGCCCCGGCCAGGCGTCCTACTCGGCCGCCAACGCCGCGCTCGACGCCCTCGTCGCGGAACGCCGGAGGCTCGGCCTCCCCGGCCTGTCCCTGGCCTGGGGGCCCTGGGAGCGGGTCAGCGGGATGACGGCGGAGCTCGGCGGCGCCGAACGGCGGCGCATCGACCGGCGCGGCGCCCACGGCCTCTCGGACGAGGAGGCCATGGCCCTGCTGGACACGGTGTGCGCCGTGGACGCCGTCCCGCCGGAGGACGGGAGCCCCGTCGTCCTGGCCCACCTCGACCTGACCGTGCGCGGCGACGGCCCGGTGCACCCGATGCTGCGCTCCCTGGTCCGGCGCGCCCCGGCCGGGACGACCGGGGCGCAGGGGACACCGACCGCCGCAGCGGCGCTGCGGCACCGGCTCGACACCGCCGCCGACGCGCGGGAACGCGAGCTGGTCCTGCGCGAACTCGTCCTCGCCCAGGCCGCCGAAGTCCTCGGCCACACCGACTCCGGGGCGTTGTCCGCGACGGAGCCCTTCCTCTCCGTCGGATTCGACTCGCTGACGGCGGTCGAGCTGCGCAACCGGCTGGCCGCCCTCACCGGACTGCGGTTACGGCCCTCCGCCGTCTTCGACAGCGCCACCCCCGCCGCGCTCGCGGCACGCCTCGCCACCGAGGCCCGTACGGAAGACACCCCCCGGCCCGCAACGGCACCGGCACCCGTGACCGGCACCACCGCATCCAACGCCGCCGCCACATCCAGCAGCGACACCGACACCGACGACCCGGTGAGCGTGCTGTTCCGCCGGGCCTGCGCACTCGGCCGGATCGACGAGGGCATCGCCCTGCTCAAGAACGCCTCCGCCCTCCGCCCGGCCTTCCCCGACGGCGGCGACCTCGCGGCCGCAGGCACCGGCCCCCGGCTGCTGCGCCTGAACGAGCGCGCCGACGCCCCCGTACTCGTCTGCTTCGGCTCCATCGTCGCCCTCGGCGGCGCCCACCAGTACGCCCGCTTCGCCGCCCGCTTCCGGGACCGCTACGCCGTCACCGCCCTGGACGCCCCCGGGTTCACCCCCGAGGAGGAGCTGCCCGCCGACATGGCGGCCCTGCTGGACTTCCAGGCGACGACCCTGCTCCGGGAACTGCCCGGGCGGACGCTCGTCCTGGCCGGTTCCTCCTCCGGCGGCACGCTCGCCCACGGAGTGGCCGCCGCGCTGGAACAGCGCGGCGAGGGCCCGGCGGCCGTGGTGCTGCTGGACACCTACCTCTCCGACAACCAGGGCATCACCCAGTTCAACGACGTCCTGCTGGGCGGCATGTTCGCCCGCGAGGACCGGGCGGCCCCGATGGACGGAACCCGGCTGACCGCGATGGGCGGCTACTTCCGTCTGCTCGACGACTGGACCCCACCGGCGGTCCGCGCCCCGCTGCTGCTGGTCCGCGCCTCCACCCCGCTCGGCCGCCCGTCCGCCGAAGCCGGTGACTGGCGCTCGTCCTGGGCCGGTGCCGACACCGTCCTCGATGTTCCCGGAGACCACTTCTCGATCATGGAAGAACATGTCGCGACCACCGGCGACGCCGTCGCCGACTGGCTCGGCACCACCCTCCGCACCCCCGACGACCTGTGAAGACGAAGGAGAACCCGTTGACCCCGGCCCCGTACGACGACCCGCCCCCGCGCCCCGCCCTCACCGTGCTGGGAGCCGGGGTGATGGGCGTCGGCATCACCGTCCTCGCCCTCGGGCACGGCCTGCCGGTCCACCTGGTCGACATCGACCCTGAACGGCTCGACCGGGCCGGGGAGCTGATCGACGGTGAACTCCGGCTGGCCGAGCTGATGGGCGCCCTGCCCGCCGGGACGCTCCCCGGCACCCTGGCCACCGGTACCTCGCTCAAGGCAGCGGCCCAGGCCACCGCCGTCATCGAGGCGGTCACCGAGAACGCCGCGGCCAAGGCCGCCGTACTGGCCGAGGTCTCCGGACTGGTCCGGCCCGGCACCCTGCTGATCACCAACACCTCCTCCATCCCCGTCGACGAACTGGCCGGGGCCCTGGAACGGCCGGAGGAACTGGTCGGCACCCACTTCATGAACCCGCCCTACCTGATCAAGACCGCCGAGGTGGTCCGGGGCGCCCGGACCGGGGACTCCGCGATGGCCGCCGTGGCGGCCCTGCTCACGGCGGTACGGCGACGGGCGGTCGTCGTCCGGGACGCACCCGGCTTCGTGACCAGCCGCATCCTGCACCCGATGATCAACGACGCGGCCCGGGTCGTGGAGGAGGGCACCGCGACTGCCGAGGACGTCGACGCCCTGATGCAGGGCTGCCTGGGACACCCCACCGGCCCGCTGCGCACCGCGGACCTGATCGGCATCGACAACCTCGTCGACTCCCTCACCGTGCTCCACGAACGCACCGGCGACGACGGCTGCCGCCCCACCGGACTGCTGCTCCAACTGGTCCGGGAAGGGCGGCTGGGCCGCAAGTCCGGGCGCGGCTTCTACGACTACACCTGATGAACACCCCGACGAGGAGACGGCCATGACCACAGCGAACACGCCCAACACCCACGACCTGGAGAAGGAACTGCTGGAGTTCCTGGAAGAGCGCACCGGAACCGCCTGGGACGCCGACACCGACCTGTTCGACGCCGGCGGCCTGTCGTCCCTGTTCGCCATGCAGGTGGTGGTGCACCTGGAGAAGACCTACGCCATCGCCGTCCGCGGGGCGGACCTGCGGCTGGACAACTTCCGTACCGTACGGCGGATGGCCGAGCTGGTGGACCGGCTCCGGGTGCCCGCCGCCGGAGGCCGGCATGGGTGAGGACCTGAGCGGTGCCATGACCTCTCTCACCCTGCGGGTCGGCGATCTGGCGGGGGAGTGGGACCGGGTCGGCCTCATCCCGCTGGAGCTGCTCCGCGAACTGGGCGCCGAGGGCAGGCTGTGCGCCGAAGTCCCGGAGCAGTACGGCGGCTGGGGGCTCAGCAGCCTGCACAGCGGCGCGTACACCGCCCATGTGGGCGGCCTGTGCAGCTCGCTGCGGAGCGTGATGACCTCCCAGGGCATGGCGGCGTGGACCGTCCAGCGCCTGGGCACCGCCGAGCAGGCGGCCGACCTCCTGCCCCGGCTGACCGGTGGGGCGCTGGCGGCGGTCGGCTTCAGCGAGCCCGGCGCGGGCAGCGATCTCGCGGCGATGACGACGACCGTCCGCCGCGACGGCGACACGGTCGTCGTCGACGGACACAAGAAATGGGTGACCGCCGCCCACTACGCCGACCTGCTGGTCGTCGTCGGCCGCCAGGAGGACGGCGCGGTGGCCGTCGTGGTGCCCACCGGCACGCCCGGCGTCAGGATCGAGCGGATCGCCGACCCGCTCGGCTGCCGCGCGGCCGGACACGCGGACGTCCACCTCGACGGGGTGCGGCTGCCCGCCGACAGCGTCCTGGGCGGTCACGGGCTGCCGACCGCCCTGCTGGTGACGACCGCGCTGGCCTACGGGCGGATGTCCGTCGCCTGGGGGTGCGTGGGCATCCTGCGCGCCTGTCTGGCGGCGGCCACCGCGCACGCGACCGTACGGGAGCAGTTCGGCAGACCGCTCGCCGAACACCAGCTCGTCGCTGGGCACATCGCCGACCTCTACACGGCCGAACAGGTGGCCACGCGGGTCTGCGAGCACGCCAGCCGCTGCTGGGACGAAGGGTCCCCGGACCAGGTGGTGGCGACCGTCCTGGCCAAGCACGTCAGCGCGACCCAGGCCGCCCGGGGCGCGGCGACGGCCGTCCAGGTCCTGGCCTCGGCCGGGTCCCGGGACGGGCACACGGTGGCCCGGGCGTACCGGGACGCCAAGCTGATGGAGATCATCGAGGGCAGCAGCGAACTGTGCCGGCTGATGCTGGCCCAGCACGCCCTCTCCGCCCCGGGGGCACCGTGAGCGGGCCCGCGTCCGACGAGACGAGGAAGGACGACATGGCCGAGACCGTCAAATGCCTGGTCTGGGACCTGGACGACACCCTCTGGCAGGGCACCCTGCTGGAGGACGGTGAGGTGCACCTGCCGGACGAGGTGCGCAAGGTGGTGATCGAGCTCGACTCCCGCGGCATCCTCCAGTCCGTCGCCAGCCGCAACGACCACGAGCACGCCTGGGCCCGGCTGGAGGCGTTCGGCGTGGCCGAGTACTTCGTCCTGCCGGAGATCGGGTGGGGCGCCAAGTCCGAGTCGGTGCGCCGGATCGCCGACCGGCTGAACTTCGCGCTCACCACCATTGCCTTCGTCGACGACCGGCCCGCCGAACGGGCCGAAGTGGCCTTCCACCTGCCCGACGTACGGTGCTACCCGGCCGAGCAGGTCCTCGCCCTCCCCGACCTCGCCGAGTTCACCCCCGCGACCAGCACCGTCGACTCCCGGCGCCGCCGTCAGATGTACCAGGCGGGCTTCCGCCGCGAGGCCGAGCGGGCGGCCGCACCCGGCCCCGACGAGGAGTTCCTGCGCTCCCTGGACCTGAAGATGCGCATCGGCCGGGCCACCGGTGAGGAGCTGTCCCGGGTCGAGGAACTCACCCTGCGCACCAGCCAGATGAACGCGACCGGGGTCCACTACCCGGACGCGGTGCTGCGCGGCCTGATCACCGACCCCCGGCACGAGGTCCTGGTGGTCACCCTCACCGACCGGTTCGGCCCGCACGGCGCGGTCGGCGTCCTGCTGCTGGAGCGGCACCCCGGCCTCTGGCACCTCAAGCTGCTCGCCACCTCCTGCCGGGTCGTCGCCTACGGTGCCGGTGCGACCCTGCTGAACTGGCTGGCCGACGCCGCCGCCCGGTCCGGGGTCCACCTCGTGGCGGACTTCCGGGCGACCGAACGCAACCGGATGATGGAGATCGCCTACCGGTTCGCGGGCTTCGAGGGCCTGGACGAAGCCGTGTGCCCGTGCGCCGCCGTCCTCGTACCGGCTCCTGAGGACACCGGACTGGAGCGCCTGCACCTGGCCCCCGGCCCCCGCGTGGTGTCCACCGTCATGGACGTGGACGCACCCGACCTGAGCACGCCGGAAGGGGGCCCGGGAACGCCGTGACCGCCGCGGCGGCCGGTGCTCCCGGGCCCCGGACCGCCGCCCTCAGCGCTTGCGTACGAGGGTGATTCCGTCGGCCATCACCAGCAGCGACAGTTCCACCCGGGGGTCCTCGTGCAGCACCCGGTTCAGGGCCCGGACCCCGGCGGTCTCCGGGTCCACGGCGGCCGGGTCGGTGACCCGGCCGAAGAAGAGGGTGTTGTCGACCACGATCAGACCCCCGGCGCGCAGCAGCGTCAGCGACGCTTCGTAGTAGCGGACGTAGTTGGCCTTGTCCGCGTCGATGAACACCAGGTCGAAGCTCTCCGGCCCGCGCTCCGCCAGGAGCGTGTCCAGGGTCGCGGCGGCCTCTCCGATCCGCAGGTCGATCCGTGAGTCGACCCCGTCCCGCTTCCAGAAGTCGGCGCCGATGGACGGCCACCGGTCGTCGATGTCGCAGGAGACCAGCAGACCGTCGGCCGGGAGCGCGCGGGCCATGCACAGGGTGCTGTAGCCGGTGTAGGTGCCGATCTCCAGCACCGCCCGGGCACCCGTCAACCCGACCAGGAGGGCCAGTAGTTGGCCCTCCTCCGCCATCACCTGCAGGGCGGTCCCGCCCGGCAGCTCCGCGGTGGTCTCCCGCAGCTCCCTGAGGAGGTCGTCGTCACGGAGGGAGACCTCGCGGACGTAGGCGAGCAGGTCGTGGGTGGCTGCTGTCTGGTCGGCCATGGCGCGGGGGTCCTCTCGAAGGAGATCAGTGCGAAGGAGATCGGGTGGGAAAGGGTCGGGTCGCAGAGCAGCGGGTCGCAGAGCAGCGGGTCGCGAAGGATCGGGTGCAAAGGATCGGGGCAAGGGGGGCGATGGGTGGGGGCGGTGCCGCCGGGACGGTCATCCGGCGCGCATGTACGAGCGGCCGTGCCGCCGTACGGCGACCGCCTGCGCCCGCTCGCGGGCGTACGCCCGGAGCAGCGCGTCCAGCCGGTAGAGACCCCCCGCGGGCGCACCCAGCAGATTCGCCTCGACCAGGGAGTCCAGGGCCTCTTCGGCCTGCGCCTCGGAGCAGCCGAACAGCACCGCGACCTTGCCGCTGGAGACCGAGGACGCCCCGTCGGCCCCCAGCGCGGCCAGCACCTCGGCGGGGTCGATCCCGGCCGGAGCCGACCGCCGGAGCCCGGCCACCTCGGCGTCCAGGCAGGGCCGGACACCGGCATCGCCCGCGCACAGCTCGTCCAGCGGCCGGGGGGCCTCCGTGAGCCGCCGGGCCAGGTGCCCGATGCTCCAGTGCGGGCGCTCCAGCAGCCGGGTCCCCGCGATCCGGATCGCCAGCGGCAGACCCGCGCAGACCGTCACCACCGTACGGGCCGCCCGCTGTTCCCCGCCGACCCTGGCCGCGCCGACGATGCTGCCCAGCAGCTCCAGCGACCCGGCCTCGTCCAACGGGCCGAGCAGAAGGGTGCGCGCCCCCTCCAGATCGGCCAGCCGCCGCCTGCTGGTCACCAGCAGCCTGCTGCCCCCGCTGCCCGGGATCAGCGGCCGCACCTGCGCGGAGCTGGAGGCGTTGTCGAGCACCACCAGCAGACGGCGGCCCGCAGTGAGCGAGCGGTACAGGCTCTCCCGCTCCGACTCCTCCCCGGGGATCTCGTCCCGGGGCACACCGAGGTCCGCCAGGAACCGCGGCAGCACCGCCCGGGCGGTCAACGGCCGCTCCGCTCCGCCGAGATCCGCGTACAGCTGGCCGTGCACCGAGGAACCGCGCATGGTGTGCGCCGCGTGCAGGGCCAGGGCGCTCTTGCCGACACCGCCCCGGCCGGTCACCACCGCCGTCGCCACCATGCCCGCGGGCATCGTGCCGGTCGTGAGGAAGTGCCGCACCCGCGCCAGCGCGTCGGAGCGGGCCGACAGCGGCAACGGCACCGAGGGAAGCTGCGCCGGATCGGGCCAGCCGGACCTTTCCCGGGCCGTGGCGGGCGCCGGTACGACGGCCGCCTCCGGGGCCGCCGTCGGCTGCTCCACCGGGTCGGGCGTACGGGGCCGGTCATGGGCCGAGAGGATGTGCCGGTGGACCTCGCGCAGATCGGCGCTCGGCTCGGCCCCCAGCTGTTCGACGAGCAGTACCCGGGTACGCCGGTAGAGATCCAGGGCCTCCGACTGCCGTCCCGAACGGAACAGCGCCAGCATCAACTTGCCCACCAGGGCCTCCCGTAAGGGATGCTTCCGCACCAGCCGCACCAGCTCCGGCACGATCTCGGCGTGCCGCAGCAGCGCCAGCTCCGCGTCGAACCGCAGCTCCATGGTCTGCAGACGAAGCTCCTGGAGGTAGCGGCCCTCCACATCGCGCAGCGTCCGCGACGGGATGTCCGCCAGCGGCTCCTCCCGCCACAGGGCGAGTGCCTCGGCCAGCTCGGCGGAGGAACCCTCCAGGTCCCCGCGCTCGGCCAGCTCCGCCGCGCGTCTGCGGTGGGCGGTGAACTGGCCGAGATCGCTCTCGTGCTCGCCGAGTTCGAGGAGGTAGCCGGGGGCCCGGGTGAGAATGCGGGCGGAGGCGTGCTCGCCCAGCGACTGCCGCAGGCGCATCACATAGGTGCGGACGGTCGCGGCGGCACTCGGCGGCGGGGCGCCGTCCCAGACGTACTCGGTGATCCGGTCGACCGAGATCACCCGGTTGGCGTTGAGGAGGAGCGCTGCCATGACCACGCGCTGCCTCGGCGCCGACACGTGCACCTCACGCGCGTTCAGCCGGACGGAAAGCGGGCCCAGCAACAGGAAGTTCAAGGGGGAGTCCTCTTCGTCGCACGACCGGTGGGCAAGACTGCTTCCAGCGTCTTAGGTGACCATGTAAGGGTCAACGCGCTCCTGTCGTGTCTAGATGTATTCCTAGAGCGAGGGGTCTTGCGCTCGTGCCGGGTTTACGCTGCGCGGCACTGCCGTTACGGCCCCGAGTCCGCCGCTCCGGGGGGCCGGAAGCCGTGGCCGTACGGGAGGAACAGCGGGGCCACCGCCAACGGTCCGCCCGGCCCCGGCCCGACCGTTGCCGCGGAGCTGGAGCCGGAGCCGGGCCAATCCCGCAGGATTGATCCGCACCGCAACGTTCTCGCCATTTACCGCGGAAGCAGCCGTAATTGAACGCGGACCTGCGTGGCCGGATACGCTCAGATGCGTACTTGCTGACATTCCGACGGGCATGGCAGGCTGTCATATGCGGTGCCCTGACTTGCCGATCACCGTCGCTCGGCGCTCCCCGCATTAGCGATTGCTGGCCGACCCACCGGTGCGGAGGATGTCCCCGTGATCACCGACCACCGCTCGCCGGCCCCGCGCGGATAAATTCGAGAAAGGATTAAAAGGCCGACATGACCTCGCTCTCTTTAGACAGCGACCTGTGGTGCCGTCGCTTCCATCCCTCGCCGACGGCCACGCGCCGACTGGTCTGCTTTCCGCACGCCGGCGGCTCGGCCAGTTTCTACTTCCCGGTATCCGCCGCACTGCGCGGACCGGTCGACCTTCTCGCCGTGCAGTACCCCGGCAGGCAGGACCGCCGGGAGGAACCCGGCGTCCAGGACCTGCACCGCATGGCCGACGACGTGACCGAGGCGCTGCGCCGCTGGGACGACCTCCCCCTGACTCTCTTCGGACACAGCATGGGCGCGCTCGTCGCCTTCGAGGTGGCCCGGCGGATCGAGCGCGCGGGCGGCCGGATCGACCACCTCTTCGTCTCCGGCCGCAAGGGGCCGTCCGCGGACCGGCCCGAGCTCTCCCACCCGCTCGACGACGAGGGCATCGTGGCGGAGGTCAGGGCCATGAGCGGCACCGACGCCCGGCTCCTGGAGGACGAGGAGCTGCTGCGGATGGTGCTGCCCGCGCTGCGCGGCGACTACCGGGCCCTGGGCGCCTACCGGGCCGACCGCGACGCCGCGGTCACCTGCCCGGTCACCGCTCTGGTGGGGGACGAGGACCCCTGGACACCGGTCCCCGAGGCCGCGCACTGGCGCGACCGCACGACGGCCGCGTTCGACCTCAAGGTCTTCCCCGGCGGGCACTTCTACCTCAGCAGCCGGGCGGACGAGGTGACCGGCATGCTCCGTGACCACCTCACCGGCACGCTGCGCACCTGAGACCACGGACGACAGAGAAGGGGGGGACCGGGGAGTGACACCGTCAGCGACCTCTGAAGAGACCAAGCCCGCACCGCGGCCGCCGAGGTCCGGGCCCGTCGGCGACACCCGCCCGGCGGGCGGGGGCCCGTCCGCCGGTACGGGCGTCCGGCGGCTGACCGCCGTGGACGTCCGCATCCTGGAAGGTGTCGCGGTCGGCACCCCGACCGTCCGGCTCGCGGCATCGCTCTATCTGAGCCGGCAGGGCATCGAGTACCGCATCGGGCTGATGATGCGCCATTTCCAGGCCACGAACCGGGCCGCTCTGATTTCCCGGGCACACTCGCTCGGTGTGCTGAGCGTCGGGGCATGGCCACCTCGTGTCCTCCCGGAATTCCTCGAACCCTAGAAGAGAGCACCGAAGCCCACCGGAGAAAGGGCCGAAAAGATCCCTTCCGAAGGTGGGAAACGCACTCCACCGGTATGCTGCCGGAGATTTTCCCAGACCTGGATATCGTCTCGATATCGCGCCATGAGACAGATGGCCGACCGCCGGATTCCGCGCCATTGCGCTCTCGGGCACACCTCCGCTCTACTGCACCTGGGCCGCACCACCGCCCCTTCCATTCACACCAATCCACAGGAGCTGTCATGAGTCTGGGGTACCTGTTCGGCGGTGGCGTCGGGACCGAGCCGCGGGGCCTGGAGCTCTACCGGACCTACGAGACCGTGCGGAGCTGGTACGAACAGGTCTCCGCGTGGACCGGGCTGACGGTCGGACAGATCCTGGAGGAGGACCTCCCGGCCGCCCAGGAGGAGCGCCAGAGCGTCGGCACCGTCCGTGAAGCCGCTCTCGCGATCGGCGTGCACGACGTACTAGCCTCGTTCGACCTGCGCCCCGCGGCCATCGGCGGGCTCAGCCTCGGCGCGATGACCGCCAGCTGTCTCGCCGGAGCGCTGGAGCGGCGGGAACTGTTCGAACTGCTGGCCGGTTCCCGTGAGGCCCCGGAACCGCCCGCCGAGGCCCCGGGGCAGGGGATAGCCATCGCCTTCGGCTCCCTCGCCGAGGGCGCCCCCTCCCACCCGGGCGAGAACGTCCCCGGCATCCACCTGGCGGGCGACTTCGGGCCCACGGCCGACGGTACCCAGCGCATCATGATGCTCGCCGGCCACACCGAGGCACTCGGCGCTCTCGCCGCCGGGGCCCCACCGGGAACGGTCGTACCGCTCCCCGGACGCACCATCGCCGTCCACACCCCGCTGCGCCGGCCCTACCGCGACTTCATGGCCCCGCGCATCGACGCGATCCCCTTCACCGACCCCGAACTCCCGCTGCTGTCCTGTCTGGAGCCCAAGGTCCTGCGCACCGCGGCCGACGTCAGGGACCTCTTCCAGCGCAACTCCACGGACCCGATCAGCCTGGTCGACGTCTACGGCGGGATGAAGGAGCAGGGCGTACGGCTCGGGCTGGTGATGGGCCCCTCGATCCCCGAGGGCATCCTCGCGTTCCCCTTCCCGGTGGTGCACATCGAGCAGCCCGAACACATCGAGCAGGCCCTGACCACCGCCTACGACCTCGGTATCGACCTCTCCGGCGCCCCGGCCCTGTCGTGACCGCCGCCACCCGCGCCGACCCGGACGCCCAGATCGCGCGCTGGCTCGACACCGACCTCGACGAGTGGACCCGCACCGTGGTCCGACGCCACTTCGACCCGGTGTCCGGCAGCCCCTACTGGCTCGGTCAGGCCCCCCGGCTGGACTTCGACCCCCGCGACATCACCCGCTACGACCAGCTCGGAGCCTTCGGCCCGTTCCCGCTCGACCGGCTGCGCGAGGAGGACCCCGCGGACCTCGTCCCGCTGTCCGTGCCCCGGCCGCTGGCCGGACGGGTCTGGGACAGCGGAGGCACCACCGGCACCCCCTGCCGGGCGTTCTACACCCCCGACATGCTGCTGCACCGGGCGGTCTGGCGCCGCTGGTCCTTCGTACGGGAAGGGTTCGCGCCCGGCCGCACCTGGCTCCAGGCCACCCCCACCGGACCGCACCTGATCGGAAACGGCGTCCGGGAGGTGTCCGAACTCCACGCCGGGCAGGTGTACGCCGTGGACATGGACCCCCGGTGGGTCAAGCGCCTCATCCGGGCGGGCCGCCTGGCCGAGGTCAACGACTACACCACCCACCTGCTGGAGCAGATCACCGACGTCCTCAGGCAGGGCCGGGTCCACTACCTCAACACCACCCCGGCCCTCCTCCAGGCCCTCTGCAGGCACCGGCCCGAACTGGTCGCGGCCCTGGACGGCGTACGCCTGAGCGGCACCCAGATCAGCGCCGACATGTACCGGACCTTCACCACCGCCCTGCGGGGCGGGATCTGCGGACTGACCTACGGCAACACCTTCGGCAACGCGGCCTGTCTGGACATCGAGCAGGACGGCGAGCTGATCAGCTACGTCCCGAACTATCCGCAGATCACGATGGCGGTGGTCGACAAGGGCGACCTCTCGACCCCGGTCGCCCCGGGCACGGTCGGCCGGGTACGGCTCACCGTGCTCCACGAGGACCTCTTCCTCCCCAACATCCTGGAACGCGACCAGGCGCTCCGCCACCCGACCGGCCAGTGGCCCACCGACGGCGTCGCCAACATCCGCCCCCTCCAGACCACCAACTCCTCGCCCGAGGGGCTTTACTGAACCCTCGCCCCGAGCGGACGGCGGGGTGCCGGGGCGTGATCCCGCTCAGTCCGAGCAGTCGGCCGTGGAGCCGTCGGCGGTGGAGCCGACGGACACGCGGTAGCCGGTTCCGGAGGCGAACTCGGGCCCGGGCCGGTGCCCTTCGTCCTTCAGGATCTCCTCCGTCAGGAAGTAGACGTCCAGCGTCACCGTGCTGCTGCCCTTGCCGAGGGTGAAGCACAGACTCTCCGCCCGGTTTGCCTTGGGCGACCCCGGGGCGGTCCTGGACGGCTTCCAGCCGTCCTGCTTCGCCGCGGTCCGGTAGTGCTCGATCACATCGGCCCTGCCGCCGGGGAACACATAGGTCCGGTCGGCGTACAGGTGCGCCTCGCCGCTGTCCTCCCAGCAACCGGAGTCGAGGTCCTCGAAGCCCCGGGGGACGACGGCCCCCTCGGGCCGGGAGCCGAGGACGGCGTGCGACTCCAGCTCCGCGACCCGGCTTTCGGTGCCCTCACAGCTGACGAACAGCGAAGAAGCCCCGGCAATCTGACAGCCGGTCAGCACCCCGCCCGCGACGGCCGCCGTCAGCAGCGCGGCGGCACAACGGCCGGTTCGGGTGCGAAGGGTCATATCTGCTCCTGGAGTCGGCAGGCCGAGGCGGCCGGATGCCGTTCTCCGGAACCGGCCGAACAGGGCCGCCTGTCACGCATGGCCGGTGACGGTATCACGATGATCTTCCGCCGGACCGTAAGGCTGTTCGAGCCCGTCGTACGGGCAAGGAGACCTTGGCCACATCCGGGACGCGGTCGGGATGCCTTCACGGGGCCCGGGTGTTGGCGAGGAACGGACCTCATGGACCGCTGACGCGCCTACGAACAGGACTTGATGTGACCGACCTCCCGACCGGCCGTCCGGCAGCCGCTCTCTCGCGTCCGTTCTCGGTGCGCGGGCTCACCTCGCGCAACCGGATCGCCATGGCCCCCATGACCCGGCAGTTCTCTCCCGGCGGAGTCCCCGGCCGGGACGTGGCGGACTACTACACCCGCCGGGCCGCCGGAGGGGTGGGCCTGATCATCACCGAGGGCACGTACGTCGGCCACGACTCCGCCGGGACCAGCGACCGGGTTCCCCGCTTCCACGGCGAGGACGCCCTCGCGGGCTGGGCCGATGTCGTGGAGTCCGTACACGGGGCGGGCGGGGCGGTCATTCCGCAGCTCTGGCATGTGGGCGTCACCCGCGCCGAGGGGGCGCCGCCGGTGGCGGACGCCGAACCGGTGGGGCCCTCGGGCGTCTCCCTGACCGGGGAGCCCAAGGGGCGCGCTATGACGCAGAAGGACCTCGACGATGTCGTCGCCGCGTTCGCGGACGCCGCCGGGGCCGCCGAGCGCCTCGGCTTCGACGGCGTCGAACTGCACGGGGCCCACGGCTACTTGATCGACCAGTTCCTGTGGTCCGGCAGCAACCGCCGTACCGACGCCTACGGCGGCGACCTCGTCGCCCGTACCCGGTTCGCGGCCGAGATCGTCGCGGCCTGCCGGGCCGCCGTGTCCGACACCTTCCCCCTCTTCTTCCGGATGTCCCAGTGGAAGATCGACGCCTACGAGGCCAGGCTCGCGGAGACCCCCGCCGAACTGGACGCCCTGCTCACGCCGTTGGCCGAGGCCGGTGTCGATGTCTTCCACGCCTCCACCCGCCGCTACTGGCTCCCGGAGTTCGAGGGCTCCGATCTGAACCTGGCCGGCTGGGTGAAGAAGATCAGCGGCAGTCCGACGCTCACGGTCGGCTCGGTCGGCCTGGACGGTGACTTCTTCGGAGCCTTCGCGGGCAACGGCTCCGCAGTCACCGGCATCGACCGGCTGCTGGAGCGGATGGAACGCGACGAGTTCGACCTCGTCGCCGTCGGCCGCGCGCTGATCGCCGACCCGGAGTGGGCGGCCAAGACCCTGCGCGGCCGGGGCGAGGACATCACGCCGTTCGGCGCGGAGATGCTCACGACACTGCACTGAGCCGTTCGGGGTGCCCCGAGGGGGCTCAGGCGAGGAGTTTCGCCTTGGCCCTCTCGTACTCCTCCGCGTTGATGGCACCCCTGTCCCTGAGGTCGGCCAGCTTCGCCAGATCGCCCACATGGCTGGTGCCGGAGGAGGAGCCCTCGCTGTTCGCGGCCTCCCTCACGTACTGCCGGAAGGCGGCCTCGGAGTCCTTGGCCAGCTTGGCGTCGCGCTCCTGCATGCTGCGGCCCCGCACGATGAGGTAGATCAGCACGCCCAGGTACGGCAGCAGGATGACGAGGACCAGCCAGCCCGCCTTGGCCCAGCCGTTCAGCGAGTGGTCCCGGAAGAGGTCCGTCACCACCTTGAACAGCAGGAAGAACCACATGACCCAGAGGAACAGGTACAGCATGGTCAGGAAGAGGTTCAGGAGCGGGTAATCGTCCATGGGGCCAACTCCGTTCGCGCGGATGGTCCCTCATTCATACGCTCAGTCCCTTTCCTCCGCATCCGTAGCCGGTCTGCGAGGAGGGCGCTCGGGTCAGTTCCCGTCCCGGTCCCCGGCGATCCGCAGCAGGTGGGCGGGCGGGTGGTCGAGGGCGAGGTCCGGGCGCCAGGCCGCCAGGATCTGCGCCGACGGGGTGAACAGGGGGGCGGGCAGCTCCTCGGGGGCGGTCCACCGCCAGGCGCTGATCAGATGCGGCTCGGTGATCTCCGGAACCCCGGAGTCCAGGCGTACGAGCGCCCCCATGCTGATCCGGTTGATCCCGCCGATCACGTCGTGGAGCATCGCGAAGACCTCCACCGCCCCCGCGTCCACCGCGAGACCCGTCTCCTCGCGCAGCTCACGCACCGCTGCCGCCGCGACCGACTCGTGCGTCGGGTCGACCTTGCCGCCGGGCAGCTCCCACGTACCGCTGTGGTGCCTCCCCAGCAGCACCCGTCCCTGCCCGTCCTCGACGATCACGCCGACTCCCAGGGCCGCCTGTGCCGTGGGCGGGCGCGTGTTGCGGGCGGGGCCGGTGAGGGCATCGGTGGTCTCGGTGGGCATGGTGCTGGGTCTCCGCTCTCCGGGGCCTCTTACGGGCCGGTGTGTACGGAACACCGTAACGACACCGAGGTTCTGGTCCCGCTCAGACGACCAGGCGCAGCGCGGTCGCGGAGACGCCGAGCCGTACGCTCTGCCCCCAGGTCAGCTCCAGCGCGTCGGTCTCCATCCCGTCCCCGAAGACCACCATCCGGTCTGACTCCACGGTGAGCCGCAGCCCCTGGCCCCGGCCCAGTTCGCCGGAGACCAGCGAGGTGCCGGTGGCGGGCGAGGGCCATGCCTCGCGGACGAACCAGAGGAGGCGGGGGTCGCCCGGCGCGGGCAGCGGTACGGTGCTGCCGCGCTCCAGCCACAGCGAGCGCAGCCAGCCGGTGGCGCCCGTTCCGGTGCCGACGAGGACCCCGGAGGACGCCTGGGCCTCGGAGGGGGAACCGTCGCCGTCGGGGGCCAGGCGGTAGCGGGCCGTCTGGTGGCCGGGCGGGCCGAGGTAGATCTCGTTGAGCGCGACCAGCCGCTGGGTGTCGTCGGCGACCGCCTCGACCATGGTCAGCGCCTCCACCCCGCCCCCGGTGGCCGTCGCCGCGCGCAGCAGGGCCGCCGCGTCGGCGCGGCGGTGGCGGACCAGGACACCGGGGTTGCGCCCGGGGTCGGTGTCGATGCCCACCACCGGCTGCCCGGACAGGTACTTCGCGGCATTGGCCACCAGCCCGTCCTGGCCGACCACGACCACCACGTCCTCCGGCGCGAAGAGGAAACGGTCCAGGTCCGCCCGCTCCACCCGGGTGGAGCGCCAGGTCAGCGGCACGGCCGCCGCGACATCCCGCAGAGCTTCCCGCGTACGGTGGTGGCGCCGGGCCACCTCCTCGATCGAGCGGCCCCGGCTGGAGAGGAAGAACGCGGCCTGCCCGTGCGTACCGTGCCGGGCGAGCAGCTCCTCGTACTCGGTCCGGCGGTGTACGAGGACGGCCCGGGGCGCCAGGCTCACGCTCCCGCCCTGCCTTCCGCCCGGCCCTGCGCCCCGCCTTCCGGTCGGCCGAGCTTCGCGAGCAGCCCGGTGAGGACATCGGGGGAGAGGGTGAGGCTCTCGATGCGCGGTACGTTCTCCGCGAGCCGGGTCGCCGCCAGGGCGTGCAGCGTGGCCGGATCGACCTCGCCGTGCACCCGCAGCCAGGCGGCCTGCGCCTCGGCGCGCGCCGCACCCGTCTCGCGCGCCGCCTCTGCCTCCGCGCGCGCCAGGCGCACCTTCCGGGACGCCTCCGCCTCCGTCCGTACGCCGTCGGCCGCCGCCTTCTCCTCGGCCTCCCGGCGTGCGTTGGTGCCGCGCTGGTCGACCAACTGCTCCTCGCGCCGGGCCAGTTCGATCTGGCTCGCCAGCTCGTTCTCGGCGATGGCGCGCTCGCGTTCGACGGCCACGGCCCGCCGTTCGTAGGTGGCCCGGTCCGCCTCCTGCTGGATCTGCTCGCGCGCCGGTGTGCGCAGGGCGCGCTCGACCTCGGCCTCGGGGCGGATGGCCACGACCCGCACGGCCACCACGTCGATCCCGGTGGCGGGGAGCCTCGGCTCGGCGGCGAGACCGGTGGCGACCCGTTCGCGTACGGACGCGACCCCGTCCACCAGGGCCTCGGCCAGCGGGGTGCGGGCCAGCACGTCCAGCGTGTGCTGCTGCGCGGTCTCGGTGAGGAGGGTGGCGATCTGCTCCAGCGGCGCCCCGCGCCAGCTCCCGGTGTCCGGGTCCACGGAGAAGTCCAGCCGGTCGGCCGCCAGGGCCGGATCGCTGACCCGGTAGGTGACGGTGGCCTGCACGGTGACGTCCTGGAAGTCCGCCGTACGGGCGTGGAACGCCATGGCCAGCTCCCGGTCGTCGACCGGCACCTCGGAGAGCGCCGCGGAGAGCGACCGGTACCAGAAGCTGAGCCCCCGCCCGTCGTGGACGAGCTCGCCGCGCTTGTGGTGGCGGATGTGGGCGGTGGGCGCGGAGCGCAGATGGCGCCAGCCGAAGCGCCGGGTGATGTCGGCCATGGGACCCCCTCGGACCTTATTTCGTCAGTTAGACGATAAGGGGTGGTGGTGTATGTCGTCAAGGGGACGAGAAAGGGGGCCCGGCCGTCCGGCGGGCCAGGTGCCTGGCCGGGATCTCACCGCCGCCGTGCACGGCGAGGTCGGCGCCGTTGACGTAGGAAGAATGCGGCCCGGCGAGCCAGAGGCAGGCGTGGGCCACGTCCGCCGGGACCGCCAGCCGCCCCATCGGGACGATGCCCGCCACCGCCGCGCCGCCGTCCTCGCCGTACAGCGCGGTGGCGTTCGCGGTCCGGATGAGCCCGGCGGTGATGTGGTTGACCCGGACCCTCGGCGCCCACTCCAGGGCCAGGGCCCGGGTGAGCCCGAGCAGGCCCGCCTTCGCGGCCGTGTAGGCGGCGGTGCCCGGCTGCGGGTCATGGGCGGAGACGCTGCCGATGTTGATCACGCTGCCGCCCTCCGGCTGCTCCCGCATGACCAGGTTGGCGGCCTGGGCCACGTAGAAGGGGGCGAGGAGGTTGAGGGCGACGACCTTCTCGACGAAGCGGGGGGAGACGGTCGCCGCGTCCGCGTCGGGGGAGCCGCCCGCGTTGTTGACGAGGACGTCGAGCCGGCCGAACCGCCCGGTGGCCGCCGCCACCAGCCCGGCGGCGGCAGCGGGGTCCCGGACGTCCGCGGACCGGAAGGCGGCCGCCCGCCCGCCCGCCGACGGCGGCGCGGCGGGGGTGGTGCGCCCGCAGACCATGACCTCCGCGCCCGCGGCGAGGAAGGTCTCCGCGATGACGGCGCCGATGCCCTGGGTGCCCCCGGTGACGATCACCGCCCGCCCGCTGAAGTCGATCGGATGGCCCAGTTCCATGGTCCGCCCCTCGCCGGTGGCGCCTCGGTGCGCGCCCGCGCAATCTACCAATCGCTTGTTAGGCGGAACAGGGGCGGGCGCGCCCGGAAACACGGGCGGCCGGTGAGCTCCGAAGAGGTCACCGGCCGGCCGGGTGCGCCGCCCCCGTCCCCACGGTGCGGCGCCGGGTGGACCGTCCTCATCCGCCGGGACGGGCGGTCCACGTCTGTGCGGACCCGGGTGCGGTCGGGTCCGTGCTGTCGGTCAGGACTCCGGCGTCCCCGCCGTGAACCCGAGTCCGGGAAGGATCGCCTTCTCGACGAACCTGACGAGATACGCGGCATCCGCGTACCGCCCCTCCAGCAGGGGGCGGGCGCGCATCACGCCGAGCAACTGGGCCGCCACGTACTCCGCGCCCGGCAGGTCGGCCGCGATCTCGCCGCGCTCCTGGGCCCGCCGGACCATCGCGTCGATCGCCGCGATCTCCGGCACGATCAGCGCCTCGCGCAGGGCGCGGAGCAGCTCGGGGTTCTGGAGCGCCGCATGGCTGAGCGCGTGCATCAGCGGGGTGTCGCGCTCCGACGCCTCACCGACCGCCCGGGCGGCCTCGCGCAGGTCACCGGCGAGCGTCCCGGTGTCGATGTCCGGCAGCCGCATCCGCCGGGTCCCGTGCAGCGCGGCGACGACCAGCTCCGGCTTGGTGCCCCACTGCCGGTACAGCGTCGACTTGCCGCACCGCGTGCGGGCGGCGACGCCCTCCATGGTCAGCGACTCGTAACCGCCCTCCCGCAGCAGGTCCAGCACCGCCGTGTAGAGCTCCTGCGCCCGTTCCGGTGTGATCTTCGACCGGCGGGAGGCGGGGGCTGACTCCTGTACGGGATGTACGGAATCGGGCGACGGCATGGGTGTCCCTCCTGCGGGCGGTGAGGCTGCGCGGTGCGGCGAGGCTCTCGATACGCCAGTGTACCGATACGCCAGTGTACCGATACGCCAACGTATCGGTACACTGGCGTATCGATTCGGCACGGAGTGGACCGCGCCGTCCTGACACCGCTTCGCATCCAAGGGGGCACCGGGTGACGTACACCCGCACCGAGCCCACGGACCAGGAGCCGGACATACGTGCCCGACCGCCCCTCGTCCGCGAGTTCCTTCTCGTGGCCGGACTCTTCCTGGCCTACAAAATCGGCCGCCGGGCGGCCAACGGCCATGTCGAGGAGGCGTTCCGCAACGCCGGGAACGTCTGGGACCTCGAACGCGCGCTGCACCTTCCCGGCGAGGGCGCTCTCCAGGGGCTGCTGCTGCACAGCCAGCCCCTGATCCACGCGGCGAACACCTATTACGCCGCCGTCCACTTCCCCGCCACGGCCCTCTTCCTGGCCTGGCTCTACTGGCGCCGCCCGCTCCACTACCTCTGGTCGCGCCGCGTCCTCGCCGCGCTCACCGGCGCCGCCCTCGCACTCCACCTGCTCTTCCCGCTCGCCCCGCCCCGGATGCTCCCGGCGGCCGGACTGATCGACACCGGCCAGGTCTACGGTCCGACGGTGTACGGGGCCACGCCCGCGACCGACACAATGGCGAACCAGTTCGCCGCGATGCCCTCGCTCCACGTCGGCTGGGCCGTGATGGTGGCCGTCGGCCTGATCGCCGCCACCCGGTCCCGGTGGCGGTGGCTCTGGCTCCTCCACCCGGCGATCACGCTGTTCGTCGTCGTGGGCACCGCCAACCACTACTGGCTCGACGCGATCGTGGCCGCGGCACTGCTGGCGGTGGCGCTCGCCGCGCTGCGACTGCCGCGCGCGGCCCGGAGCGCAACGGGAGCGGACGCGGTGCCGGAAACGTACGCCCCCGAAACAGCCGCCGCTCCAGGCGCCGAGGCCCCGGCGCGGACCTCCGTCGGCACCGAGACCCCGGCCCGGACCCCCGTCGGCGCCGAGACCCCGGCCCGGACCCCCGTCGGCGCCGAGACCCCGGCCCGGACCCCCGTCGGCACCGGAGCCGTCCGATGAGCGGCACAAACGCCACTCTCGTCGCCGTCGCGCTCTCCCTCGTCTCCGCCGGGGCCTACGCCGCTGCCGCCGTGGCCCAGTCCCGGCTGGCCGGGCGCACCCAGCCCTCCACCGGGGTGCTGCGGCTGCTCGGCCGGGGCGCCTGGTGGTCGGCGGTCGGGCTCAACGCCGGAGGGGCGCTGCTCCATGTCGCCGCGCTCAACTACGGCCCGCTCACCCTGGTCCAGCCGCTCGGCGCGCTCACCCTCGTCGTCGCCGTCCCGCTCGGGGCCCGTGCCGCCGGACGCCGGGTCGGGCGCACCGAGTGGCGGGGCACGGCCCTGACCCTGCTCGGCCTCGGCGCGCTGCTGCTGACGGCGGGCGGCTCCGCCCCGCACGACACCCTCACCCTTCCCGAGGCCCTCGGCGTCGGCGCGGCCACCATGGCGGTCGTCGCCGGGCTCAGCCGCCCGGGGGCCCGTCCGGGGCTGCGGCACGCGGCGGCCTCCGGCATCACGTCGGGCGTCGCCTCCGCGCTCACCCAGACCCTGACGGTCGCCGTCACCGACCACACCACGGGCCCGCTGTTCAGCTGGCGGCTGCTGACGGTGGCGCTGCTCGTCTCCGCCTTCGCGATGGGCGGCCTGCTGCTGTCCCAGACCGCCTACCGGGGCGGCCTCGGCGCACCGCTCGCCGTCGTCACCCTCGCCAACCCGGTCGCCGCCGCCGCGATCGGCCTCGCCCTCCTCGGCGAACGCCTCCAGGGCGGGCCGGTCAGCCTGGCCCTGGCGCTCCTCGGTACGGCGGCGGCCGTACGCGGGGTGATCCTGCTCAGCCGGGCGCAGGCGCGGAGTGCGGAAGGGGCTGCTCTGCGCGGCGAGCGCAGTACGGACAGCCCGGACGGCGGGGCCCTCACGCACAGCACGGGCGCCCCGGCGGACCCCGTCCCCTCCCGGGTCGTCATCGGCAGCCCCCGCCCCGCCGAGACCACCCCGCTCGGCGCCGAACTCCTCACCGTACGGGCGGGCGCACCGCCCCTCCCGTGACGGTCAGCCGTCCAGGTCGGCGATGGCCCGGGTCAGCCAGCCGATCCAGAACGTCTCCAGGTCGATACCGCCCCGCAGCACCAGATACCGCAGCCGCCCCTCGTCCGTCGTCGGCGCGGGGGTGAAGTCCCGCTCCTCGATCTCCCGGTACTCCGCCAACTGCCGCTCATGGAGAGCGAGATGGCGGCGCAGCTCGGCGCCCATCCCGCTCGCCCCGACGACCGCCGCCGCCCGCATCCGCAGCAGCAGCGGATCGCGGACCGGGCGCGGGTCCTCGGGGAGCGCCACCCAGGCCGCCAGCTCCTCGCGGCCGGCGGGGAGCACCTCGTACTCCTTCTTCTGCCCCCGGGCCGGTGTCGCCGTGGGCAGCGCCCTGATCCGTCCCGCCTCCTCCAGTTTTCCCAGCTCGCGGTAGATCTGCTGGTGGGTGGAGGACCAGAAGTAGCCGATCGACCGGTCGAACCTGCGGGTCAGTTCGAGACCCGAGGACGGCTTCTCCAGCAGAGCGGTGAGAATCGCGTGCGGCAGTGACATGACGTGCATCCTAGGGACGGGGGTTCACCGGGCCGCGGGACGAGGGCTCACAGCGTCGCGGCCAGCTCCGTGCCCTGGCGGATCGCCCGCTTCGCGTCCAGCTCGGCCGCCACGTCCGCGCCGCCGATCAGATGGACCGGGCCGCCCGCCGCGCGCAGCTCCTCGTACAGCTCGCGGCGCGGCTCCTGGCCCGCGCAGAGCACCACGGTGTCCACCGGCAGCACCCGCCGCTCGCCGTCGACCGTGAGGTGGAGGCCCTCGTCGTCGATCAGGTCGTAGGAGGCGCCCGCGATCATCTCGACGCCGCGGTGGCGCAGTTCGGTGCGGTGAATCCACCCCGTCGTCTTGCCGAGGCCCGCGCCGACCTTGGTGGTCTTGCGCTGGACCAGGTGGACGGTACGGGGCGTTTTGGGCCGCTCGGGGGCGCGCAGCCCGCCGCGCTCCTCGTACGCCGTGTCCACACCCCACTGCCGGAAGAACGTCTCCGCGTCCAGGCTCGCCGCGTCGCCGCCGTCCGTGAGGAACTCCGCGACGTCGAAGCCGATACCGCCCGCGCCCACGATCGCGACCCGGTCGCCGACCGGTGCCCCGTCGCGCAGCACGTCCAGATAGCTGACCACGTTCGGGTGGTCCGTGCCGGGGATCGCGGGGGTACGCGGCTCGACGCCGGTGGCGAGGACGATCTCGTCGAAGCCGTCCAGCGTCCCGGCGTCGGCCCGGGTGGACAGCCGCACCTCGACGTCCAGCTCCGCCAGTCGCGTACGGAAGTAGCGCAGCGTCTCGTTGAACTCTTCCTTGCCGGGCACCCGGCGGGCCACGTTGAGCTGTCCGCCGATCTCGTCCGCCGTGTCGAAGAGGGTCACCGCGTGACCCCGCTCGGCCGCCGTGACCGAGCAGGCGAGCCCCGCCGGACCGGCACCGACCACGGCGACGCGTTTACGGGTCCGGGTGGGGCTCAGGACGAGCTCGGTCTCGTGGCAGGCGCGCGGATTGACCAGGCAGGAGGTGATCTGGAGGCTGAAGATGTGGTCCAGGCACGCCTGGTTGCACCCGATGCACGTGTTGATCGCGTCCGCCCGGCCCGCCGCCGCCTTGGCGACGAACTCCGGGTCGGCGAGGAACGGCCTGGCCATCGAGACCATGTCCGCCCGGCCCGAGGCGAGGACCTCCTCGGCGACCTCGGGGGTGTTGATGCGGTTGCTCGTCACCAGCGGTACGGAGACGGCCCCGCGCACCCGCTCGGTCACCCAGGTGAACGCCGCGCGCGGCACGGAGGTGGCGATGGTGGGGATGCGCGCCTCGTGCCAGCCGATGCCGGTGTTGATGATCGTCGCGCCCGCCGCCTCGATCTCCTTCGCCAGCGTCACGACCTCCTCCAGCGTCGAGCCGCCCGGCACCAGGTCCAGCATGGAGAGCCGGTAGATCAGGATGAAGTCGCTGCCGACCCGCTCGCGCACCCGGCGCACGATCTCCAGGGGGAGCCGGATGCGGTTCTCGTAGCTGCCGCCCCAGCGGTCGGTGCGGTGGTTGGTCGCGGAGACGATGAACTCGTTGATCAGATAGCCCTCGGAGCCCATGATCTCGACGCCGTCGTACCCGGCGTGCCGCGCCAGCTCCGCCGCCCGTACGAACTCCTCGATGGTCTCCTCGACCTGCTCGTCGGTGAGGGCGTTCGGGGTGAACCCGCTGATGGGGGCCTTGAGCGCGCTCGGGGCCACCAGGTCCGGGTGGTGCGCGTACCGGCCGAAGTGCAGGATCTGCATCGCGATCCGGCCGCCCGCCGCATGCACCGCCGAGGTGATCACCCGGTGCTGCTCCGCCTCCGCCTCCGTCGTCATCTTCGCCCCGCCGGGGAAGGAACAGGCCCGCTCGCTGGGGGCGATGCCGCCGGTCACGATGAGGCCGACACCGCCCCGGGCGCGCTCGGCGTAGAAGGCCGCCATCCGCTCGAAGCCATGCTCGGCCTCCTCCAGGCCGATGTGCATCGAGCCCATGAGTACCCGGTTGGGGAGGGTGGTGAACCCGAGGTCCAGCGGGCTCAGCAAGGTCGGGTACAGGCTCATCCGGGTCTCCTCCGCACGGGGTCGTCACGTCCTCGTCCGGATCTCGTCCGGATTCTCGGGCGTACGAGGGCGTCGTGTCAGTTGTAGACCACCGCGAACCGCTTATGCAACAAGTTGCACAATGATCTGTGTCGCACCGGGGGCCTTGCGGCGCCGGGCCCGTGCCCCGTACGGCGTACTCTCCCGGGCCCGCCCGCCACCGGCCGACGAGAGTGGGTCCCACAGCCAAGGGCCTTGCGTCCGGATCAGGCCCGAGCCCCTCACCACGGGAGTCCCCATGGTCTGCGTCAACCGGCGTGATCTCGGTCTGCTCGCCCTGCGCGTCGGCACCGGAGCGGTGCTCGCCGCCCACGGCAGCCAGAAGCTGGCCGGCTGGTTCGGCGGCGGAGGCATCCAGGGCACCACGGCCGCGATGGAGGCCATGGGCTTCCATCCGCCCAAGCACAGCGCCGTCGCCGCCGGACTCGGCGAGGCGGGCGGCGGGGTGCTGCTGGCCCTCGGGCTGGCCACGCCCGCCGCCGGTGCCGCTGCGGCGGGCGCGATGGCGGGGGCGGTGGCCGTGCACGCCCCGGCGGGCTTCTTCGCCCAGGGCGGCGGTTACGAGTACCCGGCGTTCCTCGGCTTCACCGCCGCCGCCATCGGGCTGGCCGGACCCGGCCGGTACTCCGTGGACCATGTCACCTGCCATGTCTTCGACCGGCCCTGGATGGTCGCCCTCGCCTTCGCGGGCAGCGCGGCGGCCGCGGTCGCGGTGGTCGGCAAGCGGGCGAAGGGCGCGAAGGGCGGCGGGGGCGCTGAAGGGCAGTCCGACGAGACACGGGAGACGGACCGATGAACGAGGACTCCCCGTCGTACGACCGGTCCCGGCCCTCCGCCGCGCCGTCGGCCGCCCCCGGCCAGGCGCCCCGGAGCGCCCCTGGCCAGGGGGACGCGCCGTGGCAGCGGGCGGACGGGCCCACCGGACCCCCTCCGGTGCCCGACCCGGAGGGCCTCTGGGCCACCGGAGGGGTGCTCCTCGCCGGGGTGCTCATGGTCTGCCAGGGCGTGGTCGTGGCCCTGGAGGGCATCGCCGCCCTGGCCGACGGCGATGTCTACGGCACGGTCGGCGACTACCTCTACCGCTTCAGCCTCACCGGCTGGGGCTGGATTCACCTGGTGCTGGGCGTCTGCGCCGTGATCACCGGCGCCGGGCTCCTCAAGGGCGTGGCCTGGGCCCGGTTCGCCGGTATCTTCCTCGCCTGCCTCAGCCTCTTCACCCACTTCCTCTTCCTGCCGTACGCGCCGGTCTGGTCGGTGATCCTGATCGGGCTGGACATCTTCATCCTCTGGGCGCTGTGCGCCTACCGGCCCTCACCCGGAGACCCCGCCCCGGGCGCCGCACTGCGCTGACCGTCCGCGCCCTCCCGGCTCAGCACACCCGGCCACCAGGACTTCGGCCCGATGTCCCGGACCAGCGCCGGGACGAGGAGCGAGCGGACCACCAGGGTGTCCAGCAGGACACCGAAGGCGACGATGAACGCGATCTGGACGAGGAACGCCAGCGGGATCACGCCCAGCGCGGCGAACGTGGCCGCCAGCACGACACCCGCCGACGTGATGACCCCGCCGGTCGTGGTCAGCCCGCGCAGGATGCCCTCCCGGGTGCCGTGGCGCAGCGACTCCTCGCGGACCCGGGACATCAGGAAGATGTTGTAGTCGACGCCCAGGGCCACCAGGAACACGAACCCGTACAGCGGCACCGAGGAATCCGTACCGCTGAAGCCGAACACATGGGTGAACACCAGCGAGGAGATCCCCAGCGTGGCCAGGAAGTTCAGCGCCACCGTGGTCACCAGCAGCACCGGCATCAGCAGGGACCGCAGCAGGAAGACCAGGATCACCAGGATGATCGCCAGCACCACCGGCACGATCAGCGTGCGGTCGTCCTCGGCCGTGCGCTGGGTGTCGTACTGCTGGGCCGTGTAGCCGCCGACCAGGGCGTCCGAACCCGGCACCGCGTGGACCGCGTCGCGCAGGGCGGCGACCGTCTCCTTGGCGTTGTCGCTGTCGGCCGCGTCCTGGAGGGTCGCGTCGATCCGGACCTTGCCGTCGACGACCAGAGGTTCGCCGCCGGGCCGGCCGCCCTCGCTCACCGGCGCCACCGAGGCCACCCCGTCGGTACGGGTCGCGGCCTCGCTCACCTCCTCCAGCCGGTCGGCCGCCGCGATGATCACCGCCGGATTGCCGGAGCCGCCGGGGAAGTGCTCGCCCAGCGTCTGCTGGGCGGCCACGGACGGGGCGTCGTTGACGAAGATCTCATCGAGCGGCACGCCCTTGGAGGTGAGCGTGGGGGCGAACGCGGCACAGGCGATCAGGGCGGCCAGCGTGATCGCCCAGACCTTGCGGGGGGACCGGTCGACCAGGGCGGCGACCTTGCTCCAGATGCCGTGGCCGTCGGTGCCGTCCTGGGCGGGCCGGGGCTTAGCAGGCCAGTACGCCCTGCGGCCCAGCAGCACCAGGGCGGCGGGCAGGAAGGTGAGGGCGCTCAGGACCGAGCAGACGATGCCGATCGCACCCACCGGACCGAGCGCCCGGTTGTTGGTGAGGTCGCTGAGCAGCAGGGCGAGCAGCCCCGCGGCCACGGTCGCGGCGCTCGCCGTGATCGGCCCGAAGGACTCGCGCCACGCCACCCGCATCGCGGCGAACCGGTCGCCGTGGACGGCGATCTCCTCCCGGAACCGGGCGGTGAGCAGCAGCGCGTAGTCCGTCGCTGCGCCGATCACCAGGATCGACAGGATGCCCTGCACCTGGCCGTCCACCCGCACGATGTCGTGGTCAGCGAGCACATAGACGATCGCGCAGGCCAGCCCCAGGGCGAACACGGAACCGAGGATGATGAGGAAGGGGAGCAGCACGCTGCGGTACACCAGCAGCAGGATGACGAGCACCGTGATCAGGGCCACCGCGAGGAGCAGCCCGTCGATGCCCGCGAAGGCGTCGGACAGATCGGCCTGGCTGGCCGCCGGACCCGCCAACTGCACGGTGGCGCCCGGCACTTCGGCCCCGGCCTCCTCGACCTCCGCCAGCACCGTCGGCAGCTCGTCCCCCAGGTCCGGGCTCAGCTGCACGATGCCCTGGAGCGCGAGCCCGTCCTCGGAGGGCAGCGCGGGCGAGGCCCTCCCGACGACCCCCTCGGCGCCCGCGAGCGAGGCCAGGGCACCGGTGGCGGCTTCCCGCTGCGCGTCGCTCACCGGCGCGCCCTCGTCCTTCGACGTCCATACGAGGATGACGGGGAGGGTCTCGTTCTGCTGGAACGCCTTCTGCGCGTCGATGACTTGCGTGGATTCGGCGTTCCGGGGCAGGAAGGACGCCTGGTCGTTGGTGGCGACCTCGCCGAGCTTGCCCGCGTACGGACCGAGCCCGCCGCCGATACCGAGCCAGGCGATCAGCAGGACGACGGGGATCAGCCAGCGGGCCGACCGTGCAGGGGGGAACATGCCTCTCCCGGGGGTGCGAGGGGTATCTCAACGGTGAACAATCTCAATCGTTGAAATACATTAGCGGAGTGCTCGCGGGGGAGCCGAGCGGGCCCCCGCGCGGAAGGTCCGGGGAGGCCGGGGAGCCGGGCGGTGGGGCGTACGGGGAGTGCTTCGGCGGGTCACGCCTTCATGGATGCACCCGGAGGCGGAAAAACTCGGCGGCGCGCCGGAGCGGCCGGGGGTGGGGTGCCGAACGGGCTCGGCGATGCGCGGGAGGTGCCGGGGCGGGGTGCCGAACGGGCTCGGTGGCGTGCGGGACAGGCCCGGGCGAGGTGCCGAACCGGACTCAGCGGCGCGCCGGAGGGGCCTCGGACAGCTCCTCGTTGATCGCGGCGAGGAAGCGCAGGACGGTCGTGAGCTCCGCCTCGCTGAAACGTGCCCTCGCCCGGTCGGTGGCCTCGGCGAGCGGCATGAAGTAGTCGCGGGCGGCCATCCGGGCGCTCGCCTCGTAGTACACGTGTACCACCCGGCGGTCGGCGCTCTCCCGGGCCCGCCGGATGTGGCCGGCCCGCTCCAGGCGGTCCAGGCAGGCGGTCACCGCGCCCGAGGTCAGTCCCAGGTGCTCGCGCAGCGCGCCCGGGGTGAGGGGGGCGGGGGCGTCGAGGATCGCCGCGAGCGCGGTCACGTCCGTGGGGTGCAGCTGCTGGTTCGCCGCGAAGCCGTGGGTCATCCGGTTGATCTCGCCGTTCATCCGGCGCAGCTCCACCGCGAACGCCTGGAGACCGGCGGCGGACGCGGGGTCCGGGGCCGCCGCGGGGTCCGGGGCGCCGCCCCCGGTCTGTCGGCTGTCAGCGCTGGTCACGTACTCAGCGTATAGAACCGGCACCCGTGGCTCGTGCCCGGACCGAGCGGCGGTCCGGGCACGAGCCACGGGCGTGGGTGGCGTCACGAGGTAAGCGTGAACGCTGTCACGATGTCGGCATGAGCACCGTGTCGACCAGGTTCACCGTGGCGTTGGCCGTCGGCACATTGCCACAGACGATCTTCGAGGAGTCGTTCACGGTGAAGTCCGTACCGGACCCCTTCACCGTCAGGTCGCTGCCCTCCAGGGTCTTGTAGCTGCCGTCCTCGAGCTGCTGCGTGGTCAGCTTCTCGCCCACCACGTGGTACGTCAGCACCTTGGTGAGCTCGTCCTTGTCGTTGAGGAGCGCGTTCAGGTCCGCCTGCGGGATCTTCTCGAAGGCGTCGTTGGTCGGCGCGAACACCGTGATGTTCTCGGCGTTGTTGAGCGTGTCCACCAGGTCGGCCTTCTCTATGGCGCTGACCAGGGTGGAGAGCTCGGGGTTGTTGGAGGCCGCGGTGGCGACCGGGTCCTTCGCCATGCCCTCGAGGCTGCCCGCGCCCTCCTTCGGAACGGAGGCACAGGCCGGACCGAACGGTTCCGCCGGGGCCTGCGCCTGTGCCTGCGGGGCGAAGAACGCCAGCGAGGCGGGGAAGGCGAGAGCGGCGGCGGCCGCGGCGGTGCGCTGGAAGCGGGTGATGGTCATGATGACTCCTCCGGCGGGTGGGGTGAGATATTCACGCCGTACGGCCATGGGGTGCCGTAAAACCAGTAGCACACAGAGAGCGTTCCGGGTCAAATGCGGAGCCTCCGTAAAAGTAATTCGGCGGGTGATTCGGGGAGGTGGGAAGGTGAGGAGGAAAGTTTTTCCCGGGGCACTCGCGGCGGTCGCCCGGTGTCCGTCGGCAGCCTCCACGTGCAGGTGGGGCCCGTTTCGACGCAGAAACGACGCGGCAGGACCGGCGGAGCGGCATGCCGCACGGTGGGACTGCGGGGAGCCCCTGCCGTAAGGAGAAGGAATTCACCGACCGCTGTCGAAAGTTATTGGTCGATCGACGGGAAGTCGGCCGTCGGGAAATGGTCCGCGCATTTATGGAAAACCCGCGCGGGATATTTTCCCCTGCCCGGGTCGCATTCCATGAATTCGCCCGCAGGCACTGCCCGCGGGCCACGCTCCGTTGCCACGGTCCCACCACACCCCGCCGCCCCGTCCCCGTCGCGCCGCCCCGGACCGGCAGGAGTTGATCCGCCGGACCGGGGCAACCGGCATGTCATGAATACCCGTTCAGTAGCAGCTCAGGGGCGCGGCCAGGCCAGGCGGGCCGCCAACAGCACCGCGGTGGAGGCCGGGGCCCGTGCCGGGTTCGGGGCCCGTGGGGTGATCTACGTCCTCGTGGGCGCCCTCGCCCTTCAGATCGCGTTCTCCGGAGGCGGCGGACAGCAGGCGGACCGGGGCGGCGCGATCGCCGAGATAGCCGAGAAGCCGTTCGGCAGGATACTGCTGTGGCTGCTGGGCATCGGCCTGGTGGGCATGGCGCTGTGGCGGCTGTCCGAGGCCCTCTTCGGCCAGGCGGGGCCCGACGGCGGCAAGCCCACCAAGCGGGCCATGGCCGCGGGGCGCTTCGTCTTCTACGGCTTCGCCGCGTTCTCCGTCCTCTCCTTCGCCGCGGGCGACTCGGGCAGCGGCAGCGGTTCGTCCGACCAGCAGTCCCAGGACATCACCGCCAAGGCGCTGGGCTGGCCCGGGGGCCAGTGGATCGTTGCCATCGGGGGTGTCGCGGTCGCCGGGGCCGGCCTCTGGATCGCGGGCCGGGCCATCCTGCGGAAGTACCACAAGCACCTCAAGATGGCCGAGATGTCGCAGAAGGTGCGCCGCGCGGTCGACATCACCGGGGTGTTCGGCGGCTCGGCCCGCGGAGCCGTCTTCGCCACGGCGGGCGGGTTCGCCGTCGCCGCCGCCGTCAAGCACGAGCCCGACCGGTCCAAGGGGATGGACGACACCCTCCGCTCCTTCACGGAGACCCCCGTCGGCCCCTGGCTTCTGGTGGTCATCGCCCTGGGCCTGGTCGCCTTCGGGGTGTTCTCCTGGTTCAACGCCCGCTACCGCAAGGTCTGACCGACCCCGCCCCCGGTCACCCGGGGCGGCCCGCCGACCGCCGCGCCCCGGCGGGCCGCGTCCTCACGGGCGGCCTGTTCGGGGTGGCGGCGGCGCCAGTACGGGTTGTCGTGCGGCAGCCCGCCGGTGACCCGCCCGTACATCCCGAAGGTCAGGATCAGCAGCCCCATCACAAAGCTGAAGATCACGTTCGGCATGCCGAAGTCCAGGATGTTCGCGCCCTTGTCCAGGATGAAGATATGGACGAAGCCGCTGAGCAGGAAGAGCGAGCCGACCGTCATGTTCACCATCGACGCGACGTTCCCGCCGACCGCCGCCCCGGCGATCAGCACCAGACCGACGACGACGGAGATCAGGCTCAGGAGGCCGTTCGTCGACAGCCCGGCCACCTGCGAGCCGCTCGTGTCGAAGAAGGCCAGCCGGTTGGCGAAGCCGAGGATGCCGAAGACCAGCAGGATGGCTCCGCAGAGCCCCGCCCCGATCCGGTACACGGTCGCCAGCCGGTGGTCCACGGGGAGTTCGTCGCTCAGTTTCATGGCCGTCTCCTGTTCGGTGCCTGATCCGGTCGGTGTCGATCTGGCCGGTGTCTGATCCGCTCGATGTCCGATCGGTTCGGTTCGGTTCCGATCCGGTCGATGCCCGATCCGTTCGGTTCGATCCGTTCGGTTCCGATCGGTTCGGCGTCGAGGTCAAGGTCACTCCGCCGGGGCCGCGCTCTCCGCGACGGAGCGCCGGATGCGCAATATCGCGCGCCGGGCGTGACTTTTGACCGTGCCGAGCGGCAGTCCCGTCCGCTCGGCGATCTGGACGTGGGTGAGGTCGTCGAAGAACGCCAGGCAGAGGATGCGCCGCTGCACCGGGGGCAGCTTGCGCAGCTCCTGCGCCACCAGCACCCGGTCCAGCGCCGCCTCCGTCCGCTCGGCCGTCCCGGGAACGCCGGAACCCTCGCGCGCCGCATGGGCCAGAGCCAGCTCCGTACGCCGGGAACGGGCCGCGTGGGCGTCCGCGATCTTGCGGCGGGCGATGCCGACCAGCCAGCCGGGCAGCGGCCCACGTACCGCGTGGTAGCCCTGGCGGCCCCGCCACGCGGCGAGGAACGTCTGCTGCGCCACGTCCTCGGCCTCCCGGGCGTCCCCCAGGGACCGTGCCGCCAGCGAGTACACCAGCGTGCCCCACCGGCGGTACACCAGGGCGAAGCTGTCCTCGTCGCCGCGCACGAACCCCGCGGCCAGCCGTTCCGACTCGGCCCGGTCCTCGGCCCGGGCGGGCGGCACGGCCACCGGGCCTGCCTGGCTGACGAGCGCCGTCATGTCTGTCCGTCCTCTCCGTTCCGCCCCGGGCCGGTCCGCCCGGACCCGCGGCGGCCGATGGGGTCCTCCGCACGGGACGGGCCGCCCTCCGGGCAGGCCCGTCGCCCCGCTGATCTCCAGGCAACCGGGCGGCGGAGCACCGGGCAACATGCATCGTTTCTGCGTCGTATGGTGGAGGTATGGACGATGCGGTCTCCACGCTCACCAGAGGGGCGGACGTCGGTGGTCTGACCACCGGAGCGGTCGCCCGGCTGCTGGGTGTGGCGCCGACGACCCTGCGCTCGTGGGACCGCCGCTACGGGATCGGCCCGGCCTCCCGCGAGGGCGGCCGGCACCGCCGCTGGACGGCGGCCGACCTCCGGCTGCTGGAGCGCATGTGCGGCCTGACGAACGCGGGCATGCCCCCGGCCGAGGCCGCTCGCGCGGCCCTGGCGACCGTCTCCCCGGACACCCCTCCCCGGCCGGACGAGCGGGGGAGCCGTGGCGGGGAGCCGTCCTCCCACGCGCCCGGGGCGCTCCCGGTGGGCCGGGCGCGCCGTGAGTGCCGGGGGCTGGCCCGGGCGGCCGTCCGGCTGGACGCGCAGGCCATGGACGAGCTGCTTGCCGCGTCGATCGACCGGTACGGGCTGCTCGCCGCCTGGGAGTCGGTCATCATGCCGACGCTGCACGCCGTCGGCCGCAAGTGGGAGACGGCGGGGGAGCGGTACATCGAGGTCGAGCACCTGCTGTCCTGGCACGTCTCCAGCGCGCTGCGCCGGGCCGCCGCCCAGCGCCGCCCGGCGGCCGGTTCCGGTGTCTCCCTGCTGGCCTGCACCCCGGGCGAGAGCCATACGCTGGCCCTGGAGGCGCTCGCCGCCGGACTCGCCCAACAGGGCCTGCCCGTCAGGATGTTCGGCGCCGCCCTGCCGGTGGAGGCGATGGAGGAGGCGGTACGGCGCACGGGGCCCGCCGCCGTCGTGCTCTGGGCCCAGTCCCGGTCCACCGCGAGCCGTGCGCTGGTGGCGCGCGTGGAGTCCATCGAGTGGGGAGTACGGGGCGCCCGCCGACGCCCTGCTGTCCTCGTCGCCGGGCCGGGCTGGGCCGGGCAGTTGCCGCCCGGGGCCCGCCATCCGTCCGGCCTGGCCGAGGCGTTGGACGCGCTCGCGGCCATCAGCCAACGGTGACCCCTTGTTTGAGGGGGAGTTGACGCACACCGCGGCGTGCGTCACCCGTTCATGCCGTCGGCCGGGGCTCGATGAGCGGCTCGCAGGGCTGGCCCTCCGGCGTGAGGACGAGCACGAACTCCCTGCCCGCCCCGCTACCGGCGCAGGAACTCCGCGAGCCCGGTCAGGAGGCGCTCGACGTCGTCGGTGTCGTTGTACGGGGACAGCCCCACGCGCAGGCCGCCGTCGTCGCCCAGGCCCAGGTGGCGGGAGGCTTCGAGGGCGTAGAAGGAACCGGCCGGGGCGTGGACGCCGGAGCGGGCGAGGAAGCGGTACGCGTCCGAGGCGGCCCGGTTCTCGAAGCTGAGCAGCAGCGTGGGCGTCCGCTCGGCCGCCCGGGAGCGCACCGTCACCCCGTCCAGCCCGGCCAGCCCCTTCTCGATCGTCTCCCGCAGGGCGCCCTCGTGCTCGCCGATCGCCGCGAACGCGGACCGCAGCCGCTCCCGCCGCCCGGCCGCCGCGCCGCCGGTGCCCAGCTCCGCGATGAAGTCGACGGCGGCGCGGGTGGCCGCCAGCATCTCGTAGGGGAGGGTGCCGAGTTCGAAGCGCTCGGGTACGGAGTCGCCGGAGGGCACCAGCTTGTCGGGCCGGAGGGTTTCGAGCAGCTCCGGACGGGCGCTGAGCACCCCGTGGTGGGGGCCGAAGAACTTGTACGGCGAGCAGACGAAGAAGTCCGCGCCGAGCCGCTCCACATCCACGAACTCGTGTGCCGTCAGGTGCACCCCGTCCACGTGGAGCAGCGCACCGGCCCGGTGGACCAGCTCCGCGATCGCGGGGAGGTCGGGCCGGGTGCCGATCAGGTTGGACGCCCCGGTCACCGCGACCAGCCGGGTCCGCTCCGTCAGCAGCGCGCCGACGGCCTCCGGGGGCAGCTCCCCGGTGGCCGGGTCGAACTCCGCCCACCGCACCACCGCCCCGGCCCGCCCGGCCGCCTGCACCCAGGGGCGGATGTTCGCGTCATGGTCCAGCCTGCTGACGATCACCTCGTCCCCGGGCGCCCAACTCCCGGACAGGACACGTGAGATGTCGTACGTGAGCTGGGTCGCGCTGCGTCCGAGGACGATCCCGGCCGGGTCCGCGCCCAGCAGGTCCGCCATCGCCCGCCGGAACTCGGCGACGAGGGTCTCCGCGTGGATCTCCCCGGGCAGCGTGGTGCCCCGGTTCGACAGCGGCCGGCTCAGGGCCTCGGTGAAGGCGGCGATGACGGGCGCCGGGGTCTGGGTGCCGCCGGGCCCGTCGAAGTGCGCCGTACCGGCCCGGAGGGCGGGAAACCGCGCGCGCAGTGTGCCGACGTCGTAGGTCAAGAGGAGACTCCTCGCTTCTGGGCGCCCGGCCGGTCCACGGTTGTGGCGACCGGCAGTCCGCCCAGGGGTTGTGCCCCGGGGCGGATGCGCGGTTCGGCGCCGATCATCGCAGGGCGCCCCCGCCTGGGGAAGGGGCGTCCCGCGCCGTCCGGTACGCGGGCGCACCTCCCCGGCCGGCCGTGCGCCGCGGCGTACGTACACACGTCACAGCGCATTCGTATACGCCGTCACACAACACCAGGATGATCCTACGAGGAAATTATTCCTACAAATTTACCCGACCGGTCGCGGTGAAAGATTTCCTGTATTCCCTCGCGCCGGAAATTCCCTTCCTGGGGGCGTGCGGCGGGCGCCCGTGAAGCGCCCCTGATTTCGGTGGCGGGCGGTGGTTAAAAGCCGTGGGAATCGGAAATGAATGATCTGGGCCGATGGAGCTGGGGGGCATCGGTTCACGCCACGGCCCGTTCTCATCGGAGCCGGGTGTCCGGAATTGATCGGTGCATGGGCAACTGCTCACGCCCCGGGGTGCCCATCGCCCCCTCGGGCGCCCTTGAACTGCTCCGATGCGATGTTCTCTCCTGGATCACAGCTGCTGCGGAGGGTCACGGATGGACGAGTGCGAGCGGTCCGCCGATGGCGAGAACGACAGGAATGGCGAGATCGATTCGGTTACCTATTCGGATGGCGGGAAGAGGGCGGGCGGAATCTCTCCGGCCTCCCTCCTCCGTGCGGCCGCCTATCCGGTTCTTTTGCTGGCTGTCGTCCTCGTGGGCGCCGCCGCATTGGTTCTGCGTTGGGACCCGGCCGTCGTGAGCCCGCTTTTTCTCGTCGGGACCCTGGTGTATCTGGCCGTTCTCGAACAACTGATTCCCTATGACCGGAGCTGGCACCCGGGAAAGGACGAGTGGCGCTGGTACGGCGTCTACTTCCTGCTCACCATGGCGGGGAGCGGGCTCGCGCAGCTTCTGGTCACGGCCGCCGTGGGGCGGATCGCGCCCGGCGAACCGGCCCACTCCCTGTGGGCCGAGATCCCGGGCGCCCTGCTGGCCGGATCGCTCGTCAGCTATCTGGTGCACCGGCTGGGCCACACCAGCGCCCTGCTGTGGCGGCTGCACGGGGTCCACCACGTACCGCAGAAGGTCAACGTCGCCAACAACGGGGTCAACCACGTCCTGGACATCGTCCTGGCCCAGAGCCTCGTCCAGCTGACCCTGGCCCTGCTCGGGTTCTCCCGCCCCGCCGTCCTGGTCACCGGGCTCTTCGTCGTCGCCCAGGGCTATTTCGTCCACGCCAACATCGACGTCCGCATCGGGCGGCTCAACCATGTGCTGGCCAGCCCCGAACAGCACCGCCTCCACCACAGCACCGACCTGTCCGAAGCAGGCCACTACGGCTCCGACCTCTCCTGCTGGGACCACCTCTTCGGCAGCTTCACCTGGCGGCCCGGCCGCGAACCCGCCGCCGTCGGCCTCCACGACCCGGCCTCCTTCCCCGGCACCGGGGAGATCCTCGCCAGCCTTCTGCACCCCTGGCGGCGGCGGCCGGAACCGGAGCCTCCGGCCGGAACCGGGACCCCGGCCGGACCGGACGCCACCCCCTGATCCATCACCACGACCTGAGGAGTTCGACATGGCCGACGCTGACAACCGGGCGTTACGGAACAAGGTGGCGATCATCGGCATGGGCTGCCGCCTGCCCGGCGGGGCCTCGGACCACCGGACGTTCTGGCGCAACCTGATGGCGGGCAAGGACTGCATCACGCCCACCCCGCCCGACCGGTACGACGTCACCACGCTCGGCAGCCGGTTCCGGGAGAAACCCGGGCGCCTGGTGGGCGGTCGCGGTGGATACATCGACGGCTTCGACGAGTTCGACCCCGCCTTCTTCGGTATCAGCCCCCGCGAGGCCGACCACATGGACCCGCAGCAGCGCAAGCTGCTGGAGGTCGCCTGGGAGACCCTGGAGGACGGTGGGCAGCGCCCCGCCGACCTGGCCGGGCGGAACGTCGCCGTCTATGTCGGCGCGTTCACCCTCGACTACAAGATCCTCCAGTTCGCGGACCTGGGCTTCACCTCACTGGCCGCGCACACCGCGACCGGGACCATGATGACGATGGTGTCGAACCGGATCTCGTACTGCTTCGACTTCCGGGGCCCCAGCCTCTCCGTCGACACCGCGTGCAGCTCCTCCCTGGTCGCCGTCCACCTCGCCTGCCGGGCCCTGGACAGCGGCGAGTCCGATCTCGCACTCGCCGGGGGCACCCTGCTGAACCTTGCCCCGCAGTACACCATCGCCGAGACGAAGGGCGGCTTCCTGTCGCCCGGGGGCCGCTCCCGTACGTTCGACGCCGACGCCGACGGCTACGTACGGGCCGAGGGCGTCGGCCTGGTCGCGCTGAAGCGGCTGGAGGACGCCGTACGGGACGGGGACCGCGTCCACGCGGTGATCCTCGGCAGCGGGGTCAACCAGGACGGCCACACCAACGGCATCACCGTGCCCAACCCCGACGCGCAGGTCGCCCTCATCCGCCGGGTCTGCGCCGAGGCCGGGATCACGCCCGGCGAGCTCCAGTACATGGAGGCGCACGGCACCTCCACCCCGGTCGGCGACCCGATCGAGGCGGGAGCCCTGGCCCGCGCCCTCGCCGTCGGCCGCAGGCCGGGCGCCCGCGCGTACGTCGGCTCCGTGAAGACCAACATCGGGCACACCGAGTCCGCCGCCGGGATCGCCGGGCTGATCAAGACCGTCCTGTGCCTCAAGCACCGGCACATCCCGCCCCACATCAACCTGGAACGCCTCAACCCCGCCATCGACCAGGCCACCCTGCCGTACGAGATCCCCACCCGGCCCACCCCCTGGCCCGAACACGACGGGCCCGCCCGGGCGGGCGTCAACTCCTTCGGATTCGGCGGCACCAACGCCCATGTCGTCCTGGAGGAGGCCCCGGCACCCGCCCGGGAAGCCGAGGCTTCCGAGGAACGGGCCTGGAGCATCCTGCCGCTGAGCGCCCGCCACCCGGACGCCCTCCCGGAGCTGGCGGCCGGCATCCGCGGCGAGCTGGCCGGGGAGAACGGCCCGGCCGTGGCCCTGCCCGACCTCGGCCACACCCTCGCCCACCGCCGCCAGCACCTCCCGCACCGGCTCTCCGTCGTCTACTCCTCACGCGCCTCCCTCGACGAGGCACTCGCCGCCCACCAGCGGGGCGAACCCCACCCCCGGGTCGTCCAGGAGCGCAGCCGGGACGCCGAAGCCCGGCGCCTGGTCTGGGTCTTCACCGGCATGGGCCCCCAGTGGTGGGGCATGGGCCGCCAACTCCTGGACAGCGAACCGGTATTTCGCGAGGCCGTCACCCAGTGCGACCGCGCGCTGCGGGAGTTCGCCGACTGGTCCCTGATCGAGGAGCTGTCCGCCGGGGAAGCCACCTCGCGCATGGGCGAGACCTGGCTCGCACAGCCCGCCAACTTCGCGCTCCAGGTCGGTCTCGCGGCCCTCTGGCGGGCGTACGGCGTGCGCCCGGACGCCGTCGTCGGACACAGCACCGGGGAGATCGCCGCCTTCTACGAGGCGGGCGTCTACTCCCTGAGGGACGCGGCCCGGATCGCGGTGCACCGCAGCCGCCTCCAGCAGACCCTGGCGGGCACCGGCACCATGCTGGCGGTGGCGCTCACGGAGGACGAGGCGGAGCGGCGCGTACGCCCCTACCGCGACCGGGTATCGGTCGCCGCCGTCAACAGCCCGACCTCCATCACGCTGGCCGGGGACGCGGACGCGCTCGCCCTGCTGGCCGAGGAGCTGCGGGCCGAGCGGCTGTTCGCCAAGTTCCTCACCGTACAAGTGCCGTACCACAGCGTCGGCATGGAGCGGATCAAGGACCAACTGCTCACCTCACTGGCCCCCTTGGCGCCGCGCCCGGCCAGGCTCCCGCTCTACCTGACCGGGGCCGAGGGCAGGGCCCGGGGGCCCGAACTGGACGCCGCCTACTGGTGGAAGAACGTACGCGACCGGGTACGGTTCCGGGCCGCCGTCGACCGCCTCGCCCACGACGGCCACCAGCTGTTCCTGGAGATCGGCCCGCACCCGGTCCTCGGCCACGCCGTCCGCGAGTGTCTGGAGACCACCGGGGCGCCCGGGCTGACCCTGCCCTCGATCCGCCGCCAGGAGCCCGAGAGCGAACGGTTCGCGCTCTCCCTCGCCTCCCTCCACAACCTGGGCGCCGACATCGCCTGGGACGCCCTCCAGCCCACCGGCCGGCCGGTCACCCTGCCCCGTCACCCCTTCCGCCGCGACCGGCACTGGACCGAACCCCGGGCGGTCGCCCAGGTCCGCCTGGGCCACCTCGACCATCCCCTCCTCGGCCGCCGCACCGACCGGGCGGAACCGGCCTGGCAGGCCCGCCTGGACACCGAATCCCTGCCCTACCTGGCCGACCACCGCATCCAGGACACCGTGGTGTTCCCCGCCGCCGGGTACATCGAGATGGCGACCCAGGCCGCCCTGCGGCTCACCGGCGCCACCACCGCCGTCCTCGCCGGTATCGACCTGCGCAGGGCGCTCTTCCTCCCCGACGGCGAGGACCGGACCGTCGAGGTGTCGCTCTCTCTGGAGGACGCGGCCTTCACCATCGCCTCGCCCGCCACCGGGGACGACGGCGAACCGACCGTCCACGCGAGCGGGATCGTCCGCACTGGGCAGCGCCGCAGGACCGCCGCCCCGCTCGACGCCGCCGCGATCCGCGCCCGTACCGTCCGCCGCCTCGACGGCCCCGCGTGCTACACCGCGCTGGCCGCGCTCGGCTACCACTACGGGCCCGCCTTCCGGGCCATCGAGGAGGCGTGGATCGGCACCGGGGAGGTCCTCGCCCGCATCCGCCCGCCCGGGACCGTCGACGCCTCCGGCCACCACCTCCACCCCGTCCTGCTCGACGCCTGCTTCCAGGCGCTGCTGACCCCTCAGCTCCTCCAGGACCCGGCACCGGGCACCGGGATCAGGCTGCCGCTCTCCCTGGACGAGGTCGCCCTCGAACCCATCGGCGACCGGCCGCTCTGGGTCCACGCCACGGTCCGCACTGCCGACGCCGACACCACGCTCGGGGACATCGCCCTGTACGGGGACGACGGTGCGCCGCTCGGCCGCATCGAGGGGTTCCGGGCCGCCGACGTGGAGAAGGCGGCCACCGCCGTCGCCCGGACCACGATCGACTCCTGGCTCGCCGAGACCGTCTGGACGGAGTGCCCGGAGCCGGGGGAGGAGGACCCGCTCGCGCCCGGCCCCATAGCAGCCCGGGACCACGGCTGGCTGGTCCTCGCCGACACCCAGGGCGTCGCCGACGCCTTCGCCGCGCTCGCCGCCGCCCGGGGCGAACGCTGCCACCTGGTGCGCCGGGGGCAGGCGTACGCCGGAGCGGGACCCGACGGCTCGTTCACCGTGGACCCCGGCTCCACCGCCGACCTCGAGCGCCTCCTCACCGACCTGGACCGGGACGGTGAGCCGTTCCGCGGAGCCGTCCTGCACCTGTGGAACCTCGACCGGCCCTCCCTCGCCGCCTGCGGCCGGCAGGCCGTCCTGGACCACACGGGCCCGGGGGCGTACTCCCTGATCGCCCTCGCCCGGACCCTGCTCGCCCGGGGCGGAGACGGACGGCTGCACATCGTCACCCGGGGCGCCCAGCCCGTCCTGCCCGGCGAGCCCGTCGAACCCCTCGGCGCCCCCGCCTGGGGCGTCGGCCGGGTCCTGCGCCACCAGGAACTCAGCGGCCACCCCGGCAAGCTGATCGACCTCGACCCCGAACGGCGGCCGGGCCCCGAAGGCGCGCGGGCCGAGGCCGAGGCGCTCCTGCGCGAGGCGCTGACCGACGACGAGGAGGAGATCGCCCTGCGCGCGGGAGTCCGCCGCACCAGCCGCCTCCGCCCGGCCGAGGGGCTCACCCGGCCGCTGCCGCTGCGGCTGCGGGCCGACGGGAGCTACCTGGTGACCGGCGCCTTCGGCGCACTCGGCCGGCTGCTGTGCCGCACGCTCGTCCGACGCGGGGCCCGCAGGCTCGTCCTGGTGGGGCGCACGCCGGTGCCCGCCCGGGAGAAGTGGGGCTCCACCGACCCCGCCACCGCCGAGGGCCGGGCCGTCGCCCTCCTCCGCGAGCTGGAGGCGCTCGGCGCCCAGGCCCACTTGGCCCCCCTCGACATCACCGACGAGGACGCCCTGACCGGCTGGCTCGACGCCTACCGGCGCGGCGGCCACCCGCCCGTGCGCGGGGTGTTCCACCTCGCCGGACAGGTCCGCGACACCCTCGTCACCGACCTGGACCGGCCCGCCTTCGACGCCGTCCACGACCCCAAGACCGTCGGCGCCCACCTCCTCCACCGGCATCTGCGGGACGAACCCCTCGAGCACTTCGTCCTCTTCGCCTCGATCGCCTCCCTCCTGACCACCGCGGGACAGACCAACTACGCGGCCGGGAACGCCTTCCTGGACGCGCTCGCCCACCACCGCCGCGCCCAGGGCCTGCCCGCGCTCAGCCTGGACTGGGGCCCCTGGGCCACCGGGATGATCGAGGAACTCGGCCTGGTCGACCACTATCTGCACAGCCGGGGCATGAGCTCCCTGGCCCCCGACGCGGGCATGGCCGTCCTGGAACGCGTCATCGGCCAGGAGCACGCCCAGCTGGTCGTCGCCACCGTCACCGACTGGACCGCCTTCCTGGCCTGGTACCCGTCCCCGCCCCCGCTCGTCACCGACCTGGCAGCGGCCGCCGCCCCGCCCCCGGCCGCACAGGGCAACGGCTTCCTCGACACCTTCCGCACCGCCGACGAGGAGACCCGCCGCACCCTGGTCGCGACGCGTTTCGCCGCGCTCGCCGCCACCGTCCTGCGCACCGGAACGGACCGCATCGACCCCGCCGAGGGCCTCGGCGGGCTCGGCCTGGACTCCCTGCTGGCGATGGAGCTGCGCGCCCGCGTCCACGCCGAACTGGGCGTCGCCCTGCCCGTGGTCGCCCTGCTCAGCGGTACCCCGGCCGGAGAGCTGGCCGCCCAGCTCCACGACGGACTGGCCGAACTCGCCTCGGCCGGGGAGGCGGGCTCCGCCGAGGGGGCCGTCGAACTCCACGACGACCCCGCGCGCTACCCGCTGACCCAGAACCAGAAGGCGCTCTGGTTCCTCAAGCACCTCAACCCCGACGGTTACGCGTACAACATCGGCGGAGCCGTCGAGGTGAACGTCGCCCTCGAACCGGACCTGATGTTCGAGGCCGTCCGCCGCCTCATCGCCCGCCACCCCGCCCTGCGCACCAACTTCCTGCTGGAGGACGGCCGGGCCGTCCAGCGGGTCTCCGAGGACACCGAGCCCGACCTCGCCCTCTTCGACGTCCAGGGCGAGGAGTGGGAGACCATCCACGCCACCATCGTCGCCGAGTACCGCAAGCCCTACGACCTCGCCCACGACCCCCTGGTCCGCTTCCGCCTCTTCAAGCGCGGACACGACCGCTGGATCATCATGAAGGCCGTCCACCACATCGTCTCGGACGCCATCTCCACGTTCACCTTCATCGAGGAACTCTTCCAGGTGTACGAGGCCCTGCGGCAGGGCCGGGAGCCCCAACTGCCGCCCGTGGAAGCCCGCTACCTCGACTTCCTCAACCAGCAGAACACCTTCCTCGCCGGACGCGAGGCCGCCGGGATGCTCGACTACTGGCGCTCCCACCTCCCCGCCGAGGTCCCGCTCCTCGACCTCCCCACCGACAGACCCCGCCCGGCCGTCCAGACCCACAACGGGGCCTCCGAATTCTTCGTGCTCGACGCCGCACTCAGCGCCCGCGTCCACGCCCTGGCCCGCACCCATCACGTCACCCCGTTCATGGTGCTGCTCAGCGCCTACTACCTGCTGCTCCACCGCTACTCCGGGCAGGACCACATCGTCGTCGGCTCCCCGGTGACCGGCCGCACCCGGCAGGACTTCGCCTCCGTCTACGGCTACTTCGTCAACCCGCTCCCGCTCCACGCCGACCTCACCGGCGACCCGAGCGTCGCGGAACTCCTGGAGCAGGTCCGCCGGACCGTCCTCGGCGGCCTGGACAACCAGGAGTACCCGTTCGTCCTCCTCGTCGACGAACTCGGCCTCCAGCACGACCCCAGCCGCTCGGCCGTCTTCCAGGCGATGTTCATCCTCCTCACCCACAAGGTCGCCACCGAGCAGTACGGCTACCGGCTGGAGTACATCGAACTGCCCGAGGAGGAAGGCCAGTTCGACATCACACTCTCCGCGTACGAGGACGAGGCGGAGCACCGCTTCCACTGCGTCCTCAAGTACAACACCGACCTCTTCCTCCCACAGACCATGCGCCGCATGGCCGCCCACTACACGCACCTGCTCGACCACATGACCCGGGCGCCCGGCGAACACCCCGTCTCCCGGCTGGAGATGCTCGAGGAACGCGAGCGCGAACAGCTGGTGGGGGAGTGGAGCCGACCGGCCCTGCCCCCGGCCGCCGCGGACGCGCCGTTCATCCCGGTCCATGAACTGATCGGCCGGGCCGCCACCGCCCACCCCGCGTCCGTCGCCGTGACCGTGCCGCTCCCCGGCGGCGGCGCACGGACACTGACCTACGGGGAGCTGGAGCGCCGGGCCACCGAAACCGCCGCCCGGCTGCGCGCCCTGGGCGTCGGATGCGGCTCGGTGGTCGTCGTCCGCCTGGACAAGTCGCCGGAGCTCATCACCACCCTGCTCGCCGTGCTCAAGGCAGGCGGCGCCTATCTGCCGCTCCGCCCCGACCAGCCCGCCGACCGCGTCGCCCACCTCGTCCGGGCCACCGGAGCGGCCCTGGTCGTCGTCGCCGACGAGGCCGGGCGCGAGGGCACCGCGGCGCTGCCCGTCATCACCCTGACCCTGGACGCCCTGCACGCCACCGAGCCGCACCCGGACGGCCCCCGGCCGGACACGGACCCGGACTCGACGGCGTACGTCATCACCACCTCCGGCTCCACCGGCCGCCCCAAGGCCGTCCGGGTCAGCCACCGCAACCTCGCCTCCGCGTACGGGGCGTGGCGCCACGCGTACCGGCTGGAGACGGACGTCCGGACGCACCTCCAGATGGCCGAGCCGTCGTTCGACGTGTTCACCGGCGACCTGGTCCGGGCGCTCTGCTCGGGCGGCACCCTCGTCCTGGCCGACCGGGATCTGCTCTTCGACACCACCCGCCTGTACCGGACGATGCGTCAGGAACGGGTCGAATGCGCAGAGTTCGTACCCGCCGTCGTGCGCGGGCTGATGGACCACTGCACCCGGGAAGGGCTCCGGCTGGACTTCCTGCGGCTGCTGGTGGTGGGCTCGGATGCCTGGAAGGTGGCAGAGTACCGGCGGCTGGGCGAGCTGTGCGGCCCCGCCACCCGGCTCGTCAACTCCTACGGCCTCACCGAGGCGACCATCGACAGCGCCTACTTCGAAGGCCCCGTCGACGACCTGGAACCGGGCCTGATGGTCCCGATCGGCCGCCCCCTGCCCAACAGCACCCTCCACATCCTCGACACCCACGGCGAACCCGTCCCGCCGGGAGTCCCCGGCGAACTCTGGATCGGCGGCGACGGCGTCGCGCTCGGCTACGCCGGAGACCCCGGGCAGACGGCGGACCGCTTCGTCACCCGTACGCTCGGCAGAGGACCGGACGCCCGGCCCGAACGGCTGTACCGCACCGGCGACTTCGCCCGCTGGGACGCCCACGGCCGGGTCCACCTGCTGGGCCGCGCCGACGGCCAGGTCAAACTGCGCGGCCACCGCATCGAGCTCGGCGAGATCGAGGCCCGGCTCGCCCAGTGGCCCCCGCTCGCCCGCGCCGTCGTCACCGTCACCGAGGGCGCCGGGGGAGAGGCCGCGCTCTGCGCCTACTGCGTACCGGCACCCGGCGCCGCGCTCGACCGGCGGGCCCTGCGCCGCCATCTGGCCGCCGCGCTGCCCTCGTACATGATCCCCTCGTACGTCGTCGAACTGCCCGCCCTGCCGCTCACCGCCAACGGCAAGGTCGACACCGCCGCCCTCCCCGCACCCCGGGCCGAGACCGGCGAACGCCCCCACGAGGAGCCGGTGACGCTCTACGAGATCAGCGTGGCCCGGCACTGGAAAACGCTGCTCGGCCTCGAACAGGTCGGCCTGGCGGACGACTTCTTCGAGATCGGCGGCTCCTCCATCAAGCTCATCGAGCTCCTCCACCACCTGCGGACCGAGTTCGGCGTCAGCGTTCCCGTCAGCCGCCTCTACCAGGTCACCACCCTCCATGGCATGGCCGCCACCGTGGCGGACGTCCTGCACAGCACCGGCACCGACGAACTGCCCTACCTGACCTTCAACTCCGGCCAGACCCCGCCCCTCTTCTGCTTCCCGCCCGCGGGCGGTCACGGGCTCGTCTACCGGGGCCTCGCCGCCCAGCTCCCGGAGTACACCGTCATCGGCTTCAACTACCTGCCGGGCGACGACAAGGTGACCCGGTACGCCGACCTCGTCGAGGCCGCCCGGCCCGAAGGGGCATGCCTGCTCCTCGGCTACTCCCTCGGCGGCAACCTCGCCTTCGAGACGGCGAAGGAGCTGGAGCGGCGCGGACGGCGGGTGGGCCACATCGTCGTCCTCGACTCCCGCCGCATCATGGAGCGTTACGAGCCCGGGGACGAGGGAATCCGCGCCTTCGAGGCCGAACTCGCCGACCACCTGCGCAAACACACCGGGTCCGAGGCCGTCACCCGCGAAACCCTCGCCCACGCCGCCGAGTACCTCACCTTCTGCGGCCGCACCCCCAACACCGGAACGGTCGCCGCACCGGTCACGGTCATCACCGACGAGGAGAAGACCGCCCTGTACGCCGTCGGCGAGCACGGCGCCTGGCACGGCGCCTCCACCGGCACCACCGTCGTCCTGCGCGGCTCCGGAATCCACGCCGACATGCTCGACCCCAAGCATCTGGCCCGCAACGCTGCCCTGGTCCGCACCGCGCTGACAGGAGGCACGGCCCATGGCGGCTGACACCACCCTCCAGAAGGACACGGCCGACGACTGGGGCAGCCGCGAGCGCACCCCCGGCACCCCGCCCCGCGTCATCGTCATCGGCGCGGGCGTGGCCGGCCTCTCCACCGGCTGCTACGCGCAGATGAGCGGAGCCAGGACCCGCGTCTTCGAGAAGCACGTGCTGCCCGGCGGCTGCTGCACCGCCTGGTCCCGCGACGGCTACCTCTTCGACTACTGCATCGAATGGCTCATCGGCACCGCGCCCGGCAACAACGCCCACCAGGTCTGGCGCGAACTGGGCGCGCTCGACGGCAAGACCGTCACCAACTTCGAGCTGTTCAACAAGGTCGAGGACGAGAGCGGCCGTTCGGTCACCTTCTACAACGACCCCGACCGGCTGGAGGCGCACCTGCTGGCCCTCTCACCCGCCGACGCCCCCCTGATCCGGGCCTTCACCCGCGATCTGCGGCGGTTCATCGCCATCGAGCTGTACCCGTTCCTGACCGCGCCCGCCCTGCGGACCGTACGGGAACGGGCGGCGACCCTGCGCACGGTGCTGCCGGCCTTCCGGCTGTTCTGGCGGACGGCCGCCACCCCGATGGCGGCCTTCGCCGACAGGTTCCAGGACCCGCTGCTGCGCCGGGCCTTCCGCAACATCTTCTTCCAGGACCCGGAGGGCTTCCCGCTCCTGCCCTACCTCTTCAACATGGCGGCGGCCCACCACCTCAACGCCGGTTTCCCGCAAGGCGGTTCGCTCGGTCTCTCGCGCTCGATCGAGGACCGCTACCTCGGCCTGGGCGGGACCGTCACCTACCGGGCCCGCACCGAGCAGATCCTGGTGGAGAACGACCGCGCGATCGGTATCGAACTCCGCAACGGCAGAAGGTACTTCGCCGAGCACATCGTCTCCGCCTGCGACGGCCGCACCACCGTGTACGGGCTGCTCGGCGGCCGGTACACCGGACCCCGGATCGACAAGCTCTACACCGACCTCCTCCAGCGCCCCGGCACCCTCTTCCCGGCCGTCGTCTCCGCCTTCGTCGGCCTGCGCGGCGACTTCGACCCGGCGGAAGCCCACAGCACCACCCACCTCCTGACCGACGAGGACGGGAAACGGCTCCCCGGCGCCCTCCAGAACAGCCTGGTCGTCCAGGACCGCTCCCGCTACTCCGAGGGCTTCGCACCCCCGGGCCGCTCCGTCCTGCACTGCACCTACTTCAGCGACTACGCCTCCTGGAAGGAGCTGCGCACCAGGAACCGCAAGGAGTACCGGGCGCGCAAGCAGGAGGTCGCCGACTTCGTCCGCACCTTCCTGGAACGCCGGTTCCCGGGCATCACCGACCGCATCGACCTCGTCGACGTGGCCACGCCCGCCACCACGCACCGCTACACCGGCAACCACAACGGCTCCATCCTCGCCTGGAAGGCGTTCTCCGACGCCGACGACATCTCCGCCCGACTGGTCGGCAAGGACCGGATGCGGCTGCCAGGACTGAGCGGCTTCTCCATGGCCGGGCAGTGGGCCGGCATGGGGGGACTGATCCGCGCCGCCTCCACCGGCCGCTTCGCGACCCAGTACCTCTGCCGTGAACTCGGCCTGGAATTCCGGGCGTGGGAGAGCCCGGGCAGCGATCCCTGGCACCCCGGAAAGCTGGGCGAGCTGCCCCGGCTCGACCGGTGGTCGGCACGGGAGGACACCCGTTGATGAACGGCAGGACCCGTAACGCCCCCCGCGGGCCCAGGGAATCGATGATCATCATCGGCGCCGGTCTCGGCGGCCTCTCCACCGGCTGCTACGCGCGGATGAACGGCTACCGCACCCACATCCTGGAGATGCACGAACTGCCCGGCGGCTGCTGCACCGCCTGGGACCGCGGCGGCTTCACCCTGGACGCCTGCGTCAGCTGGCTCCTCGGCAGCGGCCCCGGCAACGAGATGCACCAGATCTGGCTGGAGCTGGGCGCGTTGCAGGGCAAGGAGATCCGCCACTTCGACGTGTTCAACATCGTGCGCGGACAGGACGGGCGGGCCGTCCACTTCTACTCCGACCCGGACCGGCTGGAGGCCCACCTCATCGGGATCTCGCCCGCCGACGCCCGTACCGTACGCAGGTTCTGCGCCCAACTCCGCAGCTTCCGCAGGGCCCTTGCCGTCTACCCCTTCCTCAAGCCCGTGGGTCTGATGGGCCGGGTGGAGCGCTGGCGGATGCTCGCCTCGTTCCTCCCGTACGTCAACGCCGTACGCACCACGATCACGGTCCTGATGACCGAGTACTCCGCGAAGTTCAAGGACCCGCTCCTGCGGGAGGCGTTCAACTTCATCCTGTACGAGAAGCACCCCAACTTCCCCGTCCTCCCCTTCCACTTCCAGCTCGCCTCGCACGCCAACCTCTCCGCGGGCGTCCCCGAGGGCGGCTCCCTCGGCCTCGCCCGGTCGATCGAGGCCCGCTACCGCAGGCTCGGCGGAGAGGTCTCGTACAACACGAAGGTCGAGACGGTGATCGTCGAGGACGACCACGCGGTGGGCGTCCGGCTCAGCGACGGACGGGAACTGCGCGCCGACATCGTCGTGTCGGCCTGCGACGGTTACACCACGGCCATGAAGTTCCTCGGGGGGAAATACCTCGGCGAGGAGTACCGCAAGCTCTACACCGAGACCATCCACGAACCCGGCATGGTCTTCCCCGGCTACTTCACCCTCTTCCTCGGCCTCTCCCGCCCCTTCCCCGAAGGGGACCCCTGCACGACGTACCTGCTCGACGACGCGACGGCCGCCGAGCTCACCGGCATCCGCCACGCCAGCGTCAACGTCCAGTTCCGCAGCCGCCATTACCCCGAACTCTCCCCGGACGGCACCACCGTCGTCTACGCCACCTACTTCTGCGACATCGCCCCCTGGCGGGCCCTGGACGAAGGCCCCGAACAGATCACCCGCACCCGGGGCGGCCAGGAGCTGCACACCCTGCCCGTCCGGCACGGGCGCGGCTACTACGCGGCCAAACGGCGGGCCCGCGAGGCGCTTGTCGGCTTCCTGGAGCAGCGCTTCCCGGGCCTGCGCGACGCCATCGTCGTACGGGACGTCTCCAGCCCCCTCACCCAGGTCCGCTACACCGGCAACCACGACGGTACGGTGCTGGGCTGGCAGCCGTTCGTGGAGAGCGGCGAGACCCTCGAAGAGCTGGTCAAGAAGCACGGCCCCGGGCTGCCCGGTCTCGCCGACTTCTACCAGTCCGGTGTCTGGGCCACCACCGGCGGGCTGATCCGGGCCGCCGCCGCCGGACGCCACGTCATGCAGTTCATCTGCCGTGACGACGGCAGGGAGTTCACCGCGTCGGTCGACCGCACCGCGCCCCCGCCGACCCACCGCGTCATCCCCGTACCGGCCGGGCGCGGGGCCACCCCCGCAACGACGACAGGGAAGAGTTCATGAAGATCGAGAAGTGGGTGGTCCGCGAGCATGTCGAGGGCGTGCCCGACGTGGACCGCGTCTACGAGAAGGTCGTCGAGAACGTCGATGTGGCCCTGGCCCCCGACGAGATGCTCCTGCGCACGCTGTACGTCTCCGTCGACCCCTACCTCCAGGGCATCGCCCTCGACACCCCGATCGGCTCCCACATGGGCGCCGACTCGATCATGGAAGTGGTGGCGGCGGGACCGCACGCCGCCCACCGCGTCGGCGACCTCGTGCAGGGCTTCGGCGGCTGGCGCTCCCATGTCGTCTCCACCGGAGCCGCCGAACTCTGGCAGACCGGCACCTTCCCCATGGTCTTCCCGGCCTACCGCAGGCTCGACCCCGACTGGTACGACGACGTGCTGCCGCTGCCGACCGCGCTGAGCGTGATGGGCGGCCCCGGGATGACCGCCTGGGGCACCCTCGCCAAGTACATGACGGTCACCCCCGGGGACACCTTCGTCATCAGCGGCGCCTCCGGCGCGGTCGGCGCGCTCGTCGGCCAGCTCGCCGCGCTCGCGGGCGCCCGGGTCATCGGGACCACCTCCTCCCCGCAGAAGGCGGAGTACCTCCTCGGCCTCGGCTTCGACACGGTCCTCGTCTACCGGCACACCGACAGCGCGGGCACCGTGCGCGAGGCGCTGAGCCGGGCAGCCCCCGACGGCGTCGACCGCTACTTCGACAACCTCGGCGGCACCGTCACCGACGTGGTGTTCTCCATGCTCAACGTCGACAGCCAGGTGGCGGTGTGCTGGCAGTGGGCGACCCAGGTCGGCAACGAGGACACCGGCCCGCGGCTGCTGCCCTACCTGATGTTCCCGCGCGCCACGGTCCGGGGGATCTTCTCGCTGGAGTGGTTCACCGAACAGAACTGGAAGGACCTCCACGCCGACCTCGGCAGCCGGGTCCGGCGCGGCGAGGTCGTCTGCGACCACACCCTCCACCACGGCTTCGACGCCATCCCCGCCGCATACGGAAGCCTCTACCGCGACCGGGCGGAGAACCGGGGCAAGGTGCTGGTCGCGCTGTGAGGGCGGCGGCCCCTCTCCTCCGTACGCACCCCTCACCCCGGGAGACACGATGACCACCACCGAACCCGCGCCCCTGGTCCCCCTGCACCGGCTGCACTTCGACGAACCGGGCCCGCCCCGCCCCGGGGAGCTGCCCGGTGGTGCCCCCGCCTGGCTGGTCAGCCGGTACGCCGACGTCCGCCAGGTGCTCTCCGACCCCCGGTTCGGCAGGGCCCAGCTGTACGCCGACGACGCACCCGCCCTCTCCGACGTACCGGACCTCGTGAACAACCCCGACCTGATGTTCAACCAGGACGGCCCCGGCCATCTGCGGCTGCGCCGGACCCTGCGCCGCGCCTTCACCCCGAGGGCCGTCGCCCGCTGGCAGCCGTGGATCGCCGCGATCGTGGAAGAGCTCCTGGACCGGCTGGCGGAACGGCCCCGGCCCGTGGACGTGGTCGAGGAGTTCACCCTCCCCCTCCCCGTGGCGGTGATCAGCCGGCTGATGGGGCTGGACGGGTCCGCCCGCGACCGGATGCGCCACTGGAGCGAGCACGCCTTCTCCGACGGCTCCCATGCGGGGGAGGAGGTGGCGGCCGTACTGGAGGAGTTCGGCGCGTTCGGGGCGGAGCTCCTCGCGGAGCGGCGGCGCGCCCCCGGCGACGACCTGATCAGCGGTCTGGTGCGCGGAGCCGACGAGGAGGGCGGGCTCCCCGAGGCGCAGTTGGTGAGCCTGGTGTGCGGGCTCGTCGTCGGCGGCCACGACAGCACGATGACCATGCTGGGCAACGCGCTGCTCTACCTCCTCGGCGAACGCCCGGAGAGCTGGCCCCGCATCGGCGCCGACGAGGAGGCGGCCGGCCGGGTGGCGGACCGGCTCATCCACCTCGTCCCGCTGGGCGACGACCGGGGAACGACCCGCCGCGCCTCCGTGGCCGTCGAGGTCGGCGGGGTGACGATCCCGGCCGGTGCGGTCGTGCTGGCAGACTGCGGCGCCGCCAACCGGGACCCGGACGTCTTCCCCCGCCGTACGCTCGACGACCTGTTCGCCCCGCTGGAGGCCCCCACCCTCTCCCTCGGGGCGGGCGCCCACTACTGCCTGGGCGCCTGGCTGGCCCGTACGGAACTCCAGGTCGCCCTGCACCGCCTGGCCGCCCGCTTCCCCGGCCTGCGCCTGGCGGAGCCGGTGGAGCGGGTCACCTGGCGGACCGGGACGACGTCCCGCAGCCCGCGGAGGCTGGAGGTGAGCTGGTAGCCCCTTTACGGGACTCGGCCGACGGCTCCGTTACGGGACCGGCGTCAGCGGACCTGCTCGAAGCTCGGCCCGTAGGTGCCGGCCTTCACGCGCAGCGTCTCGTAGCCGCCGTCGCCCTTGTTGCCGTACTTGCTCCAGTACTGGCAGGTCAGACCGGAGTCGCCGTCGAGGTCGACGGCCTTGGCGGCGGGGAACTCCTCGCAGGCCAGCTTGGTGGCGTCGGAGCGGCTGCCGTACTGCTCGAACAGCTGGTTGTAGACGACCTTCGCGACCACCAGGCCCTTGAGGGGCTTGGCGTTGTAGAAGGTCATGAAGCCGCCCTCCTTGTACGAGTCGCTGATCTTGACCTCGTAAGGAACGACGGCACCTTCGTAGGTGACGTTGCAGGTGCTGACGGCACCGGCCTTCTGCGTCACGCCGCCGGGGCACTCGGCGCTGGTCTTGCCGGGCACCTTGATCCGGCCGAGCAGCTGCTCCTGGAGCCGGTGCTCCACCTGCTCCGTGAAGGGGGCGCCGCTCTCCGGCTTGGGCAGGACCTTGAGCTGTCCGTCGGTGGAACGGTCCAGCACGTCCTTCTGCGGGCCGTCCACGACGACGGGCAGCGTCGGCTCCTGCGGGGCGGCGGTCGTCTCCTGGACGGCGTCGGGCTTGGAGTCGGCGGTGGGCTTGGACTCGGCGGCGGGGGCGGAGATCGGAGCGGCGGAATCGCCGGAGCCGCAGCCGACCGCGAGGATGCCGACGGCGGCCAGTCCGATGAGCTTCTTGGTGTAGTGCATAAGCGCAGCCTAAAAGTCGCCGCGGAGTGCTCCGGGGCTCATCGGAGCGGGCGGGGAGGGCTCGGAGGCGTACAGAAAGAGGACAATACGGAGGGAACCATGCCGCTTCGCTCCGCCTCACCCCCCTCAGGGGCATCTGACGGTGGCCCAGACGAGAAGGGGTCGTAGCGCGACTGTGACGCCGGACGGTGCCGTTCCGGCTCCCCGCCCCGGTCCTTCGCCCGCTCGGCCGTGCTGCCGCCGAGCAGGCGGAGCGCGGCTTCGGAGGGGGTCCGGGGCTCGGCGCTGTAGGCGATGACGCGTCGGCCGGAGCCGCCGGGGATGAGGAGGTTCTCGAAGGAGAGCTCCATCGCGCCCACGCGCGGATGCCGGAAGTGCTTGACGCCCGAGGTGCAGGTGCTGACAGGGTGCCGGGCCCACAGCGAGGCGAACTCCCGGCTCTGGATGACCAGCTGCCCGACGAGTTCGGCGAGCCGGCGGTCGTGGGGGTGGCGTCCGGCGGTCAGACGGAGGGAGGCGACGGCACGCCGCGCCTCCTCGCTCCAGTCCGCGTAGAGCGTGCGGAAGCGGTCGTCCAGGAAGAGCAGACGGGTCAGATTGGGCCTGACGTCCGGCCGGTCGGGGCCGTGCCGGTCCAGATGCCCGGCGAGGAGCGCGTGGCCCAGCCGGTTCCAGGCCAGGACGTCGTTGCGGCGGTCCAGGACGAGGGCCGGGACCTCCGTCATCGCGGCCAGCAGCTGTCTGACCGACCGGTCGGCGTACTCGGGGCGCTCCGCGGGCGGCTGCCGGACCGGACCGGGCCTGGCCAGGTCCTTGAGGTGGGCGGTCTCGTCGTCGGTGAGCCGCAGCGCGCGGGCGATGGCGTCCAGGACGGAGTCGGAGGCGCTGGATGCCCGGCCCTGTTCGAGCCGCGTGTAGTAGGTCACGCTGACCCCGGCGAGCAGGGCCAGCTCCTCGCGGCGCAGACCGGTGACACGGCGGCGCGGTGAGTGGGCCGTGAGGCCGGCGTCCTGGGGGCGCACCTCACCGCGACGGTTACGGAGGAAGTCACCGAGCTCGGACGTGGTCCCCATCATGGCTCCCCGGATCGACGGCTGCGCCCTCCATGATGGCCCCCTCACCGGGCGGACGGGCTCCGCGAGAGGGGCCCTGCGAGTACCACCCTCCGCGGTGCTGGTGCCGGGCGGGCGATGGCTACGCCCGCCGCTCCGGACGAGGCTCTCTTCCGTCACAACGCGTGCACGAGAGAGGGACTTCACCCATGACGGCCACCGACACCGCACAGACCGCCCCCGGCGGGGACGCTCCTGGTGGGGCCACCCCCGGCGGAGACGCCTCTGGCGGGACCACCTCTGGCGGGACCACCTCCGGCGGGGACGCCCCGCCCGCCCGTCTGACGCCGCGCCTGAAACTGGTGCTGGTGATCCTGCTGGCGGCGCAGTTCATGCTCGCCGTGGACTTCTCCATCCTCAACGTGGCCCTGCCGGTCATCGGTGAGGGGCTCGGCTTCGACCTGGCGAACCTCCAGTGGATCGCGACGTCCTTCGCGCTGTGCGCGGCGGGCTTCACGCTGCTGTTCGGCCGCATCGCCGACCTCTTCGGCCGCCGCCGCCTCTTCCTGGGCGGCCTGGTCGTCCTGGGCGCCGCCTCCCTGCTGGGCGGAGTGGCGACCTCTCCCGAACTCCTCATCGTGGCCCGGGTGTTCCAGGGTCTCGCGACGGCCGCCGTCACCCCGGCGGGCCTCTCCCTGCTGACGACGTCGTTCCCCGAGGGCCCGCTCCGGGAGAAGGCCCTCGGCCTGAACGGGGCGCTGATGTCGGCGGGGTTCACCACCGGCGCCGTCCTGGGCGGAGTGCTCACCGACCTGCTCTCCTGGCGCTGGGCCTTCTTCATCAACGTACCCGTCGCGCTGCTCGTGCTCGTGGCGGCGGTCGTGGTGATCAAGGAGTCGCGGCCCGACGAGCGCCCGAAGCCGGACCTGCCGGGCGCGGTGAGCGTGACCCTGGGCCTGCTGGCCGTCGTCTTCGGCCTCACCCAGGCCGGTGAGCACGGCTGGGGCTCGCCGACGGCCCTGATCTCCCTCGCCGCGGGCGTACTGCTGCTGCTCGTCTTCTACGCCGTCGAGCGCAGGGCCGAGGCCCCGCTCGTACCGCTCGGGGTGCTGGGACGGCGGACGGTGGCCTGGGGCAACATCGCCGGTCTGATCGCCTTCCTGACCGAGACGTCACTCGTCTTCCTCATGACGCTCTACCTTCAGAAGGTCCTGGGCTTCTCCCCGCTGGCCGCGGGGCTGTCCTTCGGCGTCCTCGGCATCGGCACCGTCGTCGGCGGCACCCTCGCACCCCGGGTGATCGGGAGGATCGGCACCCGCTCCACGCTGATCGTCGGCGGCACCGTACAGACCGTGGCGACGGCCGCGCTGATCGGACTGGGCGACGACCGCTCCTGGATGTGGCTGCTGCTCACGGGAACGTTCGTGGGCGGTGTCGGCAACATGCTGGTCATCGTCGGCTTCATGGTCACCGCGACCACGGGGCTCCCGGACCGGGAGCAGGGCCTCGCCACCGGCCTCGCGACGATGACGCAGCAGATCGGCATCACGATGGGTACGCCGGTCATGAGCGCCGTCGCCACGGCGGCGGTCACCGGAGCCGGTGCGGCGGGCATCCTGGGCGGGCTGAAGGTGGCCATCGCGGTGAACGCGGCCATCGTCCTGGCGGGCACCCTCGCCGCCGCGCTGTTCCTCCGCAGGGCCGCGCCCGCTTCGAGGTGACGGCCCGGGCTCTCCTCCCGGCCTGGCCCCGCCCCGGCACCGGTCCCGCAGGGCGTGTCACCCCTCGCCGGTACGGTCTTCCGCGGCGGGCAGGCCACCCCTGAAGGCGCTGACCCTTTGGCCCGAGGAGACGAACAACTCGTCGTCCGCGGTGATGTCCAGGGCGCGGACGGGGCCGTCCAGGAGCACGACGCGTTCACCGCGGTCCCTTCCCGGCCGCCACGACCACACGCTCCCGTCCTCCCCGCCCGAGAGCACGCTCAGGCCCGAGGCGTCGTACCGGGCGACCAGCGCGGTCACCGGACCGTCATGGGCCCCTTCCCGGCCGACGATCCGGTGGCCGTCGAGGGCGTCCTCGACGATCACGGAGCCGTCCCTCGTACCGACGCAGACGACCAGCCGGCCGTCGAACAGAGCACGGGCCGAGGGACCGGCCGGACCCGCGCCGGAAAGGCGGGAGGAGGCGGAGGGCCAGCCCGCATCGATCAGCCGGGGCGTACCGGGCTGATGAATCCACTGATGCCCCGCCCCGTCCGTCACCAGCGCGACCGCCCGCCCCGCCAGCGAGATCCGCTCCGCGTCCACGAGGTCCGGGAGATCCGGACCCTCCGTCTCGGCCATCCGCCCTGTGTGCCCTTCCAGCGCCCCGTAGCGGCCGCTGCCGGTGTCCAGGACGAACAGCTCCGTCCGGTGGCCCGACGGCAACGCGACGATCCGGTCGGGCGGAGGACTGAAGGGGGTCGTCCACCACGGAATCCAGGGCAGGGGCGCGCCGTGGACGGGCGAGGCCAAGCGGTGGGCCAGCTCCGGGTCCCCGGCCCTCAGCGCCGCGAGGCTCGCGGCCATGCGCCGCTCGTGCAGGGGGGCCCGGCGGTCCAGCAGCCGTTCCAGCACCGGGGGCGGCAGGCCGGGGGAGCCGGAGCGGGCGGACCGGAGACCGTCCAGCGACCCGGGATCGGCCCGGATGAGGAACTCGGGGTCGTCGAACAGCTCCTGTTCGCGTCCGGCCTCCCGCGCGAGGGCCATCACGTGCCGGAGGACGTAGGGTTCGGCCGCGTCCCAGTTCCGGGTGGGCGGGGAGCCCAGCGGAGCGAACAGCCGGTCCAGCAGGACCTGTCGCCAGCTCGGGAATCTCCCCGACTGTTCGAAGTCGTCGACGAGATGGTTGGCGATCGACTGGTGGAAGAGACGGTAGAGCAGGGTCCCGTTGGTGTCGGTGACGGTCCGCAGATAGAACCGTGCCGCCCCGAGCGTCTCCTTGACGGTGGCGGACGACGGAGCGGACGGCAGGGGGCCGCCGTCGCCCGCGAAGAGCGGGGCGATACGCCGGAGCACGGAGGTCGGCATGCCCTGGCCGTGCGCGGTGCCCAGGGCTGTAAGGACGGGCCGGAGCCAGAACAGCTCCGGCTGGGACCGCAGTTCCAGTTCGAGGAGCTCGGTCAGGCTCCGCGGTACGCGGTGGGCGGCCTCCGCCGCCTCATCCGCGGTCATCGCCGTGTCGAAGCCGGAGTTGACCAGGGTGCGCGCCCACAGCCCGGCGACGAGGAACGCCCCCCAGACCGACTGCGGAGAACCCCGGTCGACCAGGGTGGCGGCCAGCACCCGGGCGAAGGTGTGGACGACGGACCCGCGGTGACGGAACCCGCGGGTCGTCCGCAGGATCTCGGTGACGTACTCCGCCACGTCGTCGGCCAGTTCATCCGGCGGTATGCGATCGAGGTCGACGAGAAGGCCGCCCCCGGCCGCGGCGTCGATCAGAGGACCGAACTCCGGGTAGTGCCGGGTGGCGACCAGGACCCGTGCCAGAGGACGGCCGTCGTCCCGGCCCTCGAGGGAGAGCGGCAGCAGCAGCCGGTTCATCACGTCGGTGCCCTTGGCCATCTCGTCCAGGGCATCGACCACGATAACCGGCGGCACCCTCATGCCCTTGGCGGCCTTGAGGAACTGGCGGGGGTCCTGCGCGGTGACGCCCAGCTGGCGGGCCAGGGAGGCGCAGATCTCGGAGAGGCCGCGCTGACGGGCGTGGACGGCGGCGAAGCCCGTACGGACGGGGCGGGGCGTTCGGTACGCCCTCTGCCAGAGATCTCTGCTCGCCTCGCGCAGTTCGGGGTGGGCCGCGCAGACGAGCACGCCGAGCAGGGCCGACTTCCCGGCGCCCGGCGCACCCGTGACGACGGCCGGGCCCCGGGCACCCGGATCGTCCAGCCAGTCGGACAGGGCTGCCAGCTCCCGTCGGCGGCCGGTGAAGCGCCCGAGTACGCCCCGCCCGTGCTCGGCCACCGCCGAGGTGCCTGAGGCCCGCTCCATGAAGTGCTGGTGGTCCAGGCCGCCGTCGGCGTCCTCCAGGAAGGGCAGCACACCGGGGGCGGTGGTCCGGGAGAGGCGGCTGTGTCTGCGCCCGCCCAGGTAGGCGGGGTTGGGGAAGAAGGGCGGGGTGTCGTCCTCCGGGCTCCCTCTGTCGGAGGGGCCCAGGACGATCACCTTCTCCCCGGTGTCGTACACCGTTTCCCGCCGGACCTCCGAGGCGAGCATGTGCAGCGGAACGGCGGGCAGAGCCGGGTCGACGTCGAGGGCTCCGTCGCCCAGTCGCCGCAGGGTGGAGGCGATCCTGCGGCTCAACGTCCCGACGGGGCCGGGATCGTGCCGTCCGCCGGTTCCGAGGATCAGCCAGGTGTGCGGCGGGAGATGGTGCGGGTGCCACCGGGAGGTGCTTCCAGGGGCGTGGCAGGTGTCGATGACGAGGAGGACCGGGGGCCGGAACGCGTCGGGGGAGTCGAGGGGAGCGGCGCTCAGGACGTGGTCCAGCCAGCCGCCCTCCGGGGCGTCGTGGGCATCCGGCCGCAGGCTGCCGGGGCCGGGGGTCCCGTGGCCGGTCACATAGATGACGCAGAGGTCGTCGGACCGGCGGCGCTCCAGGAAGTCGAGCACCTCGTCGGCCACCCACCGGCCCGGTACATCGAGCCTGGTGGCGCATCCGTACCCCGCTCCGGTGAGCGCGTCGGCGAGGTCCCTGACACGTTCGGCCGTGAGGTGCCGGGAGACGCCGCGCGGGTCCGGAGAGCCGGACTCGTGGTCGTTCGTTTCGAGCCCGATGCACAGAGCCCTGCGCCCGCGTGCCGGCGAGTCCAACGGATGACCTCCTGCTTGCCCTTGGGCCCCAGCCTAGGGCACATTCCGTGACGGGCACTCCGCTCCCGGGCGGTCTCCAGTAACGTGAGCCCGCAGCGTGACCGTCGGACGAATGACGAATACCGAGGATGACCGGATGCCCGAGGCTTCCGACGAAGCCGGGGGCTTCCAGGGCGTGGCCATGAGTCTGGCCGTCCATGATTTCGCAGGGGGCTACCGCACCCTTCCGTTCACGCGGGAGGCCCTGGCCCTGCGTGAGGCGCTGACCGCCTCCGGGTACGCGGTGGAGAGCCACGACGGGCTGACGGCCGAGGCGCTGGGGGCGAAGGCCCGCGCGTTCCTGAAGGCGCCGGGGACCGCGCCTCGGCTGCTGCACGTCCTCAGCCACGGTGTCTGCCCGCTGCCAGCCGGGCGGCTCCATGTCGTGGGCTCTTGCGGGCAGTTCGACGAGGCCACCGACGTACAGGCATGGCTCGACCTCGTCGACCTCTACCACAGGGACCGGCCGTACACGCTGCTGGTGCTCGACCTGTGCAACGCCGGTCAGGCCGCCTGGCCGGACTGGACGCAGAACGCCGTCGGCTTCGAGCGCCGGGCCTGGGTGATCGGAGCCTGCGACGAGCTCGACAACGCCTACAACGCCCGTCTCACCCAGGGCCTCGCCGGGTTCCTGACCCACCTGGGCACCGACCCGGCGTCGCTGGGGCTCGACACCGTATCGCCCCACCTCCCCTTCGCCACGCTGGTCGAGGAGGCCCGGGCGCGGGTCGACGAACTGGCCTCGGCACCCGGTGCCCACGGGCAGCGCGTCACGGCCACCCCCTACGACGGGGCCTACCCCGACCTCCCCTTCTTCCGTAACCCCCTGGCGGTCTCCACCGCCGTCCAGCTGGACGAGATACTCGACTTCGGCCACTGGCAGCGGGCCTCGACCGGGAAGATGACCGCCCGGCCGCACCGGCCGGGCGTCGGCTTCGTCGGACGGTCGGCACAACTGGGCCGGATCGCGAGATGGCTGGACTCCACCGTGGACGGCGACGCGGACCTCGCCCGGCTCTGCCTGGTCACCGGACGGCGCGGTTCCGGCAAATCGGCACTGCTCGGAGTGCTCGTCTGCGCGACGCACGACGACTTCGACAAAGTCGACGACCGCGTCTGGCTCACCGCGTTCGGTGGGAACGCCCCCTCGCGGCACGGCCCCGGACACATGGCCGCCGTGCACGCGCGCCGACGCGGTCTCGGCGCGATCCTCGGCTCGGTCACACGGCAGTTACGGGTGGGGGACCGGGTACGGGAATGGAGCCACGAGACCTCCCCGGCACGCGCCCTGTGCGAAGCGATCAGGGAACTGCCCTATCCGCCGGTGCTGGTCATGGACGCCGTGGACGAGGCCGAGGTCCCGTCGGAGGTGATGGGGGAGCTGATTCAGCCACTGTCGGAGCGCCGCCCCGACGGGACCCCGCTCGCCTACTGCCTGGTGGGAATCCGCGACGAGGGGACCGCCCACCCGCTGTGCGCGACGGCGCGGGAGTCGGGGCTGTTCATCGACCTCGAGGAGGTCGACCCGCACACACTGCGCGAGGACCTCCACACGTATGTGTCCATGCTGGTGCGTACGGAACCGGCCTATGCCGACGTACGGTTCAGCGCCGCCCGGCCACGGCTGGCCGAGGGCATGGCGGTGTCCCTGACCGGCCGGCCGGTCGAGAGCCGGGGCGGCGAGTTCCTGATCTCGGGGCTCTACACCCACCACCTCCTCTCCCGCACCTGGCCGGCGTTCGACGCCGGCTCCGCGGAGGCGCTCGGCCGGGCAGTACCGCTCGACCTGGCCGGTGTGCTGGAGCTGGACCTGAAGTCCGGCGCCGCCGGGCAGCCGTTGCGGCTCCCGCTGCTCACCGCGCTCGCCCACACTCACGGGGCGGGCATGCCCGCTTCCGTCGCGCTCTCCGTGGCGTGGCTGTTCCTGCCCGGTGGGGTGCCCCCGGACCCGTACGAGGCCCAGGAGATCCTGGACGGCGAGAGCCACTACCTCCGCGTCTCCGTGGACACCGACGGAACACCGCTGTACCGGCTCTACAACCAGGCCCTGGACGACCACCTCCGGACAGCGCGGGGCGGTACGGGCGACGGGAGCCCGCCGTCGGCGATCCTGGAAGCCGTCCTGGCCGCGGACACCGTACGGTCCACCCCCGGCCGCACCGCGTGGTCCACGCCGTACGTGCGCCGGCACGCCGCACAGCACGCGGCCGACGAGGGGCGGCTGCTCGAACTCCTGGCCACCCCGGGGTTCCTGATCCACGCGGACGTGGAAGTGCTCGGCCCGCTGCTCGCGCGCCTGCTGCCCCGCCCGACCGAGCCGCACGCCCTCCTGCTGCGCACCCCGGCCGCCCGGCTCCGGGGCCTGCCCTTCGGAACGCGGCGGCAGCTGTTCGCCCTGGAGGCGATGCGCTGGGGCACGCCCGCCCTTTCGCACGAGCTGCTGTCCGCCGCCGCCCACGGGGCCGCGCCCGCGCGCACGGTTCCGCTGTGGTCCACGGGGACCAACCTGGACGCCCGGCAGCTCAACGTGTTCGCCGACCACACGGACGCCGTGGACGCGGTGGTGGTGCTCGACCTCGACGGGCGGCCCGTCACGGTCTCGGCGGGCGCGGACGGCACGATACGTATCGCCGATCTCGGCGACGGCAGCCCGGTGGGCGAGCCCCTCACCGGACTGGCCGCACAGATCACCTCCCTCACGGCCGCCACCCTGGAGGGCCACGACCGCCCCGTCCTGATCACCGGATCGGCCAACGGGCCGGTGCACGTGTGGGACCTGACGACGGGGAAGCAGCTCGGCGGTCCGTTGCTGGGCCATACCGGCCGGGTCATGGCGATGACGACGTGGGGGGCTTCGGGGGAGACGCTTTTGGTGACGGGGTCTGCTGATGCGACGGTTCGGTTGTGGCGGTTGCCTGGTGGGGAGCCGGTCGGGGAGCCGTTGGTGGGGCATACGGATGAGGTGACGGCGCTTTCGACGTGGGGGGCTTCGGGGGAGACGCTTTTGGTGACGGGGTCTGCTGATGCGACGGTTCGGTTGTGGCGGTTGCCTGGTGGGGAGCCGGTCGGGGAGCCGTTGGTGGGGCATACGGATGAGGTGACGGCGCTTTCGACGTGGGGGGCTTCGGGGGAGACGCTTTTGGTGACGGGGTCTGCTGACGCGACGGTTCGGTTGTGGCGACTCCCGGTGAGGCATGACCCCGACGGCCGGGCTTTGGACAGTCAGGCCCCCGATGGTCAAGTCCTGGCCGGCCAGGCCCTGGACGGCCAGGTCCCGGACGGCCAGGTCCCGGACGGCCAGGTCCCGGACGGTCTGGTCCCCGTCGGGGAGCCCAGGGCAGGCCACACGAGTGCCGTCACCGCTCTCACGGTGCTGCCCTCGGACATGGGAGGGACCGTTCTCTCCGGCGACGCGACCGGCCGCATCCGTCAGTGGCCCTTCCGGTGGCCCGCCGGAGGCAGCCCGGCGGAGGGCACCGTCCTGCGCGGTCACACCGGCGCTGTCACCGCTCTGTGCACGAGCGGTGGGCCGGGGGCGCGGGTGCTGGTCTCCGCCGGTGACGATGGCACCGTACGCAGCTGGGATCTGACCGGAGAACCCTCGCTTCCGGCTCCGGCGCCCGGCCACGACGGCGCGATCCGCGGCCTCGGCCGTCTGACGTCGGGCGGGCGGGACATCGCCGTCAGCGCGGGCGCGGACAGCACCGTCCGGTTCTGGCGGGCGGACGGCGGCGGCCCGGCCGAGGACCTGCCGCCGATCGCCCTCCCCGCCGGACCGGCGGCCCTGGACTGTTCTCCCGAAGCACGGCTCCTGGTGACCGGGACGACGACCGGTGCCGTACTGCTGCACAGCGCCGACGACGGCACCCGCCTCGCCCGGGAGGTGGGACATCGATCGGGTGTCACCGCGGTCACCTGCCTCATGATCGGCGGTACGCCGTGCGCGGTCGTCGCCCATCAGGACGGCCTCGCCCAGGTGTGGGACCTCCGGGAGAAGAAACCGGTCGGCACGCTGTCGGGCCACCGGGCAGCCATCGCCTCGGTCTCCTTCTTCGGCTCCGCCCCCGTACCCGCCGCCGTGACCGCGGGCTACGACCGGACCGTACGGCTGTGGGACATGGCCACGTGCAGCGAGTACGGGCAGCTCACCGGACACCCCGAGGCCGTGACGGCGGTGGCGTGCACGGTGCTCGGCACCGTCCCCACCGCCGTGACCGCCTGCGCCGACGGGAGCGTACGGCTGTACGAGCTGGAGAACCACGGCCAGTCCGGCGAACTCGCCGGACACACCGAGTTCGTCACCTCTGTGGCGTGTGCCGGGGTGGACGGGGTGCCCACCGCCGTCACCACGTGCCGGGACGGCACGGTCAGGCTGTGGAACCTCACCAGTGGCCGCCAGGCGGAGGAACTGCTGTTCCCCGACCCCGTCCACCGGGCGCTGTGGCTTCCGGGCGACCGCCTCCTCGTGGGGTACGGCATGGATGTCGCGGTGTTCCAGGCGAGCGGTCTGCACGACACCGATACCGACGCCGACGAGGACTGAGGTCTTCCCCGGTGGGAGGCTCCCGGGGCCTCTCAGCCCAGGTGCCTCCCGAGGACATCGGCCAGCTCACGGCACATCAGGTAGTTCTTCACCCCATGGGGGTTGAGGACGTTGAGCGATACGGTGATGTCCTCGTCCAGCCCCTCGAACCTCTCGCCCAGACGGCCCGGCGGCAGGGCCACGGGATCGCCGACATCGGCGATGTTGACCCATCGCTTCACCCGCGGCGGCCTGATTCCCTTGACGCCCGGCGCCGGATCGAGGCGGTCGAAGACGACACGGGGCACACCGAGCGGACTCCCGAGCGTCACGAGGAGGTCGATCCCCTCTCCCAGGTCCGGGTCCGCGCACAGGGTCTCGTACGTCACGACGCTGCCGAGGGAGTGGGCCAGGACGACCCGGGGCCGGTGCTCCCGGAGCGCGTCGGCCACACGCTGCCGCACCTTCTCCCGCCGGCCTGTGTCCAGCGGATCGAAGTAGCAGGCGAGGGAGTCGGAGGCGCGCGCCAGCAGATCGCGGACCTGCTCCCCGAAGTGCTTCACCAGCGCCTCGGCGGGCTTGCGCACCAGCCACTTGTGGGCTCCGTTCTGACTGATCTGATCGGCCCACTGCTCCCCGAGGCTCGCGCGGCCGAACTCCTCGGCCCAGGTGACGAACAGCTCGCGGCCCAGCGGACCGAGGCTCTCCACATCGGCCGTGCCCATCGGAATGTCCTGGTCGAGGCAGTCGGCGTAGTAGACGACGGGCAGCGCCTCCAGGGGCGGCCGGGTCGGGGCGTACTTCGCCCCGCCCTGCCCGATCCACCGCAGCCAGTCGGCACCGATGGCCCGGTTCGCGAGCGCGAGGTCGTCGCCTGCCCGGGTGAAGTACTTGCGATTACCGATTCCGTGCACCCCGAGAACTGACATCCGGCCCCCGCCTCCGCGCCCGCCGAGCGTCGCCGTGACGCTCCTGAGGACACCCATCGTCGCAGGACGGACCCCGATCGGCAGGGCGATGGGGCAAGTTCACGCGGGGTCGCCTTCCGTGTGCACGCGCGGCTGCCTTCCGCGTGCACACGGGGCCGTCTCCCCCTGGATCATGCCGAGTTCGTGTCCCCTGTCCGATCGCCGCCCTCGGGGCTCGCGGCTTCCCAGCTCATGCGGGTCACCACGTACGTCTCACCGTCCTCGGGAGGCCGACTCCAGGAGCGGGTGGTGAACGTCTGCAACCGCCCGTTCACGAGGGCGTGGCGCGGCAGCCGGACACCGAACTCCTCGGCCACCGCTGCCAGCAGGGACCGTTCCGTGTCGGCACCGTGCTCACCGCCGCCGAAGAACCGGCTCGGGTCCAGGGCCCGGGGTATCTCCCCGCCGCTCCTCCGGATCTCTCCGCCCGCGTAGGTGAAGGCGTACTCCTCGGTACCGTCCCGTGCCACCGAGAGGTGGAAGAACGGCTCCCCGCGCCGCGACCTCAGGCCGCCCCACACGACCACCGCGCGACTGCCCGCGCCGACGGACGCGGCCGGGGCCGGGGAGACGAGCCGGGGCTCATGGAACGGGGCCGGGTCGCCGTCGAAGGCGAAGCTCCAGCCGGTGCCGGCCCGGCCGACCGCCATCAGAGCCCTGTCGTCGTAGGTCGAGGACTCGGTCCGGGCCTCCCACGACCTGTGGCGCGCCTCGTGGAAGGTCATGGGTGCGGAGAGTGCGGCGCCGTTCCCGTTCCCGTCCCCGTCCGTGAGGCGTGTGTGCAGTTCCTCCGGCTCCACCCCCGCCACCAGGACGAACCGGTAGGAGGTGAACTTATGGCCCGGATCGGGGTCGGCGAGCCACACCAGGCCGTCCGGGTCGAGCCCCTCCGTCGGAGCCGGTGCCTCACCCGCCTGTCCGCCCCTGGGAGTGGACAGCAGCTCGTGGCCCCGCTTCGGGGTCAGCAGCGGCCCGAGCACGGGGTCGGCCACCCATCCCAGCGGCGCCAGGTGGTCCGGCCCCAGCGGTTCCCACCGGGGCAGGGCGTCCATCAGCGTCCGCCACGCCCCGTCGGTGTCGCCCCACCACGCCAGCTCCCGCGCCCGTTCGACCGCCTCCCCGAACGGCCCGGCCGCCGTGTACCGGTACGTGCCGTTCCGCACCTGGTCCAGCGTCGCGTACGCCTGCGCCACCAGGCTGTCGTCGGCGCCCCGCAGATGGAAGGTCAGCGTGGAATCGTCCCGGTACGAGTGCGCCGCGTGCTCGGCGACCAGCGGCGGCAGCAGCTCGGATGCGTAGCGCGGGTCCGTCACCAGGCCGTCGAAATAGACCATGGAGGTCTGTCCGAGCAGACGGCGTATCTGGTCACCGAGCCCGGCCGCCCGCGGCCTGCCGTACTCCTTGGCTTCGTCCAGCGCCTTCAGCGCCTGCTCCCAGCCACCGCCCAGCGCCTCCAGCCGGGCCGCCTCCACCAAGGCGTCCAGTGTGCGCGTCGTATCGTTGGCGAACTCCGGCCCCCCGTCGCTCCGGCTCACCCCCAGGCTGTGGAACTCCCGGAACATCTCCCGCATAAACTCGCGGAAGTTCGCATGCCGTTCAGGCGGCGCCGCCCGCCAGCTCGACCAGGTGTAGACGGCCCACTCGCCGTCCTCGTCCACATCCTCGGGGTCCATGAGGACATGGGTGATGTCGGACGCGACAGCGAGCTGAAGCCCGCGCTGCCAGAGGCCCGCCTCCCGCCACTCCTCGGGCTCGGAGTCCTCGTCCAGATACTCCTCGAACATGTCCGCGAGCCCGGACTCGTTGTTGTGCCGGTGCGCGTCCCGGGTCCCCGCCAGCAGCCACACGAACCCGCCCGCATGCCGCCACCCGTCGCTGACCTTCAGGAACTCCCGGTACGACGGGGGCATCCGCCGGCCGAGGCGCTCCTCCATCGCGGCGATCCGCTCCTCGGACGCGGGCGGGAACCCCAGCCACCGGGTCCGCCGCGCGGTCCCGTCGTCCTCGCCGTGTACCTCGCCGTCCGGCAGCGAATCCGCCCACTCCCCGCTCCACTTGAGAAGGAAGGACCGCCAGTCGAAAGCCATGGTCTCCGTCATGGGTCCGATGCTGTCACCCACCACTGACAGTGCTCGCTCCGCCGACGGCGCCCCACCTCTGGGATCATGGTGGGCACCCCGTGGGAAATCCGTGCCGTTGTAAAGTGAAAGGCGCCCTTGACCTGCACGATCAGGCAGGGAGCCAACCCTCTAGGAGTCCGCATGCTGCGCACGATGTTCAAGTCCAAGATCCACCGGGCCACCGTCACCCAGGCCGACCTGCACTACGTCGGTTCCGTGACGATCGACGCCGACCTGATGGACGCCGCCGACCTGCTGCCCGGCGAGCTGGTCCATATCGTCGACATAGACAACGGTGCCCGCCTGGAGACGTACGTCATCGAGGGCGAGCGAGGCTCCGGCGTCATCGGGATCAACGGCGCCGCCGCACACCTCGTGCACCCCGGTGACCTGGTCATCCTGATCAGCTACGCCCAGGTGGAGGACGCGGAGGCCCGCGCGCTCACCCCGAAGGTCGTCCACGTCGACACGGACAACCGGATCGTGGCACTCGGCAGCGACGCGTCGGAGCCGGTGCCCGGAAGTCGTACGGAGCGGAGCCCGCAGGCGGTCGCCGCGCACGGCTGAACCGGCGGGGTCCGGTGATAAGGCTCAACGGAACGAGGAGAGAGCAGAGGCCCATGGCGGAGAACGCGGCAGCAGAGATCAGCGACGACCGGGAACGCGGCACGCTCACGGCGTACGAGGGCGGGAAGGCCGCCGGGACGATCGCGTACTTCGTCATGGAGCCCGCCCAGGGCGCCCTCGTGGCCGTCCACACCGTGGTCCGGCCCGAGCACGAGGGCAAGGGCATCGCCGGGGCGCTCGTCCGGAAGTTCTACGCCCTCGCCGCCGAGGAGGGGGTGCCCGTCGTGCCCCTCTGCCCGTACGCGGCCAGGTGGGCGCAGCGCCATCCGGACGAGGCGCCCGCGGCTCCGGAGGAACTTGTACGGGAGGCGGAACGGCAGCTCAAGGACCACCCCGAGCTGTTCTGAGGCGGGTATGGGGCCGCCCACAGACCCGCCCACAGGCCCGCCCGTCTCAGGCCCTCAGCCTCAGGTCCTCAGCGCGGTGTCCGCCGCGCCCCGGGAGGCCAGCTCCTGGCGGATGTACCACTCGGTGCTCAGCGCCCGGTGCTGGTCGTCCGGTGACAGCGCGGCGATCCGGCCGGGCGCGGCGCCCCGTACCACCTCGCTGCGGTGGGCCAGGATCGCCGCCAGCTTCCGGGGCAGCCAGGGGGCGACGTCGACCGTCGTGGTGATCCACGCGTCATCGGAGACGTAGAGCGCCTCCACGGGCGTGCCCCGTCGGCCCATGCGTCCGCCCACCGCCTCGGCGGCCGAGCGCGGGTGGGTGGCCAGGTAGAGGGCGCTCGGCTGCCAGGGCTCACCGGCCTCGGGGTAGAGCCGGGCGAGGCCCGAGGCGCGGACGGCCAGGGCGGTGACCCGGTGGGCGTGTACGTGGTCGGGGTGGCCCGTCATGCCGCCGTAGGGGTCCGGGGCGATCACCACCTGCGGCCGGACGGCGCGGATGTGGGCCACCACGGCGCCCACGGCCTCGTCCAGCGGCGCGTCGAGGAACCGGGGGCGGCCGGGCGCCGACTCCGGAACCTTGGCGTCCGCGTAGCCGAGCGGCCGGGGCGGACCCGCGCCGAGGATCTCCAGCGCCCGCGCCAGCTCGGCGACCCGGTGGGTCTCTTCCGCCCAGGTCGCGGTGACCACCGCCGTCCGTGCGCCGGCCGCCGCGTGCTGGGCGAGGACGCCGCCCGAGAAGAGGGACTCGTCGTCCGGGTGCGCGTGGACGGCGAGCACGCTCGGGAGGGGAGGCGGCGCCTCCGGGGTCGCCGGGGCCGCTGTGGAGTTTGCCGCCGGGCGGGTGCCGGAGGCGCCCCGTACGTCCGCCGCGTGGCGCAGCATCAGGTCGAGCGTCGAGCGGCTCAGCCGGAGGCGGGGGAGGACCTCCGGGGCGAACCAGTGCAGCATCACCCCCTCCGTCAGCGTGAGCCGCGCGGGGTCCCCGTTCCACCGGCCGGAGTAGACGGCCACCGGAACCGGCGTACCGTCCATGCCGGTCGCGGTCTCGACGGCGTACGGCTCCAGCACGGGCAGGTCGAGGCCCGCCTCCTCCCGTAACTCCCGCCGGACGGTCTCCTCCAGCGACCGGTCCTGCGGTTCCCGGCCGCCGCCCAGGAGCGACCAGGCGCCCGGCTCCCAGATCCGGCCCGGGAGGTGGTCGCGCAGGTGCATCAGGTACTGCCCGGCGTCGTTGCGGATGAGCGCCGAGGCGTTCACCGGCTCGGCCGCCGTGGAGCCGGGGACGGGTACGGGGGCCTCGGTCGGGCGAGGCGGCTGGTCGGTCACGGGGTGACCGTAGCGCCGGGCGGGAGGCGGGGTGGTGGGTTCGGGTGCGGGGTCAGTCCGGCGGGTGACGGGTGGGGTGGGCCGCGGTCCGTACGTGTGGACTCGGCAGGCGCGGGCAGCCGCACCGGGAGACGGTGGAGGAAAGCTCCATCTGTCCGTTTCCTGTCGTTGTGGAGGATCGTAATGACCCACCCGTACCCCGACCCCGTACCGCCGTCGCCGACGCCTCCGCCCGTGCCGGGACCGCCCACCCCCGTGCCGAGCCCGCCGCCCGTGCCGCCGGGCCCCGCCCCGGTGCCTCCCGGCCCGTCCCCGGACCCGGTTCCGCAGCCGCCCGGCCCCGACCCCGTACCGGACCCGGAGCCGCAGCCCGAGCCCGCCGGGTCGTAGAGGAGTCAGGGCAGGTGGAGCGGGGTCTCCATACGTACGGAGACCCCGCTCAGCCCAGCACCGTCAGCGCGTCCGCGTACGCCAGACCGCTCTCCGCGGCGATCGCGTCCAGCGTCTGCGCCTCCCGTACCGTCGCGAACACCATCTCGCCCTCCGGCGCCGACGAGCGGAAGCCGTACACCGCCGGGCGCGGCAGGCTGTTGTACGCCCACGGAGTGGAGAAGTAGTACGCCCCCGTGTCGTACAGCACCACGAAGTCGCCCTCGGCCAGCTCCGGCAGCTTCCGGCCGTGCGCCACCACATCGCCCGCGAAGCAGCACGGGCCCGCGATGTCCTGCGCCAGGGGTGGGCCGTCCTTCGGGGTGCCGTCCGCCGCGAACGCGCCGATCCGCAGCGGCCAGGAGCCGGGCATGAAGACCGTACGGGTGGCGGTCTGCGCCCCCGCGTGGGTGAGCGCGATCCGGCGCCCGCCCGCGTCCTTCGTGTACTCCACCCGCGCCCCGATGAAGCCGTTCTTCGCCAGCAGCGACCGGCCGAACTCGGTGACCAGCGTGTACCGCCCGGAGAACAGCCCGGGGGCGGCGGCCGTGAGCGCGTTCACGTATGCCGCGTACGTGGGGTGCGTGGTGTCGTCCGTGAAGTTGACCGGGAGCCCGCCGCCGATGTCCAGGCTGGTGATCTGCCGGGTGCCGAGGTGTTCGTTGATCTCCTCGGCCAGTTCGTACGTCCGCGCCACGCCTGCCGCGATCAGCTCCAACGGGCAGCCCTGGGAGCCGACATGGGCGTGCAGACGGGTGAGCCAGGGGCGGGCGGCGAAGGCCCGTACGACCGCCTCGCGGGCCCCCGGGTCGCGCAGCGCCACCCCGAACTTCGAGGTGTCCGTCGCCGTGCTCATCGGGCCGATCGCGCCACCGCCCACCTGGGGATTGACCCGCAGCCCGAGGACGGAGGGGGAGTCCCGGTTCCGTAAGGCGTCGATGCGGAGCAGCTCGTCGGTGCTGTCGGCGTTGACCGCCACCCCGAGCGCGAGCGCCAGCCGGATCTCCTCGCGGGTCTTGGCGGGGGAGTCCAGGACGATCGTCCCCGGCGCGAACCCGGCCTCGACCGCGAGCCGCAGCTCACCCGGGCTCGCCACCTCGCATCCCATCCCGCAGTCGGCGAGCAGCCGCAGGACCGGGACGAGCGAGGACGCCTTGGCCGCGAAGGTGTGCAGGACGCCGGGGCTGTGGGCGAACGCCTCCCGCAGCGCGGCGACGGAGGAGCGGACCCCGTCGGTGTCGACGAATCCGGCCACCGGGCGGGACTCGCCCAGCAGCCCCTGCCGGACGGCCGCCCGGACGGCGGCGTCGAAACGGACGGCGGGGCGTCGAGGGGCGATGGAAGTCGACGGTGTCGTACGGCCGGAGTCGGTGATGGCTGCCCCCACAGGTCTTCGGCTCTTCGGCGGATGGCGTTCGAGCGGCCGCCGCTCAGGCGATGAGCCCGACCACCGCCTCCGGTGTCAGCATCCGGAAGGTGAACGCCTGCTGGAAGTAGAGGTGGACGCTGGTGGCGTCGTGGTCCGCGTACCCGATCGACAGATCCTGGCCCAGGCAGAGTTCGAAGTCGCCGCCCCGGGTGGAGAGCAGCACCCCGCCCCTCACGGCGGGCGCCCACAGGATCTCGTCGTCCACGATACGGCTCAGATGCGTCTTCACCGGATACCCGTGGTCGGACGTCTCGGCGGCCTCGGTGAACGCGTCCGCGCCGAGCAGCAGCCGGTACGGTCCGTCGACCCCGGCCAGCCGCAGCCGCGTCACCGCCTGGCTCACCGCCACCGGGTAGTCCCGCGCGTCGGCGGGCAGCGGCAGCGGGTCGTGCGAGGAGCCGTCCCGCAGACCGGTGATCCCGGCCGCCGCGTACCCGTCGATGATCGCCATGTCCTCCGCGAACGCACAGGTGCGCGCCGCGTCCTTGACGGGCTGCCAGTCGCTGTCGGCGGAGCCACGCTCCACGTCGTCCACGGCCTGCCGGGTCACGGTGAACGGCACCCGCCACTCGATGACCGGCATCGACGTACGGGCCCGGGCCAGGACGTCCGGAGCGGGCGGGTCGATGTCGCGCAGATGGCCGTCACCGACCGCTGCCAGCGTCGGGCCGTCCGGATCGGAGACGTCGACGACACGGCGGCCGGCCACATGGCGGCGGAACGTACGCCGGGCCTCCTCCTCGATCTCGTCCCAGGCGGCGGGGGTGACCGGTGCGAGTTCGCGGTGCAGATTGTTCATCACTGGGCGCTTTCTTGCAGGCTGCCGATGCGCAGCGAACCGTGGTCCGATCCGGTCGCGAGGGGCTTCTGCCGGACCGGTACGGGCACCGGTTCCGGCCGGTCACCCGGGCGGGCGCGGGCGGGCGGGGGCGGTGGGGCGTCGAGGAAGTCGGCGCGGGGCGCGAAGAAGAGGCCCCCGGTGACCGCCGTGGAGAAGTCGAGGATGCGGTCGTGCGTGCCGGGCGGATCGCCGAGGAACATATTGCGGAGCATGCGCTCGGTGACGTCGGGGTCGGCCGCGTACCCGATGAAGTACGTGCCGAACTCGCCCTGCCCGAAGTTCCCGAACGGCATGTTCGCCCGCAGGATGTCGCGTTCGGTGCCGTCCGGGTCGGTGATCGTGTTGAGCGCGAGGTGGGAGTCGGCGGGCTTCTCCTCGTCCGGGAACTCCACGTCGTCGAGCTTGGTGCGGCCGATGACCCGCTCCTGCTCCTCCACGGAGAGCGCGTTCCACGAGGTCAGGTCGTGCAGGTACTTCTGTACGACGACATAGCTGCCGCCCTCGAACTCCGGGTCGTCGTCCGCCCCGACGAGCGCGGCCGCACGGGCGTCGTCGCCCACCGGGTTCTCCGTACCGTCCACGAAACCGAGCAGGTCCCGGTGGTCGAGATAGCGGAAGCCGTGTGTCTCGTCCACGATCCGCAGCGCCCCGCCGAGCTTGTCGAGCAGCTGCGCCGCCCACGCGAAGCAGACGTCCATCCGCTCGGCCCGGATGTGCAGCAGCACGTCGCCCGGGGTCGCCGGGGCGTGGTGGAGCGGGCCGCGCAGCTCCGGGAACGGGTGGAGGCGGGCGGGGCGCGGCCCGCCGAACAGCCGGTCCCAGGCGGTGGAGCCGAACCCCGTCACACAGGCCAGACCGGCGTCCGGGTAGCGGAAACCGAGAGAACGGGCCACGGCCGCCAGATCCGGCAGCACCTCCCGTACGGCTTCCTCCCCGCCCGGCTCGATCGTGCCGACGAGGAAGAGCGCCGCGTTCGTCAGCGGAGCCACGACGGGCTGGACCGAGACGGGGTCGGGGACGGCGTCGGGCATGCGCGCACTCCAGGCATCGGGGCGATCGGGTGGACAGGGCCCGCCGTTCATGGTGATGCGGCAGGGCCCGCTGCCCGCATCGGGTGAACAGGGCTCGCCGACCACTAAGCCATGTCCCGTCGGCGGCCGCATCCGGGGTGGACCGGGCGGGGGAGGGGCGGCGGGGGCGGTGCCGTCCGGGTGCGCGTGTGTGCGTACGCCTCAGGTGTCTGCTCCGGCCCCGGGGCCGGAGCCCTCGACTCTGCTCGCGCGCCCTCACCCCAGCCCGAGGTGGTGGGCGATGACCATCTGCTGTACCTCGGTGGTGCCTTCGCCGACCTCGAGCACTTTGGCGTCCCGGTAGAAGCGGGCCACCGGGTAGTCGTTCATCAGCCCGTAGCCGCCGAACACCTGGGTGGCCTCCCGGGCGTTCTCCATGGCGGCCCGCGAGGAGACCAGCTTCGCCATGGCCGCCTCCTTCGAGAACCCCGCGCCACGGTCCAGCGCCGCCGCGGCGGTGTACCAGGCCAGCCGGGCGGTGTGGGCGCGCACCTCCATGTCGGCGATTCCGAACCGTACCGACTGGTGGGCGGCGAGCGGGCGGCCGAACGTCTCCCGCTGCCGGGCGTGGCGTACGCACTCGTCGACACAGCCCTGCGCGAGCCCCGTCCCCACGGCGGCGATGGCGATCCGGCTCTCGTCGAGCACGGCCATCGACTGGGCGAGGCCGAGGCCGCGGGTGCCGAGCAGGTTCTCCGCGGGCACCCGGCAGTCGGCGAAGGACAGCGCGCGGGTGTCGGACGCGCACCACCCCACCTTGGAGTAGGGCGGCGACACCGTGAAACCGGGGGTGCCGGAGGGCACCACGATCGTGGAGATCTCCCTGCCGCCGTCCGGCAGGGTGCCCGTGACGGCGGTGACCGTCACCAGGCTGGTGATGTCGGTGCCCGCGTTGGTGATGAAGCACTTCTCGCCGTTCAGTACCCAGGTGTCGCCGTCGAGGACGGCGGTGGTGCGGAGCGCCCCGGCGTCGGTGCCCCCGCTCGGCTCGGTCAGCCCGAGTGCCGCGAGCGCCCCGCCCGTGGACAGGGGCGGCAGCCAGCGGCGCTTCTGCTCCGGCGAACCGAACCGGTGAAGGGGCAGGGCGCCCAGGGAGACGCCCGCGGAGAGTGCGACGGCGACCGAGGAGTCGACCCGCGCGAGTTCCTCCAGCGCCAGGCACAGGCTCAGGAAGTCGCCTCCCGCGCCACCGTGCTCCTCGTCGAGAATGAGCCCGAACAGGCCCATCCGGCCCAGGGACGCGACGAGCCGGTAGGGGAAGTCGCCCCGCTCGTAGAGTTCACCGATGACGGGTGCCACCTCGTCGCGGGCGAAGGCCCGGACGGTCTTCCGCAGCAGTTCCTGCTCGTCCGTCAGCCGGAGGTCGATCATGGTGCTCCTTTCAGGGAGCCGGTGGCGGCCATGCAGCCGGCCGGGCCACCGGGCCGGTACAGGGCTTCCGCGCAGGCGGTCGCCAGCGCCGCCACACTGGACACCTCGTTGTCGGGGGGCAGTCCGGCCGCCGCGTAGGCGATCGGCAGTTCGGTGCAGGCAGTGACGACCGGAATGCGTTCGCGGCGGCGCAGTTCGAGCACGGCGGAACGGAACGCCTCCGCGGCCTCCGGTACGCGGTTCGCCTTCACCAGCGTCGCCGCCGCGTGGATGCGCCGTTGCAGCGCGTCGTCCGGTACGGCCAGCCGGTAGCCGCCGGCCCGCGCGCAGCGCTGGTAGATGCCGCTGGCCACGGTTCCGGTGGTGGCCGCGAGCCAGGCCCCGCCCGGGCTGGCCGCACCGGTCGCGCGCAGGGTCGCCTCGACGATGTGCACCAGGGGGACGGGCAGCTCCGCACGTATCCGGTCGAGCCATACGTGGGCCGTGTTGCAGGGGACGGCCAGGACTTCGGCGCCCCACCCGGCCAGGGTCAGGAGGCCGTCGTGGAGCAGGGCCAGGGGAGCGTCGTCACCGCTGAGCAGGGCCTCCGTCCGGTCGGGTATCGACGGGTCGGAGAGCAGCAGGATTCTGGGGTGCTCCTGGTCGGTGGCGGCCGGGGCGCGGGCCGCCAGGAGCCGCAGGAACTCCGCCGTCGCGGCGGGCCCCATGCCACCGAGGACGCCGAGTGACAGGGGGCGGCCGGTCATGCCCCGTCGCCCTGGGTCCGCCCCGCCGCCAGCCGCGCGGCGACCCGCTCCGGGACGCCCGCCGCCCGCAGCCCGGTACGCAGCGGCTCCGCGGCCCACCAGTCGAGCACCAGCCGTCCGCCACGGACGCTGCCGGTGACGACGACCCCCTCGGGCAGGCCGCCGAGGGGCCGGGTGAAGGTGTCCTCGGCCCCCGGCGCGAGGGCCCACAGCGTCCCGGGCGCCAGCAACTCGGCGGAGAGGTCACCGAAGTGCTCGTAGCGGTGCGGGGGGTGCGACCGCCGGTCATGGGCTGCGGGCGGCGGTGGCGGTACGGGCTCCGGGGCGGTTGGTGCGGTTTCCGAGCCGGCCGGTGTGGTCTCCGGGGCGGTGGGTGCGGTCTCCCGGTCCGTCGGTACGGGCTCCGGATCGGTCGTTACGGGCCCCGAGCCCGCCGCCCCGGTCTCCCGGTCCGTCGGTACGGGCTCCGGACCGGTCGTTACGGGCTCCGGGCCCGCCGCCCCGGCCCCCGAGCCGCCCCGTACCGTCTCCGGCGCGGTGAGCGGGCCCACCGTCCGGTCCTCGCCGCTTCGGGCGGTGTGGTCCAGCAGTTCCAGCGGCTGCCCCGCCCCGTCGAACAGGCGGGTCAGTTCCCGCTGGATCGCCGTCGCGGCGGCCCGGGCCGGGACCGTGGCGTCGCAGTGCACCCGGAGGGGCTCGCCCAGCGGTTCGCGGCTGGTGCGCGGCTCTCCGGGACTGGTGGCCGCCGCTTCCTGAGAGGCGGAGGCCGGGGCCGGATCGTGCGGGGGGAGCCGGTCCAGGAAGGACCCGGCAGGGGGCAGGGCGACCGCTTCGCCCGCCTGGAGCTGCCGTACCGCCTCGGACAGGTCCTCCAGCAGCACTCTCCAGGACCGGGTGTCGGCGACCAGTCCGTGCACCACGACCAGCAGGCCCGAGGGCCGGGGGCGGCGGTCGAGCACGGCGATCCGCAAGGGGCGTCCGCCGACGGGGTCCGTACCGGCGCGCATCCGGTCCACGGCCTTCCCCAGCAGCCGCGCTTCGTCCGCCGGGTCCCGGCCGGTGAGGTCCAGCACGCCGACCGGGACGGCACCGGCGATTCCGCCCCTGCGCTGGGACCACCGGCCCTCGCTCTCCGCGAAGCGGAGGCGCAGCGCGTCGTGGTGCTGGAGCAGCCGCAGCACCGCTCTGCGGACGGCGGCGGGGTCGAGGACGCCGGGTGCCACCAGCGGCAGGGCGCGGGCGTGGCCCTTCAACTCCTCGGTGTGCTGCCGGAGAAGGCGCTGCTGGACGGCGAGCAGCGGGCCGTCGGCCGGTGGCACCCCACCCGCCTCGGGCGCGCGGGACGCCGACGGCCCGACGGTGCGCAGGGCGAGCAGCGCGCGCCGGTCCACCCGGCCCGCGGTGCGCGGGATACGGGGCACCGGGACCCAGGTCGCGGGCAGCAGGGATTCCGGGAGCACCCCGGCGACGGCCCCGGGCAGCTCCTGTGCGGCCGTGCCGGGTGCGGGGACGTAGTAGGCCGTCATACGGGCGCCGAGCCTGCGCAGGTCGGCCGGGTCCGGGTAGCCGATCCTGGCGAGCATCCGCCTGACCCGCTCGGTGTCCACCGGAACCCGTAACTCCTCGTCCGCCTCGGCCCGGTCGAGATGCCCGAGCCTGACCTCCCACCGCGTGGGCGCCTCGTAGTTGTGGTAGCCCCGCTCGGCGGCGTGCACATAGACGCCCACGTCGTTGATCATGCAGTTGGAGCTGCAGAAACCGGTGTCGGTCGGCTGCGCCCACAGGGACGAGCGCTGCCGCAGATAGGCGCGGATGCCCTCCTTGGTCACCTCCGAGTAGCGGAAGAAGTCCACGACGTCCACGGAGTCCACGGCGGCGCCGAGGTCACCGGACGCCTGGTGGTAGACGCGGCGGCCGACCCGTAACTTCTCCTCGATCTCCGCCACGTCGTAGACGCCGTGCTCATGGAACCAGGACAGCCGCTCGTCCATGATCTGGCCCCGGGAGAGACCGGTGACGATGCTCGGGATGCCGCGCTCGTGCGCCAGCGTCGTGCTCAGGTCGAGCAGGGAGCGGAAGCAGCCGTTGCAGACGCTCTTGTGCTCCTGGAGCGAGCGGAGGAACACCGTGCGCTGGTCGGCCCGGGTGGCGGTGACGTGCTCGATGCCCAGCTCCGACGTGACGTCCTCGACGTTGCGCAGGGCCGTGCGGGAGATGAAGCCGTTGTCGAAGGTGAAGGTCATCACCCGCAGCCCCAGTTCCACCAGCCGGTACAGCACATAGGTGCTGTCCTTGCCGCCGCTGAACAGCAGCAGGCAGTCGATGTCCGACCCGCGGGCCCGGGCCGCCCCGCGCAGCCGGGGAGCCAGCTCCTCCGGCTGCCGGAAGTACACCTGTATCTCCTCCCGGTGGGCGTCGAGACGGGCGCACAGCGAGCAGACGCCCCCGGTGTCGAAGGCCAGCCCGGGGAACGCGTCGCCGATGCCGCAGTTCACGCAGCGGAGCTCCGCCGGGGCCGGGCCGTCCGGGTCCTCGGCGCCGTGGAGCACCACCGCGCAGTCGGTGGCGTGCGGCTGCTGGCGTACGGCTTCCTCCACCTGCCGCGTGACCAGGCGGGCCCGGTCGGCGTCGAGGGCGCTGTCGCGTGTGTCGGAGCCCATGTCAGTCCTTCAGCAGGTCGTCGGATGCGGTGTCGAGCAGTGCTTCCTCGACGACGCCGGCCAGCGCCTCGATGGTCGGGTTGCGCAGGAACGTCAGGAGCGGGAGTGAGACGCCGAACTCCTCCTCGATGCGGGAGAGCACGCTGATGACGGCGAGGGAACCACCGCCCGACTGCTGGAAGGTGCGGCGCACATCGACGGCGGGGGCCGGGAGGACCGCGGACCAGATGTCGGCGACGGCCCGCTCGGTGGCGTTGCGCGGGCCGACGGTGTGCTCGTCCGGTGCCGCCGCCGGGGCGGGCGGCCGGAGCGCCGCCCGGTCGATCTTGCCGCTGATGGTGCGGGGGATGCCGTCCGTGGCCACGATCCCCACCGGGACGGCCGCCGCCGGGAGCCGCTCGGCCAGACGGGCGCGTACGGCGTCGGTGTCGACGCCCACGGCGGGCTCGACGAACGCGTGCAGCAGGGGCGGGCCGTCCCCCGGCTCGCCGAGCACCACCGCGGCCTCGGTGACACCGGGGCACTCGCGCAGGGCGCTCTCCACCTCCTCCAGCTCCACGCGGACCCCGCCGACCTTCACCTGGTGGTCCCTGCGCCCCAGGAACTCCAGGGCCCCGTCGGGCAGGAGCCGCCCGAAGTCCCCGGTGCGGTACAGGAGTCCGTCCGCGCCCTCCCGCAGCCGGTCGGGTACGAAGGCGCGTGCCGTGGCCTCCGGCTGCCGGTGGTACCTGAGGGCGAGGTGCGGGGTCCGCAGGTGGATCTCCCCGACGTGGCCGTCGGGGACCGGGGCGCCGCCCTCGTCGAGGAGCAGCACCTCGGTCTCCGGCAGGGGGCGTCCGACGGGGACCGAGGCACGGTCGGTGTCGGACCGGGTGACGACGTGGAAGGTCTTCGTCATCGTCGCCTCCGTGGGTCCGTACAGGTTGAGCAGGGTGACGCGGTCCCCGAAGCGGTCGAACCAGCGGGCGGCGTCCGCCGGGGGCAGCCGCTCGCCGGAGAGCGCCACGCACCGCAGCGACGCGAAGCCGAGCCCGCCGGTGACGGCGGCCGTGAGCAGCGGCCGGAAGACGGAGGGCACGCAGTGGATCAGCGTGATCCGCTCCCGGTCGATCCACCGTGCCAGCGCGGACGGGTCGGAGCGGATGCCGGCCGGGGGCGCGCACAGGGTGCCGCCCACGCTCAGCGGGAGGAGGACATCGCGCAGTACGGCGTCGAAGCCGGGGGAGACGAGCTGGCCCACGCGCCAGTCGGGACCGGCGCCGAGCAGTCCGGCCTGCCAGCGGATGTAGTGGTCGAGGCTGCTGAGCCGCCCGAGTATGCCCTTGGGGCGGCCGGTGGAGCCGGAGGTGTGGAACAGGTGGCTGGGGTCGTCGGGCGCGGCGGTGCGGGCCGGGTAGCTGTCCCGGGCGGCGCTCTTGGCGGCGCCGAGGCCGACCCGTACGGTGTCCGGCGCGGCGTCGAGCGGCCCGTCAGCCCGGCGGTCGCCGTCGGCACCGACGAGGGCGTGGGTGGGCCGGGCGTCCGCGAGCACCGCCGCCAGCCGCAGGGGCGGCGCGGACAGGTCCAGCGGTGCCAGGACGGCACCGAGACGCAGTACGCCCACCATCGCGGCGGCGAGTTCCGCCCGGTCGTCGGTGAGCACCGCGACGACCGAACCGGCCCCGGCGCCCGCCCGGTGCAGTGCGGCGGCGACACCGTCGGCCAGGCCGTCCAGTTCGGCGTAGCTGAGGCGGGAGTCCGGGGTCTCCACCGCGACGCGGTCGGGGAAGAGCTCGATCGTGCGCCCCACGATCGAGGGGATCGCTTCGAAAGCCATGGCTGGTCCTAGTCTGCGGGGGAGGGGGCGGGGGCGGGGGAGGGGGCCGGGGGTCACACGTGCCCGGGAAGGGAGAACGTGTCGAGGAGGATGCCGAAGGTGAGGACGACGAGCAGGAGGTCGTCGTCGAGGTGCGGGTGGAGGTCGAACCCGTCGCCCAGGTAGCGCGCTCTGAGGTGTTCCACCACGGCCGGGTCGAAGTAGCCCTGCCGGGCGATCCGCGCGGGTGACAGCAGGTCGTTGACCCACTCGGTGTTCTGCCGGAGCAGGCCGGGGCTGCCCGGGGCGCGGAAGCCGTACTTCTCCCGGTGGGCGATCTCCGGCGGTACGAGCCCCTGGGCGGCCTGCCGGACGATCAGCTTCTCGCCCCCGGGACCGACCTTGAGCCGGGTGGGCACGGTGAGGGCGAAGTCGAGCACCCGGCGGTCGAGGAAGGGGTACCGGGCCTCCACCGAGTGCGCGAGGGCCATCCGGTCCCCGTGGTCGGTCAGCAGATGGTCGGAGAGCCGCAGGGTGAAGTCCAGGTAGGAGCGCTGGTGCAGCCGCGGCCTGCCGATGATCCGCGCCCTGTCCACCACCGGGTGCGCCAGACAGTCGAACTCGTGGTGCGCCGACCGGAGTCCGGGCGCGTACAGCTCGCGGACCCGGCCGCGCCAGGCGTGGTGGCGGCGCTCGTAGAACAGGTCGCGGTCGCCCCAGAGCCGGGCGCGCAGATCCTCCTCCAGGGCGTCGAGCAGCGGGTCCCCGGAACGGTCCCGTCCGCGTCCGCCCGCGTCGAACCGGTACCCGAGGTAGCCGCCGAACAGCTCGTCGGCGCCCTCACCGCTCAGGACCGCCTTGACGCCGTGGGCGCGGGCGAGCGCGGACAGCGCCATGGAGCAGGTGTTGTAGGTCTCCTTCACGGGGCACTCGCTGTGCGCGACCATGCGCTCCAGCCCGTCCATGAGGTCGCGTTCGGTGAAGGGCGCCTCGTGGTGCCGGGAGCCGATCTTCGCCGCCGCCAGGCGCTGGTACCGCGACTCGTCCACCGGGCTCCCGGGGAAGGTGACCGAGAAGGAGTGCGGACGCGGCGCCGACCTGGCCGCGAGCGCGCCGATCAGGGACGAGTCGAGCCCGCCGCTGAGGTAGAAGCCCACGTCGACATCGGCCTGCATCCGGCGGTGCACGGCGTCGGCGAGCAACTCCCGCAGGCGTTCGGCGTAGTACTGGTCCGGTTCGTGCTGTTCGTCGGTACGGGGGTAGTCCAGGTCCCAGTAGCGGCTCTCCCGGACGCCGTCCTCGTCCACCACCAGACAGCACCCGTTCCGCAGGCTGCTGACGCCCCGGAACATCGTGCGCGGGCTGACCAGGCCGGGAAAGGTGAGGACCTGGTCGAGCCCGGTCAGATCCACCTCTCTCGGCACCCCGGGGTGGTGGAGCAGGGCCTTGATCTCCGAGCCGAAGACGAGATGCCGGCCGGTGTCCGCGTAGTAGAGCGGGGCGATCCCGGCATGGTCGCGGGCGAGCAGGAGCCGACGCGCCCCCCGGTCGTGGATGGCGAGGGCGAACTGTCCGTTGACCCGGTCCAGCAGCCCCGCCCCCTCGTCCTCGTAGAGGTGGACCAGCACTTCCACATCGCAGGACGTACGGAAACGGTGTCCGCGCGACTCCAGTTCGGCGCGCAGTTCCCGGTGGTTGAAGATCTCCCCGTTGCACACCATGGCGACATCGCCGTCCTCGCTGTACATCGGCTGCGCGCCGCCGTCGAGGTCGACGATGCTCAGCCTGCGGAAACCCAGCGCCGCACCGTCGCGGATCACGCTGCCCGCCGCGTCGGGGCCCCGGTGCACCAGGGCCGCCGTCATACGGTCGAGCACCGCGGCGTCCGTGGCCGGTCCGTTCCCCAGGGCCATCGACCCGGCGATTCCGCACATCGGGGCTTCTCCTCTTCAGACGGCGGGTTCGAGGGGCAGGGAGCGCAGGGCGTCCCGCAGGGCGGGCCCGATCACGGCGAGCGCGTCGGGGCGCATCATGCGCAGATGCTCACCGGCCACCGGGACGGTCCGGATCTCCCCGGTGACGTACGGGCGCCACAGCTCCGCCGCCCCCGCGCCCCGGCCGTCGGGCGAGGACTCGAAGAGCAGCAGCGAACCGTCGAACACCCCTGTCCCCGCGCCGGGTCCGTCGAGCAGACGCATCGTGTTCTCCGTGACGGCCAGCAGCGCGTCGATCAGCTCCCCCGCCAGCCCGGCGGGCGGGTCCCCGCCGTCGAAGGCCACGGCGCGCACGTCCGGCGGCGGTCCGGCGGCGGCCTCCCGGGGCCCGTCGGCGGGCCAGGCGTCGATGGCGGCCAGCAGCGCCACCTCGTGCCCCGCCTCACGCAGCCGTACGGCGACGGCGTGCGCGGCGGTGCCGCCGAAGGACCAGCCGGTCAGCAGGTACGGCCCCTTCGGCTGGCCGTCGGTGATGAGGGCGCAGTAGTCGGACACGAGCGCGTCGAAGCTCTCCGCGAGCCCGCCCCGCCCGTCGAGACCACGGGCCTGGACGGCGTACACCGGATGCTCCGCCGGTACGTGGGGGAGCAGCCCGGTGTAGCTCCACCCCAGCCCGCTGCCGGGGTGGAGGCACCACAGCGGGCTGCCGCCGCCCCCGGCGCGCAGCCGTACCAGCGGGTCGAGCGGTCCGCGCGCACTCGGCTGCTCCCGCAGGAGTCCGGCCACCGTCGGCTCCAGGAAGACCTGCTGCATCGATACGTCGACACCGGCGGCCTGCCGGGCCGCGCCGATCAGCCGGGGCACCAGGAGGGAGTGGCCGCCCAGTTCGAAGAAGTTGTCCTCGACGCCGACCTCCCGCACCCCCAGCACCTCGGCGAAGACCCCGCACAGCGCCGTCTCGGCGGGAGTGCGCGGGGCGCGGCGGTGCCCGGCGGGCGGGGCGCCGGACTCCGGCAGCGGGAGCGCGGCCCGGTCGAGTTTGCCGTTGCCGGTGAGCGGCAGCCGGCCGACCGCCAGGACGGCGGAGGGCACCATGGCCGAGGGCAGGCGCCGGGCCAGGGACGTACGCAGACCGGCGAGGTCCAGTTCCTCGGGCGGGCCCTCCTCGGGGACGACGTACCCGATGATCCGGCGGTCGCCGGGGGCGGCCTCGTGCACCAGCGCCGCACTCCGCGCGACCCGGGGGTGGGCCAGCAACGCGGCCTCGACCTCGCCGAGTTCGATCCGGTGCCCCCTGATCTTGACCTGGCCGTCCGCCCGCCCGGTGAACTCCAGCCCGCCCGTCGGCAGCAGCCGCACCAGATCGCCCGTCCGGTACATACGCGACCCGGCCGGCCCGTACGGGTCCGCCACGAAGCGCTCCGACGTCGGGCCGGGCCGCCCCAGATACCCGCGGGCGACCCCGGTGCCCGCGACGTACAGCTCACCCACCACCCCCCGGGGAACGGGACCGAGCGCGGAGTCCAGCACATACAGCCGGGCACCGGGACACGGCCCGCCGATCGGCACGGGCCCGGCGGGGACCGGCACCCCGAGGGGAAGCCGGGCCTCGGCGCAGTTGACGGTCGCCTCGGTCGGTCCGTAACTGTTGAAGATCACCGCGTCCGGGTGCCGCTCCCGCCAGCGCTCCATGGCCTCGCCCCGCAGGGGCTCCCCGCCGACGAGGAGGCACGCGGTGGGGGAGAGGTCGTACGGCAGTGACTCCAGCAGATCCAGATGGCTGGGGGTGATCTCCAGCAGCGCGGGGCGGGGCGTCCTGCTGTGGTCCGGGGCGGTCAGGTCGGTGAGGTGCAGACAGCCACCGCTGACCAGGGGGAGGTAGACGGCGGAGACGGTCAGGTCGAAGGAGACCGAGGAATGGATCAGGCTGATGCCCGACACCCCCGGGTAGGTGACCCGGCCCCGGCGCAGATAGGCGCCGAGCGCACCGTGCTCCACGACGACCCCCTTGGGGCGGCCGGTGGAGCCGGAGGTGTGGATCACGTAGGCGGGGTGGCCGGGGAGCAGCGGCCGGACACGGTCGGCGTCGGTCAGGTTCGCGGCGTCCGGGTCGGGGTCGGTCATGGCTGTGGCTGTGGCTGTGGGGTCGGTGGCGGTCGGGACGGTGCCGTTCGGGGCGGTCGGGACCGCGCCAGTCGGGTCGGCTTGGGCCGTGTCAGGAGCGGTCGTTCGCGAAGTGGCTGTTCCCGGAGCGGCCGGGTCCGGTACGGCAGCGTCCGGTGAGGCCGGGGCCGTACCCGGGGCGCCGAGCCGGTGGAGGTCGGCCGGGGTGAGCAGGGGGACACCCGTCATGCCGATCCGCCCGGCGAGTCCGGCGTCCCCGATCAGCAGCCGGGGTGCGGCCTCCTCCAGCACCGAGGCGATCCGCGCGGGCGGCAGATCGGTGTCCACCGGGACGTAGGCGGCACCGGCCTTGAGCACCGCGAGCATCGCCGCGAAGGCGTCCACGGACCGTGGCAGCACGACGGCGACCAGATCCTCCGGCCCGACCCCCCGCCCGGCCAGCGCACGGGCCAGCCGGTTCGTCCGCCGGTTCAGCTCCCCGTAGTCCAGGGCCGTACTGCCCTCCACCACGGCGGGCGCGTCCGGCGTGCGGGCGGCCTGCTCCTCGAAGAGGCCGGGCATCATGGCGGCGCCGTCCCCCGGCGGCACCGGGGCGCCGGTACCCCAGGCGAGCAGCTCCGCCCGCTCGTCCGGCGTGAGCAGGGGGAGGCGGCTGATCCGCAGGTCGGGGTCGGCCGCCGCGGCCTCCAGCAGCCGGGTCCACCAGGTGACAAACCCGGCGGCGGCCGGGGCGTCGAACAGGTCGAGGGCGTAGTCCAGGCTGCCGTACAGGCCCGCCGGGGCGGACTCCGTGCCCGGTGCCCGCTCCCGCAGGTGCAGGGACAGGTCGAACTTGGCGCTGCCGCTGTCCACCGGCTCCTCGACGGCGGTCAGACCGGGCAGCCGCAGGGTCTGCTCGGGCCCGTCCTCCAGGACCAGCATCACCTGGAACAGCGGGTTCCAGGCGGCGGACCGCTCGGGGCGGAGCACCTCCACGAGCCGTTCGAACGGCAGGTCCTGGTGGGCGTAGGCGTCCAGGTCCACTTCGCGTACGCGCCCGAGGAGTTCGCGGAAGGTCGGATCGCCGCCCGCGTCGGTACGGAGCACCAGCGTGTTGACGCACATGCCGATGAGGCCGTCCAGCGCCTCGTCGGTCCGTCCGGCGACCGCCGTGCCGACGGGGATGTCACCGCCCGCGCCCAGCCGGGTCAGCAGGGCGACCACCCCGGCCTGGAGGACCATGAACAGGCTCGCCTTCTCCTGCCGGGCCAGCGCCAGCAGGCGGCGGTGGGCGTCCGGAGGGAGCGAGACCGGTGCCGTACCGCCCCGATGGGAGGCCACGGGCGGCCGGGGCCGGTCGGCGGGGAGGGCCAGACAGTCCGGGAGACCGTCCAACTGGCGCTTCCAGTAGGCGAGTTGCTCTCCGGCCAGACTGTTCGGGTCGTCCTCCGCGGCCAGGAGCTCGTTCTGCCACAGCGTGTAGTCGGCGTACTGCACCGGCAGCGGGTCCCAGTGCGGTGCGCGGCCCGCCCGCCGGGCCGTGTAGGCGGCGGCCAGCTCGTCCAGCAACGGAGCGAGCGACCAGCCGTCCGCGGCGATGTGGTGCAGCAGGACGAGCAGCACGTGCTCCCGTTCGCCCAGCCGGAACAGGTGCGCGCGCAACGGGAGTTCCGCGGTGAGATCGAAGACGTGCCCGGCCGCCGCGCGCAGCGCCTCGCGGAGCTCCGCCTCGCCGGTCACGGCCACCGGCAGCGGCGGCCGGGCGGATTCCGCGTCGAGCACCACCTGATGGGGCGTGCCGTCGGCCTCGGGGAAGACGGTACGGAGGCTCTCGTGGCGCTCCACCACATCGGCGACCGCCTCGCGGAGCGCCCGGCCGTCCAGCTCCCCGTGCAGGCGGTACGCCAGCGGAATACGGTAACCGGCGCCGCCGTCCAGCTGGTTGAGGAACCAGATGCGGGACTGCGCGAACGACAAGGGGATCACGGGTTCTCCCTGGGGTGGTCGGGCCGTTGCTCCCCGGGGAGATCAGGCCGTACGGGAGCGGGGGCGCGGTGCGCGGCCCGGCCGCCGGTCACCGGTCACCGCCCGGCCGGGGCATGCGGCGCAGCGCGGGCCGCCGGGGCCGGGGCGCCTTCTCCAGCCGCTCCGCCAGCGCCGCGACCGTCGGAGCCTCGAACAGGGCGCGCACCTCCATCTCCACGGCCAGGGCCGCCCGGACCCGGCCCGCCAGCCGGGTCGCCAGCAGGGAGTGGCCGCCGAGGTCGAAGAAGGAGTCGTCGACGCCGACCCGGTCGAGGCCCAGCACCTCGGCGAAGAGGCCGCAGAGGGCCTTCTCGCGCTCCGTCCGGGGCGCCCGCCCGGAGACCGGCCGGGAGAAGTCCGGCGCCGGGAGCCTGCTGTGGTGCACCTTGCCGCTCACGGTCAGCGGCAGGGCTTCCATCATCACCACGGCGGACGGCACCATGAAGTCCGGCAGCACCCGGGCGGCGTGGGCCCGCAGCGCGGCCCCGTCGGTACGGGCGCCCGGTGCCGGGACGACGTAGGCGGCCAGCCGCTTCCCGCCGGTCGCGTCCTCCCGTACGGCGACGGCCACCTGGGCCACGTCGTCGTGCCGCCCGAGCACCGACTCGATCTCGGCCGGTTCGATCCGGTAGCCGCGCACCTTGACCTGCGCGTCCGTACGGCCCGCGTAGGCGAGCAGGCCGTCGCGGGTCCACTTCACCAGGTCTCCGGTGCGGTACATGCGCCGTCCCGTCCCGTCGAACGGGTCGGCGACGAAACGCTGGGCGGTCAGCCCCGGCCGGGCCCAGTAGCCGCGCGCGAGCACGTCCCCGGCGATGTACAGCTCCCCGGTCACCCCGGGCGGCACCGGCCGCAGCCGCCGGTCCAGGACGTACATCCGGGCGTTGGCGATGGGCGCGCCGACCGGCGCGGTGAAGGACCGCCACCGCTCCAGCGCCGGGGGCAGGGTGAACGTGGTGACGAGGTGGGTCTCGGTGGGGCCGTAGAGGTTGTGCAGCCGGCGCCCGGGCCGGGCCGCGACGAACTCCCGCACCCCCGGCGTCAGCCGCAGCACCTCACCGCCCTGGCTGAGGTCCCGGAGCGCGGGCAGCTCCAGCCCCTGTTCCAGGGCCGCCTCGCAGATCGCCTCCACCATCACGTTGGGCGCGCACACGTCCTCCACCCGGTGCTCGTCGAGCCAGCGGACGAACGCCGCCGCGTCCCGCCGTACCTCGTCGTCCGGCACCACCAGCGTTCTGCCGGAGGTCAGCGTCTCGATGATCTCCCAGGCGGACACGTCGAAGCTGAACGCGGAGAACTGGGCGACGGGACCCCGACGGCCTCCCGTCTCCCCGGCGGCGAGCCACTCGGCGTGGCACAGCACCAGGTTGACCAGCGGCCCGGCCGTCATCACCACGCCCTTGGGTGTGCCGGTGGAGCCCGAGGTGTGGATCACGTACACCGGACTGTCCCGGACCAGCGGCGCGGTGCGCTCCCCGTCGGACAGGTTCTCCGCAGGCTGCGCGGCCAGCGCCGAGGCCACGGCCGGATCGTCCAGGAGGAGGCGCTCGGGTCCGCCCGGCGGCAGCCCCGCGGCCGTCGCGGCGGTGCCCACCACGACGGCCGGGCGTACGTCGTCGAGGAGGAAGGCGATCCGTTCGGCCGGGTACTGCGGGTCCAGCGGCATGTAGGCGGCGCCCGCCTTGAGCGTCGCCCACACCGCGACGGGCAGGTCGACCGAGCGCGGGACCGCCAGGGCCACCACCGACTCCGGGCCGATGCCGCGCGCCGTCAGCAGCCGGGCCAGCCGGTTGGCCCGGCGGTTCAGCCCGGCGTAGGACAGCGTGCCGTCGGGGGCGGTCACGGCGGGGTGCTCCGGTGTCCGGGCCGCCCGTGCCTCGAACAGATCGGGCAGCGACACGTCGGGGACGGGCCTGCGGGTGTCGTTCCAGTGCCGGAGGACCTGCTCCTGTTCGCCCGGAGCCCACAGCCCGTACCGGCTCACCGGCAGGGCCGGGTCGTGCGCCACCCCCTCCAGCAGCCGCAGCAGACGGCCGGCCAGCCGCTCGACGGTGTCGCGGTCGAACAGGTCCGCGTTGTACTGCACCGTCCCGGAGATCCCCCCGGCGGTGCGGCCGTCCCGGTCCCGGTCGTCGAACTCGAAGGCCAGGTCGAACGGGGAGGTGTGCGTCTCCACCGGTTCCGCGCGGACCTCGACGCCCGGCAGGGCCAGTTCGCCTGCGCGGGTGTTCCGCAGCGCCAGCACCACCTGGAAGAGCGGGTGCCAGGCCGGGGAACGGCCGGGGGCGAGCTCCTCCACCAGCAGTTCGAACGGCACGTCCTGGTGCGCGTAGGCACGCAGGCACATCTCCCGCACCCGGCCGAGGAGTTCGGTGAACGGGGGGTCGCCGGAGAGATCGGTACGGAGCACGAGGGTGTTCGCGAAGAAGCCGACCAGATCCTCCAGCGCGTCGTCGGTGCGCCCGGCCACCGGGGCGCCGACGGGCACGTCGTCCCCCGCACCGAGCCGGGAGAGCAGGACGGCCAGCGCCGCCTGGAGGACCATGAAGGTGCTCGCGCCGTGGGCGCGGGCGAGCTTGTCCAGCGCCCCGCGCAGCTCCTCCGGCACGTTCAGGGGCACCGACCCGCCCCGGTGGGAGGGGGTGGCAGGGCGGGGCCGGTCCGTCGGCAGCGGTGTCTCCTGCGGCAGGCCGTCCAGGGCGTTCCGCCAGTGGCCGAGCTGCGCCGCCAGGGCGCTGTCCGGGTCGTCCCGCCTGCCCAGCGCCGCGCGTTGCCACAGGGCGAAGTCGGCGTACTGCAACGGCAGCGGCTCCCACCGGGGAGCCCCGCCCGCATGCCGCGCGGCGTACGCGGTGGACAGATCGCGCAGCAGCAGCCGTTCCGACCAGGCGTCGCCCGCGATGTGGTGGGCCACCAGCAGCAGTACGTGCTCGTCGGCGGCGGACGTGAACAGCCGGGCGCGCAGCGGGATGTCCGACACCAGGTCGAAGGGCTCGCGGGCCGCGCGCTCCAGCACACCGGGCAGCTCCCCGGCCGCTACGGCTTCCGCGGGCAGCGCCGGAGCCACGGAGCCGACGGGCAGCACCTGCTGGTACGGCTGCCCGTCCACGGTGGGGAAGACCGTGCGCAGCGCCTCGTGCCGGTCGAGCACGTCCGTGAGCGCCGCCCGCAGCGCCGGGATGTCCGGACGCCCCGTCAGGCGCAGGGCGACCGGATGGTTGTAGGTGGCGCCCGGTCCCTCCAGCTGCCGCAGGAACCACAGCCGCGTCTGGGCGTACGACAGGGGAATCCGGCCGGGCCGCACCCCCGGGGCCGGTTCGCTCCGGGCCCGCCCCGTCCCGTTAAGCAGCTTCGCCAGTCCGGCGGCCGTCGGCGCCTCGTAGACCGCGCGGATGCCCAGCTCCCGGCCGAGGACGGTCCGGATGCGGTTGAGCAGCCGGGTCGCCGCCAGGGAGTGGCCGCCCAGCGCGAAGAAGCTGTCGTCCACGCCCACTTCGGGCAGTCCGAGCACCTCCGCGAAGACGGCGCACAGGCTCTCCTCGACGGGGGTGGCGGGCGGCCTCCCCCCGTCGGCCGGGACGAACGAGGGCTCCGGCAGCTCCGCCCGTACGTCGACCTTCCCCTCCGCCGTGACGGGCAGCGACTCCAAAGGGACCACGGCGGCGGGCACCAGATGCGCGGGCAGGAACCCGGCCGCCTGCCGCCGCACCGCCGCCGGGTCCACGGCCGCGCCGGGCGAGGCAACGACGTACGCGGCCAGATACCGCTCGCCGCGCCCGTCCTCACACATCCGCACCAGAGCCTGTCCGACACCGTCGCAGCGGGCCAGCGCCGCCTGCACCTCGCCCGGTTCGATGCGCACCCCCCGCACCTTGACCTGGTCGTCCGCCCGTCCGGCGAACAGCAGGTCGCCCTCCGGTGACCAGCGGGCCAGGTCTCCCGTCCGGTACATCCGCGCCCCCGGCGGACCGAAGGGGTCCGCGACGAACCGTGCCGCCGTCTGACCGGGGCGGCCGAGATAGCCGCGCGCCAGCGAGGCGCCGGAGACGTACAGTTCGCCGACCGCTCCGGCGGGCAGCAGCCGCAGCGCACGGTCCAGCACATACGCCCTGCTGCCCGGCACCGGGCGCCCGATCGGCGGTGCTTCCCCCGGCTGCCCGGGCAGGCACACCTTCCGGGTCACCTCGACCGTGGTCTCGGTCGGACCGTACGCGTTGTGCAACGGGATGCCCGCGGCGGCGCAGCGGTCCACGAGATCACCGGCGAGCGCGTCACCGCCGGCCGTCACCAGGCGCAGGTCCGGCAGCTCCTCCGGCCGCAGGGCGCGCAGGGTCGTGGGGGCGAGGTGCGCCACCGTCACCCGGTGCCGAGCCAGGAGGCGCTGGATCGACTCGGTGTCCAGGCGTTCGTCGTCGTCTGCCAGCACCACCGCCGACCCGGCGGCGAGCGAGACGAGCAGCTCCAGGACGGAAGCGTCGAAGGTGAGCGAGGCGGCGGCCAGCACCCGGTCGTGCGGCGTCAGCCCGTAGGCGGGGACGGAGTGCCGTACGAAGGCGGCGACGGCGCGGTGTTCGACGACCACGCCCTTGGGGCGCCCCGTCGAGCCCGATGTGTGCAGGATGTACGCCGGGTGGGCGGGCAGCAGGGGCGACAGCCGGTCCGCGTCGGTCACCTCCGTGTCCGGCCTCCCGGCCGTGTCCGCCACCACCGCGGGGTCGTCCAGGGCGAGCAGGGCCCCCTCGGGCCGGGCGGCCGACAGCCGTCCGGTGAACTCGGCCGTGGTGAGGGTCAGTACGGGCCGGGTGTCGCGCAGCAGGCGGGCGATGCGGTCGTCGGGGTGGGCCGGGTCGACCGGCATGTAGGCGGCACCCGTCCTGAGCACGGCCAGGACGGCCACCACGGTCTGCGGCGACCGGGGGAGCAGCAGCGCCACATGGCTGCCCGGTCCGGCGCCGTGGCTGATCAGGACCCGGGCCAGCCGGTTCACCCGCGCCGCCAGCTCCCCGTAGGACATCTGCCCGTCGCCGGCGATCACCGCGGGGGCGTCCGGAGCGCGCGCCGCGCCGACCGCGGGCAGCGGGGGCAGCGCCGTCTCCGGAACGGGCCGCACGGGCTCGTTCCAGGTACGCAGGACCCGGTCCCCGACGCTGCGGTCCAGCAGACCGGCGCGCCCGACGGGCGTGTCGGGCGACGCGCCGACGACCCATTCCAGCGCCTCGTGCAGCAGCGACACACAGGACGCGTGCCCCTGCTCGTCGTACAGCTCGGGGTCCGCGTCGACCGCGAACTGGATACTGCGGTCGGAAGAGACGTCCCACACCGCGACGGACAGATCCTCGAACGGACCGGTGGACAGATTGCGGGCGGTCACGGGCGCCCCGGCGAAGCCGATACGGTAGTCGAACGGCATGACGTTGACGGAGACCGACCACGGGGACTCGCCGGGCCGCAGCCCGGCGTCGCTCAGCAGGTCCTCGTACCGGTAGCGCTGGTGGCGTACGGCCTCCAGGGCGCGCACCGCGCACTGCTCCACCAGGCTCCGTACCGGCATGCCCGGGTCCACGCGGACGCGCAGCGGCACGACGTTGGCCGTCACCCCGGGTACGTACAGCTCCGCGCCGGGCGCACGCCCCGGTACGGCGAACCCGAGCAGCACGTCCGTCTCCCCGGTGGCGCGGCTCACGCCCAGGGCCGTCGCCGCCACGACGAGCCCCGCCAGCCCGGAGCCGAGGGCGCTCGCGGCGGTGCGGAGCCGGTCCGCCTCACCGGACGGCAGGTTGCGCAGATCGCGGCGGACGTCCCGGGCGGGACCGCGCGGCGGCCGTCCGCTGAGGCTGACCCCCCGGGGGCGGTCGGCGAGCACACTCCGCCAGTGCTCGCGGTCCGCCCGGAACGCCGCCGAACCCCGGTAGGCGGCATCGGCGTCGAGGAGGACCCGGATCGGCTCGAACGGGCGGCCGAGGCCGTCGGCGCCCTCGGCGAGCCTTGTGTAGAGGTCCGCGACCCGGCCCGCTACCAGGGGGAAGCTGAAGCCGTCGCTGACGAGGTGATGGCATCCCTGGTACCAGTGGTAGCGGTCGTCGGCCACCCGGAAGAGGGCGTAGCGGGCGAGCGGGCCGGTCAGCGGGTCGCGCGGGGCGCGGAGGTCGGCCCGCATCCACTCCAGGGCGGCGCCCCGCGGGTCCTTCTCGCCCCGGACGTCGAGGTGGAGCGGGATGTGCCGGACGGCCGGGTCGACGGCCGGGGCCGGCACCCCGTCGTCCTCCGAGAAGCGCAGCCGCAGCGTCTGCGCCTCCTGGACGGTCCGCCGCAGCGCCTCGTCGAACAGCGCGGCATCGAGCGGACCGGCGATGTCCAGGTACTCACCCACGTTGAGGATCGGGCTGCCCGGGTCGAAGCGCTGGGCGAACCACAGGCCCCGCTGGCCCGGCATCAGGCCGACGGGCTCCGGACGGCGTTCTGACATCTCACACCCCAAATCAGGCGGCGTCGGCGGCCGTGGTCGACGGCCGTGACGGTGCGGGGGCCGGTGCGGCTTCCGTGCGGCGGCGGTCACCGGTGCACAGGCCGTGGGCCCGCCGGGGCGGGCGTTCGGCCCGCCCCGGTTCACAAGGGCTCTTCACCCCAGGTAGGAGTCGAGTCCGCCCCGGCGGCGGACGTCCAGCGTGGCGCAGTGGAAGGAGCCCCCGAAGCTGTTGAAGTGGCGGAAGCTGCACAGCACGGGCGTGAAGCCCCAGTTCTTCAGCGCGGTGATCATCGGCTCGTCCTGGCGTTCCACCACCACGCGCTGTTCGTCCAGCATGAGGACGTTCATGTTGATCCACTTGCTGGTCAGATAGAGCGGGTGGGAGTCGGGGATCACCGGCTCCGGTGCGCGCAGCACGTCCCAGCCCCGGAAGAGGTCCGGTACCCGCCGCACCCGGCCGGGGTGGACGAGCAGTTTCCCGGGGGCCAGCGGCATCAGGGTCGCGTCGATGTGCATGGGGTGCGCGTCGTCGAACTCCAGGACGTGGACCCGGTAGCGGTCGCCGAGGTGGCGGCGCAGCCACTCGATGCCGAAGGCGTTGGTGACGTTGCTCCGCTGCGCGATGATGTCCCGGCCGCAGCGGATGAAGTCGGCCGCGTCGAAGGTCGGTTCGAACTCGGTGACGACCAGACGGGCCGGTTCGCCGTCGCCCGGATCGGTCCACTCGTGGTCGTAGAGCTCGTCACGCAGCTCCGGCTTCGGCCCGGAGCTCCACTTCGCGCCGCCGTGGAAGTACTCCTTGAGCAGGGGCCGGTAGGCGAGCGTCTCGTGGTGGCGCGAGCGCCAGGCCATGGGGCACTCGATGATCTCGTCGCCCACCACGAGCAGCGCGTCCCGGGGCATGGCCGCGTACATTCCGGTGCTGGCCCACTCACCGGTGGAGTAGGGGCGGTGCTGCGGTATCGGCTCCGGACGGCGTACGGTCACGCCTTCCGCTTCGAGTATCCGGGTGAACTCCTCCAGTTCCGCCCGGGCGGCCCGGATCAGTTCCGCAGGGAACGGGCGGCCGGCGTTGCGGCGGAACGTCTCGTGCTGTCCGGCGGGAAGAACGGGTTCCATCGAGAAGTGCCAGGCCGGGAAAGCCGCGCCGTCGACGATGCCGACGATGACTTCCTCGAGCGGGTCCCACTCCGTGTAGGAGGAGACCGGGCCCGCATCGCGCTGAACTTCCTGGGTCTGCCGGTGCTGGGTGGCTAATCGGTCTTTCGCCGGTGCAGGATCGTCCCATTCCACTTGATGTCCCTCGTCCAGGAGGTGCACGGAATTCATCGACCTGAAGCGGAAGTCCGGCGGGGAGGCGGGAACGGCAGGCTGAGCCACTGCCGAAAAGGGGCTGGTCAACCCCTGGATGCCCACAGTCTCCCCGTCTGACCACTGCGGATACGTGACAGTTGACGACGATGCCCTGCCCCTGACATCTTCGTCAACCCTGCGACCGTTGTCGTGTACAGCGCTTGCTGTGACGGCCCGGAACGGGGAGCATTGCGCCGTAGCGGGAATCCTGTGCCTCGGGACAATGGGCCCGAGCCCCGCCCGAAAGATCACGCGCCACCGGCCCGGTTCACGATCTTTTCCACCGGCCGGGCGAACCACCGAAAAACGATCAACAACTCTCAAGATCCTATTGGCTCGTGGACCTGCGCGACTCAAAACATGGGGGGAAGTCGGTATGACTACCGGTGACGCCGAAACGTCGGTGGCCCGTATCTTCAATTCGGCGGTGGCCGCCTCGGCGGTGGGCGCGGCGTGGGAGATCGGGGCGTTGGACGAGTTATCCGACCACGGCATTCTCGACGTCAACAAGTTCGCATCCGAAAAACAGCTCGACTTCACGGCGGCTCTCGCTCTGTTCAGGGCGTTGGCCGCCGTCGGCATAGTGGAACGCGATGACGCGAAGGTCGTTCCGGCGGCCCTTTTCGCCGAGACCTACCGCACCCGCTCCTTCTTCCACTGGCTCTCCCGGGGCAGCGCCGACCTGTTCCGGCGCATGCCGGAGGTCCTGGCCACCGAGAACCGGGCGGGGGACTTCCACCGGCGGGACAGCGCGGCCATCGCATACGCCTGCCGGGAGATCAGCACCTTCTGCTACGACCCCTGGTTCCGGGAGGCGGTCGACGGGCTCGACTTCGAGGTCACCGCCGTCGCGGACCTGGGATGCGGCAGCGGAACACGCGTCCTGGAGCTCCTCCGCCGCTTCCCCGGGGCCAGCGGCCTGGGCGTCGACATCGCCCGCCCCGCCCTGGCGGCGGCGGCCGAAGCGGCCACCGAGGCGGAACTGGCCGACCGCGTCCTCTTCGTGGAGGCGGACGTGCTCGCGATGGAGCCCCGCGCGGAGTTCCAGGAGGTGGAGCTCCTCACGTCCTTCATGATGGGACACGACTTCTGGCCCCGGCAGAACTGCGTCACCACCCTGCGGCGGCTGCGCGGACTGTTCCCGGCCACCCGCCGGTTCCTGCTCGGTGACGCCACCCGCACGGTGGGCCTTCCCGACGGCGAACTCCCGGTGTTCACCCTGGGCTTCGAGGTCGCCCACGACCTCATGGGCACCTTCATCCCCACCGTCGCCGACTGGGAATCCGTCTTCGAGGAGGGCGGCTGGCGCCTGCGCCGCAAGCACGCGATCGACCTGGCGGTCGGAGAAGTGATCTTCGAACTGGAACAGCTCTGACCGGAGCGGTGCTCACCACGGCCATCCCCCCTGGAACGGTGCCACCACGGCCACCCCCCCCCGGAACGGTGCCACCACGGCCCCCCCCTGGAACGGTGCTCACCCGGCCACCCGCACCGGACCGCCGAAGGAGAATCATGAAGGCTCAGCCGACTCCGCCCGCTCCCGCTCTCCCGCACACGTACCTGCACCACATCGCGGTGCAGACGACCGACCTCGACAACTGCGCCACCTGGTACCGCGACTTCCTCGGCTGCCGCCGCACCTGGGCGACGGACCGGTTCTCCGCCCTGACGGTGAGCCGCCTCCCGGGCATCGTGCGCATGGCCGAACTGGCCCGCGGGGACACCCGTTTCCACCTCTTCGAACGTACGGCCACCGGCGAGGGCCGGCCCCGCCCGCACGAGACGCAGTTCCAGCATGTCTGCATGGCCGTCGACTCCCCGGACGCCCTGCGCCGCTGGCGCGACCACTGGTGGGAACTGGCCCGGTCCGGCCGGTACGTGTTCGCCCTGCCGGACCCGCCCACCGACGTCGTCATGGACGACGACGGGGTGGAGAGCTTCTACTGCCTCGACGTCAACGGCCTGGAGTTCGAGTTCACCCACGTCCCGGCGGCCACCCCGTGACCCCCGGCGCCGCCGCGGCCCTCGCCCTCCCCACCACCGGGAGCTGGGACTTCAGCGACTACCCCTACGGCCTGGAACCGCTGACCCTCCCGCACCCGGGGGAGCCGTACGCCACCGGCGGATGCGTGGGGCCCGCCGATGTGACCCGGGTGTGCCAGGCCCTCCACACCCGCGCGGACGAGGGGTTCGAGATCACCCGGCCCGCCGTCGGGCATACGCCGGAGCGGCTGTTCTGGTTCCGCTGGATCACCGGCCACCAGATCTCCTTCGTCATCTGGCGGCTGCTCGCCGACGCCCTGGCCCGGCTCTCCGCCGGAGAGGGCGACCGGGAGGAGCTGTCGGCGGAGATCACCCAGCACGTCCGCGGGTACTGCGGCATGCTGCTCTACACCGGTTCCTGCGACCGTGCCGTCTACAACGGCACCATCCGGCCGAGCATGTACCGCCTGCACAGTACCTTCACCGGCACCTGGGCCCCCGACTACCCGCCCGTACGCAGCCTGTTCCGGGGGCGGAAGGTGCCGCCCGTCGCGGCCTCGCAGGCGGACGCGCTGGTGCGGGAGGTGCGGCTCAGCAGCCAGATCCACCTCGGCGTGGCCTCGAAACTCGTCACCGGAGGGCGCTCCCTGCTCCAGCGGACCGTCGCCGAACGGGACACCGCCCAGCCACGCATGTGGGGCGCCGTCTTCGACTGCTACTTCCTGACCCTGCGCGCCCCGGTCTCCTCCTCCGAGGTCGCCTCCCAGCTCCTGCGCCGGCAGAAGGCCGTCGCCATGGACCTGGCCGCCAACGGCCTCTACCCCGCCGCAGGCGCCGACGAGATCCCCGAGGAACTGCGGCAGCCGGACGTCCTCGCCTGCGAGGAGGACCTGACCGACGCCCTCTTCCGGATCGCCCGCCTGGCCGCCGGACTGCCCCTCGACCGCGCCCGGGCGGCGGCCCGGTGAGCGGGCTGCGGCACGGCGTGGTCCTGCTGCCCGAGCACCCATGGGCCCGGGCCCGCGAACTCTGGTCCCGGGCCGAGGAGTTCGGCTTCGACCACGCGTGGACCTACGACCACCTCTCCTGGCGCACCCTGCGCGGCGGACCGTGGTTCGGGACGGTGCCCACCCTCACGGCGGCGGCGACGGCGACCTCCCGCATCCGCCTGGGCACCCTGGTGACCGGCCCGGCCTTCCGGCATCCGGTGACGTTCGCGAAGGAGCTGACGACGCTCGACGACATCTCGCGCGGCCGGATCGTCTGCGGGCTGGGCGCCGGAGCGGGCGGCCACGACGAGGAGGTGCTCGGCGCCAAGCCGCCGTCACCCGTACAACGCGCCGAACGGTTCGAGGAGTTCGTCGAGCTGACCGACCTGCTGCTGCGGTCCCCGGTGACGGACTACCCGGGCAGGTACTTCACCGCCGTCGACGCGCACACCGTTCCCGGGTGCGTGCAGCGGCCCCGCGTCCCGTTCGCCGTCGCCGCCACCGGCCCCCGGGGCCTGCGGCTGGCGGCCCGGTACGCCGACATCTGGGTGACGGCCGGACGGCCCGGCTGGGGCGAACCCGCCCGCTACGACCGTGCCGTCCCCCGCCTGGCCGGGCAGCTGCGTGCCCTGGAGGAGGCGTGCGCCGCCGCCGGACGCGACCCGGCCACGGTGCGCCGCCTGGTGGTGACCGGGGCCATGATCCGCGGCGTCTCCGACTCGGCCTCCGCCTACCAGGACGCCTGCGGACTGTTCGAGGCCGCGGGCTTCACCGACGTCGTCAGCCACTGGCCGAGGGACGGCTTCCCTTACCAGGGCCGGATCGAGGTCCTGGAGGACATCGCCCGCACCGTGCTCACCCCCGGAGGCGCCCCGTGATCCGCTACGAGGTGGTCGACATGTTCACCGACCGCCCCTTCGCAGGCAGCACCCTGGCGGTCGTCCCGGACGCCGACGGCCTGTCCACCGAGGCCATGGGCGCGATCGCCGCCGAGCTCAACGCCGCGGAGACGGCGTTCGTCCTCCCGGCCACGGCACCGGACGCCACCTACCGGGTCCGGGTGTTCACCCCCACCGCGGAATCCCCCGGAGGAGGCCACTCCTGCGTCGGTACGGCGGCGACCCTCGTACGGACCGGTGCCGTACCGGCCGGGCGCGTCGTCCAGGAGTGCGGACCCGCCCGGCACGTCCTGACCGCACAGGCCGACCGCGCGACGCTCACCCTCACCGGACCCGCTCCGGGCTCCGGCCTTGACCCGGCACCGCTGCTCGCGGCGGTCGGACTCGCCGCCGGGGACGCGTACGGCGGAAGCCCCCGCACCGAGGGCTTCGGAACCCCCTTCGCCTTCCTGCCGGTACGGGAGACGGCCCTCGCCCGCGCGGAGCCCGACCCGGCCCGGATGGCCGCCGCCGCACTCCCCGCCCTCTGCCTCCTCACCTGGGACGGCCCCCGGCGCACCGCCCGCACCCGCCTCTTCGCCCCCGGCTTCGGCATCACCGAGGACCCCGCGTGCGCCCCGGTGGCCGCCGCCCTCGGGCTGTGGCTGGCCCGGACCGGCCGGCTGCCCGCCGAACCGGGCAGCCACGCCTACACCCTCCGGCAGGGCGCCGAGGCGGGCAGGCCCGCCCTGCTGACGTGCACGCTCACCGTGCCGGACGGCTCCCCTCCGCACGCCGCCGTGACCGGCCGCGTGACGGCGGTCGCCCACGGCCGGATCACCACCCCGCACCCCGTCCGCTGACTCTCCCGACTCCCCTGACTCCCCCGGGAAGGACCCCCTGTGCTGCTCCGCCCCGAACTGCACGGCACACACGGCGCCGTCTCCTCCACCCACTGGCTCGCCTCGGCGGCGGGAATGGCGATGCTCGACCGGGGCGGCAACGCCTTCGACGCCGCGACGGCCGCCGCCTTCGTCATCCAGGTCGTCGAACCCCACCTCAACGGCCCCGGCGGGGACGCCCCGATCCTCGTCCACGACGCGGCGGACGGCCGGGTGGAGGTCATCTGCGGACAGGGCCCGATGCCCGCCGCCGCCACCCTTGACGCCTTCCGGCAGCGCGGGCTGGACACCGTCCCCGGCTCGGGACTGCTGGCGGCGTGCGTGCCGGGCGCGTTCGGCGCGTGGATGACGCTTCTGCGCGACCGGGGGCGCCTCCGGGTCGAGGACGTACTCCTGCCCGCCATCGGGTACGCCGAGGACGGGTATCCGCTGCTGCCCAGGGCCGCCGAGATGATCGGCGTGATGGCTCCGCTGTTCCGCGACGAGTGGACTGAGTCCGGCCGCACCTATCTGGACCACGGCACCGCACCCGCCGCCGGGTCCCGGATGCGCAACCCCGCCCTGGGGCGGACGTTCCGGCGCATCCTCGCCGAGGCCCGGGCCGCCGGACCCGGCCGCGAGGCCCAGGCCGAGGCCGCGCGGGCGGCCTTCTACCAGGGGTTCGTCGCCGAGGCCGTGGACCGGTACCTGGCCACCGGTGAGGCCGTCGACGCCACGGGCCGCAGGAACGGCGGCCTGCTCACCGGGGAGGACCTGGCCGGGTGGCGGCCGCCCGTGGAGACACCCGCGTCGTTCGACTACCGGGGCCACCTGGTGCACAAGGCCGGACCGTGGTCGCAGGGCCCGGTCTTCCTCCAGCAACTGGCGCTCCTGGAGGGCTTCGACCTGACGGCCATGGGGTACGGCAGCGCCGACCATCTGCACACCGTCGTCGAGGCGGCGAAGCTCGCCTACGCCGACCGGGAAGCCTGGTACGGCGACCCGGCCCACGCCGACGTACCCCTGGCCGCCCTGCTCGACCGGGACTACGCGGCGAAGCGCCGCGAGCTCATCGGGCCCGCCGCGTCCGGGGCGCTGCGTCCGGGATCGCCCGACGGCCGCCGCCCGTACGTCCCCGAATGCCTCGACCGCTCCGGAGCGCCCACCGGCCCGGACTGGCTCTCCCAGCTGCACAACGGCATCCCCACCGTGCTGCTGCGGACCGCGGCCAAGGGGGACACCACCTGTGTCACCGCCACCGACCGGGAGGGCAACATGGTCGTCTCGACGCCCAGCGGCGGCTGGCTGAAAAGCTCCCCCGTGGTGCCGGGTCTCGGCTTCCCGCTCGGCACCCGGGGACAGATGGCCTGGCTGGCCGAGGGGCACCCCAACGTCCTCGCGCCCGGCAAGCGCCCGCGCACCACGCTCAGCCCCACCCTCGTACTGAAGGAGGGCCGCCCCTACCTCGCCTTCGGCACCCCGGGCGGGGACCAGCAGGACCAGTGGACGCTGCACTTCCTCCTCAACCACATCGACTTCGGCATGGCACCGCAGCGGGCCACGGAGGCGACCACGTTCCACACCGACCACGTCCCCACCTCGTTCACGCCACGCCAGTCGCGCCCGCTCACCCTGGTGGCCGAGCAGGGTTTCGACCGGGCCGTGCTGGAGGAGCTGGGCCACCGGGGCCACGAGGTCCGCGAGGTCCCGGCGCAGACCCTCGGCAAGGTGTGCGCGACGGGCGTGGACGGCGACGGAGGCGTGGTCGCCGCGGCCAGTCCGCGCGGGGGCCAGGCGTACGCCGTCGTCCGGTGAGCGGCGGAGGGGGTCGGCCCTCTGCACCCCGCCGCCCGTGCCCCCGTAACTCCGTACGCCGTATCCCCTACGAAGCGACAGACCACCGAAAGCAGGTAGACGATGCGACTGCCCCCGGCACGCGGGCCCGTCAGCGACCGGCTGATCGGCACGCTGCCCACTCCGCCCTCCCGCGCCCACCCCGCCCCCGGCCCCCTGCCGGACCGGGACGCGAGCGGCGCGGCGGCCGACGAGGACCTGCAACTGGCGCTCCACGTCTGCTACGAGCTCCACTACCGGGGCTGGGAGGGCGTGCCCGATGAGTGGGAGTGGGACCCCGGGCTGCTGGCCTTCCGGGCGTCCCTGGAGCGGTGGTTCGAGGCGGACCTGCGTACCGGCGTCGCCGCACCCCTGCTCAACGGCGCGGACACCGGCCCCGGCACCATCGGCATCGCCGAGGCGCTGAAGCGGCTCACCGAGCAGGAGTACGGGCCGCCCCTCGCCGCTCACCTGCAACGCGACGCCGACGCCGAGGAGTTCCGGGAGTTCGTCATCCACCGGTCGGTGTACCAGCTCAAGGAGGGCGACCCGCACGTCTGGGCCGTCCCCCGGATCGCCGGGCCCGCCAAGGCGGCCCTGGTGGAGATCCTGGCCGACGAGTACGGCGGCGGCAGAGCGGAGCGCATGCACGCGGAGCTGTTCCGCCGGACCATGCGCGGACTGGGCCTGGCGGACACCTACGGCCACTACCTCGCCCGCGTGCCCGCCGTCACCCTGGCCACCTCCAACGCCATCTCGCTGTTCGGGCTGCACCGTCGGCTCAGGGGCGCGCTCGTCGGCCACCTGGCGGCCTTCGAGATGACCTCGTCCCTGCCCAACCGCCGCTACGGCAACGGGCTCCGGCGGATCGGCGGCACCCCCGCCGACACCGACTTCTACGACGAGCACGTCACCGCGGACGCGGTGCACGAGCAGATCGCCGCCCACGACGTGTGCGGGGCCCTGGTACGGGCCGAGCCCGCGCTCACCGAGGACGTCCTGTTCGGTGCCGCCTGCGCGCTGGCCCTGGACGCGCGGATGGCCGAGCATCTGCTGGGCCATTGGCGGCAGGGCGTCTCCTCCCTGCTCACCGGGGGCCGGCCCCGTATGTCGGAGGTCTGAGGCCATGACGTGCCGGAGGTCCGAGGCCATGCCCCCGTTCCGCTCCCGCCCTACGACGCCTGCTGACGTCCCCTGCCGCAGTCCGGACCCTGGCCCGGGTCCGGGTCCGGGCCCTGCCCTCGACTCCGGCCCGAGCCTCGACCTGGCCCCTGGCCCCGACTCTGGCCCGAGCCCCGGCCTTGACCCTGGCCCCGACCCCGGCCTTGACCCCGACTCCGGCCTCGACCCTGCTTCCGACCCCGCCCCCGACCCTGGCCCGAGCCCCGCCCCCGGCCCTGGCCCCGGCCCTGGCCCGAGCCTCGGCCCCGCGGAGGCCCTGCCCGCCGCCACCGTGACCGTCTACCCCGACGGGCCTCTGCTGGTGCGCGGTGACGCCGAGATCCGCCTGCCCGGCGGGGAGGTGCTCGCCGCACCGGGGCGTACGGTGGCGCTCTGCCGCTGCGGGCAGTCCGCCCTTCTCCCGTTCTGCGACGGGACACACAAGGCGGGTGGTTTCCGGGCCCCGACGCCGACGCCCCGGTCTCCGGCAGACCCCGCGTGAACCTCCGCCGCTGTGCGAGGATTGCCCGCATGACGTTGCTGCCAGGGCGTCGCGAGACGCGTCAACCAAGCCGTCTGGGACGGAAGTTCACGTTACTGTGGTCGGCGTCGTGGGTGTCCTCCGTCGGTGACGGGATGCGGGAGGCGGCCCTTCCCCTCCTCGCGGTCTCGGTCTCCGCCTCACCCAGCGCCGTCGCGGTGGTCGCAGCCGCCGGAACTCTCCCGTGGCTGCTGGTGTCGCCCTTCAGCGGAGCCCTCGCGGACCGGCTCAACCCCCGGTGGCTGATGATGTCCACCGACACGCTGCGGGCGGTGGTGGTGGCCGGGTTCGCCGCGTGGACGCTCGTCGGAAGCCCCCCGCTCCTCGCCCTCGCACTGGTCGCGTTCGCGCTCGGCTGCGGTGAGACCCTCTTCGACAACGCGGCGATGTCGATGATGCGGGACGTGGTCCCCGCCGACCGGCTCGACCTCGCCAACGGCCGTCTCCAGGGCAGCCAGATCGTGGGCGGCCACTTCGTGGGACCGCTGCTCGGTTCGGCGCTGTTCGCGGTGGCCGCCGGACTGCCCTTTGTCGTGGACGGGCTCACCTTCGTCCTCGCCGCGGTGCTCCTCGCCGCCATGGGCCGCTCCGGCCGCCCGGCGCCCGCGGAGGGCAGGCAGCCGATACTGACCGAGATCGGGGACGGCGCCCGCTGGCTCTGGAACCACCGGGGGCTCCGTCTGCTCGCCGTGGTCTGCACGGTCGCCACCCTGGCCTTCTACCTCGGTGTGACGCTGCTCGTCCTGCTGGTCACCCGGCATCTGGATGCGCCCCCGCTCCTGTACGGCGTGGTGCTCGCGGCCGGTGCCGTCGGCGGTCTCCTGGCCGGTTTCGGAGCCGGGCGGATCAGCGCCCGGCTGGGGCTGCGTTCCTGTATCGGCCTGGCCCTGGGCTCCATGGCGGTGGCGCTGTTCGTGATGGGCCTGAGCACCTCGGTGGTCCTGGTGGCGGCGATGTACGCGGTCGCCAGCTTCGGTGTTGTCACCTGGAACGTGCAGGTGGTGACGCTCCGGCAACGGGTCGTGCCCCGGGAGCTCTTCGGCCGCGTCAACAGCAGCTATCTGCTGGTCAGCCGACTGGGCATGCTGGTCGGGGTCACCCTCGCCGGATGGATCGGGACCGCCCTCGACGTCCGGGCCCCCCTCTTCCTCGGCGGCGCCCTCCTGCTGCTCAGCCTCGCCGCCGTTCCCCGTCTGGCCGGTCTCGAACCGGCCCCGCCCTCACCGGACGGCACGCCCGGCGACCGCTCCCGGGAGAAGACCGGCCACTGACCCCGCCGCCCCGCATCACCCTTTACGGGCGGGCGGATGCCCCGTCAGCTCTCCACCTCGTTCTTCTCGCCGCCCCAGAGGGTGTGGAAGGTCCCGTCGCGGTCGGTGCGGTGGTAGGTGTGCGCGCCGAAGTAGTCGCGCTGGCCCTGGGTGAGGGCGGCGGGGAGGCGTTCGGCGCGCAGGGAGTCGTAGTAGGCGAGGGTGGCCGCGAAGGCGGGGGTGGGAACGCCCTGGGTGACGGCGGTGGCGATGACGGTGCGCCAGTCGTCCTGCGCGGCGGCGATCTCCTCGGCGAAGCTCTTTCGGAGAGCAGGACCGGCAACCCGGGCCGGGCCTCGTAGGCGCTGGTGATCCTGTCGAGGAACGCGGCCCGGATGATGCACCCGCCGCGCCAGATCGAGGCGACCCTGCCGAGGTCGATGTCCCAGTCGTACCGCTCGCTGCCGGCCGAGATCTGGTGGAAGCCCTGGGTGTAGGCGACGATCTTCGAGGCGTACAGCGCCTGCTCGACCCGGTCGGAGAAGGCCGCCGCCTCGTCCTCACCGAGCCTGTGGGCGGTCGGTCCGGCCAGGTGGCGTGAGGCTTCGCGGAGGTCGGCGTGGCCGGAGACGGAGCGGGCGAAGACGGCCTCGGCGATGCCGGAGACGGGAACGCCCAGGTCGAGGGCGATCTGCACGGTCCAGCGGCCGGTGCCCTTCTGCTCCGCCCGGTCGAGCACGACATCCACGAAGGGCTCGCCGGTCGCCGCGTCGACGTGCGAGAGCACTTCCGCGGTGATCTCGATCAGGTAGGAGTCCAGGCGCCCGGAGTTCCAGGACCGGAAGACGTCCGCGATCCGCGCGGGGGAGTACCCGGCCACATCGCGGAGCAGCTGGTACGCCTCGGCGATGAGCTGCATGTCCGCGTACTCGATGCCGTTGTGCACCATCTTCACGAAGTGCCCGGCGCCGTCCGGCCCGATGTGTGTGACGCACGGGGCGCCGTCCTCGGCCTTCGCGGCGATCCTCTCCAGCATCGGGCCCAGGGAGGCGTAGGACTCCGCCGAGCCGCCCGGCATGATGCTCGGGCCGTGCAGCGCGCCCTCCTCGCCGCCGGAGATGCCCGCACCGACGAAGTGGATACCGCGTTCGCGCAGCTCCTTCTCCCGGCGGCGGGTGTCCTCGAAGTGGGCGTTCCCGCCGTCGATGATGACGTCCCCGTCCTCCAGCAGCGGAGCGAACTCCTGGATCACCGCGTCCGTGGGGTCACCGGCCTTCACCATGATCACCAGACGCCGGGGCCGCTCCAGGGCCGCGACGAACTCCTCGGGGGTGTGCGCCGCGACGAAGGTGCCCTCGTCACCGAACTCCTTCACCAGCGCGTCGGTCCGCGAGGCGGTGCGGTTGTGCACGGCGACGGTGAAGCCGTTGCGGGCGAAGTTACGGGCCAGGTTGCGGCCCATCACCGCGAGCCCGGTGACGCCGATCTGGGCAGTGCCGCTCATCTGTGTGCTCCTGCGGTTCCGGGGGCGGTCGTGGGGTGTCGCTGTGGGGTACGGGACCGCGGGCGGCGGCGTTCACGCACCTGCGCGCGGACGGTCCGCTCAGGGGGAGGACCGGGAATCGCGCCCGGCGGGCGAACCCTTCGACGGCGAACCGTCACCGGAGGAACCAGGTGAGGGAGAACCAGGGGAGGGAGAGCCAGGGGAGGGCGAACCGTCAGCGAGTGAACCATCAGTGAACGAACCATCCGGCAGCGAACCGTCGAGGAGCGACTCGTCGTCCCCGTCCTCGGGGATCACATGCATGGCGGCCTCCTCCGCCGACGCCGCCGCGCCGTCGATCCCCACGTCACTGGCGGTGAGCGTGGCCGGAACGCGGCCGTCCGCCTGCTGGGTCAACCGTCCGGCCCGGGCGACGCCGACCTCGCCGTTCCAGAGCTCGCCGTCCCCGCCCGCCAGATCGCCCACCCCGTCCCCGGTGAATCCGGGGCTCTCGGGAACCTCCCTGCTCAGCCGGGTGTCGAGGGATTCACCCGTGACGGTCTCGGGAGCCGTCGTGCCGAGGCCCTCCACCACCCAGGGCCGGTCCGGCGGCGAGTAGCCCTCGTCGAGGGGATCGCCGGTGCCGGAGGGGTCCAGCAGCGTGTCCTCGGCGCCGAGCTGTTCCCCGGGGTCGGAAGCCTCCGGCTCCTGGGGCTGGTAGACGTCGTCCCCCCACTCGGTGTCGCTCATGAGCGCGTCCTTTCCTCGGGAGAACCACTGTCCCCTGTACGCAATTCCACTCCGGTCCTGCTCCGGCCGCAAAGGGAAGATCGGATTCCGGGCGTCTGCCCACGGTGCGCCGGGCGCCTCCGTACGAGGTCGCGGCCCGTGCCGTACGGGCTCCGGAAGCCGGAAACACAGGGTGCTCGCACCGTCCAGCGGGCCCGTGCACAGGACCGTACGGAAGGCACTCCCGACGGTCCGCCTCATCCCGCGCGGCCCGGGGCCTCCCGCTCCCTTCCGTACGCGACCCTCCACTTACCGTCACACGCGACTGATCGCATCGCGCGCCACACGGCCTGCGCCATGAGGCCATGCGAGGGCCCGGAGCCCCGGCGGCTTCCCGCCCCGTCCCGTCAGAGCTGCGGCAGCCGGTCCGCCGCCGTGGGGGAGCGCCGCTCGTGGAGCCAGAAGAGGTAGACGCGCAGGTGGGCGGCCAACTCCCCGTCGATATAGGCCGCGTAGTCGTCCGCCGCAGCGGCCGTACCCTGCCCCGACTGCGCGTCGTCGGCCTCCCACGCGGAGCGCCGAGCGGTCAGGTACTCCTTGACCCGGGCGCGGTCGCGCCACCACTCCCGTACGGTCTCCGGCGTCCAGTGGTCGTCGCCGTCGCAGGCATAGGCCCTGAACACCTCGGCCTCCGCCGCGTCGACCAGTTGTCCCAGCTCCTGTGCCGTACGCGGCTGCCGGTACACGTACTCGGTGAAGTGCTCGCCCTCGTAGAGAACCGACTCCGGAGCGTGTATCCGGCCCGTCCCGCAATTGTCCGTACCGGCTCCGCAGAACGGACCGGGCACGTTGAGCCACAGCCGGTCCGCCCACTTGCCCCCGAACAGTGTGCGCTCCTCACCGAGCAGAGGCAGCGGATCGAAGTAGGTTTCCATGGGCAGAGGTGAGCCGCCTGCCGGGAGCGTCGCGGTGCTGTGCCGGGCACGTCAGTACGGCGGGAGCCGCAGCGTCCCCGTGCCGTCGCGTACGTCGTGCACGATGCGGATCTCCCCCACCGGGTTGCCGCGCCCGTCCGTGGTCACCAGGACCGCGTCGTCACTGTTGACACAGCGGCCCCGCTCGTCCGGCTCCGGGCAGAAGAGCAGATAGCCGGTCTGCCGGTCGACCCGGCCCGGCTCCAGGCGCCACACCCACTGGTAGGTGCTCACCACCACGTCCGGGTAGGTGGCGCGCAACTCGTCCGCCACCGCCTTCTGGACCGTCCTGCCGAACTCCTGGCTCTGCTTGAACGGACGGACGACCCGGGCGCGGCCCGCCGTGTCGACCTGCCCGGCCTCGATCTCGTACGCGGCCGAGTGGTGGGTGCGCCGGGTGAGCGAGGCGATCAGATCGCCCCGGGTCAGGCGCATCAGGGTGGGCCAGGAGTCCTTGCCCCGGCTGCGCTCGGCGGCGAGGGCGGGGGAGACCACGTTCACGTGCGCGGCCTTCGCCTCCGCCAACGGGCTGCCGGGCCCGCTCGCCGCGACCCAGCGCTGGACGCAGCCCCCGATCTCGGCGAGCACCTTCTCCACGGTGGCGTTGGTCAGTTCGGCCACCACGTAGGGCGACGACGTCCCGGAGGGGCCGAGGGCGATGACCTCGTAGCCGCACCCGGCGAAGGCGTCCCGCAGCGTGCGGAACGCCGCCGCGTCCGCCCGGCCGCGCGCCACCGCCTCCTTCAGCACCCCGGCGCACTCCTTGCCGTCGCAGGTGTTCTTCTCCGCGTCGATGCGCAGCCGGACCACCGCGTCCCGGTCGTCCGCCACCGCGAAGGTGATCTCGGAGCCTCCCGTGCCGGGGAAGAGCGTGCGGGCCCCGACCGCCTTGATCTGCCCGAGGAGGTGCTTCTCGGCCAGTTCCTCCGCCGCCCGGCGGTCGTCCTCGGTGCTGAGCACCCCGCAGGCCCCGAGGAGTACGGCCAGCGAACCCGCCAGTACGCAGGTGACGGCGGCTCTCAACCGCCTGCGACGCGATCCGGCCATGGCCTGCTCCTCCGGGTGGTCCTGCCCTGTGTTCCTGTGACAGTAGGACCGGACCCCCGGGGGCCGGATGAGTACGCCTACTCAATCCCGGTACGGGGTTCCTCCGCATCCGGTGCGGAACGGCCGCCGCCCACCTCCTTCCGTTCCTTCCGTCATTGGCATGGACCTGCCTATCGAACTCCGCTACAGTCCGGGACGACACATCTGAGAGCGCTCTCAACGGCACGATCCGGATGCGCTCCCGGACACCTCCCGTTCCACCCCCACATCGCTGGAACAACAGGAAGGGTCACTCCCTTGAGACACGCAACCGTGCTGCGGACCGGTCTGTCCGCACTCCTGGTCCTCGGTGCCTGGGCCGCCGTCGGCCCGTCGTCCGCCACCGCCGCCCCGGCCTCCGGTTCCGCCTCCGCCGAACTCCCCGCCTCCCCGGCCCTGCTCTCCGCCATGCAGCGCGACCTCGGTCTGACCGAGAGCCAGGCCCGTACACGGCTGGCCGAGGAGAAGGCGGCCACCGCCCTGGAGCCGAAGGCCCAGCGCGCCGCCGGCTCCGCCTACGGCGGGTCGTGGTTCGACGCGTCGACCGGCAGGCTGACCGTGGCGGTCACGGACGCGGGCAAGGCCGCCGCCGTACGGGCCGCGGGCGCCGACACCCGGATCGTCGAGCACTCGGCGGCCCGGCTCGACGCCACCATGAAGCGCATCGACGCCCTGACCGCACCGGCCGGTGTGGCCAGTTGGCGCGTCGACCCCGCGAGCAGCCGCGTCGTCGTGAACGTCGTCGACTCCGCTCAGGGTGACAACGATGTCCGCGCCTTCGTCGCCAAGGCGCGCAAGGCGGGCCCCGTCACGGTCGAGCGGACGGCCGAGGCCCCGCAGACCTTCGCGGCGGGCACCGTCGGCGGCGACCCGTACTACACGGGCAACGTCCGCTGCTCGATCGGCTTCTCGGTGCACGGCGGCTTCGTCACCGCCGGGCACTGCGGGCGCGCCGGACAGCAGGTCCGCGGCTGGGACAACACCTACATCGGCAACTTCCAGGGCTCGTCCTTCCCCGGAGACGACTACGCCTGGGTGAACGTCGGCAGCGGCTGGTGGACCGTCCCGGTCGTCCTCGGCTGGGGCACTGTCCCGGACCAGCTGGTCCGGGGCTCGAACGAGGCCCCGATCGGCGCCTCCATCTGCCGTTCCGGCTCCACCACCCGCTGGCACTGCGGGCGGGTCCTCGCCAAGAACGAGACCGTCAACTACAGCCAGGGCGCCGTGCACCAGATGACCAAGACCAGCGTCTGCGCCCAGGGCGGCGACTCCGGCGGCTCGTTCATCAGCGGCGACCAGGCCCAGGGCGTCACCTCGGGCGGCTGGGGCAACTGCTCCAGCGGCGGTGAGACCTGGTACCAGCCGGTCAACGAGATCCTCAACCGGTACGGGCTGAGGCTCCACACCGCCTGAGCCGGGGTGGCCGCCCGCCCGGCGGGGCGGGCGGCCACCGCCGACGGACGGTGAAGCGCATGTGCCGAGCGGCCCTGCCTGCGAGCGGGGCCGCTTTCGCGTGTCGACGCCGCCGACCGTCCTTCCCGCTCTCCCCTCCCGGGCGATCCGGCACCCGTCGCGCATCCGGCCGTTCCCCCAACGCCCTTTGCGTGGCGCATCGTTCACAAGCTATTGACACCCTCTCAGCCTCGGCGCAACACTGACACCGCCTTGGAGAGCGCTCTCCCGTCCAGTTTCCGTGCCTTCCGGCCTCGCGGACGAGCTTCGTGCGCGCAGGGGGAGCGGTGTCTCTTCGCGGCTGTACCGACCCGGCTCAACTCTCCCCCCACCGTGCACCGATGTGCATGGACGCAGAGCGGCATGGAGGTCCGCATGGCGACAAGATTCAGCAGAACGACCCTGGTGTCCGCGCTGATCGTGGCCACCGCCCTGGCCCTGGTGGCCCTGGGGCTGACCGCGATCACGAACGCCGGGGCCACCGCCCCCGGCGCCACCGCCCGGTCCACGGCCGACGGGCCCGCCGCGGCGTCCCACGTCACGCAGGGGCACCGGATGGCGGCGGCCGAGCCCGTCGCCTTCGGGGACGACCCCGACGGTGACGGGTACATCCCGGCGAATCCGCCGGTCACCGGTGTGGAACCGTCCCAGGAGATACCGCCGCACCGCTACTTCCACGAGTTCCAGGCGAACTGTTCGGTCACCCACACCGCCCCCGACGACCCGATCGTCTACCCCGGCCGGGCCGGGGCGTCGCACGACCACACGTTCATGGGGAACGACACCACGAACGCGAGCAGCACCACTGCGTCGCTGAGTGCGGGCGGGACCGCCTGCCTGGCGCCGGGCGACCTGTCCGCGTACTGGATGCCGACCCTCTACAGCGGGAACGAGGAGATCCGCCCGATCGGACCGCAGGTCATCTACTACAAGGCCGGAGTCACCGACTACCGCACGGTCCGGCCCTTCCCCAAGGGGCTGCGGTTCGTCGTCGGCAGTCCGACCCAGACGGCCGGGGAGTTCCGCGACCACCCCGGCATGGTCGAGGGGTACGAGTGCGGTGAGAGCTACCACAACTACGACTTCCCGGCCGTCTGCCCCACCAGCCCGGACACTCAGCTCAACCTCCGTATGCAGGCGCCCAGTTGCTGGGACGGGAAGTATCTGGACACCCCCGACCACAAGGCCCACATGGCCTATCCGGTCGTGATGGGGGCCAACCAGGACGTCTGCCCGGCGAGCCACCCGGTCGCCCTGCCGATGATCGAGTTCAAGATGGCGTGGCCGGTCAACGGGGACATGTCGCAGGTGAGGCTGGCCAGCGGGACCGGCTACTCCTTCCACTACGACTTCTTCAACGCCTGGGACGACGCCACGCTCAAGGCCCTGGTCGACCACTGCGTCGTCGGCGGTCTCCAGTGCAACGCCCGGGGCTACGACGAGAACAACCCGGGCAGGGGCGCCGCCCTGGACGAGAACTACGAACTGCCCTGACCCGGCTGGCCGGTTGATCGACCGGCTGACCGACAGGAGTGGAAGTGCTCTCCCCTCAGGGGTGAACCCTGCCCTGAAGGGAGAGCGCTCTCCCACTCCATCGGAACCCCGGCCCCCACCGAACCCCTCCCCACCGAACCCCTCCCCACTGAATCCCCCACCCGCACACACCCCCGAGGAGCCCTTCCCCCATGAACCTCCCCCCTCTCCGCCGGCCACCCCGCGCCCGGCGCCGCGCCGCCACCGCACGCCTCGCCACCGCCGCGCTCCTGGCGGGTGCCGTGGTCGCCCTCCCGGCGCCTGCCGCCCACGCGGCGGGCAGCGTCGTGAAGGTGACCGGCTCGCAGGGCGCCTGGCAGCTGACCGTGGACGGCGCGCCGTACACCGTGAAGGGCCTGACCTGGGGCCCGTCCGTCGCGGACGCGGGCCGGTACATGCCCGATGTGAAGTCGATGGGTGTCAACACGATCCGTACGTGGGGCACGGACGCCACCACGAAGCCCCTCCTGGACAGTGCGGCGGCCCACGGCATCAAGGTGATCGCCGGGTTCTGGCTCCAGCCCGGCGGCGGCCCCGGCAGCGGCGGGTGCGTCGACTATCTGACGGACACCGCCTACAAGAACGACATGCTTGCCGAGTTCCCCCGGTGGGTGGCGGAGTACAAGGACCATGAGGGCGTCCTCATGTGGAACGTCGGCAACGAGTCCGTGCTCGGCCTCCAGAACTGCTACAGCGGCGAGGCCCTGGAGCGGCAGCGCGACGCGTACACCGCGTTCGTCAACGAGATCGCCAAGAAGATCAAGGCCGTCGACCCCGACCACCCGGTCACCTCGTCCGACGCCTGGACCGGGGCGTGGCCGTACTACAAGAAGAACGCTCCCGATCTCGACCTGTACGCCATCAACTCCTACGACGCCGTCTGCGACATCCGCTCCACCTGGGAGCAGGGCGGCTACGACAAGCCCTACATCGTCACCGAGGGCGGGCCCGCCGGTGAGTGGGAGGTGCCGGACGACGTCAACGGCGTACCGGAGGAGCCCACCGACGTGGCGAAGGCGGCGGGGTACAAGAGCGCCTGGGGCTGCGTCAACGGTCACCCGGGGGTCTCGCTCGGGGCGACGCTCTTCCACTACGGCACCGAGTACGACTTCGGGGGCGTCTGGTTCAACCTGCTCCCGGCGGGCCAGAAGAGGCTGTCGTACTACGCGGTGAAGGAGGCGTACGGCGCGTCCACCTCCGGCGACAACACGCCGCCCGTCATCAGCGGGTTCCGCGTCGGCAACGCCACCGCCGTCCCGGCCGGGCGGACGTTCCGGGTGAGCGCCTCCGTCACCGACCCGGACGGCGACGCGCTCAGCCACCAGGTGCTGTTCAGCTCCAAGTACGTGGACGACAGCGGCCACTTGACGGAGGCGGCCTTCACCGATCGCGGCGACGGCACCTTCGACGTGACCGCCCCGGACCGGCTCGGCGTCTGGAAGGTCTACCTCAAGTCGACCGACGGGCGTGGCAACGTCGGCATCGAGACCGCGTCCTTCAAGGTGGTGCCGCCGCCGGTCGGCGGGACCAACCTGGCGCTCGGCAGGCCCGCCACGGCCTCGTCCTTCCAGCCGGGCAGCACCGGCTGCCCCTGCCCGGCGGCCAACGCCGTCGACGGGTCCTTCGACACCCGCTGGGCCAGTGACTGGTCCGACCAGCAGTGGATTCAGGTCGACCTGGGCGCCACCACCTCCTTCGACCACGTACAGCTGGCCTGGGAGGCCGCCTACGCCAAGCGCTACACCGTCCAGACCTCACAGAACGGCCAGGACTGGACCACCGTCCACACCGAGACCGCGGGCAACGGCGGCATCGACGACATCCAGGTCGCCGCGAGCGGGCGCTATGTCCGCGTGAACACCTCCGAACGCGGCACGCCGTGGGGCAATTCGCTCTACGAGTTCGGCGTCTACCGCAACTGACCCCGCTGCCGCCCCGGTTGGCGACGGCGAGACCTGCCGCACCGTTCTCTCCCCGCTGCCGGTGCGGCGGGACGGTCCTCGGCGGCCACGGACACCGAATGTCCGTGGCCGCCGAGGACTTCCTCCGCCTGAGGTTTTCGTCATTTCAGGGTGACGAGGTAACCGGGCTCGGCTCCGTCGATGGTGTCGATGGCTGTACCGGAGGTGAACCAGGCGGTGCTGGGCTTGTCCCCGACGGGGATCTGGAAGACGCCGTGGGTCGGGCCCTTGCTGCCCGGGTTGACACCGAAAGTGGCCACCGTGCTGGTCTTGTCGTTCCAGAACTGGGCGTAGTCGAGCGCGTACTCGTCGTCGGTCTGCGTCTGGGTGTAGCGGGTGTCGCCGACATTCAGGCTGACGTTGCCGCTCGTGTTCCAGGAGTCCTGCTTCTTGCCGATGTTCTCGACGTCGATGGCCATGACGCAGAACTGCTTGCCAGGCTCCGGAGCCGGGGCCGACGCAGAAGCGCCGACCGAGTCGGCGGCCTTCGCCATCACCGCGGGGTCAAGGGGCTTTCCGCAGGTCACATCGGTGACGGTGAACCGCCATCGGCTCGGGTCGTCCGTGGTGTTCGAGGCGATCACGGTCACGTCGAAAGCCTCGCCCTGGGCAGGGGAGCCGAGGATCTCGGCTCCGGGAGGCGCCCCTTGAGTGGCGTCGGAGGACGGTTCCGCGGCAACGGGGGTGACGTCGCCCACCGAGGATGTCGCGGCCGATGGGGCGCCGGTGGAACAGGCGGCGGCCGCGAGAAGACCGGCGGTGAGTACGCCGCAGGAGAGACTGCGCGAGCGGTACATATGTCCATGGTGCCCGCCGACCCGGCCTGCCGCCTGTCAAGCGGCGGCCCGGCCCGAAGCACGCGGTTCCGGCCCCGGTGCCGACCGCTGCGGATTCCCCGTGCCGGCCGCCGCCCCGGGGCCCACCCGGGTCCGCGAACGCCTCCGGCCGCGGTGGCGAACCACCACGGCCGGGGGCCTGCGGGCGGGGGAGCGGGGGGCTCAGGCGACCAGCCCCGCGTGGTGCTCCGCGTGTTCCCGGATCAGCTCCGCGTACCGCCGCCCGCTGCTTTTGACCGTACGGCGCTGGGTCGCGTAGTCCACGTGCACCAGGCCGAACCGTTTGTCGTAGCCGTACGCCCACTCGAAGTTGTCCAGCAGCGACCAGGCGAAGTACCCGGCCAGCGGTGCCCCCTTGGCCACCGCGCGGGCGCAGGCGGCGAGGTGCTCCTCCAGGTACCGGACGCGCTCCGGGTCGTGGACCGAGCCGTCGGCCGCGACGGTGTCCCGGTAGGCCGAGCCGTTCTCGGTGACGTAGACGCGCTCGACGCCGTACTCCTCGGTCAGCCGCAGCAGCAGCTGCTCCAGCCCGTCCGCGTACACCTCCCAGTCCATGTACGTGTGGCGTCCGCCGGTCGCCGGGACCTGTGTGAACCCCGGAGCGGGGTCCGTCGGGTCGGCGGTGACGAACTGCCGGAAGTAGTAGTTCAGTCCCAGCCAGTCCAGCGGGGCCGCGATCGTCTCCAGGTCGCCGGGGCGGACCGGCAGCTCGACCCCGTACAGCTCGACCATGTCCTGCGGGTAGCCGCGTCCCAGGACCGGGTCCAGCCACCAGCGGTTGATGTGGCCGTCGGCGCGGCGGGCGGCGGCGAGGTCGGCCTCGCTCGTGGTCGCCGGTTCGATCGGGCTGAGGTTGTTCACGATGCCGATCCGGGCGTCCGAGGAGGCGGCCCGGATGGCCTGCACGGCGAGGCCGTGGCCCAGGTGCAGGTGGTACGAGGCGCGGACGGCGGCCGTGAGGTCGGTGAGGCCCGGGGCCATCCGGCCCTCCAGATGTCCGATCCACGCCGAGCAGAGCGGCTCGTTGAGCGTCGCCCAGTCCTTGACCCGGTCGCCCAGGCGCTCGACGACATGAGAGGCGTACGCGGCGAAGTGCTCGGAGGTCTCCCGTACGGTCCAGCCGCCCCGGTCCTGGAGCACCTGCGGCAGGTCCCAGTGGTAGAGCGTGGCGAACGGGGTGATCCCGGCCTCCAGGAGCCCGTCCACCAGCCGGTCGTAGAAGTCCAGGCCCGCCTTGTTGACCGGCCCGTCGCCGCCCGGCACGACCCGGGGCCAGGCGATCGAGAACCGGTAGGCGTCCGCGCCGACCTGCTTGATCAGGCCGATGTCCTCGCCGGTCCGGTGGTAGTGGTCGCAGGCGGTGTCACCGGTGTCGCCGCCGTCCACCTTGCCGGGGGTGTGCGAGAACGTGTCCCAGATGGACGGCGAGCGGCCGTCCTCGGTGACGGCTCCCTCGATCTGGTACGCGGCGGTGGCGACGCCCCAGGTGAAGTCGGCCGGGAAGGCGTTGAGCTCGGTCACGTGCAGCCTTTCTGCGGGGGGCACTCGACGTACGGAAGTCACTTGACGTGCGGAGGTCACTTGACGGCTCCCGCGGTGAGTCCGGCGACCAGGTAGCGCTGGAGGAGCAGGAAGCCGACGACGATGGGGATGCTGACGACGAGCGAGGCGGCCATGACCTGGTTCCAGTAGACGTCGTTCTGCGTGGCGTATCCCTGGAGGCCGACGGAGAGGGTGCGGGTCGCGTCGTTGGTCATGACGGAGGCGAAGAGGACTTCTCCCCAGGCCGTCATGAACGAGTAGACGGAGACGGCGACGATCCCCGGCACGGCGGCCGGTACGACGACCCGGAAGAGGGCACCCACCGGTCCGCAGCCGTCCACCAGGGCGGCCTCGTCGAGATCCCTGGGGATGGAGTCGAAGTACCCGATCAGCATCCAGATGGAGAACGGCAGCGAGAACGTCAGATAGGTGAGGATGAGGCCGCCGCGTGAACCATAGAGGGCGACGCCGGTGGAGCTGCCGATGTTGACGAAGATGAGGAACAGGGGGAGCAGGAAGAGGATGCCCGGGAACATCTGTGTGGAGAGCACCGTGACGGTGAAGACCCGCTTGCCCCGGAACCGGTAGCGGCTCACTGCGTAGGCGGAGAACACCGCGATCGTCACCGAGAGCACGGTCGCCGAACTCGCCACGATCAGCGAGTTGACGAAGTACTTGGCGAGCGGAACGGTCTTCCAGATGTCGAAGTAGGGCTGGACCGTCAGCGTGGACGGAATCCACTGGAACTTCCCCGACACGTCCTGGAGCGGCTTCAGCGAGCTGCTGACCATCACATAGACCGGCAGCAGGACGAAGCAGGCGAGCAGCGTGAGGACGATGCGGCGGGTCCAGAGGAAGGACTGCGGCGCGGCCATGGGGGAGCGGGGCCGGGACCCGGAGCGGGCGGCGCCCGGGGTCCGCGTGAGGCTAGACATCGGCGCCCTTCCTTCCGCGCGAGGTGAGGATCAGATAGACGGCCGTCACCAGCAGCAGGAAGAGCAGCAGCAGGACGGACATCGCCGAGCCGGTGCCGAAGTTCCAGGTGACGAACGAGGACTGGTAGATGTGGATCGAGATGAGGTCCGCGTTCTCCGGCGCCGATCTGCCGAACAGGACGTACGGCGTGTTGAAGTCGTTGAACGTCCAGAGGAAGAGCACCAGGACCAGCACCTGGTTGACCGGGCGCAGCGAGGGCAGGGTGATCCGGCGGATCTGCTGCCAGATCCCGGCGCCGTCGATCGAGGCGGCTTCGTACAGTTCACGCGGGATGTTCTGAAGGCCCGCCATCAGCATGAGGAAGGCGAACGGCCAGCCCTTCCACACCGAGACGATGATCAGCGTGTAGATGCTGTTGTCGCCGATCAGCCAGAACGACGGCTCGTCGATGATGCCGAGCTGTTCGTGCAGCACGTGGTTGATCAGGCCGTTGTCCCGCTGGAACATGAACGCCCAGGTGATGACGGCGGCGTAGACCGGCAGGGCGTACGGCACGAGGAAGACCGCCCGCAGGATGCCCCGGCCCCGGAAGCTCTCCTGGAGGAGGATCGCCGCCGTCGTCCCCAGCAGCCAGGCGAACCCGACCGAGAAGAACGTGAAGACGCAGGTCACGAAGAAGGAGTGGAGCAGGGCCTCACCGATCGGCGCGTCGAAGTCGACGGCGATGCGGTAGTTGTCGAGGCCGGTCCAGGGCGCCGCGCCCCAGTTGTTGATGAAGAACTGTGTGAGCTGACGGAAGCTCATCACGATCCCGATGATCATCGGAATGATGTGGATGAGGAGTTCCAGCAGGACGGCGGGCAGGAGCAGAAGGTAGGGCAGTCCGCCTCGGCGGACCCGGTCGGGGATGCGCGGCAGTCTCCTGCGCGCACCCCCGGTGCCCCGGCTCGTACCCTTGGCGGCCGACGTGTCGGCCCGGGGTTCGGTGACGGTGGCGGTCATGGGTCAGGGCCTCACTGCTGCATCGTCTGCTGGGCCTTTTCGAGGCGTGCCCGGACGGACTCCTCCGTCACCGGGCGCCCGGCGGCGGCGTCCGCCCACAGCTCCTTGACCGCGGTGCCCACGGCCGTCTCGAACTGCGACTCGTTGGGGACCTGGGGGAGCGGGGCGGCGCTGGTGGCGAGGGTGTCGCGCAGCACCTTCAGGTCGGGGGCGCCGAACGCCGCGTCCGCCTGGGCGGCCTTGACCGGCGGGATCGACCCGTAGGTCTTGTTGAGGTGCTTCTGCTGCTCGTCGCCGGTCATGAACTTCACGAACTTCTTCGCGCCGTCGATGTTCTTGGTGTTCTTGAACACCGCGATGTTGATGCCCGCGGCCATGGAGTTGACCTGCTTGCCCGTACCCGGGGTGCCGGAGGGGACCGGCACCGGGGCCGCGCCCCAGTCCTCCGGCTTCATGCCCTGGGCGGCGAAGGTGGAGGCCGCCGCCTGCCACAGCACCATCGCCGTCTTCCCCTTGGCGAAGTCGGTGAGCGACTGGTTCTGGGCGTACTCCGCGTTGCCCGGAGCGATGATCTTGTCCTTGGCCATGAAGTCGATGTACTGCTTCACGGCGGCGACGGCACCGTCCGAAGTGAAGGTCGCCCTGCCGTCCTTGTCGAAGAAGTCGGCGCCGTGCTGCTGGCCGAGGACGAAGGTCTGGTGGATGTTGTTGGAGACGTTGCCGCCCTCGGCGCCCAGCCCCCACTTGCCGCCCTTGGATATCTTCTGTCCGGCCGCGACGAGTTCGTCCCAGGTGGCCGGGGGCTTCTCGATGCCCGCGTCGGCGAACATCTTCTTGTTGTAGTAGAGGGCGTACGCCAGCGAGTACAGCGGTACGGCGGCGGGCGGCTCGCCCTCCTTGCCGGCCGAGGCGACCGCCGAGTCGACGAAGCGGTCCCGGCCGCCGATCTCCTCGAAGTTCTTCTCGTCCCACGGCAGGAGCGCGCCGGTCGCCTGGAGCGAGGCCGACCAGGTGTTGCCGATGTTGAGCACGTCCGGGCCCTGACCGGACGCGGTGGCGGCGAGGATGCGGTTCAGCAGGTCGGCCCACGGCACGACCTCCAGCTTCACCTTGATCCCGGTCTCCTTCTCGAACTTCTTCAGCTCAGGGGTGAGGATCTCCTTGTCGGCCTCGATGCTGGGGCCCTGGTTGGAGGCCCAGTACGTGAGGGTCTTCGGGGACTCGTTGGACCCCGTGCCGGTCGATCCGCCGCCGCATCCGGTGGCGGCCGCGGCGATGGCGAGGGCGAGGGTGACGGCGCTTGCGGCTCTGACGTGACGCATGTGAGGTGGCCCCTTTCCGGGGGTGGCTGCGTTCGGGAACCGAACGGCCTCCATGACTTAATTTATGCCGTGATTTAAGAGGTGAGGGAAGGTCGCGTCAAGGTCTGGGACCGGGTATGTTCCTGAACGGGAAGGAGCACCATGGCCGAGCGCAACAGACGAACCGTGCGTGACCTGCGGCGGGGCAACCGGGCGAGGGTATTGCAACGGTTGTATTTCGACGGTCCGCTGAGCCGTCAGGAGCTCGGACCGGCCACCGGGCTGAGTTCGGGTTCCATCAGCAACGTCGTCGCGGAGCTCTCCGCCGAGGGCCTCCTCCAGGAGGCGGGCATCGTCGACTCCGACGGCGGCCGCCCCCGCACCCTGCTGAGGGTCGCCCCGGACGGCGGGCTGCTGGTCGGCATCGACATCGGGGAGACCCGGGTCCGCGTCGAGCTGTTCGACCTCTCCCTCACCGAACTGGCCCGCACCGAAAGGCTGCTGGCCCAGCACGGCTACGACGTCGACCGCATCGTCGCCCACGTCCGTACGGGCGTCGCCGATGTCCTGCGCGACGCCGGGGCCGACCCGCACCGGCTGCTCGGCATCGGCATCGGGGTCCCCGGCATCATCGAGCGCGAAGGGCCGGAAGGGCCCGACGGACGGCGCACCGCGGTCGTCCACGGCCAGACCATCGGCTGGCACGCGGTCCCCTTCGAGCAACTGCTCCGCGAGGCCGTCGACGTGCCCCCCGAGGTGCCCCTCTTCATCGACAACGGCGCCAAGACACTCGGCCGGGCCGAGATGTGGTTCGGCGGCGGGCGGGGCGCGGGCACCGCCGCCGTCGCGCTCATCGGCTCCGGGGTGGGCGCCTGCGTCGACCACGGCGACATCCTCGCCGAGGACCGTACGAGCCTCGCCCTCGAATGGGGCCACACCACCGTCCAGTTGCGCGGCCGCCGGTGCCGCTGCGGCTCCATCGGCTGTCTGGAGGCGTACGCCGGCGCGGAGGCGCTGCGCGAACGCTGGCGCGAGGCGGGCGGCCCGCTCCCCGAGGACGCCGACGACGAGACCGCCCTCGCCGCCCTCCTCGCCGCCGCCTACCCCCCGCCCGGCGGCCCCGCCCCCGACGGGACCGCGCTCTCCCTCCTCGACGAGACCGCCGAATGCCTCGGCGCGGCCCTCGCGGACCTGGTCAACCTCTTCCTGCCCGAACGCGTCCTGCTGGGCGGCTGGGCGGGCCTACTGCTCGGCCCCCACCTGCTTCCCGAGATCCGCCGGTACGCGGACGAGTACGCCCTGCGCCACGCGGCGGCCCGCACCACCATCGAGATGGGCCGCCTCGGCCCGGACGCGGTCACGGTCGGCGCCGCCACGCTCCCGCTGGCCGACTTCCTCACCCGGGGCGGCAGCCGCCCGGCCCCCGGCACCCGCCCGGAGAGCCATGGCGCGCCCGCGCGGACGGCGACGGAGACGGTACGCAACCGGAGCCGTACGACGGCGAGTTGACGGCTCCACCCCGGGCAGGGAGCGGAAGGGGGCTCCTACGCCGACGCCCGTACCACCAGTTCCGGTTCGAAGATGACCGAGGTGGCGGGGGAGCCGGGGCGGGCCAGCCGGTCCAGGAGGAGGCGGGTCATCTCGGCGGCCATCGCTTCCACCGGCTGGCGGACCGTGGTCAGCGGCGGCCGGCACGCCAGGGCCGCGCTGCTGTCGTCGAAGCCGACCACCGCCACGTCCTCCGGCACCCGGCGCCCGTGCTCCCGCAGCACATGGCAGGCCCCCATCGCCATGAGGTCGTTGGCGGCGAAGACCCCGTCCAGATCCGGATGCTCCGCCAGCAGCCGCCCCATCGCCGCCTCGCCGCTCTCCTGGGTGAACCGCCCCTCGGCGATGGGGACGTACGGGTGCCCGTGGCGCTCCATCGTGTCCCGGAAACCGGCCAGCCGGGCCTGGCCCGCCGGTACGTCCAGCGGCCCGCTGATCGTCGCGATCCGGCGGCGGCCTACCGCCAGCAGGTGCTCCGCCGCGAGCCGGGCGCCGTCCTGGTGGGCGAGGTCGACGTAACTGATCCGGACGGGGCGCGCGGGGCGCGCGTAGAGCACCGCCGCGAGTCCCGCCTCCGTGAGCAGGCCGGGCAGCGGGTCCTCGGCGTGCGTGGAGACGATGAGCGCCCCGTCCGCACTGCCCTGCCGCAGATACGCCACCACCTCGTCGCGGGCCCGCGCGGTCTCCGCGAACATCAGCACCGGATGCATCCCGCGCGGCCTCAGGTAGTCGACCACTCCGGTGACCACCCGGCCGAAGAACGGGTCGGCGAACACCTGCGCGGTGAAGGAGGAGCCCGGGCCCCCGGGCGCGCCCCCGAACCTTTGAGGGACGGAGTCCTCCTGGCCCGCCTCCGCCTCGGTGCCCGCCCCCGACACCACCAGGGCCACGGCGTCGGCGCGCCGGGTCACCAGGGAGCGGGCCGCCCGGTTCGGCGCGTAGCCCGTGACGGAGACCGCCTGCCGTACGACCTCCTGGATGGCCGGATCGACGTTCCGTACGCCGTTGACGACCCGGGAGACGGTGGCGCGCGAGACTCCGGCCGCGCGCGCCACGTCCTCCAGGGTGGGTGTGCCTGCCGACCGCCGGTCATCCGTCATGAGCGCCTTTATAGCACCGGTGGAGAGCGCTCTCCATGGGTCGGCGGGAGTTCGGGGTGATCGTGACCGCCGGCGGACTGCCGAGCCGCCTGCCGCCTGTGATCTGATGGCTCCATGCGACCCGAACACTGTGTGACCAGGAATCACATCGAGGTGTTCCACAAGGGTCTGCTGCCGTCGGGAGCCGACCGGATCAGGCTCTGGATGGTGCTGTGCGGCTCGTTCCTGCCGATCCTCGTGTGGACCGGCATCGCGTGCTTCGCGTACTTCGTCTACAACCCGGTCGTGGCGATGGTCATCGGTGGGCTTTTCGCGTTGTTCCTCACCGTGGGGTTCGGCCTGCGCCGCAGGGCGAGGCACTCGGTCCGCTGCAGCGCGTACGGGGCATTGGGCGGTGTGTTCGACAAGTCCCTGGACGCGTTCTGAGCCGTCGCGGACGGATCTGCCGCCGGGGGCCCGAACCGCCCTGGGGCAAGGCCCGTTGACCGCCCCGGCGCAAGGCCCGTTCGGGCGGTACCGAATCGGGCCACAGGGGCGGAATCCAGCCACAGAACCGGTGTCGGCGGCCGACTATCGCCTTTCCCTTGTGATCACTCTCCGCGCCGCCCTACGTTGCCGCTTGCGACGTGTCCCAACGCCAGTGGGGGAGCCCAGCTATGGCCGCAACCGGTCGGCACCGCAGATATCAGCCCAGCCGGATCAACCGTGCCTCGCTCACGGTCACGGCGGGCGGCGCGGGCCTGGCGCTCCCGCTCATCGCCGCCTCCCCGGCGGGAGCCGCATCCGGGGAGGTCTGGGAGAAGGTCGCCGCCTGCGAATCCAGCGGGAATTGGGCCATCAACACGGGCAACGGCTATTACGGCGGGCTCCAGTTCAGCGGTTCGACCTGGGCGGCCTTCGGCGGTACGCAGTACGCGCCGCGCGCCGATCTCGCCACCCGGGACCAGCAGATCGCCATCGCCGAGCGGGTGCTCGACGGCCAGGGCCCGAAAGCCTGGCCGACCTGCTCCGTGCGGGCCGGGCTCACCCGGGGCGGCGACGCGCCCGGCACCGCCCCGCAGAGCGCGGGCAACCGGCCCGTCCAGGCCGCCGCGCCGCAGAGCGCCCCGCCCCGGCAGCCGAAGGTCGCGCCCGCCGCCACACCGACGCATGTACCGGGAAAGCGTGACGCGTACACCGTCGCGAACGGCGACTCCCTCTCCGGGATCGCGGACGCCCAGCGGGTCCGGGGCGGCTGGCAGCGCCTCTACGAGGCCAACCGTACGGTCGTCGGCGACGACCCCGACCTGATCTTCCCCGGCCAGCGGCTGAGCCTCACGCCGCGCGGCGGCGACGGGCCGAGCTCCCGCAAGCCCGCACCGCGGCAGGGGACGCAGACAGCCCCGAAGACCTCCAAGGCTCCCGAGGCCCCCGAACGGCGGACGGCGGCCAAGCCCAAGGCCGCGGAGCCCAGGAAGGCCGAGCCGCGCACGGTCGAGCAGCGGGCCGCCGCACCCGAGGCGGAAGCGAAGAAGACGGAGCCGAAGAAGGCCGCGCCCGAGCAGCCGAAGCAGGCCCCCGCCCAGCCCGCCGCGCAGCGCTCCGGCCTCAGCGCCCCCGTCACCGCCGCCACCGGAACCGCGTACCGGCAGGCCGGTTCCTGGTCCAGCGGCTACCACACGGGCGTCGACTTCCCTGTACCGACCGGCACATCGGTGAAGGCCGTGGCCCCCGGCCGGGTCGTCTCGGCGGGCTGGGCCGGGGCGTACGGCTACGAGGTCGTCATCCGCCACGAGGACGGCAAGTTCAGTCAGTACGCCCACCTCTCCGCGCTCAATGTGCGCGAGGGGCAGTCGGTCTCCGGCGGACAGCGCATCGCCCGTTCCGGGTCCACGGGCAACAGCACCGGTCCGCACCTGCACTTCGAGGTCCGCCTCGGCCCCGGCTACGGCTCCGACATCGACCCGCTCGCCTACCTGCGGGCAGGCGGCGTCAGGGTCTGAACCGTCCGCTCCGGCCCGGGGGCGGCGGCCGGCTCACCCCGGCGGCCCCGCCCCGCCCGGCGCGGGCCGCCGAACCGCACACGCGGAACCGCGCTGCCCGGCCGCAGGGGCGCGGACAGCGGCGGAACGTACGTGGACCCGGTGGACCCGGTGGCGGCCGACCCGCCGCCGGACCGCGCCCACGTACCTGCACCCGCACCCTCTACGGTCCCTGCGGCGCCCTCCGCCCCTGAGACCCCGGCCCCTGAGGCCCCCGCCGCCCGGGCGACCGCCTCGGCCGTACGCTCCAGCCGCAGCCTCGCGGCGGTCTGCTCCGCGCTCAGCCGCTCCTTCGTCAGCAGCACCAGACCGCCCGCCGCCAGCGCCCCGCAGGCGAGCGCGAGGACCGTGCCCGTCCAGCCGTGGCGGAAGTGCTCGCCGAACAGGGTGATCCCGATCGCGGCGGCCACCACCGGGTTGACCACTGTCACCGTCGCCAGCGGAGCGGCGAGCCCCGCACCCCGGTAGGCGGCCTGGGCGAGCAGCAGGCCCGCCGCCGCGAGCACGGCGATCACCAGCAGCGTCGGCAGCCCCGAGCGCACCGAACCGGACGTCCACTCCATGGCCACGGTCTTGGTGAACACCGAGGCCATCCCGAACGCCACCCCCGCGCCCGTGGCCAGCACCGCGCTCCGCAGCACCGGCCGGCTCACCGCCCGGGCGAACAGGGTGAGCACCGCGAGGGCCCCGAAGGTCCCCGCGGCCAGCGCCAGCTGCTCGGGGCCCCGCAGCGTGTGCGGCTCGGCGTTGCCCGTGAGCGCCAGCAGCCCGACGAGACCGGCCGTCGCCATGAGCGCCCCGCGCCAGGCCGTCGCCCCGGCCCGCCGTCCGACGAACAGGGCGGCCATCGGCAGGGCGAAGACGATCGTCAGCCCGCCGAGCGGCTGCACGAGGCTGAGCGGCCCGTAGGCGAGGGCCACCACGTGCAGGACCGCGCCGACCCCGTTGAGCAGCACGGCCACCCACCAGACCGCGTTGCGCACCAGGGCGTGCGGGGAGTTGTCACCGCGCGCGGCCACCCGCTCCTGGACGATCGCCCCGGCCGCGTACGCGACCGCGGAGACCAGTGACAGCAGCACGGACAGCGCGAGGGAGCTCATGTACACCACGATGTCCCGTCCGGGGCCCCACGTCGTCGTCCTTGAGACGTCAATGTCGCGTACTGCCCCAGTAGTACGGACGGAGGATCAAGGTCCTCCCCTCGACGGTAGCCCCCCTGCACCCGGCCGTCAGAAGTTGTGCGCCGGCGGATACGGTGAGCCGCGGAGCCGGTACACCCGGTCGCCGGACGACCGCCGCACTCCGGCGCCGCTCAGGCGGCCGCGGCGGGTCTCCGGTGACAGCGGCGAGTGAGGAGCGGGTGCATGGACCTGGCGCAGACGGCGTCGGTGGGCGGTTTCTTCGCGCTGCGGACCGCTCCGGTGCCCGGCGGCGCCCACCGGCCGCTGGCGGAGCTGTACGCGGGCGGGACCGCGCCCCTGACTGCCCGGGTCGACAGGGTCGCGGCGCGGCTGGCCGCCCCCGAGCGCCGTGTCGCCGCCTCCATCGCCCACCTCGGCCTCGCCGCCCGCCTCTGGTCGATCGCGCTGGGCCCGGCCGCGCTCTTCGGGCGCATCCCCGTCCTCGTACCGGACGCCCTGCACTGGGACCCGCTCCACACCTCGCCGGACGATCTGTGGCTCGCGGACCCCGGCGAGCTGCCCGGGACGGCCGGGGCCATCCGGGAGCAGGTCCAGTACGGCCACCTGGTGCCGCTGGCCGAGGCCGTCCGCCGCGACGGGAACATCTCCCCGCAGCTGCTCCGGGGCAACGCCGGGTCCGCGCTCGCCGGGGCCGTACGCGAGCTGGTCGCCTGGTCGCGCGGGAACGGGCGGCCGGATGTGGCGCGGCGGGCCCGCGCGCTGGCGGCCGAGCTGTTCGACCACCCCGACCTGCGCTCCACCGGCTCCCCGCACGGCCCGGAGTTCCGGCGGCGCAGCTGCTGTCTGTACTGGCGCTGTCCGGGCGGCGGGCTCTGCGGCGACTGCGTCTTCGACCGCGCCCCGGGACCGGCCGCCGGGTAGTCGGCAGCCGCGCCCGGCCACGGACCACCCGGCTGGGAGGACGCGGGGAGGGTCAGGACGGCAGCGGCGCGTCTATGGCCTCGTCGACGTTCTGGAGGACGGGGATCGCGCTGTCGAGGCCGATCATCCCGATCAGCCGCCGGACGAACGAGGAGGGCGCGGCGAGCCGCAGCCGGCCGCCCAGCGCGGTCTGCCCCTGGAGCAGCACGTTGACCGTGGTGGAGTCGGCGAAGCCCACGCCCGAGAGGTCCACGACCACGGGACCGGTGCCCTCCCCGGCCGCTGCTTCCAGAGCCCGGCCGAGCGGCGGGACGCTGTCGATATCGAGGTCACCCGAGACGGTGAGGACCAGAGCGCCCCGTTCCTGACGGGTGATGACGCTGACTGCTCTGTCTTCGCTGGGCGGTGGTTGCACGGAAGGCACCTCGGGCGGTTCGGTCGGACGACGGACGCCGATGTGCCGGACGGGTCGGCATCTTCCGTCCCTGCTCACGGCGGGGTACGACCGTAACGATAGAAGGAACAGTTGCCATTTGACAACATTCTCCATTGGGTAACAATCTGATCCGCAACGGTTGGAGGACCAGCCGTCGGCGGTGACCCGCCCGGGACAAGCGGAAGCAGGGGCTGGATGAGGCTAGGCGCTGTCGGCGACATCATCGCGGAGCAGGGGGCCCGCCGCACCCGATTCCGGCGAGAGCCGCTCCGAAGCCGCCGCGTGGAAGGCCGCCAGGCCCTCCGCGAGCGCGGCCACGGCGGCCGGTTCCATCCGTTCCAGTACGGCACTCACCTCGCGGGCCCGCAGTGCCCGGTACTCTTCGAGGAGGGCCCGGCCACGCAGACTCAGCCGCAGCTCCACCTCGCGTCGGCTCGTCGGGCTCGGCGCCCGCTGGACGAGACCCATCGCCTCCATGCGGTCGCACAGCCGGCTCACCGACGGCGGCCGCGAGCCCAGCGCCTCGCCGAGCGAGCGCAGATTGGTGCCCTCCTGCTTCTCGATCACGAGCAGGGCCCGGAGCTGGGAGGGCGATACGGTTCCCGAAGCGGCTGCTTCCTGGCCACGGCCCCAGAGCACTTCCAGCAGCTCCGAGGCCGCGGAGGCGTCGGCGGACACCTCTGCCCGGGTGCGCGGGCGGCGTGCGGTGTGGGGCATCTGTCCACTGTGTCATCCGCCGACCCCGCTTGTCAGCCCGCCTCCGCCCCCTACCACGTCGCAGGACGAAGAATGCACGAGAGACCGTGAACAGAAGACCGGACATCGAGACGGCCGTCAGGGCCGCCGCTCCGCACGCGCTGCTGGAAACGCTGCGCACCCTGCTCGCCGACGCCTACGGAGCGCTGGCGGTGGAGCTGCATCTGGCCGACTACGGTCTGCGAGTCCTCAAGCGCCTCGGGCCGCCCGACGGCGAGGAGGAGCCGCTCTCCCTGCACAACAGCGCGGAGGGCCGGGCCTTCGGCAGCCAGGAGCCCCGTGAGCAGCAGGTCAGGCACGGCGACGCGGTCGACCACTACCTCCCGGTGACCGTACGCGGTGAACGCCTCGGCATCCTCACCGTACGGCTGCCCGCCGAGCGGTCGGCCCCGGACCTGGTGGGCGAGCTGACGCATGTGGCCGACCTGCTGGGCCACGAGATCCTGGTCGCCGAACGGGACACCGACGTCTACCAGCGCGCCCGGCGCACCACCCGGCTCACCCTGGCCGCCGAGATGCAGTGGCAGCTGCTGCCCGCCCGGGCCTGCACCGCCGCCGAGTTCGCCATCGGCGCCCAGCTGGAGCCCGCGTACTCCATACACGGCGACAACTTCGACTGGGCGGCGGACGCCGACGAGCTGACCCTCGCGGTGACCAACGGCATGGGCGAGGGCATACAGGCGTCCCTGCTCACCAATCTCGCGGTGAACGCCCTGCGCAACGCCCGCCGGGCCGGTATCGGCATCGCGGACCAGGCGGCCCTGGCCGACCAGGCGCTGTACGACCAGCACCGGGGTGCCTCCCATGTCTCGACCCTGCTGCTCCGCTTCGAGCTGGCGACCGGCCGGGTCGGCGTCGTCGACGCCGGATCGCCCCAGCTGTGGATTCAGCGGGGCCGCACCGTCCGGCGCATGGAGCTGGAGGCCCAGCTTCCGCTCGGCATGTTCGAGGAGTCGCACTACACGGTCCAGGAGTTCCACGTGGAGCCCGGCGACCGGCTGCTGCTGCTCAGCGACGGCGTCTACGAGGCGGTGTCCCCGGCGGGGGAGGCGTACGGGGACCGGGCGCTGGCCCGGGCCATCCAGTCGACGCGGCTGCTCCCGGCGGCCACCGTCCCGCGCGCGATCCTCGGCGAACTGGCCGAATACCGCGTCACGGAGACGCTCGACGACGCGCTGGTGGTCTGCCTGGACTGGTTCGGCCGCCAGGACGACGACGGCGGCAGCTGATCCGGGCACGCCGATGGCCCCGCGCACACGTGCACGGGGCCATCGCCGTATCCACGTCAGGTGGAGAGCTGGAACTCCGCGCGGATGCGCTTGCCCACCGGCACCCGCTCAGCCGTCAGCCGGTCGCACAGGGCCACGACGATCTCCATGCCGTGCCCGCCCAGCCGGGAGGGGTCGGGGCCGTACAGCACGGGCATCGCCGTACTGCTGTCATACACCGTGACGCTGATGAGCTGCGCGTTCCCCTCCAGCTCCAGGAGGTACGGGCCGTGGCTGTAGCGGTCGGCGTTGGTGACCAGCTCGCTCACGGCCAGCATCAGATCGCTGCGCGTGTGCTCACCGATCGGCGCCAGGCACTCCACCGCGAGCCGGGTGAGGAAACGGTCCGCCAGGGCACGCGCGAGCGCGATGCAGCCCGGTTCGCCGTCGAAGACCTCGGCGCTGAGCAGCACCTCGGTGGACCGCGGGCCCTGACTGGGGTCCACCGGCGGCGAACCGGGGTCTTCCGGTGGTGAGGTGACCTCTTTGTTCATGTGCTCCAGCCAGGCGCCGCAGTGAGGTCGGAGACCCTGTTTCCGCCATTCGTCTACCCGCGTCGAAGGTTCCCACTCCAGGCAGTCCGGACCGATCCTACGCACGTCCGGGCAGCCGCACCACGGTCACGAAGAATTCATCGATCTGGCGCACCGCCGCGATGAACTGGTCCAGGTCCACCGGCTTGGTCACATACGCGTTGGCGTGCAGCTTGTAGCTGCGCAGGATGTCCTCCTCGGCCGAGGAGGTGGTGAGCACGACCACGGGGATGAGCGACAGCTCGGGGTCGCCCTTGATCTGCTCCAGCACCTGCCGGCCGTCGTACTTGGGCAGGTTCAGGTCGAGGAGCACCAGGTCGGGGCGGGGGGCGTCGGCGTACTCGCCGCGCCGGTAGAGGAAGTCCAGCGCCTCCTGGCCGTCGCGCACGACGTGCAGGGTGTTGCGGATCTTGTTGTCCTCGAACGCCTCACGGGTCATGAGCTCGTCGCCGGGATCATCCTCGACCAGGAGGACCTCGATGGGCTGTACGGGGCTGTTCACGAAGGGTCTCCCGGCTGGCTGGCGGTCAGGGCCGGAGCGAGGAGCTCCGCCGTGGTGTGCTGAGGCGCCTCGGGCGCGGCAGGCAGGGTGAAGTGTATGCGGGTGCCCTCGCCCGGATCGGCGTCCAGCCAGATCCGGCCACCGTGGAACTCGATGATCTTCCGGCAGAGGGCCAGGCCGATGCCCGTCCCCTCGTACTCGTCGCGCGCGTGCAGCCGCTGGAAGATCACGAACACCTTGTCCTTGAACTCGGGCGCGATCCCGATCCCGTTGTCCGAGACGGTCAGATGCCAGCTCTCGTCCTCGCGTACGCACGCGACGGTGATCCGGCACTCCACGTCCGCGCGGCGGAACTTGACCGCGTTGCCGATGAGGTTCTGCCAGACCATCGTGAGCGCCGTGCCGTCCCCGACGAGCTCGGGCAGTGTGTCCGGCCGCTCGACCACGGCCCCGGACTCCTCGACCGCCAGCGTCAGATTGCCGAGCGCACGGTCCAGCGACCGGCCCAGATCGACCGGTTTCCAGCCCTCGTGGACCCGGCCCACCCGCGAGAAGGTCAGCAGGTCGTTGATGAGCACCTGCATCCGCTTGGCCCCGTCCACCGCGAAGGCGATGTACTGCTTGCCCCGGTCGTCCAGCTCGTTGCCGTACCGCTTCTCCAGGAGCTGGCAGAAGGAGGCGACCTTGCGCAGCGGCTCCTGGAGGTCGTGGGAGGCGACGTACGCGAACTGTTCCAGCTCGGAGTTGGAGCGGCGCAGCTCCTCCGTCTGCTCGGCGAGCAGGGTCTCACGGCCCTGCGCCCCGTCCAGCTCGTCGACCAGCCGCCGCCGCATGTCCTCGACCGCCCCGGCCACCGCCTGGACGTCGGAGGGCCCCTTGACCTCGATCCGCTGGCCGAAGGCCCCCGACCGTACGCGCTCCGAGGCCACCCGCAGCCGGTTCAGCGGAACGCCCACCACCCGGTGGAGCAGCGTGCTGAGCGCCACCACGGTCAGGACGAAGACGACCACCAGCGCGACGAGCACCTGGTCGCGGGTGGTGCGGGCGTCGTTCAGCTCGGCCCGTGCGGTGTCCCGGGCCTCGGCGAGACGGTCCTGCTGGGTGCCGTAGGCCCGCCGCAGCTCGTCGAAGTCCGCCTTGCTGCTCTGGAGCTGTGCCGCCGTACCGGACTCGTTCGGCCCCTGCTCGCGGACGATCCGCAGCAGCGGCTCCGCTTTGTTCTTCCGCCACTGCCGGGCGGCCGTCTCGATGGCGTCGAGGTCCTCGGCGAACTGCTTCTGCCCGCCGACCAGCTGCCGGGCCCGGGCCAGCCGTTCCCGTTCGGCCACCTTGCCCGCCTCATAGGGTTCGAGGAACGAGTCGTCGCCCGTCAGGGCGAAACCGCGGACCCCGGTCTCCTGGTCCAGCAGCGCGTTCTGGAGCTGGAAGGAGGCCGACCGGGCGGGCTGTATTCGGTCGACCAGCTCGGTGGTGCGGTCGGACATCCGGGCCAGCACGAGCCCGCCGATCACCAGGCAGGCGCAGACGACCACGACGAAACCGCCGAGGATCAGATGCACCCAGTTCTGCACCGAGAGCCGGGCGGCCAGGCCGGCGCGCCGGGCGCCCGCCGTCGCTCCCGTACCCGTGGACTGTCGCGTGTTCATGAAAGTTCCGATCCCCAGCCCAGATGCAGGACGGCCACATCGTCCGCAAGGCCGCCGTAGGGGGCGGCTCCCTCGGCGGCTCCCGCCACCAGCGCGTCGACGAACCGGCGGCCCGGCAGCTGCCCGTGGGCCCGCGCCATCTCCAGCAGCCCGTCCTCGCCGAGACGGCTCTCCGGGCCGTTGCGCCCCTCGAAGAGGCCGTCGGTGAAGAGGACGAGACCGTCCCCGGGCTCCAGCGGCAGGTCGACCGTCTGCCACCGGCCCATTCCGGGCAGCAGCCCGAGCGCCATACCGCCCTCCGGCTCCACCCAGTGCACCTTCTCGCCCCGGCGCAGCAGCAGGCCGGGGTGGCCCGCCCGCACGATCTGCGCGCTGCGCCCGTCGGGCGCGAAGGCCAGGGAGGTGACGGTGGCGAAGACATGCGAGTCCGAGCGCTCGGCGACCAGGATCTCCTCCAGCAGCTCGATCTGCTCCAGGTGGGAGGTCCCGCACAGCACGGCGGTACGCCACGCCACCCGCAGGCAGACCCCGAGCGCGGCCTCCGCCGCACCGTGCCCCGAGACATCGCCGATCACCGCGTGGACCGTGCCGTCGGAGGTCTGCACGACATCGTAGAAGTCACCGCTCAGCAGCCCGTGGACGCGCCCCGGCTCGTACCGGGCGCGAGCCCGGAACCGGTCGTCGCGCAGCAGCGGGACGGGGAGCAGACCGCGCTCCAGGCGGGCGTTCTCCTGGGCGATCAGCTGATTGGAGCGCAGCGCCGCCGCCGCCCGTTCCACTTCCTTGCGCTGGAGGGCGTAGCGGATCGCCCGCGAGAGCACCTCGGGGTCCAGCCTGCCCTTGACCAGGTAGTCCTGGGCGCCCTGGGCGACCGCCCGCAGCCCCGTGCCCGACTCCTCCAGGCCGGTGAGGACGACGATCGCGGCGTCGCTGTCGGACTCCAGGATCTGGCGTACGGCGTCCAGGCCGTGGACGTCCGGGAGGTGCAGGTCCAGCAGGACACAGACCGGGGTGGCGCAGGTGTTGAGGAAGGCGCGGGCCTCGGCGAGCGTCTTGCGCCAGGTGAGGGCGGAGTCCAGCTCGCTGTCGGTGAGCATCTCCTCGACCAGCAGCGCGTCACCCGCGTCGTCCTCCACCAGGAGGATCGTGGCGTCGACGTTCCACAGCAGGGCGCTGGGGGAGGAGTCCCCGGTGGCCTCCTGCTGTGCGGGGATGCCGGCGGTGCCCACAGGTTTCAGAGACATGCCCATGGGTGTCTCGGCCAACCCCTCCACCCCCTCGGACGACCGGGTTCGGACCATCCGGCCGATCGTCGGGAAGCATATGTGATCGGCGGCCCCGGCAGATGCCGCAGGGCGCCGCCCGGACAGGAGCGGCCGGGCACCCTCCCGGGTGCCCGACCGGACGAACGGCGGGGCGCGGAGCCCTTGGTTCGGTTCAGGGGGTGCGGGGGCTCACGCCTCCACGCTCATCCCCTTGCGCAACTGCTTCACGATCCGGGTCAGCAGCCGCGACACATGCATCTGGGAGACGCCCAGCTCCGCACCGATCTGCGCCTGCGTCATCTCGGCCCCGAACCGCATCTGCACGATCCGGCGCTCCCGGTCGTCCAGCTGCTCCAGCAGCGGTGCCAGGGTGTGCAGGTTCTCGACGGTCTCCATGGCCGGGTCGTTCTCGCCGAGCACATCGGCGTACGCGCGCTGCTCCTTGCCCGACTCGCTGTCGGCCGAGGGGGTGTCGAGGGAGCCAGCGGAGTAGCCGTTGGCGGCCACGAGCCCCTCGATGATCTCCTCCTCGGGCAGGTCGAGGTGGGCGGCGAGCTCCTTGACCGTGGGGTCGCGGTCCAGCTCGGCGGAGAGCTGCTCCTTCGCCTTGGCGAGGTCGACCCGCAGCTCCTGGAGGCGGCGCGGTACGTGCACGGACCAGGTGGTGTCGCGGAAGAAGCGCTTGATCTCGCCCACGATGTAGGGGACGGCGAAGGTGGCGAACTCGACCTCGCGGGAGAGGTCGAAGCGGTCGATCGCCTTGATCAGCCCGATCGTGCCGACCTGGATGATGTCCTCGGTGTCGTCGCCGCCCCGGTTGCGGAACCGGGACGCGGCGAAACGGACCAGCGAGAGGTTCATCTCGATCAGGGTGTTGCGCGCGTACTGGTACTCGTGGGTGCCCTCCTCCAGAACCTGGAGGCGGTCGAAGAAGACCTTGGACAGGGCCCGCGCGTCCTTGGGGGCGACCTTCCCGGCGTCCTCGACCCAGGGCAGTTCCTCGGCGCCGACGTCGGTCCGCGCGCCTGTGAGCTCGTCGCCCATCGGCGCCGTCGCTCCGGTGGCTCGCACAGACATCGCCGTCATGGTGTCACCCTCCCTGTCACCCAATGTGTCGGACGGTCGCCTTCCCGGTCATTCCGAAGTCATGCCTGCCTTCCGCAAAACTTCTTGAGATTCCCCCGGAACTTCTTGAGGCCCCCCGGACCCGGGCCCCGCGCCCGCCCGAAAGGACCCCGGGCGGACCCCGGGACGGACCTGGACGGACCCCGGGACGGACCCGAGCGGAGCAGCCTCGCGCGCATGGCAAACTTGAGCGGGGTGTTTCGGCCTGCGGTGATCCACGATCCGCGGCGAGAAGACGCGAGAAGATGGATGACAGAGGAACGGCCATGACGGTGACAGAGGACAGCCCGGAGCTCGCTCCCGGAACCGACGAGTTCGGTCCCGGTATCGACCCGGAGCGGCTGGCCGTCTGCCTGAGCGTGCTCGACGAGCTCGACCGGATCGAGGTCGACCACCCGGACGCCATCGCCGTCCGCCGCGCCACCGCCGGGATCTACCGGACCGTGAAGCAGCGCCGCCGCCAGGAGCGCCGGGCCGCCAAGACCGCCCATGACCGCGCCGTCACCGAGGCGACCGCGACCGGCTCGGCCGAGCGCATCGACGACGAGACCCAGGGCGTCCTGCCCTCCTCCTCCACCGTCGGCGAGATCGCCGGGATACTCCAGCGCCCCCGGTCCTGCTACATCTGCAAGACCCGGTACGTCGAGGTGGACGCGTTCTACCACCAGCTCTGCCAGCCCTGCGCCGCGGAGAACCGCGCCCGCCGCGACGCCCGCACCGACCTCACCGGGCGCCGGGCGCTGCTCACCGGCGGCCGGGCGAAGATCGGCATGTACATCGCGCTGCGGCTGCTGCGCGACGGCGCCCACACCACCATCACCACCCGCTTCCCCAACGACGCGATCCGCCGCTTCAAGGCGATGGAGGACAGCGCCGACTGGATTCACCGGCTGAAGATCGTCGGCATCGACCTCCGCGACCCGGCCCAGGTCGTCGCGCTGGCCGACTCCGTCGCCGCCGAGGGCCCGCTCGACATCCTGATCAACAACGCGGCCCAGACGGTACGCCGGTCCCCGCAGGCGTACAGCGAGCTCGTGGCCGCCGAGTCCGCCCCGCTGCCCCCGGGCGCGCTGCCCGCCGCCGAGGTCATCGGCACCTTCAACAGCGGTACGGTCGACCGCGTCGCCGCCCTGCCCGCCGCCCGCAAGGAGGGCCTCAGCGCCCAGGAGGTCACGGACCTGGCGCTGGTCACCGGCTCCGCATCCCCGGCCCGGATCGCCGCGGGCACCGCGATCGACGCGGGCGGCCTCGTCCCGGACCTGCACGACACCAACAGCTGGGTCCAGACGGTGGAGGACGTCGAGCCGATCGAGCTCCTCGAGGTCCAGCTCTGCAACTCCACCGCCCCCTTCATCCTGATCAGCCGGCTCCGCCCGGCCATGGCCGCGACGGCCGCCAAGCACTCCTATGTCGTCAACGTCTCCGCGATGGAGGGCGTCTTCAGCCGGGGCTACAAGGGAGCGGGTCACCCGCACACCAACATGGCCAAGGCCGCGCTCAACATGCTCACGCGCACCAGCGCCCAGGAGATGTTCGAGAAGGACGGCATCCTGATGACGGCCGTGGACACCGGCTGGATCACCGACGAGCGCCCGCACCCGGACAAGATGCGCCTCGCCGAGGAGGGCTTCCACGCCCCGCTCGACCTCGTCGACGGCGCGGCCCGGGTCTATGACCCGATCGTGCGCGGCGAGGGCGGCGAAGCGCTCTACGGCTGCTTCCTCAAGGACTACGCCCCCGCGAACTGGTAGACGGAGCGAACGGGCCCCGGCCGGCCCAACCGGAACCGCACCTTCCGTGCGGTGGCCGCAGACCCGGCCCAGGATGGTTCCTGGGCCGGGTTTTCGCTGTCCGAAGTGGCCGAAAGTGACCCACTGCACACGTTCTATCGAGCGTGGAGCCGCTCATTTGGTTACTCTGAGGCGAACGGACGCCATCGAGGAGCCCACGAAGGTTCCCCGACCGTCCCGGGACAGGTCTGCAACCCGACCGCCGTCCCGCCCCGACACGGCGCCACCGCGACCGACATATCCCCATCCCTGCCCCGCCCGGGGTGGTCGGTCTCCGGCACCGAAGCCGGAGCGCCGGCGACGCCCTGGGCGACGCGACACAGAGGAGTGCGCGGTGACGACACCAGAACTGACGATGCGAGAGAAGCGCCCCGCCGAACGGTACGGGGAGCGGACCGCCCGGCCCCAGAAGCTCCGGAACATCGAGGTGTGGGCCAGGTCCGCACCGATCCGGCTGGCCGGTTACGAGGACGACCTCGCCGAGCCGCACATCCTGCCCGGCATCGACTGACCGCTTCCGCGGGCCCCTTCCGCAGGCCGCTTCAGCGCTGTTCACGGCCCGTGTCCCGGCCCTCCCGCCCCGGTGGGAGCGGCCGGGACACGGGCCGCATGAATTCCCGGACACAGGTGCGGTCCCACCAGTTGCCGGTGGCCCGCAGCTCCCGCAGATCCGTGAACCGGTAGTGGAACACCCGGGCGCGCACGTGGACGGGAGGGCCGTCCGGGAACGGGTTGTGCGCCAGCAGCCGGAGCGTGTCCCGGTCGCCGCGCAGCAGCCGCTCGGTGAACGGGCCGAACCAGGAGCGCGCGTACGCGGGGGAGAGCGCCGCGAACCACATCATCCAGTCGAGCCGCAGGTGGTACGGGGCGAAGAGGCGCGGCAGCCGCCGCACATCGCCCGGTTTGCCGCGGAAACCGTACTCCCGCCACTCCGCGCCCTCGTCCGCGACCGGATCGGCCGTGCCCTCCACCACCACTTCCAGCCGCATTCTGCTGATGGAGCCGAAGGCACCGTAGGTGTTGACGAGGTGCAAGGGGTCGAAGGAGCGGTTCATCACCTGACGGCGGGAGAGCAGATTGCGCGCCGGGCGGTAGCTGAGGACCAGCACCAGGGCCGTCACCGCGATGACGGCCACCTCGTACCAGAGCGGCGGTGCCGCCAGGTCGGGCGGCCGCCCGGCGAGCGGGGTCCAGTCGATCACCGAGAGCGCCAGTGCGATGGTCAGCCAGTTCAGCCAGGCGAAGTTCCCCGACGCGACGAGCCAGAGCTGGGTGAGGACCATCAGGCCCGCCGCGCAGCTCGCCACCGGCTGCGGGGTGAACAGCAGGAACGGGACCAGCAGCTGGGTGACGTGGTTGGCGGCCGCCTCGGCCCGGTGCACCGGCCGGGGCAGCCGGTGGAAGAACCAGCTCAGCGGCCCCGGCATCGGCTGGGTCTCGTGGTGGAAGTCCAGACAGGTCAGCCGCCGCCAGCAGGCGTCCCCGCGCAGCTTGATGAGCCCGGCGCCGAACTCCACCCGGAACAGCAGCCACCGCAGCAGCCAGAGCACGAGCACGGGCGGCGCGGTGTCCCCCGTACCGAGGAAGACGGCGAGGAACCCCGTCTCCAGCAGGAGCGACTCCCAGCCGAACCCGTACCAGACCTGCCCGACCTGGACGATCGACAGGTACAGCACCCAGGGCAGCGCCCACAGCAGCATCCCGCCCCAGAGCGGAAGGAGGCCGTCCAGCCCGGCGATCAGGGCCACCGAGACCGCGCAGCCGCTCCAGGCGACGGCGGCGAAGAGCCGGTCGGAGTAGTGCAGCCGGAACAGCCCCGGCGCCGCCCTCCAGGGGGTGCGCCGGAGCAGTTCCGGTACGGGCAGGATGCCGCGCTCGCCGATCAGCGCCCGGAACTGGAGCGCGGCGGAGAGGAAGGCGACCAGGTAGATCACGGCCAGCGTCCGCTGGAAGACCAGCCTGCTCAGCCAGTAGCCGTCTGCGGAGAACCACTCCATCTCTGCCAGTATCGGCCCGTGGGCGGGGTTCAGCCCGCCGCGACGAGCCGGCGCAGCGTCCGCCCCAGCCGACGCGCGTACCAGAGCTGCACGGGCGGTACGAGCGGTCCCGCGAGCCGGGCGTACCAGGCGGCGGGGCGGGAGAACGCCATGACGGTGAACCAGACCGTGCCGTCGTCCGCCAGCTCCACCACGAAGCACTCCTCGCCGTTCTCCGGGTGCCCGGTCAGGGTGCCGTAGCCGAACCCGGTGCGGCCCTCCTCCCCGTACGCCGTCCAGATCACCTCGCACGGCGCGGTCAGCCGTACCGGTCCCGCGCCGAGCGACACCCGGACGCTCGCCCCGGGCTCCGCGCGCGGGGCCGAGGCGTCGATCCGGGCTCCCGAGGCCCGGTGCATCCGCCACTCGGTCACGGCCGCCCCCGCCACCGCGAAGTCGTCGGCGCCCCGGCCCACCCGGGTGCGGTGGTGCAGGTGGTGGTAGCCCCGGGGGAGCGGGCCGAGCCGGGTGGCGCCGGTCTCGGGGTAGGTGAGCGTGCTCATGCGGTCCTGCTTTCCGAAGGGTGGCGGTCACGGATGCGCTGCCAGGCGAGGAGCGAGCAGAGGGCGAAGCCCAGCGCGTTGCCCAGGCCATGGGTGGCGGCCATCCAGGTCAGGGTGGGGTGGGGCAGTCCGGTGGCCTCGCCGATCGCCCAGCTCAGGGCGAGGAGCATGGTGGCCACCAGGACGGCGGCGGAGGTGAGCAGCAGCAGTCGGGTCGTCCTGTCCCGGCCCCGCTCGCGCCCCAGGCGCCAGGTGAGCAGGCCGACGGTCCACATGCCCGCCGTCAGGACCGCGGCCCCGGCCAGTTCGGCCCAGTCGCCGATGAAGTAGCCGACGAGGACGAGCAGGGTGCCCAGTGGCACGCTGAGTGCGGCGAACCGGCCCGCGCGGCTTTCGGAGACCCGGCAGACGAGCCCGGCGACCAGGGCGGCGGCGAAACCGGCGAAATGGAAGTGCGGCACGGTCAGGGCGAGGATCTCCAGGTCGAAGCCGAACAGCTCGTGGCCCGCGCGCTCCGCGACCAGGGCGAGCGCCGCGACGGCCGGGGTGACGAGCGCGGTGAGCAGCGCGACCTGGCCGGGGGAGAGGTCCCGGCTCCGGATCAGGCGGCGCGGGGCGTGCAGGGCGAGAAGGACGGTGCCCAGCGCGTAGCAGAGGGCGAACGCGGTGGCGGCGGGGGAGCGCGGCAGCCAGAGGGCGACCGCGCCGGGCACCGCGAAGAGGGGCCAGAGCCTGCCGATACGGTCCAGCTCCGGCAGCCCGGTCAGCCGCAGCCCCGCCGGGACGACGACGAGCATGCCCACCATCACGATCACGTTGACCAGTACGGTCATGGCCCCACCCCCGGCTTTGAACGCGTTCAACTCCTGGGGTGAGCGTAGAGGTTTTCTTGAACGTGTTCAAGACGGGTGCTCGTGGCCCCCGTGTCCGCTTGCGGCTCGGCGTCCGGTGCGGCACAGATGGTGACGATCCATCCGTTCGTCATGGACAGTCAGGAGAGCTCCGTGCGCTCACCCAGACGTTTCCGGCGCGCCGCGCTCGCCGCACTCTCCGCCGGGGTCCTGCTCGCCGCCGCCGGGTGCGACAGCCCCGCCGACCGCACCACCAAGGGCACGACGGGCACCGCGGAGGCCGAGGACGTCCTCCTTCAGCCGCTCGCCGCCCCGGGCCCCGGACCGTTCACCAAGTCGACGGTCCGGGAGGCGCCCTCGCCGTCCCCCACCCCTTCACCGGAGGGGTCGGAGAGTCCGGAGGAGGGCGGCGCGTCCGCCACCCGTACGGTCCATCGGGTCTCGGGCGCCGTCCCCGGGCTCTACGGCGGCACCCGGTCCGAGGCGTCCTGCGACGTCGAGCAGCAGATCCGGCTGCTGACCGCCGACCGGGACAAGGCCCGCGCCTTCGCCGGGGAGGCGGACATCGAGGCCGTACAGATCCCGGGCTACCTGAAGGCGCTCACCCCGGTGGTCCTGCGCGCCGACACTCAGGTCACCAGCCACGGCTACAGCGCCGGAAAGGCCACCGCCTTCCAGGCCGTGCTCCAGGCGGGCACCGCCGTCCTCGCCGACAGCCGGGGGCTGCCGAGGGTCCGCTGCGCCTGCGGCAATCCGCTGGACCCGCCGGTGGTCGCGAAGGGGCAGGTGGCCCACCGGGGCGAGCGCTGGCCCGGTTACGACCCCGCCCGCATCCTGGCGGTCGGGCCGAGCGTCCAGCCGGTCACCGGTCTGGTCATCGTGGACGCCGCCGACAACACCTGGATCGAGCGGACCGTCGGCGACGGCGGCGGACGCGACCGGACCCCGGACGACCCGCCGCCGTACGAACCGAGCGACGACCTGCTCTTCCCGTCACCGGCCCGTCCCTCCGAGGAGGCGTCCCCCGAATCCACCCCGTCGGCCTCCGCCCCCTCCGAACCGGAGGAGCCCCGGTGCCCGGAGTCCCCGGACGACCCGGCCGGGCTGCCGCCCGGCTGCCCGCCGCCCATGGACCCCGACCCCGGCACCGAGGCGCCGGACGACTTCGACGGCATGCCGACCGACGAGCCCTGGGAGCTGGAGGAGGACGGGCCCGACCCGGTCCCCGAGCCGACCCAGATCTTCCCCGGCGAGCCCGACGAGCCGATGGACTCCGAGATCCCCGAGCCGTTCGCGGGCTGACCGGCCCACCCCCCTCAGCCCGTGCGGCGACCGCTCCGGCCGCCGCACGGATCACTCGAAGAATCGGACAAATGGTGGCAGAGTGGCCCACATGGATGATCGGGTAGCGGGTGCCCTGTCACTCCCGGACGACTGGCCCGCCCACCCGGACCTCAGCCTCGCCCTGAACCGTATGGGCAGCTTCGACTGGGATCTGGACACCGGCCTCATGCACATGGACCAGCCCGCCCTCGACGTGTTCGACCTGACCGCCGAGGAGTACGACGACCGGCCTGCCTCGCTCGCGCAGCGCGTACCGACCGACGAGGCCGTACGCCTGGACGGGATGGTCTCGCAGGCGCTCAAGAGCGGGCGCGCCAACTACGGCGCCTACTTCCGCATCCAGCGCCGCGACGGAACCCTGCGCTGGACCCACACCCAGGGCTTCGTCCGCCGCGACGAGACCGGCCGGCCCCGCCGCATCATCGGGATCGTCCGCGACGCCACCCAGGAGCTCGCCGACTCCTCCGCCCGCCAGGAGCTGGACCTCGACCGCCGCCAGCGCACCAGCCTGGTGGAGGGCACCACGGCGGCCCTGGCCCACGCCCGTACGGTCAAGGACGTCATCGCCGTCCTCAAGAACTCCCAGGGCCTCGCCCACCTGGGCGCCACCAGCCTCGTCATGGGCCTGCTGGAGTCCGGCCGCATCCACCTGGTGGCCGACGGACCCGAGGGCGCGTACGTCCCCGGCACCCGGTTCACCCGGGTGGACGAGCAGTACCCGATGAGCGAGGTCGTCCGCACGCTCACCCCGCGCTTCATCGAGTCCGCCGAGGACTTCGCCGACTCCTACCCGATCCTCTGGCCCAGCATCAGCCACCTCGGGATCACCTCGGCCGCCTACATGCCGCTGATCGCCCAGGCCCGCCCGATCGGCGCGCTGGGCCTGCTCTACCGCGACAAGGCGGGCTTCACCCCCGACGAGCGCAACCTGCTCATGGCGCTCGGCACCTCCATCGCCCAGAGCCTCCAGCGGGCCATGCTCTACGAGCAGGAGCACGACCTCGCCGAGGGGCTCCAGCAGGCGATGCTGCCCCGCCGGATTCCCGCCGTCCCCGGCGCCCAGGTCGCCGTCCGCTACCGCTCGGCCCGGCTCGGCCGGGACATCGGCGGCGACTGGTACGACCTGATCCCGCTGCCCGGCGGCCGGGTCGGCGCCGTCATCGGGGACGTACAGGGGCACGACACCCACGCCGCCGCCGTCATGGGACAGCTGCGGATCGTGCTGCGCGCCTACGCCGCCGAGGGCCACAGCCCCGCCACCGTCATGGCCCGCGCCTCCGTCTTCCTCCACGAGCTGGACACCGACCGCTTCGCCACCTGCACCTACGCCGAGGTCGACCTGACCACCGGGGTCGTCCAGTTCGTCCGGGCGGGCCATGTCGACCCGCTGGTCCGGGACGTGGACGGGAGCTGCCGCCGGATGCCCGCCGAGGGCGGGCTGCCGCTCGGCCTCTCCGCCGAGTTCGGGCGGCTGGAGTACCCGGTGGGCACGGCGGAGCTGGACCCGGGCCAGACGATGATCCTGTTCACCGACGGGCTGGTGGAGCTGCCCGGCTCCGACCTCGACGAGGGCATGCAGCTGCTGACCACGCTCGTCTCCAACGGCCCGCAGAACCTCCAGAAACTGGCCGACGAACTCTGCGACGCCGTCGACGTGCGCGGCGGCCAGGACGACGTGGCGCTCCTGCTGCTCCGCCGCCGGGCCGCCCAGGCCCCCCAGCCCGGCGGACGGCTCCGCCAGCACGTCGCCCAGAACGACCCCGAGGCGCTCAGCTCGGCCCGGCACATGATCCGGGCGGCGGTACGCGCCTGGGGGGCCAAGGAGCGGGCCGACGAGATCGAACTGGCCGCCGACGAGCTGATCACCAACGCCCTGATGCACACCGACGGCGGGGCCGTCGTGACGATCCGGGTGATGGCCGGCTCCGAGCGGCGGCTGCGCGTCGACGTGGAGGACCGCTCCAGCGCCCTGCCCCGGCGCCGGGACGCGGGGGAGTCGGGGGTCTCGGGGCGCGGGCTGATGCTCGTCGACCGGCTGGCCGACGTCTGGGGCGTGGAGTCCCGGGGCAGCGGCAAGTGCGTGTGGTGCGAGTTCCTGATCCCCGAGCGGTCGTGATGCGCGGAGACCCGTGCTGTAACAGTACGTAACATGTCCGTACTTGACCGTAACCGACCGCAAAGGATTGACTGCGGGGGTACGGCCGTTCCGCCCCCGACGACATGAGGCCCCCTGTTGGGAACCGAACTCCTGGCCCCGCTCGACCTGGCCTTCTGGCACCTCGAATCCGACGCCCACCCCATGCACCTGGGCGCGCTCGCCGTCTTCGCCCCGGTGCCGGGTGCCACCCCGCCCCACGTCCTGGAGCTGCTCCGCACCCGGGCCGCCGCGATCCCCCGGCTGCGGATGTGCGTACGGGACGTCCTGCTGCCGGTCGGCGGCGCCGCCTGGGCCGTGGACAAGGACTTCGACGTGCACCGGCACGTGCGCCGCGTCACCGTGGCCGACGGCGACTTCATGGCGGGCGCCACCCGGCTGGCCGGGGAGCTGATGGAACAGCCGCTGGGCCGGGGGCTGCCGCCCTGGCAGATGTACCTGATCGGCGGCGCCGCCGACGGGCCCTTCGCCGTGCTGGTCAAGCTGCACCACGCGCTGGCCGACGGGATGCGGGCGGTCGCCATCGGGGCCGGGATCTTCGACGAGATCGCCGCCACCACCGCCCGGTCCGCCGCGCGCGGCCGTCCCGCCGTCCCGCCCCGCTCCTGGCTCCCCGACCCCCGCGAGATGGCGGGCATGGCCCTCGGCCGGATCGGCGAGGTCGGCCGGGCGCTGGGCGTGGGCGCCTCCGTCGTCCGCGCGGGCCGCCTGGACCTGCGCTCCACCGCCCTCACCGCACCCTCCAGCGGCACCCGGCGGCTGGCCACCGCCGACCTGGACGCCACGGCCCTCCAGCGCGTCCGCCGGGCCGAGGGCGGCACCGCCAACGACATCCTGCTCGCCGTGGTCGCCGGGGCCCTGCGCCGCTGGATGGCGGAGCGCGGCGAGGCGCTGCCCGGCACCGACCCGCGCGCCCTGGTCCCCGTCTCCCGGCGCAGGCCCGGCGGTACGGTGACGGGGAACCGCCTCTCCGCCTACCTCCTCGACCTGCCCGTCGGCGCGGCCGACCCCCGCGAACGGCTCCGGGCGGTCCGGGCGGCGATGGACCGCAACAAGGCGGCCGGGCCCCTCAAGGGCGCCGGAGCCGTCGCCGTACTCGCCGACCAACTGCACCCGCTGGCCCACCGGTTCGGCGCACCCCTGGCCGCGAACGCCGCCCGGATGCTCTTCGACCTGCTCGTCACCAGCGTGCCCCTGCCCCGCTCCGCGCTCTCGCTCGGCGGCTGCCCGCTGAGCGCGCTCTACCCGATGGCACCGCTGGCCCGGGGCCAGTCGCTGGCCGTCGCCCTGTCGACGTACGGCGGCCGGGTGCATGTGGGCCTGGTGGCGGACGGCAAGGCGCTGCCCGACCTGGACCGGCTGGCCGGGGCGGTGGCGGAGGAGTTCGGGGAGCTGGAGGCGCTGGTGACCGGCTCGGACGCCCGCGTGCCCGAGCCGGTCGTCTGACAGGCAGCCGTACGCCGCCTGCGGCAGGCTGGACGCATGCCCGAGCTGCCCGAAGTCGAAGCCCTGCGGGTCTTCCTCGGCGACCACCTGGTCGGCAAGGAGATCGCCCGCGTCCTCCCGCTGGCGATCAGCGTCCTGAAGACGTACGACCCGCCGCTGACCGCCCTCGAAGGCACCACCGTCACCTCGGTCGCCCGCCACGGCAAGTTCCTCGACATCGGGGCGGGCGGGCTGCACCTCTGCACCCACCTGGCCCGGGCGGGGTGGCTGCGCTGGAAGGACTCCTTCCCGGCCGCCCCGCCGCGCCCCGGCAAGGGACCGCTCGCCCTGCGGCTGGTGACCGCGGACGGCGACGGCTTCGACCTCACGGAGATGGGCACCAAGAAGCGCCTCTCCGTCCACCTGGTGCGCGACCCCATGGAGGTCCCCGGCATCGCCCGCCTCGGCCCCGACCCCCTCGCCGACGCCTTCGACCGGGACGCGTTCGCCGCGGTCGTCGGCGGGGCGCGCCGCCAGATCAAGGGCGCGCTCCGCGACCAGTCGCTCATCGCGGGCATCGGCAACGCCTACAGCGACGAGATCCTGCATGTGGCGAAGATGTCCCCGTTCAAACGGACCGCCGACCTCGACGAGGACGACATCACCCGCCTGTACACCGCGCTGCGCACCACCCTGAAGGACGCCGTGGCGCGCTCCGCCGGGGTGGAGGCCGGAAAGCTCAAGTCCGAGAAGAGGAGCGGGATGCGCGTCCACGGCCGCACGGGGGAGCCCTGCCCGGTCTGCGGCGACACCATCCTGGAGGTCTCCTTCAGCGACTCCTCGCTCCAGTACTGCCCCACCTGCCAGACGGGCGGCAAACCGCTGGCCGACCGGAGGATGTCCAAGTTCCTCAAGTGACCCGCCGCCCGCCGGGCCGCCCGGCCGCTCACCGCGTCACCGTCACCAGCCGCCGCCCCTCCGCCGTCCGCACCTCGAAGCGGTCGATGCCCTCCGGTGGCAGCGCCGCCCCGCCCGCCACCTCCACCAGCCCGCCCCCCGCGCCCCCGGCCGACCAGCTGCCCACCGTCTCCTCGCTGCCGTCCCGGCCCACCGCGACCAGCGCGCACACCCCCTCGGCCGGCATCCGTACGGCCTCCAGCGCCACCGCCGTCCCCCACTCGTGACCCGCCGCCGTCACCACCGCCGCCGCCCCCGACCCCGGGTCCGCCCCCACCCACCGCTCCACCCGCACCCCGCCCGGCCGGTCGCCCGCCGGACCGTCCGACGACCCCGCCACCGCCCACGGGCCGCCCACCGCCAGCACCACCGCCGCGACCAGCGCGAGCCGCCGCCGCCCCGCCCGGCGCCGCCCGTCCGCCACCGCCGCCACCAGCCGGTCCGCGAACCCGGGGCCCGGCCGCACCACCGGCCCGGCCACCGCCAGCCGGGCCGCCACCCCGGCCAGCTCGCGCGCCCGGACACGGCACAGCGGACACTCCTCCAGATGCTCCTCGAACCGGAAGGCGTCGGCCCTCCCGAGCACGCCCAGCGCATAGGCCCCCACCCGGATGTGGGGCTCGGTCGTCTGCATGTACTGCGGTACGGGAACAAGCCGGGATTCACTCAAGCCAGGAGGCCCCGGAGCCCCTAAACTCCGGCCTCATGCTGCGCGTACTCGCCGTCGACGACGAACCACCCGCCCTGGAGGAACTCCTCTACCTCCTGCGCGCCGACCCCCGTGTCCGCAGCGCCGAGGGCGCCACCGGGGCGACCGAGGCGCTGCGCCGCATCGGCGGCGCCGTGGACGCGGGCCCCGACGACCCGTCCGCGATCGACGTCGTCTTCCTCGACATCCACATGGCGGGCCTCACCGGCCTCGACGTCGCCCAGCTGCTCGCCGGGTTCGCCTCGCCCCCGCTCATCGTCTTCGTCACCGCGCACGAGGGCTTCGCCGTGCACGCCTTCGACCTCAAGGCCGTCGACTACGTCCTCAAACCGGTCCGCCGCGAACGCCTCGCCGAGGCCGTGCGCCGGGTCGCCGAGCAGGTCGGGGACCGGTCGGCCCCGGTCAACGACACCGCCGCCGACCAGATCCCGGTCGAGCTGGGCGGCGTCATCCGCTTCGTCCCGGTCGACGAGATCGCGTACGCCGAGGCGCAGGGCGACTACGCCCGGCTGCACACCGCGACCGGCAGCCACCTCGTCCGCATCCCGCTCACCACCCTGGAGGAGCGCTGGCGCTCGCGCGGCTTCGTCCGCATCCACCGCCGCCACCTCGTGGCCCTCGACCGGATCGACGAGCTGCGGCTCGACGCGGGAAGCATGAGCGTGCGCATCGGGGAGGCCGAGCTCGCCGTCAGCCGCCGCCACACCCGGGCCCTGCGCGACCTGCTGATGCGCCAGGGCGGACGCTGACCGCGAAGCCGTCGATACGCTCGTGACCTGGGGTGACCTCCGCCGAAGCCGCTCCGTGCAAGCCTTCCCAGCACGGCCTGCCGCCGCCTAGACTCCGAGCCCATGTCACCGGAGACCGCACCCCGGCGCGAAGTCGTCACGGGAGAGCCCCGCCGGGTGCGTCCGCTGCCCCGCTACCGCACCCAGGCGGAGATCGAGGAGCAGACCGCCCTCGGCGGCGCCTACGTCCGCTCGCTGATGCGCAGCCAGCTCCGCGCCGGACTCACCGTCTTCGCCGTGCTCGCCCTCGTCGCGGGCACCCTGCCGCTCCTCTTCGCCGCCCTGAACAGCTCCGCCCTCGTCTGGGCGGTCCTCGGCTTCGCCACCTACCCGCCGCTCACCCTGGCCGCCTGGTGGTACGTGCGCCGGGCCGAGCGCAACGAACGCGACTTCGCCCGGCTGGTGGAGGGCCGCCCCGCACCGTGAGCACCCCCGACCACACGGCGTCCTGGGTGGCGGTCGCCCTCGTCGTCCTCGCCACCGTCCTCGTCGGCGGCTTCGGCCTGCGCATCTCCCGTACGACCTCCGACTTCTACGTGGCGTCCCGGACCGTGCGGCCCCGGCTGAACGCCGCCGCGATCAGCGGGGAGTACCTCTCCGCCGCCTCCTTCCTCGGCGTCGCGGGGCTCGTCCTGCTGCACGGCCCCGACATGCTCTGGTACCCGGTCGGCTACACCGCCGGATACCTCGTGCTGCTGGTCTTCGTCGCCGCACCCTTGCGCCGCTCGGGGGCGTACACCCTGCCGGACTTCGCCGAGGGGCGGCTCGAATCGCTCCATGTCCGGCGGGTGGTGAGCATTCTCGTGGTCGGCGCGGGGTGGCTCTACCTCGTCCCGCAGCTCCAGGGCGCCGGGCTGACGCTGAAGATCCTCACCGGGGCGCCCGGCTGGCTCGGCGATGTGCTCGTCGCCACCGTGGTGATGGTCGCGGTGGCGGCGGGCGGGATGCGCTCCATCACCTTCGTCCAGGTCTTCCAGTACTGGCTGAAACTGACCGCGCTGCTGGTCCCCGCCCTCTTCCTCGTCCTCGCCTGGCAAGGCGACGGCCGCCCCCGGGTCAGCTTCGACGACCAGTTCGCCGTCTTCCGCGCCGACCACCCGCTCTACGCCACGTACGGACTCATCGTGGCGACCTTCCTCGGCACCATGGGCCTGCCGCACGTCGTCGTCCGCTTCTACACCAGCCCCAACGGCCGCGACGCCCGCCGCACCACCGTCGCCGTCCTCGCCCTGGTCGGCCTCTTCTACCTGCTGCCGCCCATCTACGGGGCACTGGGCCGGTTGTACGCCCCCGAGCTGCGGTACGGGGGCGACGCCGACGCGGCCGTCCTGCTGCTGCCCGCCCGGGTCATCGGCGGGCTCGGCGGCGATCTGCTCGGCGCGCTGATCGCGGGCGGGGCGTTCGCCGCGTTCCTCTCCACCGCGTCCGGGCTCACCATGGCGGTCGCCGGGGTCATCACCCAGGACGTGCTGCCCTCACGCGGGGTGCGCCACTTCCGGCTCGCCACCGTCCTCGCCGTCGCCGTGCCGCTCGCCGGTTCGCTGCTGGTCAGCCGGGTGCCGGTGGCCGACGCGGTGGGCATGGCCTTCGCCGTCTCCGCCTCCTCCTTCTGCCCGCTGCTCGTCCTCGGCATCTGGTGGCGCCGCCTCACCCCGCCGGGCGCGGTCGCGGGGCTCCTGCTCGGCGGCGGCTCGGCCCTCCTCGCCGTCGCCATCACCGTGAGCGGGGCCGTCACCCCGCCCGGCTGGCCGCACGCCCTGCTCGCCTGGCCCGCCGTCTGGTCCGTCCCCGTGGGGTTTCTCGCCATGATCCTCGTCTCGCTCGCCACACCGGGGCGGATACCGCCGGGCACCAACGCGGCCATGACCCGCTTCCACCTCCCCGAGGCCCTGACCTCGGGGCGCGCCGCCGGGCGGGAGCGGTGACCGGGGCCTCGGTCGCCGTCCTCGCCGTCCTGGCGGCGCTGCTCCTCGGCGCCGGGTTCCTGCTGGGCCGCCGCACCGCCCGCCCGCTGCGGCCCAGCGATGTCGGCACCCCCGTCGAGCACGCCACCTTCGAGACCCTGCACACCGCCTCCCTCGCCGCGCCCCCGCTCCGCGCCGGGCTCACCGAGGAGAGCGCCCGGCGCTCGGCCCGGCGGCTGCGCTCCCTGCTCGGCACCGACGCCCTCTGCCTCACCGACCGGGAACGTGTCCTGGTCTGGGACGGCGCCGGGCACCATCACGGCAAGGACGTGATGGGCCAGGTCGGGGAGTTGCTGGAGGGCGGCCGCGGCACCGCCTTCGACAGCGGCTGCGCCGACCTCGACTGCCCCCTGCGCTGGGCGGTCGCCGTCCCGCTCACCGTCGAGAACCGGGTGCTCGGCGCGCTCGTCGCCTACGCCCCGCGCGAGTCGGCGGTGCTGGCCCGGGCGGCGGGGGAGGTCGCGCGCTGGGTCTGCGTACAGCTGGAACTGGCCGAGCTGGACCGCTCCCGTACGCAGCTGATCGAGGCCGAGATCAAGGCGCTGCGGGCCCAGATCTCCCCGCACTTCATCTTCAACTCCCTCGCCGCCATCGCCTCGTTCGTCCGCACCGACCCCGAGCAGGCCCGCGAACTGCTCCTGGAGTTCGCCGACTTCACCCGCTACTCCTTCCGGCGGCACGGCGAGTTCACCACCCTGGCCGACGAACTCCATTCCATCGACCAGTACTTGGCGCTCGTCCGGGCCCGCTTCGGCAAACGGCTCTCCGTCACCCTCCAGGTCGCCCCCGAGGTGCTGCCGGTCGCCCTGCCCTTCCTCTGCCTCCAGCCGCTGGTGGAGAACGCCGTCAAGCACGGCCTGGAGGGGACCGGCACCCCGGCGCGCGAGCGGCCCGCCGACACCCCGTTCCGGATCACCATCAGCGCGCTCGACGCCGGATCGGAGGCCGAGGTGGTGATCGAGGACAACGGCGGCGGCATGGACCCCGAACGGCTGCGCCGCATCCTGCGCGGCGAGGCCACCGCCCCCTCCACCGGTATCGGCCTGCTCAACGTGGACGAGCGGCTGCGCCAGGTGTACGGGGACGGGTACGGGCTCGTCATCGAGACCGGGATCGGCGCGGGCATGAAGATCACGCTCCGGCTGCCCAAGTACCGCGCGGGCGTGCACGGTTCATGAGCCCCGGGCCGCGCCCGGCCTTCTCAGCACAGATGGACGGCCAAGTGCCCCAGCGGCAGCCCCAGTTGCCAGGCGGGGGTCCACACCTGGACCTCCCCCTCGGTGCCGTGCGCGCCGCCCGCCGCCTCCCGGGGCGCGGGCACGATCGCGTCCAGGTCCGCGGCGAGCAGCTCGGTCTCCTCCAGCCACCGCCAGGCCGCCCGGGCCAGCGCCAGATCGGGGTCACCGGGCCGGGCCCGCAGCTCCGACTCCGCGAGCTGCTCGCAGACCCAGCTCCGCCAGGCGGTCCCGTACGCCGTGAGCAGCCGCAGCTCGTCGACGCGCGCCTCGGACAGCGCGCGGGAGACCGCGGGCTCCCGGAGGAGGCCGGAGAGGAATATCGTGAGGGCGAGCGCGTCGCGCCCGGCCCGGAACTCCAGCGTCGTCGGTTCCATCAGGTCGCCGGTGCGCAACAGCTCGTCCGCGATGTACTCGGTGCACAGCCAGGCCATCGGTACCGGCAGCCCGTCCCCACCGGTCCCATCCGTATCCTCGGGACGCATCCCGTCTCGCCTCTTTCCTTGCTCGGTACCGGGCTCCACGCAGCATTGAACCGGGGGCGGCCGCCCCGCGTGGGCAGAAGCGGAGGATCGCCCAGGAGATGCGAGGCTGCGAATGACCACCGACCCCGGCGATGACCCGCATGTGCGCCTGCTGCTGGGCGCGTACGTCCTGGACGCGCTGGACGCCGAGGAGACCTGCCGGGTCGCCCGCCACCTGCGGCGCTGCGACGGCTGCGCCCGGGACTACGCGGCGGTGGCGGAGGCGTCGGCCCTGCTCGCGCTGTTGCGGGCGGAGGACCTCCGGGAGTAGCCGGGCAGATTGCGCGAGAGCAGCCGCAGGGCGTAGTACGAACGGGACTTGACGGTACCGGCGGGGATGCCCAGCGCCTCGGCGGTCTCGGTGACGCTCAGCCCGTGGAAGTAGAGCTCCACCAGCACCGCCCGGTGCTCGGGGCTCAGCGTGCGGACCGCCTCGCGGACGTCCAGGGCATGGACGGCCGATTCGGCGGTGTCCTGGACCGCCGGGGCGCTCTCCAGCAGCAGATCGCTCACCTCGGCGGGGCGCGCCAGGCGGGAGCGCCGGGCGTCGATGGCGAGGCGGCGGCCGACGGTGAACAGCCAGGGCCGCATCGAGTCGTAGGGCGCGTCGAACGCCTCCGGGTGCTGCCAGGCGCGTACCAGGGTCTCCTGCACCAGGTCCTCGGCCCGCTGCCGGTCCCCGAAGGTGAGGCCGAGCAGGAAGTGGAAGAGGGCGGGGCCGTGGTCCCGCTGCAACTCCGCGATGGCCCGCTCATCGGTCGTCGTCGTGGTGTTCATGAACGTCCTTTCCCGCGGGAGGCCCCTGGCGGCCTCGCTGCCGCCTGGCGTATACGAACGCATTCGGCGCCGCGGGAACAGGCGGTGCACCGAGGCGTGCGACGAGCGGTCGCTCAGTGCGGCGAATGGTGCGGCGAACGGTCAAGGGGCCGTCGGGGTCGGACGGTACGACCAGTTCAGCTAGATATGCGGCAATGCTCCTTGATTCGGCGGTATGACGATCTGTTGAGTCGGACGGTCGTAACCATCCGGACATGGAGTCGAGCAGATGACGCAGCGCATCCGACCGGGCACCGTCGCCGCCCTCGCCCTCCTGCTCGCCGCGGCCACCGGCTGCACCGCGCAGCAGCCGCCCCGGGAGCCCGCCCCGATCACACCGACGGGCACACCGACGGGCGCACCGCCCTCCGCCGCCCGGGGCGCGGGCGGCCAGGACGCCGACGTACCGCGCCCCTTCACCCTCGTCGCCTCCGGTGACGTCCTGCCGCACTCCTCCGTCATCGACCGGGCGGCGGCCGACGCGGGCGGCCGGGGCTACGACTTCACGCCGATGCTCAAGGGCGTCGCCCCGGTCGTCTCCGGCGCCGACCTCGCCCTCTGCCACATGGAGACGGTGTACGGGAAGGACGGCGGCCCCTACACCGGCTACCCGGCCTTCAAGTCACCGCCCGAGGTCGCCACCGCCCTCGCCGCCACCGGCTACGACTCCTGCTCCACCGCCTCCAACCACACCCTGGACGACGGCGCCGACGGGGTCGCCCGCACCCTCGGGGCCCTGGACGGGGCAGGCGTCCGGCACGCCGGATCGGCCCGCTCCGCCGCCGAGGCGGCGAAGCCCACGATCCTGTCCGCGGGTCCCGGCAAACGGGCGGCGAAGGTCGCCCATCTCGCGTACACCTACGGCACCAACGACATCCCGCTGCCCGCCGGGAAGCCGTGGACGGTCAACCTGATCGACGAGGGGAAGATCGTGGCGGAGGCCAGGGCCGCCCGGCGGGCGGGCGCCGATGTCGTCGTGCTCTCCGCGCACTGGGGCACCGAGTGGCAGGACGAACCGGACGCCCGCCAGCTGGAGCTGGCCGACCGCCTCACCGCCTCCCAAGACGCGGGCCGCCCCGACATCGACCTGATCATCGGCACCCACGCGCACGTCCCGCAGGCGTACGAGAAGGTCAACGGCACCTGGGTCGTCTACGGCATGGGCGACCAGATCGCGGGTGCGATGATCAACTACCAGGGCGTCCAGGACCCGCGCGGCAACCAGGGCACCCTGGGCCGCTTCACCTTCGCCCCGCCCGCACGGCCCGGCGAGCGGTGGACGGTCGCGAAGGCCGAGTTCGTTCCCCAGTGGTACGACACCGGCACCGGGCGGGCCGTCAACCTCAACGCCGCCATCAAGGCAGGGGCCGGCCACCACCGCGAGGTCCGCGACCGCATCCGGGACGTGACCCTCGGCCGGGGCGCGGGGAAGGACGGCCTGGTGATGGGGGAGTAGCCGGGAGGTGCCGAGGGGCTACGGCACCACCGTCACCGGCCAGCGCCCCGCCTTCACCAGCCGCACGGCCACCGAGCCGATGAACCGGTGCCCCGCCGACTCCGACGCCCCCACCACCACGGCGTCGGCGGTGAGTTCCTCGGCCGCCGTCACCAGCCCGTTGTACGGGTCGCCGCGGAACGTGTGGAACTCCCAGCGCACGTCCCAGGTGTCCTTCAGCCGCTCCGCCGACTCCCGGATCTCCTCGGCCAGCTCCTGGGCGACCTCCCCCGTCGTGTCACCGATGGGCACGCCCAGCGCCGCGCCCGAGGAGATCACGGGCTGGACGTAGACCAGGGCCAGCCGGGCGTTCTGCCGCCGGGCGAGCCCGGCGGCATAGGCGGCGGCGCGCATGGACGAGTCGGACCCGTCGAGCCCCGCGACGATCACCTTGGGCCCGTCCGTACCGCGTTCGAACTGATGGTGCTGCTGCTCTGTCACGGTTCCGAGGCTAGGGCCTCTCGTCCGGATCGAGCCGGGCACTGCATCGAATGGGTACAAAACGGTCGGCCTCCGGTGTCGGCGGCCAGCGAGGGCGCCCGGCCGTGCGAGCAGTTGGCCATGAGAAGTGATCACCTCCGGCCCGACCGCCGCACCTTGCTGAAGGTCGCCCTCGGCCTCGGGGCCGCCGCCACCGTGCATCTGATCGCCGCCGACCCCGCCTCGACCCCCACCCGCCCCGCACGCGCCGCGGGCACCCCACCCGCGGCGGCCCCGGGGCCGCCCTCCGGCCTACCGGGCCGCCCGCCCGCGTACCGCCTGCAACCCATGACGGCGGCCACCCCGCCCCGCTTCCGGCCCGCCGCACCCCCCGTGCGCACCCGGCCCTTCGAGGAGCTCCCCGACCTCGGCCGCTCGATGGTGCTCACCTTCGACGACGGCCCCCACCCGCGCTACACCCCCGACATCCTGGCCACCCTGCGCAAGCACCGGGTCCGCGCGATGTTCTTCGTCTGCGGCGAGATGGCCGAGGGCAACCGGGACCTGCTGCGCGAGATGGCGGACGACGGCCATGTGGTGGGCAACCACTCCTGGTCGCACCCGCTGATCCCGGGGCTTTCCCGCGCCGCGATCCGCGACGAGCTGGGACGTACCAGCGACATCGTGGACGCGACGCTCGGCACCCCGCCGCTCTGGTACCGGGCCCCGTACGGCGCGTGGAACCGCAACTCCTTCGAGATCGGCGCCGATCTCGGCATGGAGCCGCTGGCCTGGACGGTCGACACGCTCGACTGGACCACCCCGGGGACGAGCACCATCGTCCGCCGGGTGCTGGGCGGAGCGGCGCCCGGTGCCGTCGTCCTCTCGCACGACGCGGGCGGCAACCGGTCCCAGAGCGTCGCGGCCCTGCGCCGCTACCTCCCCCGGCTGCTCGACGACGGCTACCGCGTCACGGTGCCGCAGCGGGTCTGAGCGGCCGGTCCGCCGGGGCCGGACCCCGGAGGATACGGTGCCTCCCGTACGCGCCCGGGGTGCCGCCCCGGGCGCGTGGACGCATCACCGGTGACGCGCCACCTGCGGGGGGAACCATGGCAGAGCGGTACGGGGCCTACGCCCTGGCGGGCAATCCGGCGGCTCCGGCCGGGGTGCTGCTGAGGCTGCTGGCGCTGAACGACCGGGGGATCACCCATCGGCTCTCGTACCGCGCCGTGCTGCCCGACGAGGTCGCCGAGGCCATGCTCGCCCACCCCGACCGCTGGGTGCGGACCCTGCTGGCCCAGAGCTGGACCGCCGGTCCCGGACTGCGGGCCCGGCTCCTGGACGGACCGGCGTCCGACGCGCTCGCGGTCGCGATGGGACCCCACCCGTACCGCGTCCAGGTGCCGCCGCTGCCGGACCGGGCGTACGAACGGCTCCTGAACCACGAGCGGGGCATGGTCCGGTACGAGACGGTCAACGCCCCGTCCGCGCCGGACCACGTCCTCGTTCCGCTCGCCGGGCACGCGGACCCGTTGTTCCGGCTGGCCGCCTGCCGACGTGTGTGGCATCTGCTCAGCGGTGACGCGCGCTCGGCGCTGCTCACGGACCCCGACGGAGACGTGCGCACCGCGGCCTCGCTCCAGGTCATGGACGAGGACGAGGAGCGCACCGAGGAGCTCGTCCGGACACTGGCGGACGACTGGCGCCTGGGGGAGGTGGCGGAGCGGGGCAGACTCGGGCGGGCCCTCGCCGAACGCCTGGTGGCCGATGAGGTGCTGCTCGCCCGGCTCGCGCTCAACCCGGCCCTCCCCGCCGACCTGGCGGCCGGGCTCGCGGACCACGGGAACCCGGCCGTCCGGCTGGCCGTGTCGGCGCGTCCGGAGCTCTCGGAGGACGAGCGGGCCGCGATCGACTGGCGGGTCGGGCCCGAGGACCGGCTGGACCCCCTGCGGTGGGTGGGGGAGGCGCGGCACGACCCGGAGACCCTCCGGCGGTGCGCGAGATCCGCGCACACCTGGCTGCGGCGCAGCGCCGCGGTCTGCCCCGGGCTGCCGCAGGACTGCGTCGAACTCCTGGCCGGGGACGCGGACTTCGCCGTACGGCTGCTGCTCGCCGAATGCCATCCCGGGGCCCCGGCGGAGCTGCTGCTCGACCTGTACCTCCACGGCGGACACCGGGCCGTGGGGATGCTGACCGCCCGGCCGGGGTTCCCGGCGGCCGGTCTCGCCCGGCGATGCGCCGACGCGCCGGACTCCAGGGCCCGCGCCCTGTCCCTGCGCGACCCGGCAGCCACGGCGGAGCTCGTCGAACGGCTGAGCCGGGACCCGGACGAGGGGGTGCGGCGGGCGGCCGCTCGCGACCCGCGGCTTCCGCTGCCCAGGCTGCTGGAACTGCTGGCGGACCCCGGTACGGCACCGGCCGCGGCCGTCAACCCCGCGCTGCCGCCCGGGGAGATGGCCGCGCTCCTGGACCGGGAGGGCGTTCCCGGCTGAAACCGGTGCGGTGCGGCGCGGTGTGGTGCTGGAGGTGCCGGGAACGGCGTCGGGGGTACCGGGAGCGGCGTCGGGGGTACCGGGAGCGGCGTCGGGTGCGGCGCCGCGTCAGCGGGTCTCGACTAGCCGGGCGAAGACCACCACGTTCCCGTCGTAGCCGCCCGCCTTCGAGTACGCCCCGCCGCAGGTGATCACCCGCAGCTCCGCGTGGCCCGTGTCGCCGTAGACCCGGGCGCCGGGAAAGTCGTTCTTGGAGAAGACCTCGACCCCGTAGACCTCGAAGACCCCGACCCGGCCGTCGTAGCGTTCCACCTCGACGCGGTGGCCCTTCTGGAGCGAGCCGAGCCCGTAGAAGACGGCGGGCCCCGACATATTGTCGACATGGCCGACGACCACGGCGGTGCCGCGCTGGCCGGGCGCGATGCCGTTCTGGTACCAGCCGGCCAGGTTGGGGTCCTCGGCGGGCGGGGCGTCGATCCAGCCGTTCGCGTCCAGGTTCACGTCGATGACGGGGGCGTCCACGTTGATGGACGAGATCTTCACCCGGGATGCGGGGGCGTACGGCAGCGGCCGCACCTGCTCGCCCTCCACCTCCGGCCCTGGGGCGTCGCCGCTCAGGTCCAGCGAGGCGGCGGCCGCCGGCTGCGGCGGGCCCTCCTCCCCGAACTCCGCCCCGTTGCGCATGAGGGCGAGGCCCGTGAGCATGACCAGGGCGACGGCCCCCCACGGCACGCGTCTGGTCCGCTCGGCGCCAGCGTAGTCCCGGCCCATGGTGCTCCCTTCGTCGCGACGTTTGGAACGTTAGGGGCGGCGGCGCCGGGCGGCGATCAGAGAGCGGCGAACGGGTGGCGGGCGGAATCCGGCCCACCGGGGTGACTGCCCTTCGGAGTAATGAGCAGATAAAAATTCTGATGCCCTGTGACCTGCGACTCCGTCAGATTCAGGGGTTTCCGTACGGCGTGTCGCGTCACCGGGGTGGAGCAGTGCCGAAGTGCGACCCGACGGTCGACTGGTGAGTGTTCGTCATGGGAGGCGTTCACGTCGATCCATTCCCGGAGGACAGGACTCCGGGGCGTTTCCCGCTGGAGGTCCACACGATGCGTGCTTCACGCGCTCTCGCGGTCACCGTGACCGCTTTCGCAGCTGTCGGGCTCGCCGCCCCCATGGCCGCCGCCACCAACGGCCCGGTCAACGTCGCCGTCAACCCTCAGTCGGTCCACCAGGGCGGCACGCTGAAGGTCACCGCACAGGGCTGCGGCCACGGCGGCAAGGTCTGGTCGAACGCGTTCCCGACGACCAGCCTGTCGGCGGGTGACGGCACCAACTACGCCCACGCCCGCGTCCGGAACAACACCACGCCGGGTCACTACCACCTCTCCGTGAAGTGCAGTGACAACGACCGCATCGCGACGCACAAGTTCACCGTGCTCGCGGGCAACGGCGCGCAGGGCGGCCTCGGCGGCTCGATGGGGCCGAACTCCACCGAGATGCAGGTCGGCGGCGGACTGGTGGCCGCGGCGGCCGTCGGTGGCGCGGTCTTCCTCGTCCGGCGTCGGCGGACGAGCCATGCGGCCTTCTAGGACGTCGGACCTCCCGCCCGGCCCGATACGCCCGTCGCCCCGAGTCCTGGACCAGGACCCGGGGCGACTGTCGTGTGCACCGTACCTCGTGCCGTCGGTGCCGTCAGTGCCGGCGGTCGGCACTGCGGCGGCGGGCGAAGTAGAGGGTGCCGGCGGCGGCCGTGAGCACGAGGGCCGCGCCCGCCGCGAGCTGCGCGGTGTCCGGGGTGCCGGAGCTGCCGCCGAGTCCGCCGCGTACGCCGCTCGGTGCGATCGGCGCGATGGCCGTGGAGCTCACGGTCGGGGCCGTGGTCGGCGCGGTCGTGGGCGTCGGGGTGGCGGTGGCCCCGGCGGTGATCGTCAGGTTGACGTTCCGGGTGGTGCCGGTGGAGCCGCAGGAGAACGTCACCGCGTAGACCGCGCCCCGCCGGGCGTCCGTGTCGACGGTGGCGGTGGCCGTGGTGCTGCCGCTCGGGATGACGGTCGTGTCGAAGATGCCCGAGGTGACGGTCGTCTCCCCGGTGCACCCGCCGCCCCCGAGGGTGACCCGGCCGCCCGGCGCGACGACCGAGGGGCTGATCGTCGGGTTGAACGTGTTGATGGCCCCGTCCGGCGTGGCGTGGGCGGCGGACGGAGCCAGCAGGGTCAGGGCGGTGGCGCCCAGTAGGGCGAAGGGTGCGACACGTATCGCGCGCATGGTGGTTCCTCCGGTTCCCCGAGGGGCAGCTGCGGAATGAATTTCCACATAGCAGGAAAAATGCACCTCGATGCCCGACACGCTAGGAGCGGGTCCTGCCTACCGCTATCGGGGTCCGGCGAACGGGTCATTCTCTCCCCCGACCGGCGCACCGCGGGTTCGCCGACGGGGGCGCCCGCGAGTTCACCGGCGGGTCACCGGCCGGGGGAGCGGAGATCAGCGGACGGCGTCCGGGAACAGATCGAGGAACGGGGCGGCGGTGGCCGTGACGCCCCGGCCGAACGGTGAGTCGAAGGACCAGATCAGGAAGAGCAGGAACGCGATCAGCGCGCTGAAGAGCCCCGCCAGCAGCAGTTCCCGGAAGGTTCTGCGGATCTGGAGGGTGAAGATCAGCCCGACCGTCACCAGCGCCCCGATGATCAGCCCGAACCACACCACCCCGGGCATCGTCTCGCCCGCGTTCTCCCCCCGTGAGCTGCGGGCGTCGTCCGCCGCCGCCACCTGGTCCACCAGCGGCTGGTACGCCTGCCCCTCGTGCTCGGTCCGCGGCTCGTAGTCGGTGACGCCCGCCCGCACCCGGGCCAGCAGTTCCGTGCCGCGTTCGGTGAGGGTGCCCTGTTCGGCCATCACCCGCCACTCCTCGTCGACGACATGGGCGACGTACGCGTCCACGTCCGCGCGGATGCGGTCGCGGACCTCCACCGGGTAGACCGAGGAGCGCTCCCGCACCTCGTGCAGCGCCTGCGCCTCCAGCCGTACGGACTCCTGGGCGGCGCTGCGGCCCTCCCAGACCCCGGCGATGGCCAGACCCAGCACGATCGCGTAGACCACGCCGATCATCATCGTCATGTACTCGATGACGTCGGGTGTCTGGGACGGGTCGTCGTCATCGGCGATCCGCCGGTTGTTGAGGACTGCGATGGTGAGCACGACCGCGCAGGCCGAGGCCATGGCAATGCTCAGGACGAGCCATTCGGACATGGACATCTCCTCGTCAGCGGGACGATCGGGGCCGCAGTACGGCGACGGCGAACACCGCCGGGGCGGTGATCAGCAGGGTCGTGGACACCAGCGAGGGCCCGCTCCGCGGCTCCCTGCCGGTGGTTTTGCGGTACGTCGGAAGCGCCACGGCCCGGGGCTCCGGCGGCTCCGGACGCACCGAGGGGACCGGCGACGGCTTCGGCGACGGCTTGGGCGAAGGCTTCGGTGCCGGTGCCGGTTTCGGCGCGGGCACGGGTGCGACCTCCGGCGCGGGAGGCGGCGGAGGTGGCGGCGGTTCCGGAGCCGGAGCCGGGGGTGGTGGCGGAGGCGGCGGTGGAGGGGGAGGCGGTGGTGGCGGCTCCGGTGATGGAGGTGGGGGCGGCGGAGGAGGGGGTGGAGGCGGCGGTGGCGGTGGGGGCGGTGGTGGCTCCGGGGACGGAGATGGAGGCGGCGGTTCCGGTGTGGTGACCGCCCCGCAGCCCCCGCTCCCCGCCACGGCGACCGAGGTACTGCCGTCGCCCTCCCCGATGGTGGCCACCGCGCAGCTGTCGGCGTTCGCGGGCAGCGGTACGGCTATCAGCCAGACGAGTGCGGCGGCTGTCGAGAGCCGCCCGATGCGGGTTCCGTACACGACGGGGAGCATGATCCACGTTCTCGGGCGACACGCCTGTACTCGGCGTTGATTCGCCTGATGGTGGGACAATGCGTCGTTCGGGTTTGCGCCCGGTTGACTTCCCCAACTGCCCCTTGCCGCCCCCGTGATGCGCCACCCGCCGCATTCATCCCGGCATTCTTCTCGGTTCCGCGTTGAACGCGACCCCCGTGACGCCCCGTACCTAGGGCCATGAACGGCGCGGGCTCGCGCCGCATCGGAGCGGATACGACGACGTACTACGGGAGTCGACATGAACACCTGGCGCAACGCCTCGCTCGCGGTCACCGCCGCGGCCCTTTTGACGCTGACGACGGCGTGCGGTCAGGAGCAGGGCCCGGCCTCTCCCAACGGCCAGTCGGTGGGCAACGCGGCCCCGGCGCAGCAGCCGGCGGAGGGCGGATACGGCTCGGGCGGCGGTTACGGCTCCGGCAAGGACGCCGCCGCCCCGAAGGCGGCGGGCCAACTCGGCGTACAGGAGAGCAAGAAGCTCGGAAAGGTGCTCACCGACAGCGAGGGGTTCACGCTCTACCGCTTCGACAAGGACACCGCGAACCCGCCGAAGTCGAACTGCGACGGCGACTGCGCCAATATCTGGCCGGTGGTGGCCGCGGGCGATGCCACCGCGGCCGCCGGGACCGACGCCTCGCTGCTCGGCGAGGTCACCCGGACCGACGGCTCCAGGCAGCTCACCGTCGACGGCTGGCCGATGTACCGGTACGCGAAGGACACCGCGCCGGGGCAGACCAACGGCCAGGGCGTCGGCGGCACCTGGTTCGCCGCTGCCCCCGACGGGAAGAAGGCAGCGGCGGCCGATACCGGCGGCGCGGACACCGGCGGCCCCGACACCGGCGGTGCGGACGCCGCCGAACCGGCCGACGCGGCGGGACTTTCCGTGCGCAAGGACCCGGAACTCGGTGACATCGTGGTGGACAAGCGGGGGATGACGGTTTACCGGTTCACCAAGGACACCGCATGGCCGATGAAGACAGCCTGCACCGGCGACTGCCTCAAGAAGTGGCCGGTGGTCGCCCCCGTCTCCAAGAACTCGGTGGAAGGCGTGACCAAGAAGGGATTTGTCACTTTCGACCGCCCCGACGGCATCAAGCAGCAGACCATCGACTGCTGGCCCATCTATACCTTCGCCGGGGACGAGAAGCCGGGTGATGTCAACGGCCAGGGAGTCGGCGGCACGTGGTTCGCGGTCTCACCCGATTCCAAGCTCGTCGGTGGAGCGAAGTAACCGCCCAGTAGCCCCCAAGTGGCCCCGAACCACCGGGAATCGGCGGCCGACGTGCCGGTCCGTCGCTGCCTGTTCACACGCAGCGACGGACCGGCCGTTCCGGCCACCTGAGTGTGACCAATAACGGATCGCTAATTTCCGTTTCCGCTCGCTCTCCTGGCGGTCGATCAGTAGCCTCTGGTCAACACTGACCATGAACATGGCCGGATCGCCGTGGCGACTTGTTGGAGACATCGATGGAGCGTCCCGCCTGGGCACCGCAAGGCATAGATATTTCGGTGCCGAGCGTGTCCCGCATGTACGACTTCTATCTGGGCGGATCGCACAATTTCGAGGTGGACCGGGAAGCCGCGCGGAAGGCCATGGAGTTCCTTCCGGGCCTTCCCAAGATCATGCAGGCCAATCGGGCCTTTATGCGCCGGGCCGTGCGGTACGCCGTCGAGCAGGGGATCGACCAGTTCCTGGACATCGGCTCCGGCATCCCGACCTTCGGCAACGTCCACGAAGTGGCCCAGGCCGCCGACCCGCTGGCCAAGGTGGCGTACGTCGACCACGACCCGGTCGCCGTCGCGCACAGCCAGGCCGTGCTGGAGGGCGACGACCGCGCGGTCATCGCCGCCGCCGACCTGCGCCGGCCCAAGGAGATCCTGGCCCACCCCGAGGTCACCGGACTGCTCGACCTGGACCGGCCGGTGGCCCTGCTGCTGGTCGCGGTGCTCCACTTCATCGAGGACGCCGACGACCCGCGCGCGGCGGTCGCCGAACTGCGCGAGGCACTGGCCCCCGGCAGCCTCCTGGTGCTGACCCACGCCTCGTACGAGGGCATCCCGCTCTCCCGCGAGGAGGCGGACGGCACGGTCGGCGTCTACCGGAACATCCGCAACCCGCTCGTCATGCGCACCCGCGAGGAGATCGGCGCGTTCTTCGACGGGTACGAGATGGTCGAGCCGGGCCTCGTGTCGATGCCCGACTGGCGGCCCGACACCCCCCTCGCGCCCGGGCAGGAAGACCCGTACGCCTTCTCGGGGTTCGCAGGGGTCGGGCGTAAGGCGTGAGTATCCCCGCCCAGGCGTCCGGCGAGCAGGACGCGGAACCGGACGGTCCGGAAGGCCGGCTCCGGAGATTCGCCACGATCTGGAGCCGGGCCATCTTCCCCCTGACGGCCACCTCCCTGACCCGCCCGGAGTTCGAGCGGCACCTGCTGCCCCTGGCCCGCGAGCTGAACGGCATCCTGCACGCCCACCCGTTCGACGCCTCGCCCGCCGCCCGGATCGGCTCGGCGCTCGTCGACGCGCACTGCACCGACCCGGACGCCCTCAGCTCCACGCTCGGCGTCGTCGACTCCTACCTCGTCCTGTACTGCGGCGGCAACGGCCCCGGCGAACTGTCCACCGAGGACGCCCGCGCCCGCTGCGCCCGCATCCAGCACACCCTGGCCTCCGGCTTCTCCCAGGCGCTGCGCGAGCGCACCCTCGCCGAGCAGGAGGCCATCGCCCGCTCGGCGCTCGCCGCCCGCTCCCACGCGGAGGAGGCCCTGCACGCCACGGAGGCCCGCTTCCGGGCGGTCTTCAAGGACGCCGCCGTCGGCATCGGCATCGCCGACCTGGACGGCAACATCCTGGAGATCAACGACACCCTCACCAGGATGTTCGGCGGCCTGGAGCACCACGTCCGCAGCCACAAGGTGAACGAGTGGGTCCACCCCGAGGACTCGCCGCAGGTGTGGAAGTACTACAACGAGCTGGTACGGGGGGAGCGCGACCACTACCGGGTCGAGAAGGCGTACTACCGGAACGACGGCACGGTCCTGTGGACCAACCTCACCGTCTCCCTGCTGCGCGACCCCGAGGGCCGCCCCCAGTACCAGCTGGCGCTCATGGAGGACACCACCGAGCGCCGCCTGCTCAACCTGCGGCTGCGCTACGAGGCCACCCACGACGCGCTCACCGGACTGCCCAACCGCACCCTGTTCTTCGAGCGGCTGGAGAAGGTGCTCGCCGCGAAGGACGGCAGCCGTTTCGGGCTCTGCTACCTCGACCTCGACGGCTTCAAGGCCATCAACGACAGCCTCGGCCACGCGGCGGGCGACCGGCTCCTGGTGGAGGTGGCCGACCGGCTCCAGAGCTGTGCGACCGCGCCCTGCGAGATGGTCGCCCGGCTCGGCGGGGACGAGTTCGTCGCCCTGACCACTGGCCAGGACTCCGCCGACGCGGTGGACGAGCTGGCCGGCCGCATCCTCAACGTGCTCTCCACGCCGATCCGGCTGGACGGCCGCGAGCTCACCGTGCGCGGCTCGATCGGCGTCGTCGAGGGCCCCTCGGGGGAGCGCGGTGCGGCGGAGGTGCTGCGCAGCGCCGACATCACGATGTACCGGGCCAAGGCGGCGGGCGGCAACCGCTTCGAACTCGCCGACGCGGAGGCCGACGCCCGCGCCATCACCCGCCACGGGCTGACCACCGCGCTGCCCGCCGCGCTGGACCGGGGCGAGTTCTTCATCGAGTACCAGCCGCTCGTGCATATGGGCGACGGCACCGTCCACGGCGCCGAGGCGCTCGTACGGTGGTGCCATCCGCAGCACGGGGTGCTCGGCCCCGACCGGTTCATCCCGCTCGCCGAGCACACCGGGCTGATCGTGCCGCTCGGGCGCTGGGTGCTGGAGGAGTCCGTCCGGCAGGCGAACTTCTGGAAGGAGCGGCACAGCGACGGCGGTCCGCTGCGGATCAACGTCAACCTCTCGCCGACCCAGCTGCACCACCCCCGGCTGGTGGCCGAGACGGTCGACGTGCTGGAACGTTCCGGTCTGGAGCCGGGGGCGCTCTGCCTGGAGGTGACCGAGTCCGCGCTGATCGGCGCCGACGACGATCTCCTCAAGCCGCTGCGGCAGCTGGCGGAGATGGGCGTCGACATCGCGCTCGACGACTTCGGCACGGGCTACTCGAACCTGGCGAACCTGCGGCGGCTGCCGGTGAGCGTCCTCAAGCTGGACCGCTCCTTCACCCGGGGCATGCAGCAGCACCCGGCCGACCCGGTCGACCTGAAGATCGTCGAGGGGATCGTGTCGCTGGCCCACAGCCTGGAGCTGGCCGTCACGGTGGAGGGCGTGGAGACCGGCGCCCAGGCCGAGCAGCTGCGCCGCCTGGGCTGTGACACCGCCCAGGGCTGGTACTACGCCCGCCCCGGTGCCCCGGACCGCATCCACGCGCTGCTGCTGGCCGACGCGGTGTGAGACGTACGGGGCCGGTCCCGACTCCCGGTCCGCCGCCGACCGGTGCGGGCCCCGGCCGCGCGTCGGTCCGGGGCCCGGGCCGACAGGCCACGCCCCCCGGTCACCCGTCCTGCGGCCCGTGCTCCAGCAGCATCCGCTGGAGCTCCCGGGCCGCCCGGGGCGGGGCCACGTCGCTGCGGTGCGCCAGGGCGATGGTGCGCCGCAGCCCCGGCCGGGCCAGCGGGGTGCACCGCAGGTCGGGGCCCGCCCGGTGCGCCGCCATGCTCGGCACCACCGCGATCCCGAGCCCCGCCCGTACGAAACCGAGCACGGCGTCCATCTCGCCGCCCTCCACCGTGAACGTGGGCTCGAACCCCTCCGCCCGGCAGGCGGCGAGCGTCAGCTCCCGCAGGTTGTAGCCGTGCCGGAACATCACCAGCGGCGCCCCTTCGAGATCCGCGATCCGCACCCGGCCACCCCGCCCCGGCGCGGGCTCCGCGGCGGACGACACCACCACCAGGTCCTCGCGCAGCAGCTCCACCGTGGTCAGCGCGGGTGAGGCGGCGGGCAGCGGGAGCACCACCAGGGCGAGGTCGAGCGCCCCGCGCGCCAGCTGCCGTACGAGATCGTGCGAGCCGCCCTCCTCCAGCAGCAGCCGCACCCCCGGATGCCGGTCGTGGAAGGCGCGCAGCACATCGGGCAGCAGCCCCGTACAGAGGCTCGGCGTCGCCCCGAGCCGCACCCGGCCGCTGCGCAGCTGCACCAGCTCCTGCACCTCCTGGCGCGCGGTCTCCGCGTCCGCGAGGATGCGCCGGGCCAGCGGCAGCAGCGCCTCGCCCGCGTCGGTGAGGGCGATATTGCCCCGGGCCCGGCTGAACAGCTCGGCGCCCAGCTCCGTCTCCAGTGCCCGGATCTGCTGGGAGAGCGAGGGCTGCGAGACGTGCACGGCCTCGGCGGCCCGGGTGAAGTGCAGGGTCTCGGCCACGGCCACGAAATAGGTGAGCTGCTGGAAGTGCATACCCCGACGCTACTCCCATCAATAGGCACAGGCTATGAAGATCAGCCACTCCATGTCTTGGACTGATCGGCCCCGGACCCCTACCGTCGGGTTCATGGCATTGGCAACGCGGACGGACCGACGGCCGTCGATGACGCGTACGCTCTGGGACTCGACCGTCGGCAAGAAAACGATCATGGCCGTGTCCGGTCTGATCATGCTCGGGTACCTCGTCGCCCACATGGTCGGAAATCTGAAGATCTTCTTCGGACCCGGTGAGTTCGACGGCTACGCCCACTGGCTGCGCACCATGGGCGAACCGATCCTGCACTACGAGTGGGCGCTGTGGATCGTCCGCGTGGGGCTGGTCGCCGCCGTGGTGCTGCACGGCGTCTGCGCGTACCAGCTGAGCAGGCGCGACATCAGGGCGCGCCCGGCGAAGTACGTCCACAAGAGGCCGCGCGCCAGCTACGCGACCCGGACCATGCGCTGGGGCGGGATCATCCTCGCCCTCTTCATCGTCTGGCACATCCTCGACCTGACGACCGGCACCGTCCACACCAGCTTCGAGGCCGGACACCCGTACCAGAACGTCATCGACACCTTCTCCACCTGGTACGGCAACGTCATCTACATCGTCGCCGTGCTCGCCATGGGCCTCCATGTCCAGCACGGATTCTGGAGCGCCGCCCAGACGCTCGGCGTCGGCAACGCGACCCGCGACCGCATCCTGAAGACCCTCGCCAACGTCCTCGCGGCGGTGCTGACCCTGGGCTTCATCTCCGTACCCGTCGCCGTCATGACCGGAGTGGTGAGCTGACATGCCCGACTACTACACGCAGTACGCCACGGGCGAGCCCGTCGTCGACACCAAGGCCCCCGAGGGCCCCGTCGCCGAGCGCTGGGACACCCGCCGCTTCCAAGCCAAGCTCGTGAACCCCGCGAACCGGCGCAAACATACGGTCATCGTCGTCGGCACCGGACTGGCCGGCGGATCGGCCGGCGCCACCCTCGCCGAACAGGGTTACCACGTCGTCCAGTTCTGCTTCCAGGACTCGCCCCGGCGCGCCCACTCGGTCGCCGCCCAGGGCGGGATCAACGCGGCGAAGAACTACCGCAACGACGGCGACTCCATCCACCGCCTCTTCTACGACACCGTCAAGGGCGGCGACTTCCGCGCCCGCGAGTCCAACGTCCACCGGCTCGCCCAGATCTCGGTCGAGATCATCGACCAGTGCGTCGCCCAGGGCGTCCCCTTCGCCCGCGAGTACGGCGGCCTCCTCGACAACCGCTCCTTCGGAGGCGTCCAGGTCTCCCGTACGTTCTACGCGCGCGGCCAGACCGGGCAGCAGCTCCTCCTCGGCGCCTACCAGGCGCTCTCCCGGCAGATCGCCACGGGCGGTGTCGAACTCCACGCCCGTACCGAGATGCTGGACCTCATCGTGGTCGACGGCAAGGCGCGCGGGATCGTCGCCCGCGACCTCGTCACCGGGAAGATCGACACCTACTTCGCCGACGCGGTCGTCCTGGCCACCGGCGGTTACGGCAACGTCTTCTACCTGTCGACCAACGCCATGAACTCCAACGCCACCGCCATCTGGCGGGCCCACCGGCGCGGCGCCTACATGGCCAACCCCTGCTTCACCCAGATCCACCCCACCTGCATCCCGCGCACCGGAGACCACCAGTCCAAGCTCACCCTGATGAGCGAGTCGCTGCGCAACGACGGCCGGATCTGGGTCCCCAAGGCCAAGGGCGACGACCGCCCGGCCGACCAGATCCCCGAGGACGAGCGCGACTACTACCTGGAGCGCATCTACCCGGCCTTCGGCAACCTGGTGCCCCGCGACATCGCCTCCCGCGCCGCCAAGAACGTCTGCGACGAGGGACGCGGTGTCGGCCCCGGCGGACAGGGCGTCTACCTGGACTTCGCGGAGGCCATCCAGCGGATGGGCCGCAAGGCCGTCGAGGCGAAGTACGGCAACCTCTTCGACATGTACCAGCGGATCACGGATGAGGACCCCTACACGGTCCCGATGCGGATCTACCCCGCCGTGCACTACACGATGGGCGGCCTCTGGGTCGACTACGACCTCCAGACCACCATCCCCGGCCTCTTCGCCATCGGCGAGGCGAACTTCTCCGACCACGGGGCCAACCGGCTCGGCGCCTCCGCGCTGATGCAGGGCCTCGCCGACGGCTACTTCGTCCTGCCCTCCACGATCAACGACTACCTCGCCCGCAACCCGCACACCGAGAAGGTCGACGCCGAACACCCGGCCGTGGCCGAGGTGGTGGCGGAGACCGAGGACCGGATCAACCTGCTGCTCTCCGTCGACGGCGACCGCACCCCCGACTCCTTCCACCGCGAGATCGGTGAACTCATGTGGGAGTACTGCGGAATGGCCCGCACCGAGGACGGACTGCGCAAGGCCCTCGCCCGCATCCCCGAGATCCGCGAGGAGTTCTGGCGCCGCATCAAGGTCCCCGGTACCGGCGAACAGTTCAACCAGTCGCTGGAGAAGGCGAATCGCATCGTCGACTACCTGGAGCTCGCCGAGCTGATGTGCCTCGACGCCCTGCACCGCGCCGAGTCCTGCGGCGGCCACTTCCGCGAGGAGTCCCAGACCCCGGACGGCGAGGCCGAGCGGCGCGACGAGGAGTTCTCGTACGCCGCCGCCTGGGAGTTCACCGTCACCGGCGGCGCCCCCGTCCTGCACAAGGAAGACCTCGTCTTCGAGTACGTCCACCCCACTCAGCGGAGCTACGCATGAAGCTCACCCTGCGCGTCTGGCGCCAGCAGAATGCCGAGACGCCCGGCGCCATGGCCACCTACGAAGTCGACGGAATCTCCGAGGACATGTCGTTCCTGGAGATGCTCGACACCCTCAACGAGGAGCTCATCCTCGCCGGGGACGAGCCCGTCGCCTTCGACCACGACTGCCGCGAGGGCATCTGCGGCGCGTGCAGCCTCGTCATCAACGGCGACGCCCACGGCCCGGAGCGCACCACCACCTGCCAGCTCCACATGCGGTCCTTCGCCGACGGCGACACGATCGACATCGAACCGTGGCGGGCCTCCGCCTTCCCGGTCGTCAAGGACCTGGTCGTGGACCGCTCGTCCTTCGACCGGATCATCCAGTCCGGCGGCTACATCTCCGCCCCCACCGGCACCGCCCCGGACGCCCACGCCACCCCGGTGCCCAAGCCGGACGCCGAACTCGCCTTCGAGAACGCCGAATGCATCGGCTGCGGCGCCTGCGTCGCGGCCTGCCCCAACGGTTCGGCGATGCTGTTCACGGCCGCCAAGGTCAACCACCTCAACGTCCTGCCGCAGGGCGCCCCGGAGCGCGAGACACGGGTGCTGGACATGGTGGCCCAGATGGACGAGGAGGGGTTCGGCGGCTGCACCCTGACCGGCGAGTGCGCCACCGCCTGCCCGAAGGGCATCCCGCTGCCGTCGATCGCGGCGATGAACAAGGAGTGGCTGCGGGCGACGCGCAAAGTCCGCCGCTGACAAGGGGGTCGGTCCCGTACGGCTCCGATCACGTCCGGAGCCGTACGGGACCGGCGGTGTCAACTGCCCAGCGCCCGCGCCAGATACGGGGCCGTACGGCTGCCCGCCGCCCGCGCCACCTCCTGGGGCGTCCCGGCGGCCACGATCCGCCCGCCCCGGTCGCCGCCTCCGGGCCCCAGGTCGATGACATGGTCGGCGCCCGCCACCACGGTCATGTCGTGCTCCACGACCACCACCGTGCTCCCCGCGTCGACGAGCCCGTGCAACTGCCGCATCAGCACCTCCACATCGGCCGGATGCAGACCGGTCGTCGGCTCGTCCAGCAGATACAGGGTGTGCCCGCGCCGGGTGCGCTGGAGCTCGGCGGCGAGCTTGATGCGCTGCGCCTCGCCGCCGGACAGCTCGGTGGCGGGCTGCCCGAGCCGCAGATAGCCGAGCCCGACGTCCAGGAGGGTGGTCAGGGCGCGTTCGGCGGCCGGGGTCCCGGCAAAGAAGGATGCGGCCGACTCCACGGTCAGGTCCAGGACCTGAGCGATCGTCAGCCCGTTCAGGGTGACGTCCAGGGTCTCCGGGCTGTAGCGCGCGCCGTGGCAGTCCGGGCAAGGCGCGTACGTGCTCGGCAGGAAGAGCAGCTCCACCGAGACGAACCCCTCGCCCTGGCAGGTCTCGCACCGCCCGCCGCGCACGTTGAACGAGAACCGCCCCGCCGTGTACCCCCGCTCCCGCGCCGTCTCTGTCCGCGCGAACAGCTTCCGTACGGTGTCGAACAGCCCGGTGTACGTGGCCAGGTTGGACCGGGGCGTCCGCCCGATCGGCTTCTGGTCGACCTGGACCAGCCGGTCAACGGCCGCCACCCCGGTCACGGAGGCGCAGTACTGCTCCGCCGCCCCGGCCTCCTCACCGGCCTGCCGGTCCGCGAGCACCCCGGCGAGCACCTGGCCGACGAGGGTCGACTTCCCGGACCCCGACACCCCGGTCACCGCCGTGAACACCCCGAGCGGGAAGGCCGCGTCGACCCCGCGCACATTGTGCCGCTCCACCCCGGAGAGCCGAATCCACCCGGAAGGGGCGCGGGTTTCCCGTACCGGCGAAGGACCCTCCGCGAACAGGAACCGCCGCGTCGCCGACTCCGGCACATTCGCCAGCCCCTCGGGCGGCCCGCTGTGCAGCACCCGCCCGCCGTGCTCCCCGGCCAGCGGCCCCACGTCCACCAGCCAGTCCGCCCGCCGCACCACATCCATCTGGTGCTCCACCACGAACACCGAGTTCCCGGCCTCCTTCAGCCGGCCGAGCACCCCGAGCAGCGACTCCGTATCGGCGGGGTGCAGCCCGGCCGACGGTTCGTCCAGGACGTAGACCACCCCGAAGAGCCCCGAACGCAGCTGGGTCGCCAGCCGCAGCCGCTGCAACTCGCCCGAGGAGAGCGTCGGGGCCGTACGGTCCAGGCTCAGATAGCCGAGCCCCAGCTCCGTCACCGTCCCGATCCGGGCCAGCAGATCACCGGTCAGCACCCGGGCCGTCTCCTCACCGCCCGCCCCCGCGCTCGAGAGCACCTCGGCCAGGGCGGAGAGCGGCAGGGCGGCCAGCTCGGCGATGGTCCGCCCGGCGAAGGTCACCGCCATCGCCTCCGGCCGCAGCCTGCTCCCGCCGCACACCGGGCACGGCACACTCGTCAGGAAGCGCTCGGCCTTCGCCCGGAGCGTGCGGCTCCTGGTGTCGGCGAAGGTGTGCAGCACATAGCGCCGGGCGCTCATGTACGTTCCCTGGTACGGGCGTTGGATGCGGCCCGCGTCCCGTACCGGATGCACCGTCACCACCGGCTGCTCGTCGGTGAAGAGAATCCACTCGCGGTCCTTCGCCTCCAGCTCGCGCCACGGCCGGTCGACGTCGTACCCGAGCGCGTCCAGCACATCCCGCAGATTCTTCCCCTGCCAGGCCCCCGGCCACGCGGCGATCGCCCCCTCCCGGATCGACAGCGAGGGGTCGGGGACGAGCAGCTCCTCGTCCGTCCGGTGGATACGCCCGAGACCGTGGCACTCGGGACAGGCCCCGGCCGCCGTGTTGGGGGAGAACGCGTCGGAGTCCAGCCGCTCGGCGCCCGCCGGGTACTCCCCGGCCCGGGAGTACAGCATCCGCAGCGAGTTGGAGAGCGTGGTCACCGTCCCCACGGACGACCGGGCCCCGGGCGCGGAGCGCCGCTGCTCCAGCGAGACGGCGGGCGGCAGCCCGGTGACCTCCCCGACGGAGGGGGCGCCCACCTGGTGGATGAGCCGGCGCGCGTAGGGGGCGACCGACTCGAAGTAGCGGCGCTGGGCCTCGGCGTAGATCGTGCCGAACGCCAGCGAGGACTTGCCGGACCCGGAGACCCCGGTGAAGACCGTGAGCGTGTCGCGCGGGATGTCGACGTTCACGTCCTGGAGGTTGTGCTCGCGCGCGCCGCGCACCCGGACATACGGATCGTGGGGGGAGGGCATGAGGCTCGGCTCCGTACGTGAGGGGACAAACAGTTCGATTCTAGGCGCGGGCGGTTGCGCGGGCCGGTCGGCCACCTGGGCGCAGGGCGAACCAGGCCGGTACGGCGAGGGCCGCCGTACCCGCCGCCACCAGGAGCGCACCGGACAGGGACCGGTCCGCCAGGGGCCCGGCGACGGCGGCCCCCACGGCGAACCCGGTGATCTTCAGGCTGGCGCCCGTCGTGAAGACCTGGGTGCGCAGCCCCTCCGGCGCCTCCCGGTGGCGTACCGCGAACAGGGCGGTGAGCTGGGGCCCCTCCGCGAGCCCCACGGCGGCCACCGCCACGACGAGCGTCATCACCGGCCCTCCCGTGGCGGCCAGACCGAGGGCGGCGGCCTGGAGGAGCGGGGCGGCCCACAGGACCGTGTCGGGGGCGACCGCATGCGGGTACCGGGCGAGAACGGCGTTGGCCAGGAGCGCGGAGAGCGCCGCGCAGGAGAGCAGCGCCGCCCCGAAACCGGCCCCGCCCACGGCACGTTCGCCCAGCAGCGGGAGGCAGGCGACCATCATGCCCTGGGCCGCGCAGGAGAGCACCGAGGTGAACGTCGCCCGGGCCAGGGACCGGCTCCCGGCGATGGCCCGGACGCCCGAGGCGACGACGCCGGTCAGCGGTGCGGCCCATGACCTCGCGGTCCGCCCGGAAACCGGCGCCGGAACCGGCCCGGCGGCCTGAGGCAGACGCCAGGCGACGGGCGCGGCCGCCGCGATGAGCACCGCCGAGACCACCACGGCCGTCGGCGCCCCCAGCGCCTCCGCCACCCCGCCCGCGAGGGCCGGACCGGCGAGGCCCGCCACACCGAAGGTCATCGCGTCGAGCGCGTTCGCCCGGGGCAGTCGGCCGGCCGGGACGGTCCGGGGCAGTTGGGCCGTCCAGCCGCCCGAGAGCGCGGGCCCCAGCAGCCCGGTCACCACCGCGACCAGAAGGGTGACGGCGACCGGGACCCGGCCCAGCCCGCCGAGGACGGCTGCCAGCCCCGTCGCGTACAGGACGAGCGCCCCGGCCAGCAGCCGCCCCGGCCGGGCCGAACGGTCGAGCAGCACCCCGAGCACCGGCCCGCCGATCGCGGCGGAGACGGTGACGGCCGCGAGCAGCGAGGACGCCCCCGTGGCCGAGCCGGTGAGGGCGAGCACGGCCAGCAGGAGCGCGGGCCCCGCCATGTCGTCCCCGGTACGGGCCACGAGTGCGCCCACCAGGTAGGAGCGGGAGGAGGTGTGACGGTCTGCCATGGGCGGGACGGTACGGAGGTAACGTAAAACTCCACAATATGCGTTACATTCGGCGGATGCCCTCCACCGCCGACGACTGGTCCACCCGGCACTCCGTGCTGACCAACGCCCGACGCGCCGCCGCCCTGGTGAACGCCCTCACCGGCGAACACCCGGACCCCGGCGAGGTCGCCGAGGTCCTGTACGCGTACGGGGAGAGCGGCACCATCGACCTCACCCCGCGGGACCTCGCGGAGATGCGCACGGCCGCCGCCCGGCTGCGCGAGGTCTTCGCCGCCACCGACGCCGACGGCGCGGCCACCGCCCTCAACCGCCTCCTGCGGGAGCACACCGGCCCGCTCCGGCTGACCTCCCACGGCGGCGACAGCCCCTGGCACCCCCACATCGACCACGACGACGAAGCGCCCTGGGGCGCCTGGCTGCTGGCCTCGTCCTGCCTGGCGCTGACCGTGCTCGTCTGGGACCGTCAGCGTCCGCCCGGGCGGATCTGCGCCTCGCCCAGCTGCCCCGACGTCTTCATCAACCAGGGCAGCGGCCCGGACCGCCGTTACTGCTCACGCCGGTGCGCGACCCGCGAACGCGTCGCGGCCCACCGGCGCCAGCAGACGGAAGCGGCCCCGCGCTAGGGTCTTTCGTTTGGTTCATGCCGGACCCCGCGAGCCCGGCATGATCCAAACGAGAGGCCCTAGCTCAGCGTCCCTGCCCCGCGATGCCGGCCAGCCGCCGCAGTGAGTCCACCAGCGCCTCACGGTCGTACGTACTCGTCGTCACGAGCACCTCGTCCGCCCCGGTCTCCTTGATGGCCTGCTCCAGTTGCTCGGTGACCTGGTCCTCCGTGCCGTGGATATGGCCGTCGAGCCCGCGCTCGTACAACTCCCGCTCCTTCGCCGTCATCGTGCGGCTCTCGATCTCCTCGGCGGGCGCGAGCGGCGGGAAGCTGCCGCGGGTGCGGGAGTACGCCATGGCCCAGGCTTCCGGGACCAGCAGGCGCCGGGCCGCCTCCTCCGAGCCCGCGACGGCCACCGTCCCGGAGACGATCACCTCGGGGCGCTCGGCGCGGGCCGAGGGCCGGAAGTCCCTGCGGTACACCTCGATGGCGCGGAGCACCTTCTCCCGGCCGCGCAGATCGCCGATGACCAGGGGAAGACCGGCCGCCGCCGCGACCGCGGCGCCCTCGCCGACCGCGAGGACGTACGCGGGGATGCGCAGCCCCTCCGCCGGGCGGGCGTGCACCTGGGGGTGGGCCCGCTGGGTGCCGTCGATCCAGCCGAGCAGTTCGGTGAGGCGCCCGGGGAAGTCCTCGGCGTCGCGCAGATCGTGGCCCAGCGCCCGGCGGATGCCGTCGGTGAAGCCCACGGACCGGCCGAGCCCCATGTCGATCCGGCCGGGGAAGAGGGAGGCGAGCACGCCGAACTGCTCGGCGACGACGAGCGGCCGGTGGTTGGGGAGCATCACCCCGCCGGTCCCGACCCGGATGGCGGAGGTCGCGGCGGCGACGGCGGCGGCCAGCACGGTCGGCGCCGACCCCGCGACGCCCGGCACGCTGTGGTGCTCGGAGACCCAGAAGCGGTGGTAGCCGAGGGACTCCACCTCCCTCGCCAGCGCCACGGTGTCGCGCAGCGCCTGGGGGCCGTCGTGCCCCTCGCGGGTGCGGGAGCGGTCCAGGAACGAGAACCGGGTCGAGGCGATCACAGAGCTCACACCCTGTTCAACGCCCCGGCCCGGTGAGGATTCCCGCGCGTCGGGGCTTCTCTAGGCTGGCCCGGTGAATGATGATCCCCGGCCGCTGGCCGTATTCGACCTCGACGGCACGCTCGCCGACACCGCCCACCGGCAGCACTTCCTGGAGGGGGCGAAGCGCGACTGGAACGGCTTCTTCGCCGCCGCCCCCGACGATCCGCCGCTCGCCGAAGGGGTGGCGCTCGTGCTCGGCAGTGCCGAGGAGTGCGAGGTCGTCTATCTGACCGGGCGGCCCGAGCGCTGCCGCCGGGACACCGTGGAGTGGCTGAGCCGTCAGGGACTCCCCGAGGGACAGCTGTTCATGCGGCGCAACGACGACCGGCGCCCGGCCCGCCGGACGAAGCTCGACATCCTCCGGCGGCTCGGCCGGTCGCGTGAGGTGCGCATGCTGGTCGATGACGACGAGCTGGTCTGCGATGCGGCCGAATTGGCTGGATTCACCGTGGTGCGGGCCCGCTGGGCCGACCCCTCGGAGGCGCTGAAGGCCGCACAGGAGCGGGACGGGCGTACGTGATCAGGTGTTTTCGTCGAGGCGGAAGCCCACCTTCAGGCCGACTTGATAGTGCGCGATTCGGCCATCCTCGATATGACCGCGAACTTGGTTAATCTCGAACCAGTCGAGATTGTGCAACGTTTCTGCGGCTCTTGCGACGCCGTTCCGGATCGCCGCGTCAACGCCTTCGTCGGAGGTTCCTACGATTTCGGTGACCCGATAGGTGTGGTTCGACATGGTATGTCTCCTCTCTGGTGACCACGTTGCCTCAATCCCGGGGGGAGCGCGAGGGGGCGAGTGGGGCGAATCGGGACGAGGGCACGCCTTGACCTACTGAATGGTCCATACCAAAATTCAGCCAAACACCCGTGCGAGCGTCGCCCGCAATCCCCCCACACCGGGTCCAGATTTCGTCGTGCCGTTTCGCAGAAGGTGACCACGTGAAGAACCGCATACTCGCCGGAGCCATCGCGCTCGTTTCGTCCGTCACGCTGAGCGGATGTGGCTACTTCTCCGGTGGGGGTGGCGGTGACCGCACTGTGACGGTCTGGCTGATGAAGGACAGCGTCTCGCAGGGCTTCCTGGAGAAGTTCACCGAGTCGTACGAGAAGGACAATCCCTCGATCACGCTGGATTTCAAGATCCAGGAGTGGAGCGGCATCGGCCCCAAGGTCCTCTCCGCCCTGGAGAGCGACGACGCCCCCGATGTGATCGAGGTCGGCAACACGCAGGTGGCGCAGTACGCGGAGAGCGGCGGCCTGCGCGACCTCACCCTCGAATCCATGCGTGACCTGGGCAGCGAGGACTGGCTGCCCGGCCTCGCCCAGCCCGGCCAGATCAGCGGCGTGCAGTACGGCATCCCCTGGTACGCGGCCAACCGCGTGGTGATCTACAACAAGGACATCTTCAAGAGCGCGGGCATCGACGACACCCCGAAGACGCGCGCCGAATGGATCGAGGACACCGAGAAGCTCAACACCCAGGGCAACCAGGGTATTTATCTGGCCGGTCAGAACTGGTACGTGCTGGCCGGATTCATCTGGGACGAGGGCGGCGAACTCGCCGAGGGCGGCGGCGGTGACTGGCGGGGCACGCTGGACACCCCCGAGGCGCTCGCCGGAATGAACTTCTACAAGGAGCTCCAGGCGCTCGGCGACGGGCCCATGGACTCCGACGAGGAGAAGCCCCCGCAGAACGACGTATTCGCCGAGGGGGACGTCGCCCAGATCATCTCGCTGCCCGGCAGCGCCGCGCTCATCGAGCAGAAGAACCCCGAACTCAAGGGGAAGCTCGGCTACTTCCCGATTCCCGGCAAGACCGCCAAGGCCCCCGGCTCCGTCTTCACCGGCGGCTCGGACCTCATCGTGCCGAAGAAGGCCGACCAGCGCAGCGCCGGTATCGCCGTCGTCAAGGCGCTGGCGAGCGAGAAGTGGCAGACCGAGCTCGCCCGCTCCATGAGCTACGTCCCCAACAAGCCCAGCCTCGCCCATGTCGTCGAGGGTGAGGAGGGCACCGCCGCGATGGCCGAGGGCGCGAGCCAGGGCCGCGCCACGCCCAACTCCGCCCAGTGGGCCAAGGTCGAGGCGGAGAACCCGATCAAGCCGTACATGACGGCGGTGCTCCAGGGCGGCGACCCGGCCCGCGAGGCGAAGAAGGCGTCGGAGCGCATCACGGCGATGCTCTCCGGCAGCTGACCCGGTAGCCGGTCCGGCGGCGGCCTGTTCCCGGCCGGTACGGCGGCCTCTTCTCCGGCCGGTCCCGGCAGCCGCCCGGGCAGGGCAGCCGGTCCGGCGGCCGCCGGGGCCTGTGCGGCAGCTGATCCCGGTGGGGCGTCGTCCCTGGGGATTCAGCCTTCGCACATCCGCGCGCTCCACAGCGGTCACGTCGAATCCAGCCGGTGACGGGAGAAGTGAGGGGGCCGGGCCGTCGCACCCCGCGACGGCCCGGCAGCCACCCCAGCCGATCCGTCATCGGAGACCGCCATGACCGTGCTGCCCGCCGCCCCGCTCCCCGCCGCCCCGCCCGCCCCGCTCTCCACCGTTCCGCCCGCCCCGCTTCCCGCGGTCCCGCCCACTCCGCTCCCCACCGCCCCGGCCCCGACCGCCACCCGTTCCCCCGAACCGGCCTACCGGGTCTCCCTCGCCACCGGCCAGGAGGACGTGCGCGCCGCCCAGCGCCTGCGCCACCAGGTGTTCGCCGGGGAGCTCGGCGCCCGCCTCGACGGGCCCGAACCCGGCCTCGACAGCGACGCGTTCGACGCGTACTGCGACCACCTGCTGGTCCGCGAGACCGCCACGGACGAGGTCGTCGCCACCTACCGCCTCCTCCCGCCCGACCGCGCCCGGACAGCCGGACGGCTCTACGCCGAGAGCGAGTTCGACCTCACCCGCCTCGCCCCCATCCGCCACGACCTCGTCGAGGTCGGCCGCTCCTGCGTCCACCCCGCCCACCGCGACGGCGCCGTCATCGCCCTCGTCTGGGCCGGACTCGCCCGCTACATGCAGCGCTCGGGCCACACCTGGCTGGCGGGCTGCTGCTCCCTGCCGCTGTCCGACGGCGGCACGCTCGCCGCCCGCAGCTGGAACACCGTCCGCACCGCGCACCTCGCCCCCGAGGAGTACTGGGTCACCCCGCACCACCTCTGGGACGCCTCCGCGCACCCCGGCGCGGGCCCCGGCTCCCGAGCCGACCTGCCGCCCCTGCTCCGCGGCTATCTGCGGCTCGGCGCCTGGGTCTGCGGAGCACCGGCGTACGACCCCGAGTTCAACGTGGCCGACCTCTACGTCCTGCTCTCGCTGCGCCGGACCGACCCGCGCTACCTGCGCCACTTCCTCTCCCTCGTACCGCAGGCATGAGCGCCCCCCGTCCGGCGGGCGTCAGCGCCTGGCTGCCCGTCGCCCCCTGCACCCCGGCATCCTGCGCCCGGCACACCGGAGCGGCCCGGCCCCCGCTCCGCGCCGCGCTGCGGCTGCTCGCCGGGTGTGCGTGGACGCTGCTGGGAGCGGTCTGCGCCGCGCCGGTCCGGCTGCTGCCCAGGGGGCCGCGGATGCGGCTGCTGCGGTACTGGGCGCGGGGCATACCGAGGGCCTTCGGCGTACGGGTGACGGTCCGCGTGCCTCCGTACGCCCGGGGCACCGGCGGCGAACTGGTCGTCGCCAACCACATCTCCTGGCTCGACATTCCCCTCGTCGCCGCCGTGCTGCCCGGCCGGATGCTCGCCAAGACCGAGGTCCGCGACTGGCCGCTGCTCGGCCCGCTCGCCCGGTTCGGCTCCACGCTCTTCATCGACCGGGACCGCCTGCGCGCGCTGCCGGGGGCGGTGGACACGGTCGCCGCCGCCCTGCGTTCCGGCTCCCGGGTCGTGGTCTTCCCCGAAGGCAGCACCTGGTGCGGGCGGGGGCGGGGCGGGGCGTTCCGGCCGGCCGTGTTCCAGGCGGCGATCGACGCGGAGGTCCCCGTACGACCGGTCCGTATCTCGTACGGCACCGGGGGCGCGGGCGCGGTCGCGTTCGTCGGGGACGACCCGCTCGCCGCCTCCCTCTGGCGGGTGGTGCGGGCGGCCGGGCTCACCGCCGAGGTCCGCGTCCTCGCCCCCGTCCCGGCACGCGCCTACGCCTCCGTCCCCGCGCCCGGGGAGCCCGGCCGCCGTGAACTGGCCCGCGCCGCCCGGGCCGCCGTCCTCGGCAGCGACCGTACGGCGACGGCGCGGACGGCGGCGACGGCCCGGGGAGCCGCGACGGCCCGGGGGCCGGCGAAGGCACCGGCCCGGACCCCCGCCGAAGCACCGCCCCCGACCCCGGCCCCGGCCGAGGCACCGGCCCCGGCAGCCCTCCCCGTACCGGCTTCGGCAGGCGCGACCGCTCCACCCGTACCGGCCCCCGCAGCCGCGACCGCCGCCCGGCCGTCGATCCCTCAGACCGCCGTGGCCAGCGACAGGGCGAACCGCCCCTCCGCATCCGTCCACCACTGAGCGAGCCGGAGCCCGGCGCCCGCCAGCTCCTCGCGCACGTCCTCCTGGCGGAACTTCGAGGACACCTCCGTACGCAGCTCCTCACCGGCCTCGAACGGCACCACCAGGTCCAGCTCCCGGATCTTCACGTTCAGCGCCCGGCGGGCGCGCAGCCGCATCTCGATCCACCGCTGTTCCGGGTTCCACACCGCGACATGCTCGAAGTCCTCCAGCGGGAAGTCCGCGCCCAGCTCCCGGTTGACCACGCTGAGCACGTTCTTGTTGAACGCCGCCGTCACGCCGGAGGTGTCGTCGTACGCGGCGACCAGCGTCCTCTCGTCCTTCACCAGGTCCGTGCCGAGCAGCAGCGCGTCACCCGGCGTCAGGAGCGAGCGCACCGAGTGCAGGAAGCCTGCCCGCTCCTCGGGGAGCAGGTTCCCGATGGTGCCGCCCAGGAAGGCGACGAGCCGGGGGCCCGGGGTGCCCGGCAGCGCGAGACCGCCGGTGAAGTCCGCGACGATGGCGTGCACGGAGAGCCCGGGATGCTCGGCGAGCAGCGACTCGGCCGCGCCCGTCAGCGCGCTCTCGCTCACGTCCACCGGCACATAACTCTCCAGCCCCGGCAAGGCGTCCAGCAGATGGCGGGTCTTCTCCGACGAGCCCGAGCCCAGCTCGATCACGGTCCGGGCCCCCGAGGCGGCGGCGATCTCCTCGGCGCGCTCCTCCAGGATCTCCCGCTCCGCGCGGGTCGGGTAGTACTCGGGCAGCCGGGTGATCTCCTCGAACAGCTCGCTGCCGCGCGCGTCGTAGAACCACTTGGGCGGCAGCGTCTTCGGGTGCCGGGTCAGCCCGCTCAGGACATCGGCGCGCAGCGCCGCGTCCGTGGCGTCCTCCGGCAGGGTGCGGGTCAGCAGGAAAGGGCTCACGCGGCGGGCTCCTTGAGCGGTGTGGGGGTGACGTCCGAGGAGGTCGCGACCAGCAGGGTGCGGTCCGGGACCTCGCGCCAGAGCGGATCGTCGTCGTACGGTTCCGAGGCCACCGCGGTCGAGCGGCCCGGTTCATGCAGGTACCAGAGGGTATCGCCCCAGGCGGTGGCCACGACGGTCGTGCCGTCCGTGACCAGCAGGTTCAGCCGGGCGCCGGGCGCCGCCTCCGCGACCTCCCGGACGGTCTCCGCGACCGCCGTCGGTACGTCGTCCCCGGCCGCCGCACGGTGCAGGACCAGCGCCCAGAGCAGCGCCGAGTCGTTGCGGGCGGCCAGCGACAGCAGCTCCCGCGCGGGCAGCGCTCCGGCCGGTCCCGCGAGGGACGCGGGCCAGCCCGGCACCGCGCCGTTGTGGCTGAACAGCAGCCGCCCGGCGCTGTACGGCGCTGCCGCGGCCTCCCCGTCCGCGCCCGCCTCGGTGGCGTCCCGTACGGCGGCGAGCAGCGCGGTCGTCCGCACCACCCGGGCCAGATCGGTGAAGGTCTCGTCGTGCCAGATCGGCCCCTGGCGCCGGTAGCGGCCGGGGACCGGGTCGCCGTCCGCGTACCAGCCGACGCCGAAGCCGTCCGCGTTGACCGTCCCGTACCGCTGGCGGCGCGGCGCCCAGGACTGGCGCACCAGGGAGTGCTCAGGCGCGGACAATATGGTCCCGAGGGCCACCGGGTCGCCCACATAGGCGATATGACGGCACATCAGGCGTCCCTCGCGGTGCGGAATCCGGAGAAGATCTGCCGCCGCACCGGCAGGTCCCAGTTGCGGAACGTGCCCCGGCAGGCGACCTGGTCCACGGCGAACGAACCGCCGCGCAGCACCTTGTGGCCCGGACCGAAGAACACCTCCGAGTACTCCCGGTAGGGGAACGCCACGAACCCCGGATAGGGCAGGAAGTCGCTCGACGTCCACTCCCACACATCGCCGATCAGCTGGCCCGCGCCGGACGGCGCCCGGCCCGCCGGATACGCCCCGGCCCGCGCCGGACGCAGATGGCGCTGGCCCAGATTGGCCTGCTCCGGTGTCGGGTCCGTGTCGCCCCAGGGGTAGCGCAGCGAACGCCCGGTGACCGGATCGTGCCGGGCGGCCTTCTCCCACTCGGCCTCGGTGGGCAGCCGCCGCCCCGCCCAGCGGGCGTACGCGTCCGCCTCGTACCAGCTGACGTGCAGCACCGGCTCGTCCTCCGGCACCGGCTCGGTCACCCCGAACCTGCGGCGCAGCCACTGCCCGGCGTCCTGGTGCCAGAACAGGGGTGCGGTCAGGCCGTGTTCGCGGACCATGTCCCAGCCCTCGGGCGCCCACCAGCGGGGGTCGGTATACCCGCCGTCGGCCATGAACCGCTGGTACGCGCCGCAGGTGACCGGCGCGGTGTCCAGGCGGAACGCGGCCACCTCCCGCTGGTGCGCGGGCCGTTCGTTGTCCAGGGCCCACGGCTCGGCGGAGGTGCCCATGGTGAACGGGCCGCCGGGGACGAGGACTTCACCGGGCAGCGCGTCGGCGTCGGTGGGCGCGGGCGGCGCGGGAGCGGTCAGCACGGCCGGACCGGACCGCAGCTGATGGGTGATCAGCATCGTCTCGTCGTGCTGCTGTTCGTGCTGGGCGATCATCCCGAAGGCGAACCCGGCCCGCTCCAGCGGCCGTCCCCCTTCGTGCAGCGGGGCACCCTCCAGGATGTCCAGGGCCCTGCCCCGTACATCGGAGGCGTACGTCCGCGCCTCGGCGGGCGCCAGCAGCGGCAGCGAGGGCCGCGCGGCGCGGGGGTGCTCGAACGCGTCGTACAGCCCGTCGATCTCGGGGCGCAGGGCCTGCCGGCCGCCCACGGCACGGAGCAGCCACTGCTCCTCCTGGTTGCCGATGTGGGCCAGGTCCCAGACGAGCGGGGACATCAAGGGGGAGTGCTGGGCGGTGAGTTCACCGTCCTCGACACTGTCGGTCAGGATCGCGGTGCGCGCGCGGGCGGTCAGCAGCGCGTCGAGGGCGCGGCGGCGCAGCGCCTCGGGATCGTGGACTCCGGGGGCCGGGGGGAAGCCGTCCGCGGAGAGGGCGGAGGGAGCGGAGGGGGTACGGTCGTCGGTCATGCCGAGGTCACCCTTCCCGGGTGCGGCGGCGCGGGCGGCGCGTCCGCGGAGCCGGTCAGCAGGGACAGGTCGGTGAGGGCGCCCGGTCCGGGCAGGTCGTCGGCCGGACATCGGCCCCGGGCCACGTACCGGTCGTTGAAGGCCGCCACCGTCTCCCGTACGGCATCGCTCGCCCCCATCCGTTCCAGCGAGGTCAGCGCCGTGTCGAAGCAGACGGTGGCCGCCGCCCGCAGCTCCGGATCGGCCAGGCCCTCGCGGGCGGCCGTCGTCCACAGCGGGTTGCGCGGCGCGGCGGCGGAGCCCGCCGACTCGGCCAGGGGCTTCACGGTGCGGTACACGGTCTCGGCGGCCTCCGGGTCGTCGAACAGGGCGGTGGCGACGGCGAGCGGCACCAGCCAGCCGTCCGCGCCGCTCTGCGCGTCGATCATGCGCAGTTCGAGGTGCCCGCGCGGGCGGACCGGCGGGAAGAGGGTGGTGATGTGGTAGTCGAGATCGGCCCGGACCGGCGGCCGGGGCGCACCCGTTCGCATCCACTCCCGGAAGGTGAGGTCCTCGGGCACGTCCCAGGGGCCCTCCTCGCGGCGCACGCACATCACGGGCGTGTCCAGGACATGCGCGGCCCACGCCTCGCGCGGGGGGAGCGTGCCGCCCGGCGCCAGTGTCCGTACGGGGTCGAGATCTGCCCACAGCGCCTGCCGGGTGGACTTCCAGCCGGTCCTGCGCCCCTGCTGGTACGGGGAGTTGGCGAAGGCGGCCACCAGGACGGCACCGAGCAGATGGGTGAGCTGCCACCGCCTTCCGTAGCCGAGCGGCCCGGGCTCCTCCTCGCCCGCGTCCAGGCAGACCTGGACGGAGGCGGAGGTGCACATCATCGCCCGCCCGGCCGGCCCCGCACGGTCGAGCGCCGCCTCCATCGCGTCGTAACGCGGCTCGCGCAGCCTGCGGTGCGGTGTCTGCCAGGGGTCGACGCCGAGCCCGACCGGCGCGAGCCCGGCGAGGCCGAGCGAACCCCGCACGGCCGCCAGGTCCGCCGCGGTGGTCTCGACGCACTCCATCAGGGAACCGGCCGGCTGCGAGCTGAGCTCCAGCTGCCCACCCGGCTCGAACGTCAGTGCGGCGCTCAGGGGCAGCTCGCGGAGGGCCGCGACCGCGCCGTCCAGCCGCTCCTGGGCGACCGGCGCGGCGGGATGTTCCCGGTCATGGATGAGCCATTCGAGTTCCACCCCCACGGTGCGAGGGGGACCCGTCTTGAAACATATACCGCGCAGTAAATCCTGCGCCGCACCCTCGTCCAGAGGATCGGATTCCGGGCGGGGGCCGGGGCCGCCGGGTGCGTCCGAGGACATGGGGCGCCTCCTTCTCAGTCGCGTACCTACCACCCAAACCCGTACCCCGGGATCGCACAAGAGTGCCCCCGAGCCACCGGAAAAGCGGTCGTCGCGTACCGCTCCACGACCAGCATGCGACGGACGCGGCGCCCCGGCGAGCCGCGCTCAGCTCCAGCCGTACCGTTCCCGCAGCCGCCCGGTGACGGCGTCGAACCGGTCCCGGTCCAGCGCGCACGCCTCCCGCCGCATCCCGTCCTCGTGGACCCGCAGCACCCGGTCCAGATCGACCCACGACGGCCGCCCGGAGCTGTCCCACGGACCGGCCCCCAGCGCCACCCACTCGTGGTCCATGTCGTGCTGCTTGCTGGAGAGCTGGACGGCGAGCACGGTGCCCGTCGCCTCCCGGGCGACGACGAGGACCGGCCGGTCCTTGCCGCGCCCGTCGTTCTCCTCGAACGGCACCCAGGTCCAGACGATCTCGCCCGGATCGGGGTCGCCGTCGCGGTCGGGGGCGTAGGAGGTGCGGACCGGGCCCACCTCGTGCGGGTCGGCCTGGACGGTGGCGGTCGGCCCGGTGCTGCCGGGGGCCACGGGCGTGCTGTCGAAGCGCTGTGCGCTCTGGTGGAACGTCATCGCAACACCGTAGGACCTGCCCGCCCCGATCCCAGGAGCGGGTCCGCCGAACGAGGGGCGCGGCGGGGCGCTTCGGCCCGCCTGCCCGGCCGGGTGACGGAGCGGTGCCCCCGGGTCGAGGCCCCGCCCGGGGGATCTGGAAGACTGCCGGACGCCATGAGCCAGTTACCCAAGCAGCGCACCGAGGTCTCCGTCCCGACCAGCGCCGATGTCGCGCGCCTCGCCGGAGTGTCCCGGGCCACCGTGTCGTACGTCCTCAACAACAACGCCACCGTCCGGATCAGCGAACCCACCCGGCACCGCGTCAGGGAGGCCGCGACGCAACTCGGTTACGTCCCGCACGCCGCCGCCCGCAGCCTGCGCGCCGGACACAGCCGCATGGTCCTGCTGCCCTCCGGCCACATACCGGCGGGCCCGCTGCACCAGCGCTTCTTCCAGGAACTCCAGGCGGGACTGCGCCGTCTGGACTACACCGTCGTCCAGTACGGCAGCGCCGGCCTCGACGCCGACGAGGCGGCCAGGGCCTGGGCCGAACTGCGGCCCGTCGCCGTCGTCGTACCACCGGGCATCACCCTCACCCGGCACGGCACGGGCGTCCTCACCCGCTCCGGCGCCAAAGCGGTGATCACGCTCGGCCCGGAGCCGGTGGAGGGCGCCCACGGGCTGGTCATGGACCAGCGGCGGGTCGGCGCCGGCGCGGTCGGACACCTGCTGGCGCGGGGCCGCCGCCGCATCGGGGTGGTCATGCCCCGCGAACCGGGACTCGCCCCGTTCTCCGAACCCCGCCTCGCCGGGGCACGGCAGGCCGCCGGGACGGCCGGGGCCCACATCCTGCCGCTCCCGCTCCGGTACGAGGAGGAGTCGGCGGCGGAGCTGGCGGGCGGCTGGCGGGAACTGGGACTGGACGCCGTGTTCGCGTACAACGACGAGTACGCCATGCTGCTGATGCGGGCCCTCCAGGACGCGGGCGTGGCGATACCCGGTGACACGGCGGTCGTCGGAGCGGACGACCTGCTGCTCGGCAGACTGCTGCGGCCCCGCCTCAGCACGGTCCGCATGGAGCTCGCGATGGAGCACCCGCTGGCCGAGACGATCGACCGGCTCGTCCACCACCCGGGCACCGCCCCCGTCCACCACGACCTGCTGCGCACCAGCGCCGTGCACCGCGAGTCCAGCTGACCGCCCCCGGCGCGACGACATGCGCGGCGCGCGGCGGATGTCTAGCGTCGGGACCATGAGTCATCCGCAGAATTACGAGCTCCTCCTGATCCCCGACCACAGCAGGACGCGGACGGGAGCCCCCGGACGGCCGATCCGCTCGGCGGTCGTGGCCGCCACCGGCGAGACGGGGGCCTCCGGCTACCCCCGGTACGCGGGGGAGGGCATGGAGGCGGACATCGACCCGGAGACCCGCACCGTGGAGGCGGTGCTGATCGACGGCGAGGAACTGGACCCGGGGATGTCCGTGCAGGTCGCACGGGGGGACGGGAGCAACCCCCGGGCATGACGAAGAGGCCCCGGGCTGCACATGCGAAGAGGCCCGGGCCGCGCATGAAGAAGAGGCCCCGGGCCGCCAGGCGCCGCTGTTCTCGGCGCCACGCGGCCCGGGCCCTCGGCGCCCTCGGCGCGCTCACGCCGGGTGCCGCCGGAACAGGGCGCCTACTGGGGCTCCTGCTGCCCCGGCCCGGCCTCCGCCGCCCGCTTCTGCTCCTCGACGGACCTGCGGACCTCGTCCATGTCCAGGTTCCGGGCCTGGCCGATGACGTCCTCGAGAGCCGCCTCGGGCAGGGCACCGGGCTGCGAGAACACCGCCACGTTGTCCCGGACGATCATCAGCGTCGGAATGGACCGGATGTCGAAGGCGGCCGCCAGCTCCTGCTGCGCCTCCGTGTCGACCTTCGCGAAGACCAGGTCGGGGTGGCGCTCGGACGCCGAGTCGTAGACCGGGGCGAACTGTCGGCAGGGGCCGCACCAGGAAGCCCAGAAGTCGATCAGGACGAAGCCGTTGTCACTGACGACCTGATCGAAGTTTTCCTTGGTGAGCTCTACGGTGCTCATACGTCAGATACCTCTTCCTGTGCCCGTTCGGACCTGTCCGGCACAACGGTGCGTGCACGTGCGCTATTCCGCCTGCCCATGTGGCCGGGGCGCACACGCGCGACGACACTGTTTCCATGACTTCCATGACAGACGCAGTGGATGCTTCCGAGTACGACGTCGTGGTCATCGGTGCGGGTCCGGTGGGGGAGAACGTGGCCGACCGGGCGCGTGCCGCCGGGCTCAGCGCCGCCGTGGTGGAGTCCGAGCTGATCGGCGGCGAATGCTCGTACTGGGCCTGCATGCCGAGCAAGGCCCTCCTGCGCCCCGTGGTCGCCCGCGCCGACGCCCGCCGCGTACCGGGCCTGAGCTCCGCCGTGCGGGGCCCCCTCGACGTACCGGCCGTCCTCGCCCACCGGGACGGGATGACGAGCCACTGGAAGGACGACGGGCAGGCCGGCTGGCTGGAGGGCATCGGAGCCGACATCCACCGGGGTACGGGCCGCCTCACCGGCCCCCGCGAGGTCACCGTCACCGCCCCCGACGGCACCGTGCACCGGCTCACCGCCCGGCACGCCGTGGCCGTGTGCACCGGCACCAGGGCCGTCGTCCCCGACCTCCCGGGCATCGCCGAGGCCCGCCCCTGGACCAGCCGCGAGGCCACCAGCGCCAAGGAGGTGCCCGGCCGGCTCGTGGTCGTCGGCGGGGGAGTGGTCGGCGTGGAGATGGCGACCGTCTGGCAGGCGCTGGGCGCCGAGGTGACGCTGCTGATCCGGGGCGGGGGCCTGCTCCCGAAGATGGAGCCCTTCGCGGGCGAGCTGGTGGCCGAGGCGCTGACGGAGGCCGGAGCCACCATCCGTACGGGAGTCTCCGTCACCGCCGTGCACCGCCCCGCACCGGACGGCCCGGTCACGGCCGTCCTGGACGACGGCACCCGGATCGAGGCCGACGAGATCCTCTTCGCCACCGGCCGGGCCCCGCGCACCGACGACCTGGGCCTGGAGACGGTCGGCCTGGAGCCCGGCTCCTGGCTCACGGTGGACGACAGCTGCCGCGTCGAGGGCACGGACTGGCTGTACGCGGTCGGGGACGTCAACCACCGTGCCCTCCTCACCCACCAGGGCAAGTACCAGGCCCGTATCGCGGGCGCGGCGATCGCCGCCCGGGCCCGGCAGACCCCGCCCCTGGACACGGCCCCCTGGGGCCCCCACGCGGCCACCGCCGACCACGCGGCCGTTCCCCAGGTCGTCTTCACCGACCCCGAGGCCGCCTCCGTCGGCCTCACCCTCGCCGAGGCCGAACGCACGGGCAGGCGGGTCCGCGCCCTTGACTACGACCTCGCCTCGGTCGCCGGCTCCGGCCTGTACGCCGACGGCTACAAGGGCCGCGCCCGCATGATCGTGGACCTGGACCGCGAGATCCTCCTCGGCGTGACCTTCGTCGGCCCCGGCATCGGCGAACTCCTGCACTCCGCGACGGTCGCGGTGGCGGGGGAGGTGCCCATCGACCGGCTGTGGCACGCGGTTCCGGCGTACCCGACGATCAGCGAGGTGTGGCTGCGGCTGCTGGAGACGTACCGGGGGTGAGTACGGACGGAGCCGGGGGCGGAGGCGGTGAGAGGCCGGACCGCCCCTACTCCGCGGCGCGCCGCCGCCGACGCGCGCGCTCGAACTCGGCGGCATCCGGAATCCAGGAGCCGTACGGTCCGAGTGCGGCGCAGCCGCCGCCGACGAAGGCGCTCACCAGCTTCCGGTACCCGTCCATCCCGTCGACCAGGCTGTACTCGACCCGGTACTCCGGGTCCGACCCGCCCTCACCCTTGCGTACCGTCGTGACCCGGGCGATGGAGTCCGCGTAGAAGTGGAGCTGGACGCCCTCGCCCATCTCCTCGTCCTCGATGGTGAACACCTCGTTGTCCCCGGCGGAGCGCTCGCCGACGAACTCCCAGAACTCCGCGGTGGCGGTACGGGGATGGCCCCGGCGCCACTTCCTCTCGACGCCCTTGTCGTCGGTGAAGGACAGGGCCGTCTTCCGCGCACTCCCGCCGACAGCCTCTTCATCGTCGTCCAGGGATGAGTTCCTGGCGCGCTCCGCGGCCTCCGAGCACATCAGGAAGCTCACGGTACGCACTGCGTCCTCGGCGAGCCCGGGCCGTGCGCGGCGGACGGCGGTTTCGACGGCCTTCGCCATCCGGTCCCAGTCGCGCTTGTCCGTGGCGCGCTTCCCCCGCCGTGGATCGCGGCCGATCCGCATCCCGGCGCACGCCTGCTCCGCGGTGGCGATGACCCGTACGACCTCGGGCAGCAGCGCGGGATCGACGGCACCGGGTATCCGTTTCGGAACCGCCGCGCCGTGCAGGTACTGGCCCGTGTACTTCAGAAGCGCGGTGTCGAGCGGGCCGAGCACCACTCCGCGCTCGGCACGACGGCGGTGCGCGTGGTCCTCCTGGGCCCGCTTCCCGTCGGACGTCTCGGTCGCCGCGCGCAGCGCCGCGCAGACCTGACCGCGTTCGAGCAGACGGGTGTCGGCCCCGTGGGCGACGAGTCGGGCCCTGTCCCACGGGATGCGCCGGAAGAGCGCGTCGACGTCCTCGGGCGCGGAGAGGAGCACCGGGTCCAGGAGCGCGACGGCGGCTTCCTCGTCGAGCCTGCCCCGGGTTCCGGCGGCGTCGCACAGCGGGAGGACCGCGCTCCACAGCAGCAGGTGCCGGGCCAGATCCTCCTGGATCACCGTGAGGTGGGCTTCCCCGATCGGGAACGTGAACGTGCGGGGCTCGTGGTTGGCGTCGGCCCCGGCACCCAGCATCAGCTTCAGTTCACCGTCCTCACGGATCACGTTCGGAATCCAGCCGCTCCGGCGCGCGAAAACGATGTCTCTCATGGGCCCAGTCTTCCCCATAGGACGAGGCCGGGGCCCGGCCCGCGATGTCGGGCAGGACCACGGCGATGAGGGCCGGACCGCGGAGAACCCGCGGTCCGGCCCTCATCGCCGTCATCCGTGCCGCCCGGCGCTCCCACCGGGCCTACATCAGCGAGACGATCGCCGGCCCGAAGGCCGCGCCGAGCAGATAGCAGAGGTTGAACAGGCCGATGGCCGCCGGGCGCTCCTCGTCCGGCACGGCCTTGGTGGAATGCACCGCGAAGACGCCCTGCCCGGAGGCCGCCGCGATCGAGGCGAGGGCCTGGGCCAACAGCAGCAGCACCGCGACGGTGCTCACCGAGGCCAGCACCACCCCGGCGGCGCTCAGGGCGACCAGGACGATGATCACCGGTTGGCGGCCCACCTTCGCCGACAGGGAGACCACCGCCCACGACAGCGCACCGCCCAGCAGCATCGGCCAGACCATGGCCGCCCCGATCCGGCCGCTCGACCAGGACGTGTGGTCGGACAGGGCGTCGGCGACCGCGAACATCATGCCGAAGTTGGCCACCGCGAGCAGGAGCGCCAGCACCGAGGAGATCAGGAAGACGGGGCTGCGTACCACCACCGCCGGGACGAACCCCTGCGGCCTGCGCCGCAGATGCCACACCAGTGCGGCGATCGTCAGCACCGAGACGACCCCGGCGACCGCCGGGTAGTGCGGGACGAAGACCAGCGCCGTGACCACCGCGGTCAGCAGCACCGCGCCGAGCCCGTCGAAGGCGGCGGTCGAGGTCGGCCTGGTGGGGACCCGCCGGATGACCACCAGCAGACCGATCAGGCTGATCGCGGGCAGGGCGAGGGTCGCCTGCCAGTTCAGCGCGTCGTTGACGAGCGAGCCGACCAGCGGCGAGGTGGAGCCGACCACCGCCAGTGAGGCGGTGACGAAGCCCATCGAGCGGGCGGAGTCCGTCAGGCTCATGGCGATGGAGGTCAGTCCGGCGGTGCCGAGAGCCTGGAGCGCGCAGCCGATGATGACGGCCGGCAGCAGCGGCACGGTGAGCACCAGGAGAGCGCCGAGCAGCACCAGCAGCCCGCTGGCGCCCAGTGCGGCCCGTGCTCCGCGGTGCCGCAGCAGACCCGCCATCAGGGGCGTGCCCACCGCGATGCCCCAGCCGAAGGCAGTCACGCCCCAGGTGACGGTGGAGACGCTGGTGGACAGGTCCCAGGCGATGTCGTCCAGGACCAGGGCGGGCCCGGCGATGCCGAACGAGAGCGGGCCGGCCATCAGCCCCAGCCAGAGGGTGGGGATACGGGCGGTGCCGGGTTCCGGGGCAGCGGCGTCCTGGGGGCGCGCGGTGCCCGGACCCGTGAGGGAGTCACTCATCAGTAGTTCTCCAGTCGTGAGGGAGGGGCCGGGCGGGCTTCGTCTGTACGGTCCCGGCACACCGGGCACCGCCCGGTGTGCCGGGCCGTCACGAGGTCAGGCGGACAGCGTGGGGTAGTCGGTGTAGCCCCGGTGGTCGCCGCCGTAGAAGGTGCTCGGGTCCGGCGTGTTGTACGGGCCACCGGCCTGGATGCGCCGGTCCAGGTCCGGGTTGGCGAGCCAGAGCGAGCCGATGCTGACCGCGTCGGCGAGACCGTCCCGCACCACCTGGAGCGCGACCTCGGGGGTCACCGACGGCTCCGCGCCGGTCCGGTGCGGGTTGAGGATCAGCGTGCCCGGCCACTCGGCGCGGATCAGCTCGGTGACCTCGCGGTGGCCGAACTCCATGATGTGCACGTAAGCGAGGTTGTACGGCGCCAGCGTGCGGATCAGCGTGCGGTACAGCCCGGCCGGGTCGCTCTCGCTGACGCCCTCGCTGGTCGACCCGGGGGAGAGGCGGATGCCCACGCGCTCGGGCCCGATGGCGTCGCTGACGGCCCGCGCCACCTCGTCCGCGAACCGCACCCGGTTCTCCACCGAGCCGCCGTAGACATCGGTGCGGTGGTTGGAGCCGTCGGCGAGGAACTGCTGGATCAGGTAGCCGTTGGCCCCGTGCAGCTCCACCCCGTCGAACCCGGCCTCCACCGCGTACTGGGCGGCCGATACGAAGTCCTCCACCGTCCGCGCTATGTCCTCCAGGGTCATCTCGCGCGGAACGGGGTGGTCGACCTTGCCCTCGGGGGTGTACATCTGCCCGCCGGTGGCGATGGCCGAGGGAGCCAGCGGAAGAGCACCGTCCGGGTAGAGGCTGGGGTGGCCCACCCGGCCGGAGTGCATGAGCTGGACGAAGATCCGGCCGCCCGCCGCGTGCACGGCGTCGGTCACCCCGCGCCAGGCAGCGGCCTGCTCCGCCGAGTGCAGACCGGGGGTGTCGATGTAGCCCTGGCCGATCACGCTCGGCTGGGTGCCCTCGGTGATGATCAGCCCGGCCCCGGCCCGCTGGGCGTAGTACTCGGCGGTCAGCGCGTTCACCGAGCGGTCGACGGAGCGGCTGCGGGTCATCGGCGCCATCACCAGGCGGTTCGGCAGGGTCGTCTTGCCCACGCGCAGGGGTGCGAACAGCTCGTACATGGTCTCCTCCATCAGGTTGTGATCATCAGCGGTTGTCCTGATCACGACGGTAGGAGCGCAGCTCGCACGGCGAATCCGTAGTCTCTACTGCTCCGGATACGTAGGTACGGATACGTAGGTCCGGATCAGTAGCATGGGACCGTATACCCAGGGCATGCGGGCGGATCTTCGAACGGGTGGAGGGGGACGTCGGTGCTGTACGGGCGAACCACCGAGCAGGAGCGGCTGGAGCGGCTGGTGGCCGGGGCACGTGCCGGGCGCAGCGGCGCTCTCCTGGTGCGTGGCGAGGCGGGCATCGGCAAGACGGCCCTGCTCGACTGGCTCGCCGGGACGGCGGTGCGGGACGACGGGGAGGACGGCCGCCCGCTGCGCGTCCTGCGGGTCACCGGTATCGAGCCGGAAGCCGATCTGGCCTTCGGCGGCCTGGTCCAGCTGCTGTGGCCGGTGCAGGACCGCCTGGACGCCCTGCCCGGACCCCAGGCCGCCGCGCTGCGGGCGGTCCTCGGCACCGGACAGGAGCGCGGGCCGGACCGCTTCCTCACCGGGCTCGCGGTGCTCACCGTCCTCGCCGATCTCGCCGACGACGGCCCCGTCCTGTGCCTGGTCGACGACGCCCAGTGGCTGGACCAGGCCACGGCCGAGGCCCTGCTGTTCGCCGCCCGCCGACTGGCCGCCGAGGGGGTGGCCATGGTGCTGGCGGGCCGGGACGACGGCTTCACCGCCCCGGGCATCCCGGAGCTGCGGCTGAACCGGCTGGACTTCGAGGACTCCTCGCGGCTGCTGGCCGAACGCGGCGCCGCGCCCGCGCTGCGCTCCCAGATCATCGCCGCGTCCGCGGGGAACCCCCTCGCGCTCATCGAGTTCGACTCCGCGCGGCGCGAGCAGCAGTACCAGCACGACCCGCTGCCGGTCGCGGACCGGGTGCTCTCGGGCTTCCGTTCGCAGATCGGCAGGCTGCCGGAGCGCACCCGGCTGATGATGCTCATCGCGGCGGCCGAGGCACGCGGCGATCTGCCCATGCTGCTGCGGGCGTCGGAGCTGCTGGGCGTGGACCTCGGCGACCTGGAGGAGGCCGAGCGGAACGGTCTGCTGTACGTCATGGACGGCATCGTCACGTTCCGGCATCCGCTGATCGCCTCGGCGACGTACCAGGGTGCGGTGCTCGCCCGCCGGATCGCCGTGCACCGGGCGCTGGCCGATGCCGCCGAGGACCCCGACTGCCGTGCCCGGCACCTGCTGGCGGTGGCCAACGGGCCCGACCAGGAGATCGCCCTGGAGCTGGCCGCAGCGGCCGGGCGGGCCCGGGACCGTACCGCGTACGCGGCGGCCTCCGGCCTGTACCGGCACGCCGCCCGGATCGCCGCCGACCACCGGCAGCGCGCCGCCTGGCTGACCGAAGCGGCCACGCTGGCCCTCGCGGCGGGCCACACCTCGCAGGCGGACCGGCTCGCCGGGGAGGCCGACGAGCTGACCGACGAACCGGCCGTCGGAGCCCGGGTCGCCTCGGTCCGCGCGGCGGTCGCCTTCGAGCTGGGCGACCGGAGGGAAGCCGCCCGCGGCCTGCTGGCCCGCGCCGGGGACACCGCCACCGCGGAGACGGCCGGCCTGCTCCGTACCGCCGCCGCCTACGGCTGGCTGGCCGGAGACGGGGAGACGGTGCGCGCCGCCGCCGGTCGGCTCGCGGCGGGCGACTGCGCCGATCCGCTGGTCGAGGGGCTGGAGCGGCTCTGCGAGGACGACGCCGAGCACGGACTGCCGCTGCTCGCCCGGTTCCTGGAGGGAGGGCTCGACGCATCCGCCGGACCCGGGGCCGACGGCCAGGCCGTCCGGATGCTCGCGCTCACCTGCGGCCTGGTCCTCGGCGACGACGCGGCGGCGCTCGAGCTCGCCTCGGCGGAGGTGCGACGGTGCCGCTCCGAGGCCCTGATCGGCGAACTCCCGTACGCCCTCGACATCCTGACGCGCGTTCAGCTGCTGACGGGACACCACCGGGACGCCGAGGCGGGGGTCGCGGAGGCGGAGGAGATCGCCCGGGGCACCGGGATGCGCAGGCGCCTGGCCCGCCTCGGCGGGGTGCGCGCGCGGATCGCGGCCATCGAGGGGGACGCGCGGCGCGTCCGGGAGATCGCGGAGGCCACGCCCGAGGCCCTGCGCACCGGAGTGGACTGCGCACACGTCCTGCTCGACCTGGGGCTGGGCGACTTCGAGGCGGCCCTCACCCGGCTGGACCCGCCGCCGCCCGGCCCGGACCGGTACACCTGGCTGTCCCTGTCCACCGCCGCCGACCAGATCGAGGCCGCGGTGCGGCTCGGCCGGCCGGAGCGCGCCGAGGAGGCGATGCGCCACTTCGAGAACTGGGCCCGGGCCGGAGCGGCCGCCGCGCCCTGGGCGCAGGCGGTGGTACTCAGATGCCGGGCGCTCCTCGGCGACCGGCCGGAGGACTACACACAGGCGTTGCGCCTGCACGAGAAGGGGGGCCGCCCCTTCGAACGCGCCCGCACCGAACTCCTGTACGGGGAGTGGCTGCGCCGGGCCCGGCGGCGCAACGAGGCACGGGGCGTGCTGCGTTCCGCCCTGGCCACCTTCGAGAGCCTGCGCGCGGAGCCCTGGATGCGCCGGGCCGCGGCCGAGCTCCAGGCCACAGGAGAACACCGGGTGTCGGCCCGGATGCCCGCGGACAACCCGATCGACCGGCTGACCCCGCAGGAGCTCCAGGTGGTGCGGCTGGCCAAGGACGGCAGCAGCAGCCGGGAGATCGCCGCGCAGCTCTTCCTCAGCCCGCGCACGGTCGAGCACCACCTCTACAAGGCGTATCCGAAGCTCGGCGTGGGGTCGCGCCAGGAGCTCGTGCTCCTCGACCTGACCTGACGGCGGCGCCCGGGGCCCGCCGTCCCGGGCCCCGCGCGCGGCCTGGTGGGCCGGCACATCCCACCCTTACGTGGGACAGCCCTGTTCGAATTCCTCCCGCTAGCATTTCTCTCGCGCCGGTCCATGAAATTGCATGACGGGATTTCATGGATCTTCGTCCGTGCGGTCCCATGGCCGCGACGGGCAGGGCGACGGACAGGGAAGAGAAAATGGGATTATCGAACAGAGAGGGCGTATTGACGATGCAGGAGTTCACGAACGGCATGGCTGCTAACCTCATCCCGGGCCAGTGGGTGAAGAGCCGCAAGTCCGAAGCAAACGGCATGTGCATCGAACTCGCCGCGCTGCCCCAGGGCGGCATCGCGATCCGCAACTCGACCGACCCCGACGGTGCCGCGTTGATCGTCAGGAACGCGGAGCTGGAAGCATTCGTCGACGGTGCCAAGAAGGGCGAGTTCGACTCCCTCTGCTCCCTCAACTAGTCAGCGGAGCACACAGGTTCGGGCGACACCTTCGCTTCCGGCATGCCATCATGTGATGACTGCCCGCTGAAGGAGAAGGCGTGTCCCCGGAACCCGTTCCCATCATCCGTCTGGCCCGGCACGCCGCCGGGCCAGACGCCACAAAGACAGCGGCCAACATCATGCTGGGGCTCGCCGTCAAGGAATTCCGTGACGCGGCCGGCCTGACGCAGACGGCGCTGGCGAAAACCGTCCCCGTTTCCAATTCAACGATCAGTCGTCTGGAAAACGCCGAGACCACGCCCGAGCGGCGCACGGTCGAAGCGGTGATGGAACATCTGGATCTCGACGAACCCGCGCGCGAGAAGCTGACGATGCTGCTCTCCCGCGCTCTGGAACCCGAATGGTTCCAGAGCCGGTTCGCCGACTGCACCGCCGAGTACCTGCGTCGGCTGCTCGGTCTCGAGTCCATGGCCGTCGGGCTCACCACGTACGACGTGCGCCTGGTGTCGGGGCTGTTGCAGACAGCGGAGTACGCGCGCTGCATCGTCCGCACCGGACTCCACATCAGCGAGTGGGACAGCCCGGAGATGGAGATGCGCGTCGCCCTGCGCCAGGAGCGTCAGGACCGCGTCTTCCAGCAGGCCGAACCGCCGCGCTGTGTGTTCCTGATGGACGAGTCCGTCCTGCTGCGCCGGGTCGGCCCGGACGAGGTGATGCTCGGGCAGATGCGCCATCTGCTGGAGATAGCCGACGATCCGAACGTCACCATCCGGTTCGTCCTCCTCGACCGCATGATCGCCGGCAACGAGGCGTCGATGGCGGGCGGTATGGCCCACCTCCAGTTCGGCCGCGGCGGACTGCCCGACCTCGTCTACGTCGAGAGCTACGGCAAGGCCGACTACTACACCAAGCCCGCGCGCAGCGCCGAGGAGCGCGCGAAGCCGTGGCCGACCAAGGACAACGAGTTCGAGCGGCACCTCCAGCTGCTCCTGCGCATCCAGGGTGAGGCGTGTGCCTCACCGGCGGCCAGTCGGCGCATGCTGGAGGAGGCCGTCGAACGGTACTCCTGAGGGGTTACTCCCGAGGGCTTTCGTCCGGCAGCCCCCGGCCGCCGTCGCCCGGTGTCCGTTCCCGGGACCGCACCTTCCCCAGCCCGCCGAACTCCGTCCACTCGACGCTCCGCTGGCGCTGCTGGAGCTCGGAGTCGGGCCGCCAGTCGGTCACATCGACGAGGCCCGGCTCCTCCACGAGAAGCCGCTCGAACGTTTCCTCCACGTCCGCCTTCTCGCGGACCCTGCCCCAATGGCCCCCGGTCTGCGTCTGCATGAGTTCGGTGACGTCGTCGCGGACCTTCCGGTCGTCGCTCACGAGCTGGCACACGACGACGAAGCTGCCCGGTACGAGCTTGTCGATCACCCGGTCCACCAGGGCCTTGGGTCCGGCGCTGTCGGGCAGGCAGTGCAGTACGGAGACGAACAGGGCGGCCACCGGCCGGGTGAGGTCGATGAGCCGGGTGAAGTCCGGGTGCCCGAAGATGGTGTCGGTGTCCGTCATGTCGACCGGCAGGATCGTGGTGTTGTCGTTCTCGTCCAGCAGGGACTGCCCCAGCGCCAGGACGACAGGGTCGTTGTCGACATAGACGACACGGGAGGCGGGATCGGCCTCCTGGGCGATCTGGTGCACGTTCCGCTGGGTCGGCAGGCCGGAGCCGAAGTCGATGAACTGCTTTATCCCGTGCTCCTCGGCCAGCACCCGGACCACCCGTTGGAGGAACCACCGGTTGTTCAGCGCGAGCTCGCGCGATGTCGGGGCCACCTCCAGCAATAACTCACAGGCGGCTCGGTCCACTTCGTAGTTGTTGCTGCCGCCCAGCAGCCAGTCGTACATCCGCGCCGCACTGGGCAACGACAGATCGACATGTTTTCTCTCCAGCAACGGCCCGTCCCCTCGCCGATTCCGCCCCGATCGGAGTGAAGTCGCCCATCTTAGGAGGGCAGCGCGCAGCAGCACCACTACCGGTAAGAGTGAAGGGTGGCGCAGGCTGGCGAAAAGTGGCGCACCCCGGCGTACCGGGCCGGAGAGTGAATATGCCGGAGGAATTCACGGGTGGGTCAGGGGCGCCTCCCTTCCATGAGATTCGGCAGCGCGCGCCGCACGACGGTCAGGGCGGTTGCGACGGCGGGCGGTTCGGTGCCCATCAGTTCGGCTGCCTCGTCGATGCCGAAGCCGAGCCGGCAGTACAGCACCACGCTGTCGGCGTGCCCGTCCGGGAGCCGCCGGTACAACTCGGCCAGGGCGGGGTTCCGTTGCGTGGTGCGATCGGCCTCCCGGCCCACCCGGATACGCAGTTCCTGCCAGACCTCGGCCGCGGGGCAGGGCTGGCTCAATATGAAGCCCCAGCGCTTCCGGGCCGAGACCAGTGTGGTGCTCACGACGGCGGCGGCCGACGTGGTGCCCGCGACGCCCTGCGGGGCCTCCTCGGGAGACAGGCGGGCCTCGGCATAGCGCAGATAACGCGGCCTGTTCCGTTCGACGAAGGCCGCGAACCCGAGGTCGAATGCCGGGCCGCCGATCCCGGCTCCGGTGGACACGGGAACCCGCATGTCAGACGAGACCGGGCAGGCGGAGGGCGGCGGACTCGCCCGCGTCGAGCGCGGTGCCGGAGAACACGGTCCGCATGAGGGCGAAGGCGCTGAGAAAGGTGTTCGGCCGCATCGCCGTACGACCTCGTGGGTCATCGGGAATCCCCACGGGAACGATATTGAAACTGGTACCGTGAAATTGCCCGGAGGGCAGCTGTGAGCGCCCTCGGCGAATCGGCTCGATCACTTGTTTGTTCCCTGTCGATCTGTTTCGTTCCCGGGAGTGTGACTGGACATCACTTCCCGGGCGGGCCCTCATGCGGGCCTGAGAGGAAACTACCGCGTCGAACAGGAGGGGCGGGCTCTCAAGCCCCTCCATGCAAAGTCATTCTTGCGCACACGGCATGGTGATCGATAGGGATCGATTTCTGTCACGATTCGACCGTGACCGGCGACGAAAAAGGCCGTTCCTATCCCCCTCGATCGCATTCGATCAGTGCATAGTCCAGCGAACCGCCCTGCGCCCGGTGAGAGCACAAATAAGTCGACAGGCCCTCCGGTACACGGCACAGTGGCCGACCATGACCAGCAGCGAACTGTGGACCCGTGCGACAGCCGAGCGCTACGACGCCGAGGAGGCCGAAAGGTCCTCCGCCGCCGCTCTCGGACCGGCTCTCGCCTTCCTCACCGAGCTCGCCGGAGACGGCCGCGCACTGGAGTTCGCCATCGGGACCGGACGCGTCGGCGTCCCCCTCCGGGAACGCGGCGTACCGGTCGTGGGCATCGAACTGTCCGAGCCCATGGCGGCGGTGCTCCGGCGCAAGGTGGACGAGGAGACGCTCCCCGTGGTCATCGGCGACATGGCCACCACCGTCGTCCCCGGCGGATTCACCCTCGTCTACCTCGTCTACAACACGATCACGAACCTGCTCACCCAGGACGAGCAGGTCGAGTGCTTCCGCAACGCCGCACGCCATCTGGAGCCCGGCGGCCGGTTCGTCATCGAGCTGGGCGTCCCGCCGCTGCGGCTGCTGCCGCCCGGTCAGGTCGCGGTGCCGTTCGACGTCTCCGAGCGGCACCTCGGCTTCGACACCTTCGACCTGGCCGAGCAGATTCTCGTCTCGCACCACTTCACCCGCGACGACGACGGCCGCTACCGCCGGGGCAACTCCCGGCACCGCTACGCCTGGCCGGCCGAGCTCGACCTGATGGCACGGATCGCCGGACTCGAACATGAACGCCGTGTCGCGGACTGGGACGGGACACCGTTCACCCAGGACTCCGCCAAGCACATCTCCGTATGGCGCAAACCGGCCTGAGGCCGGTCACGAGGCGATCGGACCCCCCATGGCCACAGCGGCTTCTCCTTCCGCGCACGCGTGAAGCAGGCCGGGACCCTGGCCGTCATCGCCGTCATCGCCGTCATCGCCGTCCGTCCGGACCGTCGGCTGCCGGGCCCGGGCCGTGAGGGCCCCTCAGACCTGGGCCAGGGCGTTGCGGACCGCGAGGCGGCCCGCCGCTCTGAACGAGCGGGGGGAGGAGTCGACCTCGTGCACGGTGAGCTCGCGGACCACGACCGCCGCCGCCACCGTCGTACCGGGTCCGAGGGCGGCGAGCTCCTCGTGGATGCCGGTGCGGAGCGCCTCGCAGAGCTCGGCGACGTCCTGCGCCGACCAGCCCGGGACCCGGGCCGCCATGTCGTCGACCTCGAAGGCGAGCCCCGGCTCCCAGGGTTCGAAGTCCACGACCACCCGGGCGAAGTCGGAGGGACAGCTCGTCTGCCGCGCGTATGTGGCCCTCACTCCGCGCAGGGGCCGGGGCGGGAACGCCGGGGGTCGCGTGGTCATGGCATCACCGTAACGCCCGGGCCCCACCGTGCCCTTGTGCGCGTCCGGACGCGCACAAGGGCACGGTGGGGGGAGACGACGTACGGTCAGGGCGCCGGGCGCAGCTCCAGCGTGCAGCACTTCACGCTGCCGCCCGCCTTGAGCAGCTCGGAGAGGTCCACGCCGATCGGGTGGAAGCCCCGGTCGCGGAGTTGTCCGGCGAGTGCGGTGGCGTTCTGGGGGAGGACCACATTGTACCCGTCCGACGTGGCGTTGAGGCCGAACACCGCCGCGTCCTCGGCCGAGGCGATCACGGCGTCCGGGAAGAGCCGTCGCAGGACGGCGAGGCTGCCGGGGGAGAAGGCCCCCGGGTAGTAGGCGACCGTCCTCTCGTCGAGCACCGTGAGGGCGGTGTCCAGGTGGTAGTAGTCCGGGTCCACCAGGGTCAGGCCGATCACCGGGCGGCCGAAGAACTCCTGGGCCTCGTCGTGCGAGCGGGGGTCGCTGCGGAAGCCGGTCCCGGCGAGCAGCAGGTCGCCCACGAGCAGATAGTCGCCCTCCCCCTCGTTGACGACGCTCGCGGTCCGCAGGTCCGCGAAGCCGTTGGCGCGCAGCCAGGCGTGGTACGCCGGACCCTCGGCGATGCGCTCGGCGTCGCGGAAACGCGCCACGAGCGCCCGCCCGTCGACGACCGTGGCGCCGTTGGCGGCGAAGACCATGTCGGGGAGGGAAGGGACGGGATCGATGGTGTCGACGGTGTGCCCGAGGCTCAGGTAGACCTCGCGCAGCCGCTCCCACTGGGCGATGGCCAGCGGAGTGTCGACAGGCTTCTTCGGGTCCATCCACGGGTTGATGGAGTAGACCACGTCGAAGTAGGTGGGCCGGCACATGAGGTAGTGCCGGGCACGTGCGGTACGCATGGGTGGGTTCCCGATCGTCAGGGGCGGCCGGTGAGATAGCCGCCCATCGAGGTGAAGTACTCGGTCGCGGGAAGTTCGCGGCCGTCCTCGGTCCGTACGCGGGTGATGGCCAGACCGTGGTTGCGGCCGGTCCGTGCATCGGCTCCGGCGACGATCACGACGCCGTCGCCCTCGCGGTAGAAGATCCGGCCCGGGGTTCCGCCGTAACGGCCCTCGGACACGACAGCGGAGACGACCTCCAGCCGCTGCCCCTTGTGGAAGGTGAAGGCGCTCGGATACGGAGCGGACTGGGCGCGGATCAGGCGCTCCAGGTCCTCGGCGGGCCAGGCCCAGTCGATACGGATGTCCTCCTCGGCCCGCTTGTGGAAGAAGCTGGCCCGGGACCGGTCCTGCGGGGTGAACTCGGTCTGCCCCGAGGCGATCAGGGCCAGAGCCTCGGTGGTGACCGGGGCGATGAGGTCGACCGTCCGGTGGAAGAGGTCGGTGGCCGTGTCCGTCGGTCCGACGGCGACCGAGCGCTGGATAACGATGTCACCGGCGTCGAGGACCTCGTCCATCAGATGGGCGGTGACGCCGACCTCCGGCTCGCCGTTGATGAGTGCCCAGATCAGCGGCGAGAAACCCGCGTAGGCGGGCAGCAGGGAGTCGTGGATGTTCAGCGTGCCGTGGACCGGCAGGTTGTAGATCTCCGGCGGAATCCAGGTGCGCCAGTTGTTGGCGACGATGATGTCCGGGGCCACCTCCTTCAGGCGGTCCAGCAGTCCGGCGTCCGGCCGGTTGCGGATGATCACGGGAATCCCGTGCTTCTCCGCCAGATCGGCCACCGAGTCGCTCCAGATCTTCTCGTAGGCGTGCTCGCTTCTCGGGTGCGTCACGACCGCCACCACGTCGTGCTCGGAGTCCAGCAGCGCTTGCAGGGTGCGGTGCCCCCAGGTCTGGTAACCGAACATGACGACCCGCATGGAGGTGCCTCCTTGGAAGGGGGTGGACCGGCGCTTCAGTAAAGCAAGGCTTACCTAAGAGCACAACGGCCCATGATTCACAGGGGCGTTGACGGCTGAGGGGCGGCTTGAATCGCACCGTGCCGTCGACAGGGAGGGGCGGGCGGGTTAGCTTGTCCCGGCCCGCTCTCCGGCCGTGCGCCGTGGGTCCGACCGCGACGGGGAGGGACCTCCCATGCTCTGTACGAGGCTGACGAACGCCCGCGTCCTCACGATGGACCCCCACCGCCCCATCGCCCGGGACCTGGGCATCTGGCGGGGCCGGATCGTGGGCCTGGACGAGGCGGTGACCGCCCTTCCCGCCCGTGAGGTGGTCGACCTCGACGGCGCCACCGTGCTGCCCGGCTTCATCGACAGCCATGTCCACCTGACCTGGGCCGGGTTGAAGGCCCGTACGCCGAGCATCGCCCCGTGCGAACGGATCGAGGACATCCTCGCCGTCGTGGACGCCGCCGCCCGCCGCCCCGCGCCTCCCGGGGCCTGGCTGGATGTCGCCGGGTACGACCAGCGGGCGCTGGGCCGCCATCTGACCGCCGCCGAACTGGACCGGGTCAGCCACGGCCGCAAGATCCTCCTGATGCACGACTCCGGACACGCCTGCGTCGTCAACACCGCCGTCCTGGAGCTGCTCCCGGACGGGGTGGAGCACGAGGAGGGCTTCCTCGCCGAGAGCGCCATGACGGCCGCCCGCAGGCTGCGGCTGCCGTACTCCCAGGAGGAGCTCGCCGACGCGATCGGGCACGCCGCCCGCGCCTGCCTCGCCGAGGGGATCACGGCCTGCGCCGAGGCAGGCATCGGCGGCGGGCTGCTCGGCCACAGCCCCGTCGAGCTCGGCGCCTACCAACTGCTCCGCGACCGGGGCGGGCTGCCCGTACGGGTCCAGCTCATGGCGGCCGGGGACACCCTGCGCCCCCGCGCGGCCCACCCCGACGACGGCTTCACCCGGGCCCTGGACCTCGGCCTGCGCACTGGATTCGGCGACGACCGGCTCTCCCTGGGCGCCCTGAAGATCTACACCGACGGCGGCATGATGGCACGCACGGCCGCGCTCACCTCCCCGTACGAGGGAACGGACGGCAACACCGGACGGTTCCAGGACGACCCCGGGCGGATCGCCCGCCTCATCGTCGACGGCCACCTCGCCGGCTGGCAGCTCGCCGTCCACGCCATCGGGGACCGCGCCGCCGACCTCGCGCTGGACGCCCTGGAGCAGGCCCAGAAGCTGAAGCCCCGGCCGGAGGCCCGCCACCGCATCGAACACGCCGGACTGATCCGCCCCGACCAGCTGCCCCGCTTCGCCGCGCTCGGCGTGAGCGCGGTGGTCCAGCCCAACTTCCTGCGGTACTTCGGGGACGACTACGCGACGGTGATGGGGGAGCGGCGGGCCGGCTGGATGTACCGGGGCCGGGGCTTCCTGGACCACGGCGTCACCCTCGTCGGCTCCTCCGACCGGCCCGTCACGGACGGTTCGCCGCTCCGGGCGATCCAGTTCATGGTCGAACGCGCCTCCGTATCGGGCCGGATCATCGGCGGGGAGGAGGCGATCGGCGTCGACGAGGCCCTGCGCGCGTACACGGTCGCCGGTGCCCACGCCTGCCACTGGGACGGTACGGCGGGCAGCCTCTCCCCGGGCAAGCGCGCCGACTTGGTGGTCCTCGGCGACGACCCGCACCGGGTGGACCCCTCGCGGATCGGCGACATCGAGATCGTGACGACGTACGTGGACGGCCGGGACACGCGGGACGCGTAGGGGGCCATGGGCCGTACGTGCCCGGCGTCGACAGCCCTCTCGTACGTGCCCGGCGTCGGCGGTCCTGCCGTACGCGCCCCGGTGCCGTGCGGCCCGAACCCGCACCGGTCGGGGTGCGGCCCGCCCAGAACAATACGGCGTCTTTTTCGTGTTATTCAGGGCGAATAGGGACATTGGCCCCGTAGGTTGGGGAGATCGCCAGGTGACCGGCGTCGTACGTCACCCCGACACCGCAACCGGACGCGCGCGCCGGGCCGCCGCTGTTCGAACGAGGAAAGGCAGGGCAGGTGAACGTGGTTGGGATCATCGCCTCCGCTGTGGCCGCGCTGTTCAGCACGGTCGTACTCGCCAAGGGCGTCCGCCGCGCGGCGCTCCGCTGCGGAGCCGGGCGCGAGCCGGGCGGGCGTCCGTCGCGGGCCGGGGCGGTACGCAGACTGGGCGGCGCCACGGTCGTCCTCGGCGTCGGCGCCGCTGTCGCCGCGGGCTGGGGGCTCGGCGCGGCGGGCGGCTCCGGCCGTGCCGTCGGAGGGCTGCTGGCGGGGGCCGGAGCCGTCGCCGCCCTGGGGCTCGTCCATGAACTGCGGCCGCTCCCCGTCCCTCTGCGGCTGGCCGTCCAGACGGGAGCCGCCACCCTCACCGTCTGCCTCGCCGGGCTCTCGCTCGCGGCGGGCGTCCCGGCCGTGATCGGGATCGTCCTCCTCACCAACGCCTTCGCCCTGCTCGACACCGCCGACGGGGCGCTGGCGACCGTCGGGGCCGTCACCGCCGCCGGGCTGCTCGCCTGCGCCGCCGTCGAGGGCCTGTCCGGGCCCGCCCTGCTGCCGGCCGCCCTCCTCGCCGGTCTCCTCGGCTTCCTGCTCCACAACTGGCACCCCGCGCGCATCCGCCCCGGCGCGTCCTGCTCCCTGTTCACCGGATTCGCCCTGGCCTCCTCCGGCGCGCTGCTCCTCGCGGCGGCACCGCCGGAGCGCGCCGCGTGGGCGGCGCTGCCCGTCCTGGCGACCGTGGCCCTCGCCGACACCGCTCTCGTCCTGGCGTCCCGCCGCCGCGCGTCCCGCCCCCTCCTCCGGAACGCGGGCGACCACATCACGCACCGCCTGCGCCGGGTCCGCGTCACCGTGCCCGGCACGGCCGTCGTCCTCGGCCTGTGGGCGGTGGTGCCGGTGGTGACCGGGACGCTGGTGTACGGGGGGCTGCTGCACCCCGCGCTCGTTCTCGTACCGCTGGCGGGCAGCGCGGCGGCCGTCCTCGCCCTGCTGAGGGTTCCGGTGTACGTGGCCCCGCCCAGGACCGGCACCCGCCGCCCGGCCACCGGAACCGCGCACCCGCCGGTCCCGTCGGCCCCGCCCGTCCCTTCCGTCCCGGCAGGCGGTACGCCGACGGGCACCGCCCCCGCCCGGACCGCCACGGGACGCCCCACCGTGCCGCCGCCCCCCGCCGCCCGCCCCACCGTCGGCCTCACCGCCGACCGGGGCTGAGGCGGGGGCCGTCCGCAGGCGCGGCCGGGTCAGGCCCGCCACCGGCCGAGCGTGGCGCGGGCCGCCGTGCGCGCGTACGGGGACACCATCAGGACCGGCGCCCACGGCCAGGTGTGGCGCAGGCAGTACACCCACCACTGGCGCGGCGGCAGCTCCGTCCCGGAGGTGACCCGGCGCAGCGCCTCCCGCACCCCGATCCCCGGCTCCAGGGAACCGGGGACGTCCGGCCCTCCCGCGCACACGCCCACGGGCGACGGGGCGACGAAGGCGGGGACCCCGGCCCGCCGGGCGCGGAAGCCGTGGTCGTAGTCGCCCATCCGGTGGCGGAACACCTTGTCGGGGTCGCCGACCAGGTCGTGCACGGCACGGGAGAGCAGCACCACCCGGCCGTCGTACGTGTCGCAGGGCTCGGGGCCCTCCCCGCCGGGCTCGACGAGCGTGAGGGACCGGCCGCGCCGCCCCGAGTACACCGTGGCCCCGTCCGGGTCCCGGACCGCGCCGACGACGACCGCCCCGGCCCCGACCGCGTCCGCCGCACCGAGGAGCACGGCGAGGGCGTCCGGGAACAGCTCCACCCCGTCGTCCAGCCACAGCTGGTGCGTCCAGCGGTGGCTCGGCCCGCCCGGCCTGCCGCTGAGCGAGCCGCCCCCGCCTCCGCCGCTGCGGCTGTTGCGGCTCGCGATGCGCAGCGCCTGGTTGCGCGGGACGTCCGGGCCCACCGACATGACCTCCACGGCCGGATGGAGCAGGCGAACGGCTTCCGGAGTACCGTCGGTGCTGCCCGTGTCGACCAGGTGCACACCCAGCGTGGCGTGGGCCGGGAGCCCGCGCCGGTCCTCCAGGGCACGCAGCGCCGCCAGGGTCCGCGCGCGCCGGTTGTGACTCGTCATCAACACGGCCAGGTGGATGGAGTGCACGGCGGGCTCCTCAGTGCTCGAATCTCATCATTCATGCATAAAAGCCGATAATCCGCATAGGCTGAGTGGGTGAGCGCCGCACCGATGGAGACCCCGTTCCCGCCCGAGCCCGGCCCCCTCGCCCCGAGCGGTACCCGCCGGACGGTGCGCGGGGTGGCGTTCGTCCTCGCCGCGCTCTCGGTGCTGACGGTCGCGCTCACCTCGACGGTCCGCGCCACCGTCCTCTCGCCGGGCTTCTACCAGTCCGTCCTGGACGAGGAGTCGGCGTACGACCGCCTCTACAGCGAGGTGCTCGTCGACCCGCAGACCGCCCCCGTCACCCGCGACCTCCTGGCCCACCTGCCCGTCCCCGAGGCGCTGGTGACGTCCAACGTCAAGGTCGTCCTGCCGCCCGCGACGGTCCGCTCGCTCACCGACCAGCAGATCCACGCGCTCACCGACTACCTGCGCGGCGACACCCGTGAACTGCGGCTGAACGTGGACATCGAACCGGTGCTGGCGAATCTGGCCGAGCTCGCGCGCATCTACTTCGGCGACCTGGTCGCCAACCTCCAGGACCAGGACGAACCCGACTTCGCCCGCTTCACCGCCGACCTCACCGCGGCCCTCGAAGCCCTCCGGGAGGGCCGGGCGCCCGCCCTGCCCGTCCTGCCGCTCACCGAGGACCAGGCGGCCCGCGCCGCCGACGTCCTGCTGTCCCTCGTGCCCGCGCGCGAACGGGAGGCCCTGCGCCCGGAGGTGGAGGTGGCCCTGGGGCGGGGTGACGTGGCGTCCGCGCTGGCGACGACGGCCGCCGCCGCGCTCGCCGACGGATCGCGGACGGCGGTGGCCGATCTGCGCACCACGCTCCAGGGCGGTACGTGGGACCTCACCGCGACCCTGGCGGCGGCGGGCAACGACCTCGAGGTCCTGGAGCGGGCGCGGGAGCGCGTACAGCGTCTGACGCAGCTCCAGATCCTCGCCACCGTCCTGGCCCTGGCCTCCCTCGCGGTGCTCTGGACCACCGGCTCCGGCGGCTCGGCCCGGCGGCTGATGGCGCTGGGCCAGGCGATGGCCTGCGGCGGGATGCTCGCCGCGGTGGCCGTCCTGCTGACCCGGCCGGTCACCGGGGGCCGGTTCCTCGCCACCGAGCCCTCCTGGCCGCCGAGCGTCACCGCCCTCGTCGAGGACCTCCAGCGCAACGCCGTGGACCAGCTGGTGGCCACCGGGCTGACCGCCGCCCTCACGGCCCTCGTCGGCGGGGTGCTCCTCACCGCCACCGGCTGGGCCTTCCTGGTGCGCCCGCGCACGCTGCCCGCGCCCACCGCCGTACGGGGCGTCGCCGCGGGCGTGACCTGCGCCGCGCTGGCGGGCGCCCTGCTCGTCCCGCCGGTCCTCGGCCCGTCCGCGCCCCGCCGCTGCCAGGGCAGCGCCGAACTCTGCGACCTGCGCTACGACGAGGTCGCCCACCTCACCGCCCACAACGCCATGTCCACCACCGCCGACCGCTTCATCGGTCCCCTCCAGGACCCCGACATCACCACCCAGCTCGACAGCGGGGTCCGCGCGCTCCAGCTGGACACGTACCACTGGGAGAGCCCGCAGGACATCGCCACCCGGCTCGACAACCCCGAGTTCACGCCCGAGCAGCGCCGGCTGATCTCCGCCGCGATCGACCGGGCCAACCCGCCGCGCGAGGGCCTCTGGCTCTGCCACAGCGTCTGCCGGGCCGGGGCGGTCGAACTGGTCCCGACGCTGGAGGACATCGGCGCCTGGCTGCGCGCCAACCCCACCGAGATCGTGACGCTGATCGTCCAGGACGACATCGGGGCAGAGGAGACCGAGGAGGCGTTCCACCGGGCGGGGCTCGGGGAACTGCTCCACACCCCGCACGAGGACCCCGAGGAGCCGTGGCCCACGCTGAAGGAGATGATCGACAGCGGCCGACGGCTCGTGGTGTTCGCCGAGAAGGCGGACGGCCCCGCCCCCTGGTACCGCAACTTCTACCGCTACGGGATGGAGACCCCGTTCGCCTTCCGCAGCCCCGACGAGATGAGCTGCGAGCCGAACCGGGGCGGTACGGACAAACGCCTCTTCCTGCTCAACCACTTCGTCACCAACGGCGGCGGCAGCCGACTGGACGCGGGCCGGATCAACGCCCGTGACTGGCTGCTGGAGCGGGCCCGGGCCTGCGAGGCCGAACGCGGCAGCCCGGTCAACTTCGTCGCCGTCGACTACACGACCGTGGGCGACGCACTCGGAGCGGTGGAGGAACTGAACAACCACCGTGCGGAGGAAGGCCGCTGACCCTGCGTCAACTGTCCTGCCGGGGCCGTGGGGTGAGCGCCGGACCGGGGCCGGGCGCTCATGAGAAGCTACGTGCTGGAGACCTCGCGGTCGTACGGACCACGGACCGGGCCGCACGATCGCGAGCGGACCAGACGGACAGGCAGAGCCGACAGGCAAGCAGAGCAGAGAGAACGGGGAACCAGCGCACATGACCGCTCCGAGCGACCCCGCACCGCCCAGCGGCGCCCCCGCCCCGCACGGCGCCGGACGCCTGCTGGCCGTGAGCGACCTCCACGTGGCGGTCACCGACAACCGGCCCATCGTGGAATCCCTCCACCCCACCTCCGAGGCGGACTGGCTCATCGTCGCGGGCGATGTGGCGGAGCGACCCGAGGACATCCGGTGGGCGCTGGGCCTCCTCGCGGAACGGTTCGCCCAGGTGATCTGGACCCCCGGCAACCACGAGCTGTGGACCCTGGACAAGGACCCGGTCCGGCTGCGCGGACAGGCCCGGTACGACCACCTCGTCGAACTCTGCCGCGAACTCGGCGTGCTGACCCCCGAGGACCCGTTCCCGCTCTGGCCCGGCCCCGACGGACCGGTGGCGATCGCCCCGCTCTTCCTCCTGTACGACTACACCTTCCGCGCCCCCGGAACGCACACGAAGGAGGAGTCGCTGGCCGTCGCCCACCAGTCCGGCATCGTCTGCAACGACGAGTACCTCCTCCACCCCGACCCGTACCCGACCCGGGACGACTGGTGCCGGGCCCGGGTCGCGGAGACCGAGCGCAGGCTCGCCGCCCACGACCCGGAGATCCCGCTCGTCCTCGCCGGGCACTGGCCGCTGGTCCGGGAACCCACGTCGATCATGTGGTACCCGGAGTTCGCCCAGTGGTGCGGCACCGAACTGACCGCCGACTGGCACCGCCGCTTCAACGTCTCGGCCGTCGTCTACGGGCACCTCCACATCCCCCGTACGACCTGGTACGACGGAGTGCGCTTCGAGGAGGTCTCGATCGGCTACCCGAGGGAGTGGCGCGAGCGGGGCCACCCGCGCGGCCTGCTGCGCCAGATCCTCCCGTACGAGCCGGAGTCCGCACCCCCGGCCCGTACCGGCACCGGTACCGCCACCTCCGGAGGTTCCCTGTGATCGAGCGGCTGCTGCCCGCGTACGTCGTCTGCGCCGCCACACGCGAGGTGACCGTGCCGGACGGAACCCTCTTCCCCGAGGAGGAGGCGATCGTCGCCAAGGCCCTGGCCAAACGCCGGAACGACTTCACGACGGCCCGGGCCTGCGCACGGCGGGCCATGCGCGGGCTGGGGCTGGAACCCGTCGCCGTACTCCACGGCAAGCGCGGTATGCCCCTGTGGCCCGACGGGATCGTCGGCAGCCTCACGCACTGCGACGGATACCGGGCGGCGGCGCTCGCCCGCGCGGCGGACGTCCTGTCGCTGGGGGTCGACGCCGAACCGCACGCCCCGCTGCCCGACGGTGTGGGGGCGCTGGTGGTGCGCCCGGAGGAACAGGAACGGTTCACCGGACCGCCCGCCGGGGAGGAGGGCGGCATCCACTGGGACCGGGTGCTGTTCAGCGCGAAGGAGAGCGTCTTCAAGACCTGGTACCCGCTCACGCTGACCGAGCTCGACTTCGACGAGGCGGACCTGACGTTCCACCGGGAGGGGGACCGCGCGGCCGAAGGGACCTTCACGGCACGGCTGTTGCGCACCGACCCGGCCCTGCCGCCCACGCTGGAGGGGCGGTGGCGGGTGGAGGGCGGCATCGTCACCACGGCGGTGCTGCTGCGGCCGGACTGGCGGGAGACCGGTGGCGCGGTCGGCTGAGCGGCTGGTCGACGGAGAGCGGGCCCCGGCGGCCGGTCGCCTTCGGTGGTCCGGGGACCTGTCCGGGAGTCCCCGGGGCCTGTTCAGGAGTCCCGGGAGGCGGTGAGCGGCCGTCCCAGCCGGACGTTCCACCGGCCCGCCCGCCCGCTGAGCTCCGTGAGGGCCAACGGGGCGACATCCAGCCGCCAGAACGCCTCCAGCGGCAGCGCCAGGGCGTGCACGACCGCCGACCGTACGACGGCGGGCTCGGCGACCGCGAGGAGGCTCCCGCCCCCGGGTCCGAGGACCCCGCCGAGTCTCTCCGTGCTGTCCGGTGTCTCCCGGCCGCCGGGAACCTGTGCGCCGCCGGAGGTCTCCGTACCGCCGGGAACCTGTGCGTCGCTGGAGGTCTCCGTACCGCCGGGAACCTGTGCGTCGCTGGACGTCTCCGTACGGCTGGGAACTTTTGTGCTGCCGGACGCCCCTCCACCGCCGGGTACCTCCGTACTACCGCCCGGCGCCTCCCCGCCGACGGTCCCGTCCAGCCAGCGGCCCACCCGCTCCACCAGTTCCCGCAGCGACTCGCCCCCGTGCGGAGCGGCCGAGGGGTCGCCGAGCCAGGCGGCCACGGCCGACGGTTCGGCCGCGCCCACCTCGTCGAGGCGCCGCCCGCTCCACCGCCCGAGGTCCCAGCCGGTGAGCGCCGGTTCGGGGGTCGCGGTCAGACCGAGCGCGGCGGCGGTCCCGAGGCACCGCTCGGAGGGGCCGCTCAGCACCGGGCCCGCCTTCGGCAGGGCGGAGGCCGCCGCCCGCGCGCTCCGCTCCCCGGCGCGGTCGAGCGGGGCGTCGCCGTCGAAGCGGGCCTCCCGGAGCGCCGCGTTCATCGCCGGTGAGACCAACATCACCCGTACTGTCATGTTCCTGCCTCAAGTCTTTCCGTGACGGCTCCAACGCCCTTGAACGGCGGGCGATTCGGGGCCCGAAGCTCAGCAGATTGCACCATGGCGGCGCCTGCGTACAGGCGGTATGGTCACGTCGACCATGACGACGGTGTGACGGAAGTCCGGTGGAAATCCGGCACGGTCGCGCCACTGTGAACCCGTATCTCCGCGGGAAGTCAGACCCGGCACCTTCGTCCGACGCACCACGACAGGGACGCGTGTTCCCACAGGAGGTTCCGCCATGGCTCAGTCCGCCGCTCCCGCGACGGGGGCACCCGCCATCACCCCGATCTCGGCCAAGGCCCTTGCCCCCTGGGCGGTCTTCGTCGGCATCCTGGCGCTCGTACTGCTGTACTTCGTCGGCGCCGAACAGGGCGCCACCGCGCTCATCTCGGGCGAGGGCGTCCACGAATGGGTCCACGACGGCCGCCACCTCCTCGGTTTCCCCTGCCACTGAGCCGCCTGCCGTACCCGGGCACACAGGGCCGACACGGCACACAGGACACACAAGGCACACAGGGCACACAAGGTGAACAGGCCCGGCCGACCGCGCCGGGGCACCGAACCAGGGAAACCAGAGAAACAGGGAACGTCTCGTGAACTCCATATCTGTCAGAGCGCTGCTCGTACGCGGCATGATCGCCGGTCTGATCGCGGGCGTGCTCGCCTTCGCCGTCGCCTACTTCCTCGGTGAGGCCCAGGTCGACGCCGCCATCGCGGTGGAAGAGGCGGGCAGCCACGACCACGGCGACGGCGAGGAGGACCTGGTCAGCCGCACCATGCAGGCCACCGGCGGACTCGCCACCGCGCTCCTGGTCTTCGGCGTCGCGGCGGGCGGGATCGCCTCCCTCGTGACCGCCTACGCACTGGGCCGCATCGGCAACTTCGGCGCGCGGGCCACGGCCGCGCTGATCGCCGGGGCGGCTCTGCTCACCGTCTACGTCGTGCCGTTCCTGAAGTACCCGGCGAACCCGCCGGCCGTCGGTGACCCCGACACCATCGGGAAGCGCACCGCCCTGTTCTTCCTGATGGTCGCCCTCAGCGTGCTGCTGGCCGTCGCCGCCGTGATCCTCGGCAAGCGGCTGGCTCCCGGCCTGGGCAACTGGAACGCGACCATCGCGGCCGCCGCCGCCTTCCTCCTGGCGGTCGGCCTCGCCTACACCTTCCTGCCTTCGTTCGACGAGGTCGGCGAGGATTTCCCGGCCAGCCTGCTGTGGAAGTTCCGGCTCTCGACGCTCGCCGTCCAGGCGGCGTTCTGGACCGGCTTCGGGCTGGTCTTCGGCTACCTCACCGAACGGCTGCTGGCCCCCGCGAACAGTGCGGGCTCGCCCCGTGTCGAGACTCCGGTGGGCTGACCCGGCCGGTCGCCTCGCCGCATCGCAGATCCACGGGAGAACCCGCCGGAGCGTGTCCGGCGGGTTCTCCCGTTTCTCCCGTTCCGGTGTGGCATCGCCTCAGGAGGGTGCGGGGGAGGGGGCGTCGCGTTCACGCAGTCCGTCCTCCATGAGCCGGGCGGTGTTCCCGACGATGGTCCCGAGGTCGTCGCGCACCTCGTGCTCCTCGCTTCCGTACGGGCCGTACGCGGTCACCGAGAGCAGAAGGTCGCCGTTCCGGAGGAGGAGGGTGCGGCCGGGGCGGCCCCGGTCGTCGGCCGGTCTCCCGTACGCGCTCTCATGGACCGGCTCCGGCACGCGCCCGTGCACCCGGTCCAGGTTCTGCTTGACGCGGTACGCGCGACGGGCGGGCTCGGCGTCCTCGTACACGGCGGCGGTGGCGCCGAGCTTCCAGAACTTCCCGTCCGGGCCCGTCAGATCGGCCAGACAGCCCATCTGCCGGTAGCGGGGCCGTGCGCCCTTCTCGCCGATGTCCTCCCGGGGTTCCGGGTCGGCGGAATCGGTGGTGGAACCGAGGGTGAACCCCTTGGCGAGCGGTGTGTCCGCCAGCAGTCCGCAGGGGCTGCCGGTCCAGCGGTGCACCCCCGGTGCGCGGGCGGTGAGCTTCTCCCCGGTCCCGGGCCCGTCCTCACCGCCGCCGGAACAGCCGGCCACGGCCACCGCCGCCGCGATCAGCGCGGCCATCCGTGCCCGGCGTAACGCGGTGTCCCTGGATTTGCGCATGCCCCCGCCCCCTTGTCCCGAAAAGCTCATTATCGGGTGCCCGTACCGGTGGGTAAAGGAGATCGGGGCCTGTACGGAGGCCGACGCGGCCTCGGCCTCCGTACGGCCCCGGCCCCGACCCCCGTACGGCCCCGGCCCCGGACCCCGTACGGACCGGCTCCGGTTCAGAGTCCGCCGTCCCCCGGCCCGAAGTCGCCTTCGAGCGCGGCGGCCATGCGCAGCTGCGTGGCCGCCTCGGTCCGCCGTCCCTGGCGCTCCAGGGTGCGCCCCAGCATGAGGCGCGCGTAGCTCTCCACCGGGTCGATCTCCAGCACCGCCCGCAGCGCCTCCTCGGCGGGGCCGAGCCGGGCGGAGTGGTAGTAGGCGCGGGCCAGCAGCAGCCGCGGCGCGACCTGCTCCGGCGCCTCCTCGACGAGCCCGCCGAGAATCCGGGCGGCCGTGACGTACTCCTTGGCCTCGAAGAACATCTGCGCCCGGTCCCACCGGTCGGCGGCCGTACCGAACTCGTAGTAGGTCTCGTTCACGTGTCCTCCTCGTCATCGCGGGGACCGCCCCTCGGTACGGGGCCGCCGGGGTCCCGCCCCGCCCTGCGTCCAACCGTGACAACACTCCATAATGGTTGAACATTCCACTAAAGCTTTGGCGTGGGGACCCGGCGCTCCACGCCCGTACGGGAATAGGTTGAGCGCCATGAGCAATCTCGATCGCCAGGCCACTCCCTCCGTCTGCGGAGGGCGCGGCTTCGTCGTCGCCGAGCCGGTCCGCGAACTCCTCACCCCCCGCCGCGTCCCGCTCGGCGAGTCCACCGAGGTGCGCCGTCTGCTGCCCAATCTGGGCCGCCGCATGGTGGGCGCGTGGGCCTTCGTCGACCACTACGGGCCGGACGACATCGCGGACGAGCCCGGTATGCAGGTGCCGCCGCACCCGCACATGGGGCTCCAGACCGTCAGCTGGCTCCATGACGGGGAGGTCCTGCACCGCGACAGCCTGGGCAGTCTCCAGACGGTGCGCCCCCGCGAACTCGGCCTGATGACCTCGGGCCGGGCCATCAGCCACTCCGAGGAGAGCCCGAAGCCGCACGCCAGGCTTCTGCACGGTGCCCAGCTCTGGGTCGCCCTCCCCGACGAACACCGCAACGTGGAGCCCCACTTCCAGCACCACACGGACCTCCCCACCGTGACCGCCCCGGGCCTCACCGCCACCGTGATCCTGGGCGAACTCGACGGAGCGGCCTCGCCCGGCACCGCCTACACCCCGATCGTCGGCGCCGACCTCACCCTGACCGCGGGCGCCGAGACCCGCCTCCCGCTGGACCCGGACTTCGAGTACGCGGTCCTGTCGATGTCCGGAGAGGCCGAGGTCGACGGCGTGCCCGTCCTGCCCGGCTCGATGCTCTACCTCGGCTGCGGCCGTACGGAACTACCGCTGCGGGCCCTGTCCGACGCGGGCCTGATGCTCCTGGGCGGCGAGCCGTTCGAGGAGGAGATCGTGATGTTCTGGAACTGGATCGGACGCTCCCAGGCGGACATCGAACGAGCCCGCGAGGACTGGATGAACGGGACCAGGTTCGGCGAGGTGAAGGGGTACGACGGCGACCGGCTCCCCGCTCCCGCCCTGCCTCCGGTGCCGCTGAAGTCCCGGGGCCGCGTGCGCTGAGCCGGTGCGTTCCCTCACGCGGACCCCGCCGCATGCGGCCCGGGGCGCCCGTCGGGGCGCGGTGCGCTGCTCGTGACATCCGCCGTGTGGGGCTCGGGATGTCCGTCCGGGCCCGGTTCGGCGCCCCGGGCGAACTCGGCCTCGTACGCCGCCCGGCCGAGGGCCTCCGCGGCCCCGGCCGCGATGCGGTCGATGTCGTGCCGTTCCCCCTCCGGCAGCGGCGCGCGGACCGCAGCCCTGGCCGCCGTCGCGGCGCCCAGGAGGCGGGCGGCCGGTTCGGGCCGGCCGGCCAGCAGCTCCGCTCCGGCCAGCCCCTCCAGCGCCAGCGCGACCGCCAGCGGGTCACCGGTGGCCCGTGCCACCGCCAGAGCCTCCCGTTGCAGGCGCAGCGCTCCGTCGGCGTCGCCCCGCAGTTCGGCGGTGAACCCCAGCTCGACGAGGATCAGCGGGGGTGTCCGCGGTTCGTACCCCATCCGCCGGTGCAGGGCGAGGACGCGGCGCATATGGGCCTCGGCCGCGTCGAGCCGACCGGCCCTGCGCGCCCCCAGGCCGAGGCCGATCTCGGCGTACTGCTCCCCGAACGCGTCCGACTGCTCGGCCGCGAGGCGCCGCGCCCGCTCGTGCAGCTCCCGGGCATGCGCCAGGTCCCCGGTCAGCAGCGCCAGTCGGCCGAGGCCGGAGAGCTGGAGGGTGACGTCCCGCCGGAGGCCCAGGGCCTCCGCCGTCAGCAGACCCTCCCGGTACAGCCGTCCGGCGTACGCGTAGTCGCCGACGGCCTCCGCCAGGGTCCGCAGCGGCACCATCGCCTGGAGCTGCCCCCACTGGTCGCCCAGTTCCCGGAAGAGTGCGAGGCTCTCCTCGCCGTACCGCCGCACGGCGTCCAGGTCCCCCCGCAGCTTCACGTGGTACGTGAGGCTGCCCAGGGCCGCCGCCGTGCCCCACCTGTCACCGAGCGAACGGAAGGTCTCCAGGGCGCGGGTGGCCAGCTCCTCGCTCGGCGCCAGGTCCCCGATGCCGTACAGGGTGGACGCCAGGAACCACTGGGACCTGGCCCGCCCGCCCGGGTCGTCCACCGTCGCGTACGGCCGGAGCGCCGCCTCGTACGCCGCCCGCGGATCGGTGCTGCCATGGAGCGCCAGCCGGACACCGCCCAGCCAGGCGGTGGCCCTGGCCACCGACAGGGCGCGGGCGGCGGCCTCCTCGGGCGTTGCCGGAGGGGCGCCGTCGGCGGTGGACAGGGCGAGGGACAGGGACCGCTCGGCCTCATGGCCGCGACCGCGCAGCCGCCAGTACCAGGCCAGCGCGTTGACCAGGCGCAGCGCTCCGTCCGCCTCCCCTTCCTGTACGGCGTCGGCGAGCGCCGCCCGCAGGTTGGCGGTCTCGGCGTCCAGGCGGCGCAGCCACTGCCGCTGCCCGTGGCCCCGCAGATGCGGGTCGGCGCGCTCGGCGAGCTCTGTGTAGTAGGCCCGGTGGAGCCGCCTCGCCCTGTCGGACTCGCCGCTCTCCCGCAGGCGTTCGGTGCCGTACGCCGCCACCGATTCGAGCAGCCGGTAGCGGGGGCCGTCCGCCGTTTCGGTCATCACGACCAGCGAGCAGTCCACCAGCCGGGCCAGCAGGTCCAGCACCGGAGTGCGGCCGGGTTCTTCGGCTGCGCAGACCGCCTCGGCCGCGTCCAGGGTGGCTCCGTCGGCGTGCACGGACAGGCGCCGCAGTACCGCGCGCTCCTCGTCGTCAAGGAGACCCCAGCTCCAGTCGATCACCGCCCACAGGGTCCGCTGCCGTTCCGGAGCGCCGCGTGAGCCCACCGAGAGCAGCGGGAACCGGTCGTCCAGACGTGCCGCCAACTCGGTCACCCCCAGGGCCCGGACCCGGGTCGCGGCCATCTCCAGGGCCAGCGGGATACCGTCGAGGCGGCGGCAGATCGAGACGACCGCCTCCACGTTGCCCCGGTCGAGGACGAAGCGGGGAGCCGCCGCCGTGGCACGCGCCACGAACAACTCCACCGCACCGAAACGGAGTACGGCCGCGGGGGTGAGGCCGGCCGCGGAGTCGGGGTGCCGCAGCGGCTCCACCTCCTGGAGGTGTTCCCCGGTGATGCCCAGCGGTTTCCGACTGGTCGCCAGGATGCGCAACCCGGGTGCCGCTGTGAGGAGTTGGCCTGCCAGCTCGGCCACCTCCTCGACCACATGCTCGCAGTTGTCGAACACCAGCAGCGCCGGTTCGTCGCCCAGCGCGTGCGCGAGCCGGTCGGCGGGCACGAGCGGTGCGCCCCCGGCCGGGTTCGGGCCGGAGTCGTCGCGTACGCCGAGAACCGCGCCGACCACCTCGTGCACCCCGGCGGGAGAGACGCCCGCCCGGTCCCCGGCCGCCCCCGCCGGGCCCCGGGGCGGGGCGAGCGCGGCGAACTCGGCGAGGCGCACCCCGCCCGGGAAGCGGTCGGCGACCCGGGCGGCCGTCTCCAGGGCGAGCCGGGTCTTGCCGACACCGCCCGCACCCGTGAGCGTCACCAGCCGGTGGGCGGCCAGCAGCGCGCGGAGCTCGCCGGTCGCCCCGGACCGGCCGACGAGTTCGGTCAGCGGGACCGGCAGGCCGGGGGCCGGGTGTACGGACGGGGGCGCGGGGGAGCGGGAGGGGGCGGTAGGTGGAGTCGTGGCCGTGGTCAGGGCGGGGTCCTGGGCGAGGATCGCCCGGTGCAGTGCGGTGAGTTCAGGGCCCGGGTCCACGCCCAGCTCCTCGGCCAGCCGCCCGCGCAGATCCGCGTAACTGCTCAGCGCCGCCCCTTGTCGGCCCGCGAGATACAGGGCCCTGATCTGCGCGGTGCGCAGCCGCTCGCGCAGCGGGTGCAGTGCGACCAGCTCGATCAGCTCATCGGCGACCCGGGCGTGCTCCCCCAACTCCAGCCGCACCTCCGCCTGTTCCTCCAGCGCGGTCAGCCGCTCCTCCTCCAGCCGGTCCCGTGCGGCGCGGGCGAACCCGGCGTCGGGGAAATCGGCGAACGCGGGACCGCGCCACACAGCCAGTGCGTCCGCGAGCAGCGCCGCCCGCTCCCGCAGGCCGTCGGTGGACCGTGCCCGGGCCGTCAGCCGGTGGAACCGGCCGGAGTCCACCTCGTCCCCCTCCGCACGCAGCCGGTACCCCGAGGCGAGGGAGACCACGAGCCCGCGCCCTCCGGGCTCGGCCTCCTCCAACGTGCGGCGCAGCTGCCACACCTTGGTCTGAAGAACCCCTGCGGGATTGCGGGGCGGCTTGGAGCCCCACAGCTCGTCGACGAGCCGGTCCGCCGACACAGGGTGTCCCTGCTGGGCGAGGAGGAGGGCCAGCAGCGCGCGGACCTTGAGCTCCGGCACCCGGACCGTCCGCCCGTCCGCCGTCCACACCGCCAATGGCCCGAGCACCCCGAAACGCATGTGATCACGCTAACCCAGGGCAGGAGCGGGACCGGCACGCCGGTCCCGCTCCTGCCCCCCCGGCCGCTGCGACCGTCCCCTTCTCCTGTTCCGCCGCCACCCGCACTGTTCACCGGCTTGTCGGGACCGGTCGCCGGTCACCTACCGCCGGTGGCCCGCCACCGGCCACCGCCGCCCGGCCGGGAACTGGCCGGGACCGGCCGGGAGAGACCGAGGAGAGGACCCGGGAGGGGCCCGGGAGAAGTCCAGGAGAAGTCCGGGAGCGCTCAGGCGCACAGTCGGCGCAGGACGAGCCGAGAGGCCCAGAGCCCCAAGGGGCCCGAGTCCTCCTCGGGCGACCGGTCGTTCCGGCTGTCCCGGTCGTCCCGGCTGTCCCGGCTGTCCCGGTCGTTCCGGCTGTCCTGGTCGTCCTGGTCCCGGTCGTCCCGACGGGACACCTGCGCCCAGGACGTCCCGCGCCGAGCGCACCGGCCCCGGCCGGGCCGTCAGCAGGAACGCCGGCCATCGGCGGGACCCGATCCGGCGCGCCCCGTACGGCCGCCGCTCCCCACCCACGTACGACGGAAGGAATCCCCATGTCCTCGAAGGCCGCCGCAGCCTCCGTGCCGAAGGCGGGCGCCCGGGAATGGGCCGGGCTGGCCGTGCTGGCCCTGCCCACGCTGCTGATCTCCCTCGACCAGAGCGTCCTCTTCCTGGCCCTGCCGCACCTGGCCGAGGCCCTGCGGCCCACCGGCACCCAGACGCTGTGGATGATGGACATCTACGGCTTCATGATCGCCGGCTTCCTCATCACCATGGGCACCCTCGGCGACCGGGTGGGCCGCCGCAGGCTTCTGATGATCGGGGCGGTCTGCGTCGGTCTCACCTCCCTGCTCGCCGCCTACTCCACGAGCGCCGAGGCACTGATCGCCACCCGGGCGCTGCTGGGCATCTCCGCGGCGACGCTGATGCCGTCCACCCTGGCCCTGATCAGCAACATGTTCCACGACCCGCAGGAGCGCGGCCGGGCCATCGCGGTGTGGGCCAGCTGCTTCATGGCGGGCACCGCGCTCGGCCCCGTCGTCGGCGGCGTACTCCTGGAGTACTTCTGGTGGGGGTCCGTCTTTCTGCTGGGCGTGCCGATCATGGTGATCCTGCTGGTCCTGGCGCCGGTTTTGCTGCCCGAGTACCGGGATTCCGGAGCGGGGAAGGTGGACCTGCTCAGCGTGGTCCTCTCGCTGGGCGCGATCCTGCCCGTCGTCTACGGGCTCAAGGAGCTCGCCAAGTACGGCTGGTCGCCCGGGTCGGCCGCGGCGGTCCTGGTGGGGCTCGCGGTGGGCGCGGCGTTCGTGGCGCGGCAGCGCGGGCTGGAGAGCCCGCTGCTCGATCTGCGTCTGTTCCGCAGCGCCTCGTTCAGCTTCGCGCTGGTGGTCCTGCTGGTCTCGATGGTCGCCATGGGCGGGTTCTACCTCTTCGTCACCGGCTACTTCCAGATGGTCGAAGGTCTCTCCCCGATGGAGGCGGGCCTGTGGATGGTGCCCTCCGCCCTCGCCTCCATCGTCTCCGCGCAGCTTGCCCCGACCCTCCTGAAGCGGCTGCCGCTCGGCGTCGTCATCGGCCTGGGCCTGGGCATCGGCGCGGTCGGCTATGTGCTGATCGCCTTCGTCGGCCCGGTCGGCGGACTGCCGCTGCTGGTGGCCGGGTTCATCGTCGTGTTCTTCGGCAGCGGTCCGGCCGGGGCGCTCGGCACCAACTTGGTGGTCAGCTCCGCGCCGCCGGAGAGGGGCGGATCGGCCGCGGCGCTCTCCTCGATCAGCGGTGACCTGGGGGTGGCCCTGGGCATCGCCGCCCTGGGCAGTCTCGGCAGTGCCGTCTACCGCAGCGGGGTGCAGGTTCCTGACGGGCTGCCGGCGGAAGCCGCCCGGGCCACCGGGGACAGCCTGGAGAGCACCGTCGCCGCTGCCCAGCACCTCTCGCCGGAGCTGGGCGGACAGGCGCTGGCCGCGGCCCGTGACGCGTACACCGGTGGGCTGAACGCCGTCGCCGTCGTCTGCGCCCTGGTCGCCGCCACCACCGCCGTCATCGCGATGACCGCCCTGCGCGGCGTCGGCGCCCCACGGGGCGGGCCCGGACCGGACGCCCCCGATGAGGTGTCGGCCCGTACCGCCGATGCCGACGCCGACGCGGAGGGGACGGGAGTGCGGGTCGTGCCGGAGCGGTGAACGGGGGCGGGACGGGACGGGGCGGGGCGGGGTTCTGCGTACCCCTACAACTCGGGTATCACGCACGTCTTTTGCCTCATCCCCAAGGGGGAGAAAAGTGCGGCCGGGGGAGGGTTTCGTACATACAGCCGGTTCCTGAATGATCCTCCCTGTCCCAACCTGCCACCGGAAGGACCGATAACGTGCGCAGACGACGTCTCGCGCCCCTGCTGGCCGTGGCTCTTACGGCAACGCTGGCTCCGGCAGTCGCCACCTCGACGGCCACGGCCGCCCCGGCCACCCCCTCCGCTCCGGCCGCCTCCTCCGCCGCCGCTTCCGCCGCCTCCCTCGCCGGTACGGGCGCGCTGCAGCGGTACGTGAAGCAGAAGCCGAAGTGGAAGCGGTGCGAAGCCTCCGCCCCGGCGGCGTTCCAGTGCGCCACCATCAAGGTCCCGCTGGACTACCGGGCTCCCGGGGGCAAGCGGATCGACCTCGCGATATCCCGGATCAAGAGCACCGCGCCCGGCAAACGGCACGGCGTCCTGCTCTCCAACCCCGGCGGCCCCGGGGGCCAGGGCATCTACCTGCCGCTGGCGTTGCAGGAGGAACTCCCCGCGTCCGCGCGGCAGAAGTACGACCTCATCGGCTTCGACCCGCGCGGTGTCGGCCGGAGCAGCCCGGTCACCTGCGGCCTGACACCGGACGAGGAGGAGTGGCTGCGCCCGTACAAGGCGGAGACGTTCGCCAAGGACGTCGCCTGGGCGCGCAAGGTCGCCGAGAAGTGCCGCAAGAAGGCGGGCGCCACGCTCCCGCACATCACCACGCGCAACACCGCCCGCGACATGGACCTGCTCCGGGCGGTCCTCGGCGAGAAGAAGATCTCGTACGTGGGGTACTCGTACGGCACCTATCTGGGCGCCGTCTACACCCAGCTCTTCCCGGGCCGGGCCGACCGGTTCGTGCTGGACAGCGCGGTCGATCCGGCGCGCGCCTGGCGGGGCATGGTCCAGTGGTGGGCGGAGGGCGCCGAGCCCGCGTTCGACCGGTGGACCGGGTGGGCCGCCGCGCGCTCGAAGACGTACGGACTCGGCGACACGCCGAAGAAGGTCGACCGGACCTTCTGGGAACTGGTCGCGCAGGCCGACGAGAAGCCCATCGAGCTGGACGGCTGGCTTCTCACCGGTGACGACATCCGCATGGGGATGCGGGCGGCCTTCTTCAGCCCGAAGGCCGCCTCCGAGACGCTCGTCGAGCTGAAGAAGGCCGCGGAGGGCCGGCCCGCCTCCGCGAAGAAGCTCACGGCCTTCACCGGGCCCGCCGGGACCGGGGCGGCGCGCAAGGCCGCCGCCGAGGTGCCGGCCGACAACATGACGGCGAGCTTCTGGACCGTGGTGTGCGGCGACAACTCGGCCGCCTGGCCCCGCGATCCGGAGCGCTACCGGCAGGACGCCATCGCGGACAAGGGCCGTTACCCGATCTTCGGCGACTTCGCGTCCAGCATCAAGCCGTGTGCGTTCTGGGGCACGTCCGTGGAGCCGGTGACCAAGGTGAAGAACAAGGTCGGTTCCCTGATCGTCCAGAACGAGTGGGACTCGCAGACCCCGCTGCCCAGCGGCCAGGCCCTGCACGCCTCCCTGAAGGGCTCGAAGATGGTCACCGTCCTCGGCGGCGAGGGCCATGGCATCTACCCGAGCGGCAACCCGTGCACGGACGGCACGGTCAACCGCTACCTGCTCACCGGCAAGCTCCCGTCGAAGGACGTCAACTGCCGGGCGACCGAAGCCTCGAACGCGGAGGCACGGCAGAACCAGCAGCGGGGAGAGGTTCCCGGATCTCCGCTCCCGGAGCGTGGCCCGGACCGGTTCGGAGTCCCGTCGCACCACTGACGGCCGCTTGACCCACCGATAGAGACCCACCGATAGAGGGGGCGGGGCCTCGCGCCGAGGCCCCGCCCCCTCGCGCGTCGGAGCCGACGTCGTGGTGGAGACCGGTCTCAGTCCAGCAGATCGCGCGGGCCCACCGGGTACGCCTCCAGGCCGGGCGCCGCCAGCAGATCGGCGATCAGCTCCGGGGACCCGCCGACATACGTGCTCACCAGGTCCACGTCCCCGCCGACGCACCACGCACGGTCCTCGGGCCACCACAGGTCGGGCAGCTCCGCGAACTCGTCCAGCTCCACCGGGGACACGGCGTCCTCCAGCGCCCCCGAGAGCAGCACCTCCTCGCGGCCCGGCGTGGAGAAGACGGGGAAGCGGCCGAAGTCCCACCGCCCGTAGCCGTGCCACAGGCCGAACCAGCAGCTTCCGGCGGTGGCGGTGTGCCGGGCCAGGACGGGGATCAGCGCGCGGGCGACCTCCGGCGGGGTCGGGCCCTCCGCGGCGGGCTCGTCCCAGACACCGGGCAGCCCGCCGTCCGGGCCGCTCCGGTGGTCCATGTCCGTGCCGATCAGCTCGTGCCAGCGGGTGCGCGGGCCCACCGGGCGCCCGTACGCCGCGCCCAGGTCCGCCCAGCGCACCGGCCGTCCGTCCAGCGCCGCCGGGTGCGGGAGGCGCGCGTAGGCCGCGAAGCCGGGGCCCGAGACCCCCGCCACCCTGCCGAAACCGCCCTTGGCCTCGGTGCGTTCGGTCAGCCACCGCGCCGGGCCGAGCCCGTCGGCGCGCACGCGCAGTCGGCCGTAGTGGTCGGGGGCCGCGTCACGGTCCACCCGGGGAGCGTCGTCCATGGCTGAGGTCCACCCGTCCGGTCGGGCCGCCCGGCCGGTGGCGGCACCCTTGCAGTCGATCAGTCGATCAGTATCGTAGCCAGCCCGGTTCCGGAAGACCGCGGGCCGCCGAGCCGCACCGGCCGCCGCAGTCGTCGCTGTCGCCGCCACCGCCGTTCCCCACTCGATCGAGTGGATCTTGCTGTCCCGCCATGCGATTCGGGCGGGCAAGTGCCTTCGCCGACGCGATCATTCGGCGGTGATCTCATCGATTCGGACGGCACACCGTCCCAAGTCCCTGGTCCCGGCAGGGATCGGCGCACTCGCTTTACTCGCTCTCCTCCCCGCCCTCCCCGCGACCGCCGCACCCGCGCGGCAGGACCCGTCCGCCCGGGCGGCGGCGCAGGCGGCCCCGGCGTCGCACCGCGTCACCACACCGGCCGAGCGCCGGACCTCCGCCCGGCTCGACGCCCTGGCGGGCAACCCGCAACGGCTGGGGGCGTTCTTCGCCGCGCTGCCCAAGGGCGGTGACCTCCACAACCACCTGTCGGGCGCGGTCGCCACCGAGTACCTGATCCAGCTCGCGGGCGAGAACGGGCTGTGCATCGACGCGACGGACACCGCCGTGCGCCCGCCCTGCGGACCGGGTACGCGCCCTGCCGCCGACGCCCGTACGGACGCCGCGTTCCACCAGCGCATCGTCCGCGCCTGGTCGATGCAGGACTTCCCGGCCGACCAGTCCGGCCACGACCACTTCTTCGACACCTTCGGCAAGTTCGGGGAGGCGACCCGCGACCGCGGGAAGCTGCTCGCCAACGTCGCCAACAGCGTGGTGGAGCAGAACCAGTTCTATCTGGAGACCCTGGTCACCCCCGCGTCGGACAGCGCGCGGAAGCTCGCCGAGACGGTCGGTTACGACGCCGACCTCGCCGCCTTCCACCGGAAGCTGGTCGCCGGAGGGAAGCTCGACCGGGTCGTCGACGAGGCCGTCCGCGAGGCCGACGCCGCCGATGCCCAGTTCCGGGAGACCGCGCACTGCGACACCGGCCGCCCCGACCCGGGCTGCAGGCTCTCCGTACGGTGGATCTCCCAGGTCTCCCGGGGCAGTTCACCGGAGCGGGTCTTCACACAGATGGCCGTCGGCATGCGGCTCGCCGAGCGTGACCAGCGGTTCGTCGCGGTCAACCTCGTCCAGCCGGAGGACGGCGAGAGCGCCCTGCGCAACTACAGCCTCCAGATGCGGATGCTCCAGTACCTGCGCACCCAGTACCCGGACGCCCGGCTCACCCTGCACGCGGGGGAGTTGACGCCCGGACTGGTCAAGCCCGAGGACCTCACCTTCCACATCCGCGAGGCGGTGTTCGTCGCCGGGGCCGAACGCATCGGACACGGCGTCGACCTGGTCCACGAGGACGACTGGCGGCAGCTCGCCCGCACGATGGCCCGGCGCGGCATCGCCGTCGAGGTCCCGTTCAGCAGCAACAAGCAGATCCTGGGAGTGGCGGGCGACGACCACCCGTTCACCACCTACCGCGACTACGGCGTCCCGGTGGTCCTCGCCACCGACGACCCGGGCGTCTCGCGGATCGACATCAGCCACGAGTACCAGTACGCCCGCGCTACCTACGGGCTGAGCTACACCGAGCTGAAGGACCTGGCGCGCGCCTCGCTGGAGTACGCGTTCCTCGACGGCTCCAGCTTGTGGGCCACCGGCTCCGCCCGTACCGGCTACCGCCCGGTGCGCGCCTGCGCCGGAGCCCGGCCGGGCATCGCTCCGCCCGCCCCGGCCTGCGCCCGCCACCTGGCGGACAACCCGAAGGCGGCGGTCCAGTGGCGTCAGGAGGAGGCGTACGCGGCCTTCGAGCACCGGTACGGCGGATCGCGCTGACCCGGCGCCGCCGATGACCTCGGGGGCCGCAGTCCACTCCCGCGGCCCCCCGGGGCCCCGGGAACCGGACGGCCCCGGGGCCCCGGCCATGAACTGCGGCCCGCCCGGCGCCCGGTTACGCTCGGAAAATGGGAGACAGCGGAGACCGGGCCGGGCCGCCCCCGGAAGGCCCCGACAGCACGGCGGACACCGCGCTGCTCGCCGCCGCCGTGGACGCGTGGGCCGCCGCGATCGTCGCGAACGACGCCGAGCGGATCGCCGCCTTCATGGCCGACGAGTGGGTGATCGTCTCCGAGTCCGGCATCACGGACCGCGACACCTTCCTGGCTTTCGTCACCTCCGGCGAACTGACCCACTCGGCGATGCGGGCCGTCACCCCGCCGAGGATTCGCGTCCACGGGGACACGGCCGTCGTCACCGCACGGATCACGAACACCGCCCACTACGGCGGCCGCCGCTTCGACGCCGACGAATGGACCACGGACGTCTTCGTACGGCGGGACGGCCACTGGCGGTGCGTGCTGAGCCACATCACGCCCGCCGCCCCTCCCGAAGGTTCATGAACCCCCGACAAAGCCCCCTGAGCCTCCCCTTCACCCCTCGCTCCGGGACCGCCAGAGCAGCCAGATGAAGTACGGGGCGCCGATCACCGCCGTCAGCAGCCCCACCGGGATCTGCGCCGGGGCGATGACCGTCCGGCCGACCGTGTCGGAGACGACCACCAGCAGCGCACCGAGCAGCGCGCTCACCGGAAGCACCCGCACATGCCGCCGCCCCACCAGGGCGCGCGCCGCGTGCGGTGCGACGAGGCCGACGAAACCGATCACGCCGACCGCCGCGACGGCGCCCGCCGTCAGGACGACGGCGATGCTCAGCAGACCGAGCCGGGTGGCCCCGATCCGGACGCCGAGCAGGGCGGGCGTCTCGTTGTCCAGCCCGATCAGATCCAGATCCCGGCGCAGCACGGCCAGTACCGGCAGGGCGAGGGCGAGCGCCACCAGGACCGGGATCAGCTCCGGGAACGTACGTCCGTAGGTCGAGCCGCCGAGCCAGGCCAGCGCCTTCGTCGCGTTGTACGGGTCGGTCAGCACGATCAGCAGGCTCACGAACGCGCCCGCGCCCGCGTGGACCCCGATACCGATCAGCACCAGGCGGTTCTGCTCCATCCCCCGGTGTGCGGCGAGACCGAAGACCAGCGCGGCGGCCGCCGCCGCACCGGCCAGCGCGGAGCCGCCGATCAGCCAGAAGCTCGCCAGCGGTACGACGGTGAGGACGGTGACCGCCCCGACCCCCGCCCCGCTGACGACCCCGAGGACCCCCGGCTCCGCCAGCGGGTTGCGGGACACCGCCTGGACGACGGCACCCGCCACGGCGAGCGCCGCACCGGCCAGCAGGGCGGCGGCGACCCGGGGGACGCGGGTGTCGAGAACGTACGTCGTGAACTGCCCGGACCGCCCGGCGAGCCAGTTCACCACATCGCCCAGGAGCAGCGTGGCATCGCCCAGCAGCGTCGCCGCCACCACCGCACCGAGCAGCCCCACGGCCGCGACCACCACGGTCAGGACGAACGCGCGGCGACCGCGCAGCCGGGCGAACGCCGTGGAGCCGCTGTCCGTGCCCATGTCCCGCGACCGGTACGCCAGGAAGACCAGGACCAGCGCGCCGAAGCAGGTCGTCACGATTCCCGTCGGCACCTCGGCCCCCGCCTGCGCGCCGAACACCGCCCGCAGCGCCACATCCGCGCCGAGCACCACGATCACGCCCGCCAGCGCCGACGCCGGGATGAACGCGCGGTGGCGGACCAGCGCCGGGACCCAGGCGCTCAGCAGCCGGACGGCGGCCGGTGCGCACAGGCCGACGAAGCCGACCGGCCCCGCCACCGTCACGGCCACTGCCGCCAGCAGCACGGCGAGGACCACCGCGAGGGAGCGCGTCAGCCGGGGGCTCACCCCCACGACCGCCGCACCGTCGTCCCCGAGGGCGAGGATGTCCAGCCTCCGGCCCATCAGCATCAGCCCGAGGAACGCCACGAGCGCGACGGGGGCGAGCCGGTCGATGGACTGCATGCCGATCTGGGCGAGCGAACCGTTGCCCCAGGCGAACAGCCCCGTCGTCTGCTGGGAGCGCAGGAGCAGCAGCATCCCGCTGAGCCCGGTCAGCGCCAGGGTGAGCGCGGAGCCCGCCAGCACCAGCCGGATCGGACCGGACCCCGCCCGCGAGAGACCGAGGACGACACCCGCCGCCAGCAGTCCGCCGAGGAACGCCGTACCGCCCGCCGGGAGCGCGGGCAGCGTGATCCCGAACGCGGCCACGGCGACGACCGCGAGGTACGCGCCCGCGTTCACCGCGAGCGTGTCGGGCGAGGCCAGCATGTTGCGCGAGACCGACTGGAGGGCGGCGCCCGCCGCGCCGAGCGCGCAGCCGACGAGGAGCCCGGCCGCGAGCCGGGGCAGCCGGGAGTCCAGCACCACGGCCGCCGTCTGCTCGTCGGCACTCCGGTCGGACGCGGCGCCCGTGAGCAGCTGCCAGAGCGTGTGCAGGTCGACGGCTGCGGTGCCCTGGCCCACATGGACGACCGCGAGGGCGCCGAGGGCCAGGAGCGCGGCGAGCGCGAGGAGGAAGGTCCGGCCCCGGCGGGCCGGACGGCCGGGCGCGGCCGGGGACGGCGCCCCGGCCGGACCGGCCGCGCCCGCCGCCGTCTGCACGGGGGCGGGCGCGGCGGGCGGGGCGGATGGGGTGCGGGTGCTCATCGTCAGGCGGTCAGCGCGCCGACGAGCGCCTCGATGTAGTCGCGCATGGCCGCCGTGCCGCCGAACATCCAGATGCCGTCGGGCAGCCGGTGGACCTGGTCGTTCTTCACGAACGGCAGCGACTTCCACACCGCGTTGTCCTTGAGCCCGTCCTTGAACGGGTCGCCGCCGTCGGCGTCGTTGGCGATGTACGCGAACCGCGCGTCACCGATCTTCGTCAGCCCCTCGACATCGGTGGCCGCGAGCCCGTACGCCTTGTCGCCCTCCAGCTTCCACGGGCTGACCAGGCCGAGTTCGGTGTTCACGTCGGTGATCAGCGAGCCCTTGACGTACGGGCGCACCGAGACCTGGTTGCCCTCCTGCCAGCCGTCGGCGAAGGCGACTTCCTTGCCCCCGAGACCGGCCGCCGCGAGCTTCTTCTTCCCGTCCTCGACCGCCTTGCGGAAGGAGGCGATCTCGGTCTTCGCCTTCTCCTCGGTGCCGGTGGCCTCGGCGATGAGGTTGACGTTGTCGACCATCTGGTCGATCTGCCGGCTCGCGTCGGCCGAGCGCACCACGACGACCGGCGCGGCCTTGGAGAGCTGTGCGATGGCGGAGTCCGAGAGGTCGGTGGTCGCCACGATCAGGTCGGGCTTGAGACCGGCCACGGTGGCGACGCTGGGCTCGCCCCGGGTGCCTATGTCCTTCACGCCCTTGGTGAGCGGCGCGGAGGTGTCGTACGCCGTGTAGCCCTTGACGTCGGCCACGCCGACCGGCTGCACACCCAGCGTGACGAGCGTCTCGACGACGTTCCACTCGGTGCCGACGACCCGCTTGGCCGGGCCGTCGAGCGTGACCTTCTTGCCCCGGGAGTCGGTGACCGTGACGGCGGTCTCCTTGGCGGCCTCGTCCTTCGGGGCCTCGGTGGTGCCGCAGCCGGAGAGTGCGAGCGCGGCCGTGGCGGCGAGGGCGGGCCAGGCCAGGTGCTGGTTCTTCATGAGGGGGTTCAGGGCCTTTCGGTACGGAGGTGGTGGCGGCCGACCGCGCGGGTGCGCGGGATGCCGGTGGAGGGGTCCGGTTCGACGTCGATCCGGATGCCGTAGGTCCGGGTCAGCCGCTCGGAGTCGTAGACCTCGGCGGGGGTGCCGGAGGCGGCGATCCGCCCCGAGGAGAGGAGAACGACCCGGTCCGCGACGGCGGCGGCCTGGTCCAGGTCGTGCAGGACGACCCCGACGGTCACGCCGTGGGTGTCGGCGAGATCGCGTACGAGATCGAGGACCTCCACCTGGTAGCGGAGGTCGAGGTAGGTCGTGGGTTCGTCGAGCAGCAGGACATCGGTGTCCTGCGCGAGGCAGCAGGCGAACCAGACGCGCTGCAACTGGCCTCCGGAGAGGCTCTCGACGCCGCGCTCGGCGAAGTCGGTGAGGTGGGTGACGGCGAGCGCGTGGTCGATCCTCCGGGCGCCGTCGGGGTCGCCCCCGCGCAGCCGCCCCCGGTAGGGGTGGCGGCCGAACCCCACGACGTCCCGCACGCTGAGCCCGGCCGGGGCGGTGCGGCTCTGGGCGAGCAGGGTGACGCGGCGGGCGAAGTCGTTGCGGGACAGGGCGAGGGCGTCGACCGGCTCGGTGCCGTCCGGGGCGGAGACCGTCACCGTGCCGGTGCGGGCCCTGTGCAGCCGGGCGACGGCGCGCAGCAGGGTGGACTTCCCGCTGCCGTTCGGCCCGATCAGGGCGGTGACCCGACCGCGCTCCAGCCGGAGGTCGGCCCCGTGGACGACATCGGCCCGGTCGTACGCGACGGTCAGGCCGCGGGCGTCGAGGCCGATGCGGCCGGTGGGGCCCATGGGGCCCTCGTGGCTGTCGGTGCCCGCGGCCGGTGCGGGCGCGGTGTCCCGGAGCGGCGGGCTGTCTTCTCGGTCGTGGGCAGGAGCGATCACGACGGTGAGGTTAGCCTAACCTTAATTCTTGCTGTCATCCGGTATACGGAAGTCCCGGTTCCGGGCGCTGGGAGTGGCGATCGCCGCCCCGCCGCTGGCCCCTCTCCGAACCTCTCGCGCCGCTCGCATGGGCACCGATCCGCCCGAATGACGTTGTTTTCCAGTCGAAGCGGCCTCCGGAGGTTTCCGACCGCTTCGGAATCACCGCAGGTCAGGCGGTCGTTTTCCATTGAACCGCCGATGGCTGTCCATATGCTGGACGAGTCGCGAGGGGCGTGTGAGCTGCCCGAACGACCATCCGGTCGGTTCGAACGAACGTCTGCGGCTGGAAGCGGACTGTCGATGTGCGCCTACTTTCCGCATGCGTAAGACTCCTGACCGCAATCAGCACCCGACCGAGGAGTTTTCACTCATGCGACACAACCGTCACGCAATCTTCGCAACCATCGCCGCGAGCGCCCTGGCCTTCGGCGGTCTCACCGCCACCTCCGCCCACGCGGCCCCGGCCAAGGCGGAGAGCCTGTACGCGCCCTCCGCGCTCGTCCTCACCCTGGCCCAGGGCGAGGACCCGCTCACGGCGACGGTCCAGCGGGCGGTCACCCTCACATGCGCCCCGAGCGCCGGGGGCACCCATCCCGACCCCGGGGCCGCGTGCGCGGAACTGGACGCGGTCGGCGGCCAGTTCACCCAGCTCGCCCGGACCTCGCCCGACCGGATGTGTACCCGGCAGTGGAACCCCGTGGTGATCACCGCCCACGGCGTCTGGCACGGCAAGCGCGTCACGTTCTCGAACACCTACGGCAACGCCTGCGAGCTGGCGGGCAGCATGAACGACAGCGCGGTCTACTCCTTCTGAGCCTGTTCGGCGCCCTCGGCGGAATCCTGCGTCACCCGGGTCCCCGGGTGACGCAGGGCGAACAGGAAGGCGATGGCCAGGGCGATGGCCATCCCGTAGAACACCCACTGATTGGCCTGGGCGAAGTCCATCCGGATCGCCTGCATCGAGTCCTTCACCGCGTCGGCCACCGGACCGGTCCCGGAAGGACCCCGGGTGTCCGCCTGGCCGGTCACCGCCTGCGCGACCGACTGAGCGGCATCGCCCGCCGCACCCTCCGGAACGCCCCGGTCCCGCAGCGTGGTCTCCACGTTGGTGACCGTCCGGTGCGTCAGCACCGTGCCGAACACGGCGAGTCCGATGGAGGCCGCGAAATTGCGTACGGTCTGGGTGATCCCGGTGACCTCCCCGTACGAAGCGCCGATCGCCCGGTTCACGGCGTCGGTGGAGGCCGGTGCCAGCAGGAAGCCGATGCCCGCGCCCGCCATCGCCGCGTACAGCCACTGGTCGTGCATGGAGAGCGTCGTCAGCTTCCCGGCCCACAGGGCGAATCCGGCCGCACCGAGCGCCGTACCGATCTTCAGCGCCGGACGGGCGCCGCGCTTGTCCAGGATGCGCCCGCCCCACTGGGAGGCGATGCCGAACCCGATGAAGAAGTAGAGGAGGTAGAGCGCCGCCTGGTTCGGCGAGGCGCTCAGCGAGACCTGCGCGTACACCGAGGCGAAGAAGAACACCGGCACGAACGCCATCATCGAGAAGAACAGCACCGCCGTGTCGATCTGGAACGCCCGGTCCCGGAACACCCGGAGCTTGATCAGGGGGACCCGGGCGCGCAGCTCGAACCAGCAGAAGTACGCCAGCACCAGCAGGCCCACCACGATGCACGCCCAGGTGGCGACGGAGCTCCAGCCCCAGGTGGACGCCTGCTGGAGGCCCAGCACCGTCAGCCCCATCCCGACCGCCACCAGTACCGCCCCCGGCAGATCCAGGGGTTCGCGCTTCGACCGGTCCGGGATGCGCGCCAGCAGCGTCAGCACGATCGCGATGACGGCGATGGGCACGTTGACCCAGAAGATCGCGCGCCACGTCCACGCGGTGAGCCAGCCGCCGAGCAGCGGACCCACGGCGGTGAGGGCCCCGGAGAGCCCGAAGAACAGCGCCAGCGCCCGCCCGCGCCGCTCCACCGGGAACACCGCGATGACCACGGCCAGCGCGGCCGGGAACATCAGGGCCGCGCCGATGCCCTGCACGGCACGGAAACCGATCAGCCACGCCTGCGCGAAGTCCCCGGCCGGCACGGCACCGCACATCGCGGAGGCGATGACGAACACGAGGGTGCCGATCAGCATCACCCGGCGGTGCCCGTAGATGTCGGACAACCGCCCGCCCAGCGCGAAGAACGCGGCCAGGGTGAGCAGATAGGCGTTGACGACCCACTGCATCTGCGTGGAGGTGAGGCCCAGCTCGTGAATGATCTCCGGAGCGGCGATCGCCACGATCGTCTGGTCGATGAACGTCATCGACACGGCGAACAGCATGGCCGCGAGAGCGAGGCTCTGGTTCGGGGAACCGCCCCGGCGCCCGCTCGCCGCCGGACGTGACGGCACCGGCTCCGGGCCGTCCCCCTCGGAGGTGTCTCTGCCCATGGGTTCATGGTGCTCGGCCTCTCGCGGTGCTGCATCCCGAGCGGCCCCGCCCCCGCCGCAGCGCCCGGAGAACGGGGCTACTTACCCGAACCGGAGTACGGCAGCAGCGCCATCTCGCGGGCGTTCTTGATGGCCGCGGCGAGCTGCCGCTGCTGCTGGGCGCTCACCCGGCTCACCCGGCGGCTGCGGATCTTGCCCCGGTCGGAGATGAATTTCCGCAGCAGATCGGTGTCCTTGTAGTCGATGTACGTGATCCCCGCCGCGTCCAGCGGGTTGGGGCGGGCCTTGAGCGGCTTACGGGGGTCCTGCTTGCGTGCCATCGTGCTTCCTTGTACGGGTAGTCGGGGGTACGGGGGTGCTTCCCGGTTCAGACCGGGTCGAGGAGCGCGTCGAAGGCGGCGGGCAGGCTCTTCCACGCCTCCCGGCCCGCCCGGTACTCCTCGTCGGTGAGCAGGCACGACTCCAGCAGCCCGGTCAGCCCGTCGCGGTCGAGGCCGGGGGAGACGAAGACCAGGTGCTGGCAGCAGTCGCCGTGCTCGGGGTGCCAGTCCAGCGCGGCGGCGGCCCGCCGGTAGGGCGGCACCATGGCCCAGGCCGCGTCCGGGAGGGAGGCGAGCCAGGGGCCGGTGTTCTCCACGCAGAGGGCGCCGCCCGCCGCGTCCCAGGAGAGCAGGGTGTCGGGCCGGTCCGCGAGCCAGAACCGGCCCCGGCTGCGGGCGGCGGCACAGCTCAGGTCCTCCAGCGCGTGGTAGAGGCGCTCGGGGTGGAACGGGCGGTGGCGCCGCCAGACTAGCGTGGAGACCCCGGCCTCGTCCGCCTCCTGGGGCAGCAGCGCACAGGCGGGATGCTGGCCCGCCGCGGCCGCCTCCACATCGAAACCGGCGACCGCGATACGCGCCAACTCCACTGAATCGGAAGCAACTTGATAGGCTGTCGGGTTCATCTGCCCGATCAGCGCGCGGTCCTCGTCGTCGGCCGCCGGGCTGTCGGCCAGGGCCAGGATGGGGGCGTACTCCACCTGCCGGGCCCAGGTGTCGCCGATGGTCCGCTGATCGGCCGGGGCCGCCGCGAGACCGGCCTCCGCCAGGTCGTCGCCGTTGGTGAGACAGGGCAGGACCAGCGTGGGATCGATCGCGCTGATCACATTGGTCACCTCGAAGCTGTCGGCCCCGTGCACCGCGATGACCTCGGCCATCGACTTCGGCTCGACGGAGTCCCAGAGCTCCAGGACCGCGAGCCGGGTCGGCCCGCCGTCCGCCAGCCGCCGCAGCTCGGGCACCAGGTCCTCCCGCAGCGCACAGCACGCGCAGTCGTTGACCAGGGGAGTCTCGCCCGCGGACAGCTCCCCGGTGGCGTCCCGCAGGGTGCGGCGTACGGTCCCGTCGGTCGCCGTGGACAGGTCGTGGTGGAGCGCGACGCTGTGCGGAACCTGGGAGAGCAGCGCCTCCACCACCTCGTGCCGCACCTCCGCGTGCAGCCCGCAGACGATGACGACGGGCAGTTTCCGCCGCTGTTCCTCCGTCACCGGGCCTCACCGCGCCCGTAACGGCGCTCGAAGCGCTCGACGCGGCCCGCGGTGTCCAGGACGCGTGCGGTGCCGGTGTAGAAGGGGTGGCTCGCGGAGGAGATCTCCACGTCCACGACCGGATAGGTGTGGCCGTCCTCCCACTCGACGGTCTTCTCGCTGGTCAGGGTGGAGCGGGTGAGGAAGGCGAAGTCGGCGGCCTTGTCGCGGAAGACGACGGGGCCGTAGGCGGGGTGGATTCCGGGCTTCATGAGCGGGTCCTAGCGGGTTGGGGATTGCCGTGGTGAGGGCGGGGCGAGGGGCCGGGGCCTCAGCGCTCCTCGCGGAAGTCGACATGCCGACGGGCGACCGGGTCGTACTTGCGCAGCACCATGCGGTCGGGATCGTTACGGCGGTTCTTGCGGGTGACATAGGTGTAGCCGGTCCCCGCGGTGGAGCGGAGCTTGATGACCGGGCGTACGTCGTTGCGAGCCATGGGCGCTACTATATGGCAATGGTTTCCATTTTCAATAATGGATGCATCGAGCGCATCGCATGAGAGGCAGGTAACGTCCATGTCCGCCCACTGCCAACTGACCGGCTCACGGCCGGGATTCGGCAACGCCATCTCCCACTCGCACCGCCGTACGTCACGCCGGTTCGACCCGAACGTCCAGCGCAAGCGGTACTGGCTCCCCGGTGAGGGCCGCCATGTGCGGCTGACCCTCAGCGCCCGGGCGATCAAGACGATCGACGTGATCGGCATCGAGGCCGCCGTCGCGCGCATCCGCGCCCGGGGAGGGAAGGTCTGATGGCGAAGAAGAGCAAGATCGCGCAGAACGAGAAGCGCAAGGCGACCGTCGAGCGGTACGCCGCCCGCCGGGCCGAACTGAAGGAGATCCTCCGCCGCCCCGGCACCCCGGAGGCCGAACGTGCCGCCGCTGTGGCGGAGTTGCGGCGCCAGCCGCGCGATGCCAGCGCCACGCGGGTGCGCAACCGGGACAGTGTGGACGGCAGGCCCCGGGGGTACCTGCGCACCTTCGGCCTCTCCCGGGTCCGGATGCGCGAGCAGGCGCACGCGGGGTTCCTGCCCGGAGTGACCAAGTCCTCCTGGTGACGCGGGCCTGAGTGCGTGAAGGGCGGGTGGTGGCGCGGCGATCGAGCCGCGCCACCACCCGCCCCTTGTTTCTCGGTGAGCGGGTTCAGCTCTCCGGTCGCAGCAGGCCGCGCTCGTACGCCTTTACCAGCCGCTGCGGCACCTGGTGGACGGTGCCCTCGATCGTCACCGCGACGAGCTGCGGCGTCGTGGCCTTCCACTGGGCGCGGCGGTGGCGGGTGTTGCTGCGGGACATCTTCCGCTTCGGGACTGCCATGGGTCTCTCCTGGAGGTGGGGGCCGGTCGGTGGCGCCGACCGTATATGAAAATGGGAGTCGTTTCCAAGTTGTGATACGGGGAGTGGCCGGTCACCTCCCCACCGGGTCCCCGTGCGCCCCGTCGTCCGGGGTGATGAGCGCCAGATGGCCGCCGTCGTCGAGCGGGGTGGGGAGGGTGAGGGTGGTGACCGGTGCCGCCCGGTCGGCGTTGAAGAGGTGGACCTCGCCGTGGCCGCCCCGGCTGACCGCGACCAGGCCGGCGCCGGGGGAGGCGGCGACCGCCCGCCGCTGCACGCCGTCCCAGGGTGTGCCGCCGCGCCGGGGTGCACCGGCCATCGCGGGCAGCGGGAGGCGGGCGGCGATGTGCGGCCGGGCGCCGGGGGCGGTGGGCGCGGCGAGCAGGATCAGCTCGTCGCCGTCCGGGTGGACGCGGGTGTACGCGATGTGGCGGGCGGTCACCGCGAGCCGGAACACCAGCCCGGGGCCCAGCTCCAGCCTCCCCGTGGCGCCCGTGTCGAGCCGGTGCCACCAGGCGTCGTTGGTCCACTCCGGCCACCGCCCCGGCGCGGACGGCCCGCCGCGTACGCAGGACCAGAGGGTGCGCCGTACGGGGTCGAGCCGCAGGTAGTAGCCCCGGCCTCCCGCCCGTCCGTCGGCGGCCCAGGGGAGGGGGGCCTCCGGCGCGACCCCCTCGCCGTCGTGCCGGACGCGGTGCACGCCCGAGCCCGCGGCGGCGAACACCCGCCCGGTGACCGGGTCGTAGGCATCCCCGTGCCCGTCCGCGTCCGGCAGTCCGACGCGCTGGACGGGCTCCAGCGGCGGGCACGAAGGGGGTGCGGCCATCAGGTCCTCGTGCCGGTGGACCAGGAGTTCGCCGGGCTCCCGGTGGCGCAGCACCACGAGCGGCGACGGCCCGCCGGTGACCGTGACGCCCGGCTCGCCGACGCGCCCCCGTACGCGTACGGCGACGGCCCCGTCCGGTGCTTCGAGGTCGACGGCGGTCAGGAGTCCGGTCCAGGGCTCCTCGTTGCGGCCGAGCCCGGTGGTCACCGCGAGGCGCCGCCCGCCCGGTGCGGCCGCCAGGTGTTCGGCGGGCACGGCGACCGGTATCCGCCGCCGGACCAGGGGGCGGCCCGCGTCGGGACCGTACGGATCGAGGAGCAGCAGCTCGCCCGCCCGGTCGTCCACGCAGGCCACCAGGCCGTCCGGGAGCGCGAGGAACCCCGCGTGCTCGGCGAGGTGCCGGTGGTCGAGCGCCGCCACCTCGCCACCGTCCGGGAGGTCCAACAGGCTGATGCGTCCGGCGACTTGGTCGGCGACCAGCAGGCGGGGCGGCGGCTGGGAAGGGTGGGGCACGGCGTTCTCCTGGGGCTGGTCGGTGGGGCCGGGCTGCGCGGTGGGCGACCCCGGCCACTTTATTGGAAATGATAATCATGTGTAAGGTTCCGGTCTGTGGTGGGGACGGCTCCCGGGGCCCCGCCGTCACACCTGCTTCCCCCCGGGAGCGCACAGAACGTGAGGGACAGCCGATGCCACGCACCGCACTGAGAGTCCGCCGCTGGGCCGCGATCGCCGTACTGGGAGGGCTGCTGGCCGGCTGCGGCACCGGCTCCTCCGACACCGGGTCCGAGGCGGTCGAACCGGCGGCCGGACCCCGTACGAGCACCGAGGTGCGGCCCATCGAGGCCGCCACCCGGATCACCGACGCCAAGGGCGTCACGGTCTCCCTGAAGAAGCCCCCGCAGAAGATCGTCTGCCTGGTCGCCCTCTGCGACGACATCCTCGTCGAGCTGGGCCTGACCCCCACCGCCACCAACTCCGCGGTGCTCGCGCACCCCGAGTTCCTGGGCAAGGAGAAGGCGGCGAAGGTCCCCGTCGTGCCCGGGGGCTTCCTCAGCCCCGAGGTCGAGGCGATCCTCTCCCACCGCCCCGACCTGGTGATCGGCCTGGCGGACACCCACGGCAAGCTCGCCCCCGCGCTGAAGGGCGCCACCACCTTCTGGCCCGTACAGCCCGGTTCCTGGCAGGACAGTGTCGGCTACCTGCGGGATCTGGCCGCGCTCACCGGGCGCACGGAGGAGGGCGAGAAGGCCGAGAAGACGTTCCGCGCCCGGCTGGCCGAGGCGGAGGGGGCCAGGAGCGACAAGACATCGCTCATCATCTTCGGCAGCGACGAGAACTTCGGCGTGGCCACCCCGGAGACCGATGTGGCGGCCGGACTCTTCCCGAAGATCTCCCACTACCCCTGGAAGAGCAGGGGCATCGACGGCTCGTACAGCCTGGAGGAGATCCTCGCCCGGGACGTCGACGTCCTGTTCGTGGAGACGCTTTCCTTCGGCGCACCGGACGGCAAGCTCTCCGACAAGCTCGCCAAGAACCCGCTCTGGTCGCGGATTCCGGCGGTGAAGAACGGCAAGGTCATCGAGGTCGACTCCGAGGTCTGGGCCAAGGGCCGCGGCACCCGCTCCCTGGGCCTCGTCCTCGACGAGGCGACGGCCGCGCTGCGGTGACCGGCCGCACGGTGAAAGGCGGCGGGGACGACGGCCGTGTGGTGGACAGCGGCGCGGTCGGTGATCGTACGGTGGACGGCGGCGCGGCGACCGGCCGTACGGCCAACGACCTGATAGGCAACGGCCTTGCGGTCAGCAGCCTTGTGGCGAAAGGCGGCCAGGCCGACGGCCTTACGGTGGATGGCGACGCGGTTGACGGTACGGCGGAGGGCTGCGCGGTTGACAGCCGTACGGCGAAGAGCGGCTCGCTCAACGGTCGTACGGCGGAGGGCGGCGTGCTCAACCGCCGTGCCGTGCCACGGCGGTTGCCCGTGGTGCCGGTCTGTCTGACGGTGGCGGCGGTGGTGAGCGCGGTGTGCGCCCTCAGCCTCGGTACGCCGTACGTCCCGCCCGCCCGGCTCCTCGCCACCCTGGGGTCCGACGGCCTCGCCGGGCTCGTCGTCACCGAACTGCGGCTTCCCCGCATGGTGTTGGCGCTGGTCGCCGGTGCCTGCCTGGGCGCCGCCGGACTGGTGCTCCAGGAGGCGCTGCGCAATCCGCTCGCCGTTCCGGAGATGCTCGGCGTCTCCTCCGGGGCCGCGCTGGGCGTGGCGGCACCGCTGGTGCTCGCCCTCTCCGTACCGCTCGGGCTCCAGCCCTTCCTGGCCCTGGCCGGGGCCGCGTTCGGCGGGCTGCTCACCCTCGTCGCCGCCGGGTTCGGGCGCAGCCCGTCGTCCGTGCTGCTGACCGGAGCCGCCGTCGCCGCCGCGCTCCAGGCCGGACTGCTGGTGCTCATGGTGATGGCCGACCAGCTCGACCTCCAGCTCATCTACCGCTATCTGCTGGGCAGTCTCTCCGCCCGGACCTGGGACGACGTCACCGGGCTGCTGCCCTGGCTGGCCGTCGCCGTACCGGCGCTCGTGCTCTGTGTACCGGTGCTCGGCGTGCTGCGGCTCGGTGACGACGACGCCCGCGCGCTCGGCGTACGCGTCGAACGCGCGCGGGTCGCCGCGCTGGGCATCGCGGTCGTGCTGATCGCCCCCGTGGTGGCGGTCTGCGGCCCGGTGGCCTGGGTCGGCTTCCTCGCGCCCCACCTCGCCCGGCGGCTGAAGCCGGACGGCGGGGCGGCGGGCTGGCTCGTCCGGTCCGCGCTGTGCGGGGCGGTCGTGGTGCTCTGCGCGGACCAGCCCGCACGGCTGGCGCTCGCACCGGTCGAGACGCCCGTCGGCGCGTGGACGGCCCTGGTCGGGGTGCCGGTCGGGGTGGTGCTGCTGAAGCGGGGGCGGCGGCTCGCGGCGGGCCGGGGGCCGGTCCGGGGCGACCTGCCGGTCCAGGGCGGTCCGGACGGCCGGGGTGCCGGGGGCCGTGCAGCGGACGCGTCCGTGCCCCTCCTGCGGAAGGCGGAGCGATGAGCGTCCTGGAGACCGCGCCCGGACCGGCCCGGCGGGCGTGGCACAGCTCCCCGGCCGTCCGGCTGGGTGCCCTGGGGGTGCTCGTGTGTGCCGTCGCCTGCGCGGACCTGTTCGCCGGGCGGGGGGTCACGGGCGACGGCGTACGGGCCGTCCTCCTCGGCGGCGGCGATCCCATGGCCGAACACATCGTCCTCCAACTCCGGCTGCCCCGGCTGCTGGTGGCACTGGTCGCCGGGGCGAGCCTGGGCGTCGCCGGGCTCGTACTCCAGTCGGCCCTGCGCAATCCGCTGGCCGGGCCCGAGGTCACCGGGGTCACCCCCGGCGCGGTCCTCGGTGCGGTCGCCGCCACCGGCCTCGGCCTGGCCGGCTGGGACTCCCCGGCAGCGGTCGTCGTGGCGGCCTGCCTCGGCGGGTTCGCGGGCGCCGGTCTGCTGTGGCTGCTCGCGGGGCGGGAGAAGGGCGACCCGGAGCAGACCGCCGTCTACGGAGTGCTGGTCTCGGCGGTCCTCGCCGGTCTCACCGCCGTCGTCCTCCTGGTGGCCCCGGGCGAACTCGGCAGCGTCGTCCAGTGGTTGATCGGCTCCACCGAGGGGCGGGTCTGGCAGCACTGGCACCTGCTGTGGCCATGGGCGGCGGTGTGGGGAGCCGCCGCCTGGCTGCTGGCCGCGCCGCTGACCCTGCTGCGCTGCGGTGACGAACAGGCGTCCGCCGCCGGTCTGGACCCGGGACGGGGCCGCGCCGCCGCGCTCGTGTGCGCGGTGGCCCTGACGGCTGGTGCGGTCTCGGCCGTGGGTGCCCTGGGGTTCGTCGGCCTGCTGGTGCCGCATCTGGCGCTGGCCGTCTTCGGCGCCGACCTGCGCATCACCCTGCCCGGCGCCGCGCTGCTGGGCGCCGCGGTGGTCTGCGGGGCGGACGCGGCGGCCCAACTGCTCTCCCGGCTGCTGGCCACGGCGCTCGACGCCGACCGGCTGACCCTGCCGGTCGGGGCGCTCACCACCTTCGTCGGGGCGGGGCTGCTGCTCGTCGTGGCGCGGCGAAGGGCGGACGAACGATGACAGAGAGGGGGCCGGACATGGCCGCACGTACGGGAGACACCACGACGGACGGGAGGAGCGGTACGGCGGCTCCACCGGACGGGAGCGCCCGGACCGCAGGAGCACCCGCCGCGGTCCGGGCGGAACGGCTCGGCTTCGGCTATCCGGGGCGCGAGGTGCTGCGCGGCATCGACCTGAGCATCGGCGCGGGCGAACTCGTCGCCCTCATCGGACTGAACGGCTGCGGCAAGAGCACCTTCCTCAAGCTCGCCGCCGGACTGCTCGCGCCGAGCGGGGGCCGGGTGCTGCTCGACGGGGACGACGCGGCCCGCCTGCCCAGACGCGCCGCCGCCCGCCGCGTCGCGCTGCTCCACCAGTCGGCGCCCGCCGTACCGGCCCTGACCGTACGGCAGTTGGTGCGGCAGGGCCGGTACGCCACCCGGGGCCCGCTCGGGATGCTGCGGGACGGCGACGACGAGGTGGTGGCCCGGGCGCTCGCGGACGTCGGCGTCACCGGCTGGGCGGACCGCCCGGTGGACGCGCTGTCGGGCGGTGAGCGCCAACGGGTGCGCCTCGCGATGGCGTTGGCGCAGGACGCCCCGCTCCTCTTCCTGGACGAGCCCACCACCTATCTCGATCTGCGGCACCAGCTGGAGGTGCTCCAGACCGTCGTACGGCTGCGCGCCGAGCGGCGGCTCACGGTGGTGATGGTGCTCCACGACCTCAACCACGCGGCGCGGTTCGCCGACCGGATCGTCGCGCTGCGCGAGGGCCGCATCGCCGCCGACGGGCCTCCCGGGGAGGTGGTCACCGAGCGGCTGCTCGCCGAAGTCCTCGGCGTACGGGGGCGGGTGGGGGCCGACGCCGAGGGCGGCTGGCCCGTCTGTTACCCAGATCACCCTCTCGACCCGCTCCAGCTCTTGCGGAATGAAAATCATATTCATTAGTGTCTGTAGTGCGGCACCGAACGGCGCCGCACCCACCCATCCGATCCGAATGGAGGCTTCAACTCATGGAGCACAACAAGGTGTTCAGCCCGATCGCCGACCAGGGCCAGCTCGCCCACCTCTCCGCCACCCACTCGAACGCCCTCGTCGAGAACCCCTTCGACGACGCCGTCGAGGCCGACACCGCGGACGAGAAGTAAGCGGCACCTGCCGCTGAGGCAGGCTCCCGCTCCTCGCGCGGCGGGCCCGTCCGGGTGAACCCCCGGGCGGGCCCGTCCCGTTCGCACCGCACGACCCCTCCCGTACCGAGCCCCTCGGAGGCCCCTGTGAACCGCAGCCGACTCGCCCCCGGCGCCGGGATCGTCACCGTCCCCGGTGACCGGCCCGTACTCCGCACCTCCGAAGGGGAGTTCCTGCGGATCGACACCGGCCGCGCCGACCCCGGGGAACTGGTGGACCGGCTGACAGCGGGGGAGGGGGAGCGGCCGCACTCCGATGAACTCGACCGTCTGATAGCGGCGTTCGAGGAGGCCGGACACGCGGTGACCGGTCCCCGCCGCCCGCCGCTCACCGGGCGGGCGGTCCACCTCCTGGGCGACCCCGTGCTCACCGGACCGCTGTCCCGGTCCGCCGCGGCGGAAGGAGCCGAGGTCCACCCCGCCACCGCCGATGACGTGGCCCGGCTCGCGGGGAAGCGGAACACCGCCGTGGTCTGGTGCCTCGACTCGCCCGTCCCCGAAGGGCTGTGGACCGCCGCCGACCGGTTGCCCGCACGGCACACCGCCTGGCTGCGCTGCCACCGCGAAGGCGCCCACACCTGGATCGAACCCCTCGCCTCGGCCCCGGGCGACATCACCTCCGCCCACGTACGCCTCCGCAGACTCGCGGCGACCGCCGCCCACCGCGAACTCGCCGCCTACTGGGCCGGCCACCGCACCCCCGACACCGGCCCGCACCCCACCGAGGCATCCGCCGCCCTGATCGCCGCGCTGCTCACCGCCGACCTGATCGCCTGGGCGAACGGCGAACCGCCCCGGGGCGCCACCGCCCTCCCCGCCCGCCGCCGACTGCGCCGGGTCGACCTGCGCGACCTGACCGTCACCGAACACCCCGTCCTCCCCGTACCGGAGGTCGCCCCGCTGCCCCTCCCCGTAACCCGGGCGAAGGCATGAACGCCGCTCCGCGCGAGGACGAGCGCGTCACCGCCGCTTCCCGCGAGGGTGAGCGCGTTACGGCTGCTCCTCGTGACGGTGAGCGCGTCACCACCGTTCCCCTTGACGGCAAGCGCGTGACCACCGCCGAGCGTACGCCCGACGGCACGAGCACCGCCCGGCGAGCAGATGGGCGCGGTGCGACCGGTGCCCCGGACGCATCCGCGCACCCCGCACCCACCCACCACACGGCCCGAGGCATGAACACCGCCCTCCGGGCCGGTACGCCAGCGAGCCCCGCCACCGTGCGCATCCCCGCCCCCGACGGCACCCCGCTCGCCACCGACCTCTGCCTCCCGGACACGCCGGGCCCCCATCCCGCCGTGGTGATCCGGACCCCCTACGGCCGCACCGCCCACCGCGCCGAGCTGCGCGGCTGGGCGGCCCACGGGTTCGCCGCCCTGGCCCAGGACGTACGCGGACGGCACGGCTCACCCGGCCTCTGGCACCCCTACCTGGACCACGAGGAGGGCGATGGCGCCGCGACCGTCGCCTGGGTGCGCGCGCAGGCGTGGAGCGTCGGCCGGGTCGTCGCCGTCGGCTCCTCCTACGCTGCCCACTGCGCCCTCGTCACCGCGCTCGGCGCCCCCGGCGACGGTCGGCCGGACGCCGTCATCGCCGCCGTCCCCGCCCTCGGCCTCGCCGAGACCGCACGGGAACCGGCAGGGCCCGAACGGCTGTGGGCCCGGGCCGGCTGGTGGGCCGCGCACGGCGACCGCCCCGACTCCGCGCCGGACGCGCTGGACCGTGCCCTCGCCGACGACCCCGGACTCCTGGAGCACCTCCCGGTCACCCGGCTGGCCGACCGCCTGGGCCGTGAACTGCCCTCCTGGCCCGGCCTCTGGGACGACTGCCGACGCGGCCGGACCGTTCTGCGGGGCTCCGCCGCCCGCCTGCCGCTCCTCGCCGTCGGCGGCACCCGCGACCCCTTCGCCGAGGACACCGTGGCGCTCTGGCGCGGCTGGGGCGGCCCCGCCCGTCTGCTGCTCGGCCCGTGGGGCCACCGCCTCACCGCCGACCGGCCGCTGCTCCCGCCCGATCGTGTCAACCTGGGTGCGCTGTACGTACGGTGGGCCCGCGCCGCCCTCGCCGGACGCCTGGAGCCCGAGCGGCGCGGGGTCATCACCCTGGGTGGCAGCGGCCGTTGGCACCGCGTCCAGGCGGACGGCACCCGCCGGGCGGAGGGCGCTTCGGCCCGGACCGCCACCTGGGCCTTCGACGCCCCCAACGGTCTGCGGCTGCTGCACGGCGGGGAGTTCACCGCCGACCCGGCCCGTCCGGTCCGCTCCGACGACCTGACCGTCCCGGCCCCGGCCGACGGCACCCCCGCCGACCGCTGCCTCCTCCTCTCCCCGCCCCTGCCCCGCCCGCTCGACCTGGCCGGACCCGCCACCGCCCGGTTCCACGCCACCGCCGACACTCCCGCCGCCGACTGGGCCGTCCGCCTCACCGCGCTCGACCCGGCCGGCCGCGCGGAGCCCCTCGCGTTCGGCATCGTCCGGCGTTCCGGCCCGCCGGGGGAGGCCGCGGAGATCACCGTGCCGCTCGGCACCCTGGGCCGCCGCCTGCCCGCCGGAACCCGGCTGCGCACGGAGATCGCCGGACACCACTTCCCCGCCCACGCCCGCAACCCGCACACCGGGGAGAACCCGGTGACCGCCACCCGCCTCGCCCCGTCCCGCCGCGCCGTCACGGCCCGCGGCGGCGCCCTGCACCTGACCGCCGTCGCCCGGCGTCGCTACGTCGAGCCCGTACCGGAGATATGCCGTTGACCAGCCCCCTGCCCATCGAAGCCCTGGTCGACCCCGTCTGCGGGGTGATCCGAGGAGTCGCCCCCGTCGAGCACCCCGCCGGGGCGCCGCCCCGCTACACCGCGATGACCGCCGAGGTCGCCGACGCCCGCCGCCTCGGCGCCTGGCCCGCCGACCGGGTCTCGCTCGGCACCACCTTCGGCGACCCCGCGGGCGCCTGGATCGCCGCCGTCGCCGAGGCCGTGGAGCGCTACTGCGGCAACCGCGTCCCCCCGCCGGGCCACCCGGGCGCACCCCGGCACGCCACGGCCGCCGAACTGGAGGCCGAGGGACTGCGGTTGTACGGGCCCGGGGCGCTGCCCTCGTACGCCTCCTGGCAGCACGAGCGCCCCCGCTTCCCGTACACCGGACTCGCTCCCGACACCCCGGCCCTGTGGACACCGGGCACCGAGAACGGGGAGCCCTGCTGGGCTCCCGTATCCCTCACCCACCTCAACTGGCGCCAGGGCGAACTGCGTTCGCTGCCGCGCACCCACCACCTCAACTACGCGGGCATAGCCACCGGCCAGGGCTTCGACGACGCCGTGGAGCGGGGGCTGCTCGAAGTCGTGGAGCGCGACGCCCTGGAGCTCTGGTGGCACCTGGACGGCCCCACCCGGGGCATCGACCCGGCGAGCGTTCCCGGCCTCACCGAGGACCTGGCCGGAGCCGAACTCGACGTCCACATCGTGGAGATGCCCTCCGAGTTCGCCCCCTGCATGGCCGCCCTGGTCCACGACTCCCGGCGCGGCATCCATGCCGCCGGGTTCGCCTGCCGCTACGACCCGGCGGAGGCGGCCCGCAAGGCGGTCCTGGAGGCCGTGCACACCTGGGTGTTCACCCAGGGCGCGGTGGACGCCGACGGCTGGGTCCACCGCTCCGTCGAGGCCGGTCTCTTCGCCCGGGGCCTCTACCTGGACCACCGGGCCGACCGGCGCTATCTCGACGACTGCGGACCGCAGTTCGCGGCCGTGCGGGACCTCGGCGCCCATGTGCAGGTCTGGCTCGACGACCGGATGGCACCGCTGGCCCGCCGCTTCACCGAACCGGCCGCCGGTGTCGTCCCCGTCACCGAGGCCGCCCCCGGCAGCCGGTCCGCCCTCGACGCGGCGCTCGCCGCCGGGGGCCACCGCGTGATCACCGTGGACCTGACGACCGAGGACATCGCCGAGACCTCCCTGCGCGTCGCCCGCGTCCTGGTCTCCGGCCTCATCCCCAACGCCCCCGCCGCCTTCGCCTACTTCGGCTGCCCGCGCTTCGCCGAAGCCGCGCTCGAACGGGGCTGGCGCACCCAACCCCCCACCGGACCGGCGGACTTCACCCTCGCACCGCCGCCGCACATGTGAAGGAGCGCGCCCGTATGACCCAGGCTCCTCCGTCGGCTTCCGGCCTCCCGGCCCGCGCTCTCGCCGCTGCCCGATCACCCCGCGTGCCGCGCACGGTTCCGTATGTGCCGGAGCGCGCCTTCCCCTGGGGCGGCCCGGGGCTGCCCCTGGAAGGGGCCGGGGGAGCGGTGGACCTGGACCGTGCCCTGCGGCTCTCCCTCGCCGCGCCCCGGAAGGCGGGCGACCGGCTGCGGCCCGTCCCCTCCGCCGGTGCCCTCCACCCCGTACGGGCGCACCTTCTCCTCGGCCCCGGCTGTCCGTTGCCGCCCGGGCGGTACGCGTACGACCCCCGCGCCCACCGCGCCCACCGCCGTGGACCGGCGCCCGCCGACGCGCCCCCGGGTGCCGTGGTCGTCCTCACGGTGACCGCCACCCGTACGGTCGCGCACTACGGACACCGCGCCTGGCCGCTGCTCCTCCTGGACGCGGGCCATGCCGCAGCCGCCCTCGCGCTCGCCGCCGCCCCGGGTGAAGTGAGGGTCTGCCTCGACGCGGACGGCGCCGGGCTCGCGGCCGCGGCGGGACTGCCCCGAGCCGCCGAGTGGCGGCACGAGTGGCCGGGTGCCGAGCCCGAACTCCCGCTCGCCGCAGCCTGGTTGGTGCCCGAAGGGACACCCGTCACTCCCTGTCGCCCGCTGGCCGCCTGGGCCGCCCAACCGCCCGGAGCCGCCCCGGTTCCGCGACCGGGCGCCGAGACCGCCCCGCCCCGCGAACCCGCCCCCGTACGCCGTCTGCGTGAACCCGCCTCCGTACGAAACCTGCGCGAACTCGCCTCCGTACGCCATCTGTTGGACCACCTGGCGGCGGCACCCGGCCGGGCCGATGGCACCTGGTACCCGGCCCGCCGTCCCGTTCCCCTGACGGACGACGACCTCCGTACGCGAAGGAGCGCGCCCCCCTCCGACCTGACCCACCCGCCCGCCCCGGACCTGCTCGCCCGGGTCCTGGCCACCGCCGGGGAAGCCCGGCCGGACGGTCCCGCCTGGGCCGCGGCGGTCGGCGGCGACACCCCGGGGCTCCTCACGGCGGCCGGTACCCTCGCCTCCGGCGACGCGCGCCCCACCCTCGCCCGCTGGGCGGCGGGCCAGCGGTGGATCGCCACGGCCGGTGCGGTACTGGTCGCCCACGGCTGCCCCGCCGACGCCCCACCGGCCGTGATCCGCGGCAGCCACCTCGCCGCCGGTTACGCGGCCGGTGCCGCCCAGGCCCACGCCACCGCGCTCGGGCTCCGCTCGCGCCCCATCGGCTCCTGGCAGCAGGCCGACCTCGGCGCCGCGCTCGGCGAGACCCCCGGACACGACTGGATCGTCCACGGCCTGGCCCTCGCCGGACCACCCACGCCGACCTCACGCACCACAGCTGCCCCCACCCCCTCCGCACGACCGGACCACCGCCAGGCCCCACCGGCCCCGCCGGGCAAGGAAGAACGCCCATGATGCTCCACCCCGAACTCCTGCGCGCCGCCCGGACCGCCCGCCGCCCCCTCGGCCTGGCCACCGCGCTGCTCGCCCTGGTCACCCTCACCCATCTCGCCCAGGCCGTCCTGCTCGCGGTCGTCCTCTCCCGGATCGCCCACGGCGACACAGCCGACCTCGCACCGCTCCTCCTCTCCGTGCTCGCCGTCGTCCTCGTCCGCGCCGCGCTCGGCCGCGCCCAGCGCCTGACCGCCGTCAGCGCCGGGGCCGCCGTCCGCATCCGGCTCCGCGACACCCTGCTGAGCCGCCTCGGCGAACTCGGGCCCACCGCTGTCACCGGCGCGCGGGCCGGAGCCGTACGCGCCACGCTCGTCGACGGCGTCGAAGGGGTGGACGCGTACGTCTCCCGCTACCTCCCCCAGGCCCTCATCACCTGCGCCGCCCCGCCCCTGCTGCTCGTCGCCGTCGCGCTCGTCGAGCCGTACGCGGCCCTTGTCCTGGGCCTCGCCCTGCTGCTCGCGATCTTCGGACCGCGCTGGTGGGACCGGCTGCTCGACCGGCGCGGCAAGGAGCACTGGGACTCCTACGAAGCCCTCGCCGCCGACTACCTGGAAGCTCTCCAGGGCATGGCCACCCTGCGCGCCGCCGGGGCGGTGGGCCGCGTACGGGAACGGCTGGAGAGGCGTTCGGCGGCGCTCCACCGCGCGACCGTCGCCAAGCTCCGGGTCTCCCTGGTCGACACCGGCCTCACCGACCTCGCCGTCCAGGGCGGCACCGTGGCCGCCGTCCTGGTGGCGTGCTCCTCGGCGGCCACCGGACGCACCGCCACCACCGGGACGTACCTCCTGCTCCTGCTCGCCTCCGAGTGCTTCCGCCCCGTCCGCGATCTCTCCCGCGAATGGCACGCGGGCTATCTCGGGGTCTCGGCCGCCGACGGCATCGCCGCCCTGCGCACCGCCGAACCCGCCGTCGCCGACCGGGGGAGTGCGCTCGCCCACTGGGACACCGCCCCCGAAGTCCGCTTCGAGGACGTGCACTTCACCCACCCCGGGGCGGATCGCCCGGCCCTGGACGGCGTCACCTTCACCGCACCCGCCGGGCGCACCACCGCGATCGTCGGCCCCTCCGGCGCCGGGAAGTCGACCCTGCTGAGCCTCCTGCTGCGCGGGCGCGACCCCGACACCGGCCGCGTCACGATCGCGGGGACCGAGACCGCCGCGTACACGCTCGCCTCGCTGCGCCGGGGCATCGCCGTCGTCTCGCAGGAGACGTACCTCTTCCACGCCACGATCGCCGAGAACCTGCGCATCGCCCGCCCCGCCGCCACCGACGCCCACCTGCGCGCCGCCGCCCGGGCGGCGGGCATCGACCAGGAGATCACCGCGTTCCCGCAGGGGTACGCCACCCTCGTCGGCGAACGCGGCGCCACGCTCTCCGGCGGCCAGCGCCAACGGCTCGCCCTCGCCCGCGCCCTCCTCGCCGACGCCCCCGTCCTGATCCTGGACGAGGCCACGAGCGCGGTGGACGAGCGCGGCGAGGCACGGATCGTACGGGAGCTGACGGCGGCGAGCCGGGGACGCACCTGCCTCGTCGTCGCCCACCGGCTCGACGCCGTACGCCACGCCGACCACATCGTCGTCCTCGACGGCGGCCGGGTCGAGGCGTCCGGCGACCACAGCGGACTGCTCGCGGGCGGCGGCGTCTACGCCGCGCTCGTCGCGGCAGGCCGCACCGCCCATGAGGAGCCCGCCGCATGACACCGCCCGAGCCCACCGGGGCCCGTACGACCCCGTCCGACCTCGACCCCGGCGGGGACGGCAGGACACCGCCCGGCCTCGGCCTCGCCGGGGACGGTACGACCCCGCCCGACCCCGGCCCCGTCCGGGACCGTACGGCTTCGGCGGAGGCCGAGCCCGCCCCCGACCGCCACCGCCCGGCCCTGCCGGAGGTCCGCCCCGCCCGGGACCGTACGCATGCGCCCGCAAGCGGCCCCGCCCCCGCCCCCGACCGGCACCGTGCTGCCTCCCCGGAGGCCGCCCCCGCCCAGAACCGTCCGCTCTTGTCCGCGCGTGGGCCCGAGCCCGTTCCGGTACCGGTGGCACCGGCCTCTCCCCGGACGTCCGCACCCGAGAACACCCCCGCCCCCGCCCCCCACCACACCGGCGCCCTCCGCTCCCTCCTTCCCGTCCTCGGCGCCCACCGCCTCACCGTCCTGCGCACCTGCCTGGCCGCCCTCGTCGATCAGGCGGCCCTCGTCGCCCTGGTCACGCTCGCCGCGCACACCGTGGGGACGGCGGTGATCGCGCACCGGCCCCCGTCGGCCGGGACCGTCGCCGTCCTCATCGGGCTCGTCCTGCTCCGGGCGCTCGCGACCTGGCGGGAGATGGACCTCTCGCACGACCTCGCCTACCGGGTCCTGGCCGTGCTCCGGGTCCGGGTCTTCGACGGGCTCGCCCGTTCCGCCCCCGCCCGGATCGCGGGGCGCCGCAGCGGTGACCTCGCCTCGACCGCGCTCGCCGACGTGGAGGCGCTGGAGTTCTTCTACGCCCACGCCATCGCCCAGCTCCTCGCCTCGGGCCTCGTCTTCGCGGTGGCCGCCGCCGTCCTGGGCGTCCTCGGCCCCTGGCTGCTCCTCGCCGTCGTGCCCGCCGCCCTGCTGCTCCTGTGGTCACCCCTCCTGGAGGCGCGGGGCCGGGCCGTGCGCGGGGCGCGGACCCGGGCCGCTCTCGCCGAACTCTCCGCGCAGAGCGTGGAGACCGTCGACGGCCTCCGCGAGCTGCTGGCGGCGGGCGCCCTGGACCGTACGCGGGCCCGGCTGCGGTCCGGCGGCCGGCGGCTGGCCCGTGCCCAGCGCGCCGAACAGTCCTGGGAGACGGGGGCGGGCGCGGCCCGTGACCTGCTCGTCGTCGCCGCCGTCATCGGGGTGGTCGCGGCAGCCGCCCACGCGGCGAGCGGCGGGCGGCTCGACGGCGCCTGGGCCCCGGCGGCGATGGCCCTCGCCCTCGGCGCCCTGGCCCCGGTGGCCGAATCGGCGGCCGCGCTGGGCCGGGCGGGCACCCTGCGCGCCGCCGCCGCCCGGGTCCGCGCGGCCCTCGACGCCCCGGCCGGGGCCCCCGCCCCCGCCGCCCCGCTGCCCGCCCCGGCGGGCCCGCTCGGCCTGCGGCTGCGCGGCGTACGGTTCGGGTACGGGGCCGACCCCGTCCTGGACGGCTTCGACCTGACTGTACGGCCGGGTGAGACGGTGGCCCTCGTCGGCGCCTCGGGGGCGGGCAAGTCGAGCTGCGCCCACCTCGTGGCCCGCTACTGGGACCCGCAGGAGGGAACGGTCGAGCTGCTTCCGGAGGGCCCGGCCCGCCCCGTCGACCTGCGGGATCTCGCGGAGGAGGATCTGCGGGCCGCCGTGTGCGTGGTCGGCCAGGAGGCCCCGCTCTTCCACGGGACCCTGGCCGAGAACCTCCGCCTCGCGGCTCCCGCCGCCACCGACCGGGAGCTCGCCGCCGTCGTCCGCCTGTGCGGCCTCACCCCCGTCACCGACGCCCTGCCCCACGGGCTGGACACCCCGGTCGGCGAACGCGGCGCGACCCTCTCCGGAGGCCAGCGGGCCCGGGTCGCCCTGGCCCGGGGGCTGCTCGGCCGCCCCCGGGTGCTCGTCCTGGACGAGACGACGGCCCACCTGGACCACCGGGGCGACGCGGAGCTCGCGCAGGCGCTCGCGGCCGGCTCCGAGACCCGTACGACACTGATCATCGCCCACCGCCCCGCCACCGTCCGCAGGGCCGACCGCATCGCGGTCCTGGAGGGGGGACGCATCGTGGAGGAAGGCACCTGGGACGAGCTGATCCGGGCGGGCGGCGCGCTGACCCGGCTGCTCAACCGGGAGGGGGAGTCCCGGGAGGAGCCCCGGGAACAGCCCCGGACGGGGAGTCGGACGGAGGACCGGGCGGAGACACCGGCCCCGGCCCCGGCGTCGGCAGATTCTGCTCCGCCCAGATGATCTTCCCCCGGTGCGTGTACCGGGTGCCCCAGCGCCGGGCCAGCTGGGCGACGAGGAACAGGCCGCGCCCTCCCTCGTCCGTCGTACGGGCGTGCCGCAGCCTCGGGGTGGTGCTGCTGGCGTCGGACACCTCGCAGGTCAGCACGGACTGGAGCAGCAGCCGCAGCCGTACGGGGCCGGACGCGTACCGGATCGCGTTGGTCACCAGCTCGCTGACGATCAGCTCGGTCGTCATCGTCAGCTCGTCCAGCCCCCACGCCTCCAGTCGGCGCGCCACCTGGTTCCGGGTCACGCCGACGGCCGCCGGGTCCAGGGGCACGTCCCAGGAGGCCAGCCGGTCCGGGCTCAGCGCGTGGGTCCGGGCGAGCAGGAGGGCGATGTCGTCCGGCTGCGGAACGGGCAGCAGCTCCTTGACCACTGCCGAGCACAGCTCGTCCAGCGGCAGCCCCTCCCGCGATACGGCCCGCCCCAGCCGGGCCATGCCCTGCTCGACGTCCTTGTCGGTGCCCTCGATGAGGCCGTCGGTGTAGAGCCCGAGCAGGCTCCCCTCGGGCAGCTCGACCTCCAGGGCCTCGAAGGGGAGACCGCCGAGGCCCAGCGGCGGACCGGAGGGGAGGTCGGGGAAGCTGACCGCGCCGTCCGGGGTGACGACGACCGGCGGCGGGTGCCCGGCCCGGGCCATCGTGCAGCACCGGCTCGCCGGATCGTAGACGGCGTAGAGGCAGGTGGCGCCCAGCACCGTCGCGCCGCCCCGGTCGGCCTTCCCGCCCGCCGTCTCCTCCTCGCTCAGCCGCAGCACGAGATCGTCCAGCCGGGCCAGCAGCTCGTCCGGCGCGAGGTCCATGTCGGCCAGCGTCTGCACGGCGGTGCGCAGCCGACCCATCGTCGCGGCGGCGCTGATCCCATGGCCCACCACATCACCGATGACCAGGCCGACCCGCGCCCCGGACAGCGGGATCACATCGAACCAGTCGCCCCCGACCCCGTCCTTCGCGTCTGCCGGGAGGTACGAGGAGGCCACGTCCAGCGCCGTCCCGCCGCGCAGCGTGTGCGGCAGCAGGCTTTCCTGGAGCACCAGCGCCGCCGTGTGCTCCCGGGTGTAGCGGCGGGCGTTGTCCACGCACACCGCCGCCCGGGCCACCAGCTCCCGGGCCGGTGCCACATCGTCCTCGTCGAACGGGACCGGGTTCTGCGACCGCATGAACGTGGTGAGCCCGAGGACGGTGTCCCGCGCCCGCATCGGTACGGAGATGAGCGAGTGCAGCCCGAACTCACGGATGCGGGCGGCCCGCGCGGGCTGCTCCACGGTCCACCCGTGGCTGTCCGGGTCGAGCAGCGGCAGGAGGACCGGGTCACCGTCGAGCAGGAAGTGCGCGTCGTGCGGCGGCGGTACGAAGTCGACGCTCTCCCCGACCCGTACGACCGCCTCCGGACATCCCTCGCGCACCGAGCTCATCCCCATGCGGATCATCCGCGGTTTTCCGCCCCGCACCTCCGTACCGAGCAGCGGGACGCCCGGCCGCTCCCGGCCCAGCGGGGTCTCCAGCAGGTCGACGAAGACGAAGTCGGCGAACCGGGGCACCGCGAAATCGGCCAGTTCCTGGGCCGTGCGCTGCACGTCCAGGGTGGAGCCGATGCTGGCCCCCGCCTCGTTCACGAGCGCCAGCAGCCTGCGCGCGTTCCACCGGTCGGTCACGTCCAGCACCATGTAGCCGATGCCGATCCGGTTCTCCTCGGCGTCCGCCAGCGGGAAGAACGAGCTGGAATAGGCCCGTCTGCGGTTCGGGTCGGCCCAGCTCCAGCCCAGGTACTCGTAGTCGGTGACCGGTACACCGGTCGCCAGGACCTGCCGCATCAGCCGCTCGATGGGCGCCGCGAGCAGTCCGGGCAGCACGTCCGCGGGCCGCCGCCCCAGCCGCTGTTCCCGGGGCACCCCGCCGAACCGCTCCAGGGTGTCGTTGAGCCAGAGGTAGCGCAGCTCCGGGTCCATCACCGCCATGCCGACCGGCGACCGGGTCAGGAACCCCTCCAGCACCGATCCGTCCACCGTCCAGTGCGGGGTGTGCTCCCGCCCGGAGAGCAGGAAGCTCTCGCGCCCGGCGATCAGGAACGAGGCGGAGACCCGTACATCGACGTCGATCTCCCGCGCGTCCCGGCCGCGCAGGGCGATCTGCCCGCTCCACCCCGACCCGGCGCGGCTGCGGGCGGCCACCGCGGCCGTACGCCGGGGGTCGGGGGACCCGGCCAGCAGCAGGGCGGCGGACCGGCCGACCATCTCGGCGGCCGTGTACCCGAGCAGGGCCTGAGCCCCGAGGGTCCAGCCGATGACCGTGCCGTCCCCGGCGACCACCGCCACCGCGTCGTCGCTCAGCCGCACGGGGCCCCGCGGGTCCGCGGAGGGCAGCGGGCCGGGCCGCGCCGGGGGGCCCTCGTCGGCGGACGCCATGCACCTCACCACCATCTCTAGGTTTCCATGGTCGCGCGTCACCCCCGAGTACGCACCGGACCGCTTCCCGGCCGCCCACCGGACCGTTCGTTCCGGCGGTGCGCCGGACCGCTGCCAGGCCGCCGCCTGCCGGGCCGCTTCCCGGGTGTGCCCCGGGACCGCTTCCCGGCCGCCTGCCGCAGCACCGGCTTTCGCCCGTTCGGCGGCGTGACGCGCCGGGCCGTGTCCCCGTTGGGGGAGTGACGAGCGGCCGCTCGTCCCCCTGCCCCCGCGCTGGACCCGTGTGGGTGGACGGCTCCGGCTCCCGAGAGGAGAGCCGGAGCCGTTTCCATGCGCGCGGTCAGTAGCGGACGCAGATCTCGCGCTCTCCCAGCCACTGGCCCAGCCAGTCCCCGAACGGCACCGTGATGCACCACTGGCGGGTGGCGGGCGGCTCGGGAGCGGTGGGCGCGGGCGGCGCCGACGGGGACGGCGACGGCTGGACGACCGGGGGAACGGTCGGTGCCGGGGGCGGGGTCGGAGCCGACGGGGTCGGCACCGGGGGCGGCGGCGGGCTCGGGGCGGGCGGCGGGCTCGGCGCGGGCCTCACCGGTGCGGCCATCTCGGCGAGCTTCGTCCGGTACACCCGCGAGGAGCGGGGATTGCTCCTGCACTGCCACACCCCGTGCGGGCAGTAGTCCGTGATCGTCTGGTACAGCGGCTGGTGCCGGTCGATCCAGTCGAGCATCCGCCGCATGTACTCGGGGTTGTCCCCGTTGTGGAACAGCCCCCACTCCGGGAACGAGATGGGCTTGCCGCGCTCCGCCGCGAAGTCGACGTGCGCCTGGAGCCCGTACGGCTCGTCGACCTGGTCGTCGAAGGACCCGCCCCGAGGCTGGTCGTAGGAGTCCATGCCGATGATGTCGACGACGTCGTCACCCGGGTAGCACGCGGTCCACGGCACCGCGTCCAGGCCCCGGCTGGGCGTGAAGTCGAAACGGAACTCCTGGCCGGGCACATCGCGCATCGCCTTCACGATCCGCTGCCAGTACGTCTGCCAGGACGCCGGATCGGGCCCGCAGCGGTGGGTGTACGTGGTGCCGTTCATCTCCCAGCCGAGCACGATCACCGTGTCCGGCAGACCCAGCGCCACCAGGCGCTCCGCCAGCCTGGTGAAGTGGTGGTCGAAGTCGCCCATCGCCCCCGACCGCAGCAGGCGGCGGACCTCGGCGTCCGGGACGCGCCCCTCGTTCCGCTCCAGCATGGGGACGTTGAGGACGAACATCCGCCTCTCGTCCGCCCTGCGCCAGTCGGCCCAGGAATCCAGGAAGTCGGGGGTGCCCTCGATGTTCACCCACAGGTCGCCCGGCAGGTAGGTGTGCCCCACCCGCAGCTCCGCGCCGCCCAGCCAGCGGGAGAGCTGGTCCATCCTCCGTACCCCGGCCGGACCGTAGTCCAGATAGGCGCCGTGGGCGGTGGTGCCGCCGCCCCTGCTGCTCTGCGGCCCCGGGGCGGCACCGTCCATGGAATCGGCGCCCGGACTCCCCTGGCCCGCGATACCGGCGCCGGCCAGGAGACTGAGGACAGCCGCGGCGATGCATGTGGCGATGAGTCGGCGCTTGGCCGGCATGACTCCTCCTGGCTGCAATGAATTCCGGCCGGTTCGGCCCGATGGGAAGAGAGTTTCATCATCCTGCACCGCACGCGAACAGACGCGGTCCATTTATCCTTTTCGGCGTTGCGAACGGGCCGTTCAGGTGATGGTGTGGCCGAGGGTGAACGGCAGGGAACCGACCCGGTTGTCGAAATTCGAATCGACCAGCAGTGGATCTCCGGTCTGCCGGATGACGGGGCGTCGGGTGAGCAGTTCCCGGAACAGGGCCGTCATTTCGAGCCTGGCCAGATGGGCGCCGAGGCAGTGGTGCGGGCCGCCGCCCCCGTAACCCAGGTGCGGATTCGGCGACCGGGTGATGTCGAAGAGATCCGGACGGGTGAAAACCGATTCATCGCGATTGGCGGACGCGTAGAGCAGGGCGACTTTCTCCCCGGGAAGAAAGAGACGGCCGCCCAGTTCGTATTCCGATACGACGGTCCTGCGGAACTGGATGATGGGCGTCGAATGGCGGACGATTTCCTCGACGGCACCGCCGATGTACCGGTCGAAGTCCGACCGGAGGAGCTCCCGCTGCTCCGGATGGCGGTCCAGCAGGGACAGCCCGTGCGCGATCGCGTTCCGGGTGGTCTCCACCCCGGCCACGAGCAGCAGCGAGAAGAAGGCGCCGAGCTCCCGCGACGACAGCCCCTCGCCGTCGATGTCCGCCCGGACCAGGGCCGAGACGAGGTCGTCCTGCGGACGGCGGCGGCGCTCGTGCGCCAGGCGGGCCATCACGAACTGCATCCGGGCCAGGGACGCCGTCCCGCGCCCCGGAATCCGCAGCCTGGCCCGGCCCCGGCGCTCGACACCGACATGTTCCGACGCGTGGTCGATCTGCTCCGCGATCCGCGGCCGGTGAAGCGCCGGAATGCCCATCAGGTCGCAGATCACCTCCAGCGGCAGCCGCGAGGCCGCCGACGGCATGAAGTCGCCGGCGCGCTCCGCGATCATCTCCTCCACCAGCCGCCCGGCCAGCCGGCCGATGTTCTCCTCGGTGGCGGCCAGCAGCCTCGGCGTGAAGCGCCGGGAGATGATCCGGCGCAGCGCCGCGTGCTCGGGCCCGTCCATGTTGACCATCGAGTTCCCGAACAGGGCCTTCGCCCAGCCCGCCGGTTCCGGGGTGGTGGCCCCCGGAGCGCTCGCGAAGACCTTCGGGGTGCGGCTCGCGGTCATCACGTCCGCGTGGCGCACCAGGGCGTAGAACGGTCTGCCGGACGTACGGGCGGTGCCCGGCCGGGGCGTGAACAGCACGGGCGCCTCCAGCTCCCGCAGCCGGGCGAAGGCGGCGAGCCTCTCCGGGCGCGGCAGCCGCCAGAAGGCCGGGTCGGCGAGGTCGCAGTGCGCCGCACGGCCACCGGACACCTGATTCGGAACGGTCATGTCCATCCACCTCCACGAGTTCGCGGGGCCATCGTCCGGTGCGGCGCCCGCGGCACCCCGTGCGACGCGGGCCTCCGGCGCGGATGGCCGCGTACGGTCACGCGTTTGACGGAACGGGAGGAACACCGCGCCCACAAGAACCGTTTCGCCGCCCCCTCGTTGCCACCATCACGAGCAGCAGCACCTCGGACGAGTCGACGAGTCAACGAGAGGCAGTCACCCATGAGCCGAACCACGGACCCGGGCGGCGCACCGCGTGGAGCACGCGGTGCGTCCCGCCGGATCGTCCTGCGCACCGCCTTCACCGCGGCGGTGGCCGGGGGCACCGCCGCGGTCCTCCTGCCGCTGCGCGACCGCGAGCCGGACACCGCCGCCGCACCCGCGAAAGGCCCCGGACAGCCCGGGCAGCCAGGACAGCCCGGACAGGCCGAGGCCGGGACGGAGGAGTTCGCCGAGATGTACCGGGGCCGGGAGATCCGCGGCAGCGTACGCGTCCTGGTACCGGCCGGTGGCGCGGGCGCCGCACAGGGGGAGGCCGCCGAACCGGTCACCGAGATCCGCATCGACGGCCGCCCGCTGCACGTCATGCGGCGCGCGGACGGCACCTATCTGAGTGAGGTCACGCACTACGAGTCGTTCCCCACGCTGCGCGAGACGGCCCGCGCCGCCGTGGACGAGCTCGGCACCGCCCGGCTGAGGCTCCCCGCCTCGCACCACGGGCGGACCGGGTCGTCCCACCCGTGACCGGCGGGTCGCCCCGCCGGTGGACCATCAGGCCGCACGATCAGCGGACCAGCAGGCCGTACCACCAGTGACCACCAGTGACTCAGCAGGTCGTACCACCAGCGAACCAGGAGGACCAGAACCGGTGTACACCCGCAAGAACCAGCGCGACCTGACGCGCACCGAGAAGCGGCGCCTCGTCGACGCGATCCTGAGGATCAAGCGGTCGGGCCGCTACGACGACTTCGTCGTCATGCACCGCGAGTACTACGTCATGGACACCGAGAACCGGTCGCGCCCGGCCCATATGACGCCTTCGTTCTTCCCCTGGCACCGCCGCTATCTGCTGGAGTTCGAGCGCGCCCTCCAGGCCGTGGACCCCGGGGTGAGCGTCCCGTACTGGGACTGGACCCAGGACCGCTCGCCCACCTCCTCCCTCTGGGCGGAGGACTTCCTCGGCGGCAACGGCAGGCCCGGCGACCGCCGCGTCACCACCGGCCCGTTCGCCTACGACGCGGGCAACTGGCGAGTCGGCCGCGGGGTCACCGACCAGAACTGGCTCACCCGCAACTTCGGCAGGCCCGGCAACAACCCGGTCTCCCTCCCCACCGCCGACGACGTGGCGCGGGCGTTGAAGGACCCGGTCTACGACACCGAGCCCTGGAACAGCATCAGCACCGAGGGGTTCCGCAACCGCATCGAGGGCTGGGGCATCCACCGCGTACGTGCGGTCGGCAACCACAACCGGGTCCACCAGTGGGTCGGCGGCCCGATGGCCGGGGCGGCCTCCCCCGAGGACCCGGTGTTCTGGCTCCACCACTCGTTCATCGACCTGCTCTGGGACCGCTGGCGGACGGCGCACCCGAAGTCGGCCTATCTCCCGGGCCGCAAGCCCGACGCGCCCGGCCGGGAGCGCCGCCACGTCTTCGGGCTGGACGACCCGATGCCCCCCTGGAACGTGGCCCCCCGCGCGCTCCTCGACCACAGCAAGGTCTACCGCTACGCCTGAGCGCGCACAGCGCGACGGCCGGCCCCCTCCGGGAGGAGGGGGCCGGCCGTCGCGCTGTGGCGCGGGGGATCAGTGGCCGTAGCCGTAGTCCCCGTTGTCGTCGTGGCCCTCGGAGACGTTGACGCAGGTGTTGCCGAAGGCCGGGTTCAGCACGCCGACCAGGTTGACCGTGTTGCCGCAGACGTTGACCGGCACGTGGATCGGGAGCTGGAGGATGTTGCCGGAGGCGACACCCGGGGACCCGATGGCCGCCGCCTGCGCACCCGAGTCCGCGACGGCCAGGCCGGCGCCGCCGGCGACCAGGGCACCGGTGCCCGCCATCACAGCGGCAACCTTCGTAATACGCGACATCAGAACTCCTTGTAAGGAAGGGGGGTTGCTGCGGAGCACGAGGCCCGCATGCCCTGACAACGCGACAGACGCCGGACGGTAACGGATCAATGCGCAGTCGATATCTCCCGTGTTGTCCTGCGGCCTGTCGCGGCCCGCCTCACCGGCCGATGACGGGAAGCGTGGTAAGCCGCCCGTGCCAGTCCCGCGCGGCGGGGAACCTGGCCTTCACGGTCTCCACCGCCCGCTCCCGTACCGCCACCTGCGACTCGCGCAGCCGCAGCAGCGGTTCGAGACCCGGGCGGGCCAGCAGCAGCCGCTGGTTGACCACCGTGACCGGCTGCCAGTGGTTCTTGTACTGCTCCGCGCCGCGCAGCAGGCTCAGCACCTCACGGCCGGTGTCCGACGCCTGCTGGGCCACCTCGCGCAGCAGTATGGTCGACACATCGACCTTCCGCTCCCGCAGCCCCGGATCGGCCCCGTACATGTAGCCGCCCGCCAGCTGCGCGGACTGGAGGGAGAGGTTGGCCGCCACGACCCTGCCGCCCAGCCGGAACTCCGTGACGGCGGCCGAGCCGTCCGCCACCATCCGCCCCACGGAACGGACCAGATGGTCCGAGAACCGCGCCCGCAGGTGCTCGGGGTTGACCCCCCGGTCACGCCACTGGAGCTCATGGAGCCGCAGCAGCGTGCCGATGGCCGCGGGCACCCCGTCCTGCGGGACCGTGCGGGCCTCGACGTCCAGGGCATCGATCCTGCGCAGCTTCGCCCGCAGCCGCTGGCCCCGCGAACCGGTGAGCCGCGCCACGAGATCGCCCAGCGGCCGCGCGGGCAGCTCCATGCACGTGGAGTCGGTCAGCCTGCTCCGGGCCCCGGGCCACCGGCCGAACAGCAGCTGCGCCGAGGCGTCCGGCCGGACCTCCCGCAGATCGATCACGGCGTGCCGGGCGGCCCGGTCCAGACCGCGCTGGAGTGCCCCGACCGCGTACCCGGCCTCCTCCTCGTCCAGCAGGATGTCGAAGAAGTCGGAGATCGCCCCGCCCATCGGCACCAGCAGCGGCATCGGACGGTGCGCCAGCATCAGCGGCGCGGCGCCGATCAGACGCCCCGAACGGCGGACCAGCAGGACCCGCAGCCGCCCCTCCTGACCGTAGGAGATCCACCACGAATGGAGCCACGCGTGGCTCTGGAACGGGGTGGCGGTGGCGCAGCGGCGGTGCAGCGCGTCCCACTCCCCGGCGAGCGCGCCGAACTCCCGGAAGTCCCGGCAGAGCGTCACGGAGAGGCTGCCCCGGCCGGCCGTCATCGCACGAGCTCCCGTCCCTCGGCGGTGCTGCCGTCCTCGGTGGCGCTCGGCCCGGGGACCTCGGCCGCGGTGGGCCCGGGCACCTGGGCGGAGACGCTCCAGTCCGTGCGCCGGGGGCGTACGAGCAGCACGAGGCCGCCCAGCAGACCGCCTGCCGCCGTCCCCACGGCGGTGCCCAGCGGCACCGACGGCGAGACGGGCTGGTCCGGCTTCATGGCGTGGGTGAACTTGATGAGCTTCACCCCGGTGTCCTTGGAGACATGGCCGCTGCTGACGATGACGGCCTCGATCACCGCGTTGGCGATGTCGGCCGCCTTGCCCGGCTGGTCCGACGTGCCCGTCACCGCGATCATCGGCGAGTCGGGGGAGGTCTCGGACCGCACCTGGCCGCGCAGCGCGTGCAGCGGCTCACCGGCCGCGCCCTGGGCGTAGGAGAGGGTCGCGTCGCTGGTGACGAGGCGCCCGTAGGACTGCGCGAACCCCAGCGCGGCGGCGGGGTTCGTCTCCTCCTCGGCGACCGCCATGGCGTAGCTGGTGGCCTCGTACTGGGGGGACGCGAGCAGGCCGTACGAGAGCCCGGACACCGTGCCCAGCAGCACACAGGCGGGCAGGGGCCACCACTGGGGCAGCCGGGTGAGGGCGGTGCGGAGCCGACGGCGCGGGACGACGGGGCGCTGCTGCTCGGGGGACTCGGTCATGAGAGGGCTCTCCGGTTCGGTGGGGCGGTGTCGAGGGCGTACGCGTACACATCCATCAGGCGCTCGCTGCTGCGCCGGATGTCGTAGTGGCCGACGGCCCGGGGCGGCGGCCGGCGGTCGGGGCGGGCCTGTATCCGCTGCCGCAGCACGGCGGTCAGCTCGTCGGGGCTCCCCGCGATCCGGGTGGCGCCCGGGGCGTGGGCGGCGGACAGGTCGTCGATGGCCGGGCAGGCGTCGTGCAGGACGGGCAGCCCGGCGGCGAGCGCCTCCACGGCGGCCAGCCCGAACGACTCCTCACGGGAGGTCGACACGAACGTGTCGACGGCGCTCAGCAGCGCCGGGACCCCGGGGACCGGGCCCGCCCCGCCCGCGCCGCACTCCCCGAGGAGCGTGATCCGGTCCGCAGCCCCGAGCCGGGCCGCCAGGGCCCGCAGCGCCCCGGCCTCCGGACCGTCACCGGCCAGCAGCAGCCGGGCCCCCGGCAGCGCGGCGACGGCCCGTACCGCCACGTCGAAACGCTTGCCGGGCACCAGCCGGCCCACCCCGCCGACCACGAACGCGTCCTCGGGGATGGCCAGCGCCGCGCGCACCGCGAGCCGCCGGTCCGGGTCGAAGCGGTAGCGGTCGGCGTCGATGCCGTTGGGCACCAGCCGGATGCGGTCGGCGGGCACCCCCCAGTCCCGCAGTCGGCCGGCCACGGTGGACGACACGGCCACGGTGGCCGAGCCGAGCCGTTCCGTCGCGAGGTAGAGCGCGCGGATGCCCCGGGTCAGCGGGCGGCCCTCGATCTCGGCGCGCCCCAGGGAGTGTTCGGTCGCCACGGCCGCCCGGACGCCCGCGAGACGGGCCGCGGTCCTGCCGTACACACAGGCCCGGTAGAGATGGGTGTGGACCAGGTCGTAGCGGCCGTCGCGGATCAGCCGGGCCAGCCGCCCGACCGCAGGCAGGTCCCGGTTGCCGCGCATCCCCAGGTGGACGACGCGTACACCGTCGGCCCGCAGCCCGTCCGCCACCGGGCCCGGGTTGGTGAGCGTGACCACGTCGCACTCCACCGGCAGATGGCGCAGCAGCAGCCGCAGCTGCTGCTCGGCGCCGCCGACCCCGAGCCCGGTGATGACGTGCAGCGCCCTCACCGGGAACCGCCCGCCCACACCGGGGTCACGGTCCGGGCGCCCGCGCCGGGGACCGCCCCGTGCCGCAGCCCGTGCCGCAGGTCCTTCGCCCAGAGCCGGACGCCCCGGTCCGCCTGGCTGATGTGGGTGCGGGGGAGCGCGAACCGGCTGAGCAGCGGCCCGGGCACCAGTGCGCAGCCGTAGCCGTAACCGGCGGAGCCGACGGCCGCGCTCACCCGCCGGTCGAGCGCCCCGTACGGATAGCAGAAGCCCTCCGGGACCGTGCCGGTCAGCTCACCGATCACCTCCCGGCTGTGGCGCGTCTCGTGGCGCAGCTCCTCGTCCGTGAGCGTGGTGAGGTCCTGGTGGAGCAGACCGTGCGAGCCGACCTCCATGCCCTCCGCTGCGATCCGGCGGATCTCGTCATGGGTGAGCAGCGGCTTGCGCGGGCCCAGCGGGTCCCACTCGTTGACACCCCCCGGCCGCCCCGGCAGCACGAAGACCGTCGCGGTGCAGCCGTGCACGTGCAGCACCGGCAGCGCCTGGTGGAGGAAGTCCGCGTACCCGTCGTCGAAGGTCAGCCCGACCAGCCCGCGCCGCCCCGCCGCGTGGGCCCGCATCAGCTCGGAGACCCCCACCCCCCGCAGCCCCCGGCTGCGCAGCCACGACAACTGCTCGCCCAGGCGCTCGGGGGTGACGGTGATGCCGTACGGGTCGTCACGGACGTCCGTCACCGAGTGGTACGTGAGAATCCACGGCTGACGGCGGGTGTGCGGGCGGAGCCGGTGCGGGGGTGCGTCGGCGCAGGGCGCCGAGGGGTCAGCGGCCATCAGTGAACCTCCGTCGGATGAGTGCCAGCAGGGAGACGACCTCGGGCGAGCGCAGCGCCAGCCCGGTCAGGAAGAACACGGCGGGGACGAGGAGACACCCGGCGGCCAGGCTCAGCACGGCGTCGGGAAGCAGGGGGGCGGCCGCCCAGCCCACCGCCCCGGCCACCAGCGCGGCCCCCGTGAGGCGGCCGAGCGCGAGGGTGACCGCCCGGGCCCGGATCGGCACGACCCGGGTGCCCAGCCCCATCAGCAGGAGCAGCGCGGTGGTGCTGATGCCGAGGGCGTTGGCGGTGGCGATGCCGTCGACGCCGAAGCGGTACGTGAGCGCGTACCCGGCGCCCATCGTGACCAGGAGCCCGGTGCCCATCGCGAACGCCGGGAACCAGGTGGGCCGCCCGGACGAGAAGAACGGCCGGCTCAGGGCGCCGACGAGGCAGTGGCCGAGCAGTCCCGCCGCGTAGACCCGCATGACCTGCGCGGTGGCCTCGGTGTCGGCGGTGTCGAACGCACCGCGCTGGAAGAGGACCTCGATGATCTGGGGCGCGTAACCGAGCACGACCGCCGTGCCGAGCAGCACCACCATGCCCGCCAGCGCGAGATCCCGCTCGACCCGCTGCCGGGCCTTCTCCCGGTTCCCGTCGGCCATCGCCCGCGCCACGACGGGGAAGGTCACCGTGCAGATCATCAGGGAGAGCACCATCGGCATCTGCGCGACCTTCTGCGCGTAGTTCAGATGCGAGATCGCGCCCGCCGGGAGCGTCGAGGCCAGGAACCGTTCGACCAGCACCTGCGACTGACGGCTCACCACGAACAGCACGACCGGCGCGAGCACCGCCATCCCCAGCAGCGGGGAGGTGCGCACGGCCCGCCGCCCCAGCCGTCCGAAGCGCGGCGGGCGGGGGCGGGCCAGGGGCAGGAACCGCAGGAAGACGGGGAGCTGGGTGAGGATCATCAGCAGACTGCCGACGGCGACACCGGCGGCGGCGGCCCGCACCCCCCACACCGCGTGCAGCGCCAGCGTCATACCGATGATGCCGATGTTGTACGCGACATAGACCCCGGCCGGCGGCAGGAAGCTGCGGTGGGCGCGCAGGGCGGCGCTGAAGTAGCCGGTGATGCCGAAGGTGAGCACGGTGACGGCGGTCAGCCGGGTGCAGTCCACCGCGAGCCCCGGGTCGGCCAGCCCGGGCGCCAGGATGGAGACGACCCACGGGGCGCCCGCCATCAGCAGCGCCGCACCGGCCGTCAGCAGGAGACAGAGCCGGGGGAGGGTGGCCGCCACCAGTTCCCGTACGGGGTCGGCGCCCGGCTCCCCCTCGGCCGCCGCGCGCCGGGTGAGGGCGAGGCTGAACGCCGGGACCAGGAGCAGCGCCATCCCGTCCTCGATCAGCAGCGTCGCAGCCATCTCCGGCACGGTCCAGGCGATCAGGAACGCGTCGCTGGCGTCGCTCGCGCCGAAGTACCGGGCGATCGCCTGGTCCCGCACCAGGCCGAGTACGGCCCCGAGCACGGTCAGCACCGCCGTGGCCGCCGCCGCACGGGCGAGGAAGGACCCCAGGCCGGGAGCCTCGCCCGTGCCCTCGCCGCCGCCCGCCGGGTCCGGCGCGACCTGCGGGGCGGCACCCCCGGGGCCGGAGCCCGGGGGCTGCCCGGGGCCGGGGAGCAGGGAAGGGGCGGCCCCGTCGTGGGCGGGGGCCGCCGCCTCCGTTCCCGTACCGGTCTCCCTCACGCGGCGCCCGCCTTCAGCGGCCCGGCCGGGACATCCGCCTTCTCTAGCCCGTCCAGCGCCCACCAGGCGGCGAGGCCGAGGATCACACCGCCCAGCACGGTCGTGGGCCCGCCGATGTCGGAGTACAGGAAGTTGACGCACTGCCAGGTCATCAGGGCGACCGCCACCAGACCGCAGTCCAGCGCCGCGTGGCCGCGCGAGCGGGCGAGCCGCAGCCGCCGTACGGCACCGATCAGGATCGCCGCCCAGCTGCCGACGACGGCGGTCAGACCGATGAGGCCCTGCTCGCCGAGGATGAGCAGATACATGTTGTGCGGCGAGAGCAGGGCCTGCTTGCGGTACTCCTGGCCCGCTCCCGCCGTGTCGCTGCCGGAGGAGAGGCCGATCGAGGCGTGGGCGTCGCGGTGCGCGGGGAAGCCCTTGAGACCGACCCCCGTGAGGGGCTGCTCGCGCCACATACCGCCCGCCGCGCTCCACATGGCATACCGGTCGCTCACCGACCGGTCCGGGGACGAGGCCACCCGGGTCACGCTGGCGGCCCGCTCGGCGATCATCTCCGAACCGACGCCGAACCCGCCGACCAGCACCACCCCGGTGGCACCGAGCACCGCCAGCGAGACCAGCGCCTGCCTGCGGCCGGTCAGGGACAGGGCGACGAGGAGGGCGGCGGCGGTCGCGATCCACACGCCCCGGCTGAAGGAGAGCGCGAGCGGCACGGTCAGCGTGACGGCGACGACGGCGGCGCAGGGGCGCAGCCAGGCGGGTGCGTTGCGCGGGGTCCGCAGCGCGCACGCGGCGGCGGCCAGCAGCCCGTACGCGACGACCGTGGCCATGCCCATGATGTCGCTGGGTCCGAAGGTGCCGACCGCCCGGATCTCCTCGCCCATGTAGGAGGCGCCGGTCCCGGTGACGTACTGCTTGACCCCCACGACGCCCTGGACGAGGGCCAGGAGCACCAGCGCCCCGGCGACGATCCGGAAGCCGAGGACGTCCTTGAGCAGGAGGTACACGGCGGCCGGGACCAGCACGAAGACCTGGAGGTAGCGGACCAGGCCCGGCAGCGCCGCGGCCGGGTCCGCCGCCGTCACCGTCGCCACGGCGAACCCGAGGGCGGGCAGCCCCAGCACCAGGGCGGCGGCCCCGCCGAGCGGGCGCTGCCGCAGGTACAGCAGCCGCCCCGCACAGACCAGGACGGCGATGGCGGAGGCGATGTCGGCGGGCCCGATCGCCGGTCCGCCCTCGCCGCCCAGGCCGTACGGCAGGGCGGTCAGCAGGACGGTCGCGATCAGCGGCACCAGCGGCCAGCGGCCGCGCCACCCGCCGGAGCCGGGGCGTGCGGCGGTACGGGACGGGGCCCCGGGGGAGGGGGAGGTGAGGGTGGCGGCCATGTCAGCTGCCTCCGAGCCGGAAGAAGGAGCCCACGGTCCGCGCCAGGACGCACGCGTCCTGCCACAGGGACCAGGTCTCGATGTAGTGGTTGTCGAACCGGGCCCGCTCCTCGATCGAGGTGTCCCCGCGCAGGCCGTTCACCTGCGCCAGCCCCGTGATGCCGACGGGCATCCGGTGACGGGCCTCGTAGCCGGGATGGGCGCGGCTGAACTGCGCGACGAAGAAGGGCCGTTCGGGGCGGGGGCCGACCAGGCTCATATCGCCGCGCAGCACGTTCCACAGCTGCGGCAGCTCGTCCAGCGAGGTGCGGCGCAGCAGCCGGCCGACCCGGCTCATCCGCCCGTCGGACGCCACGTTCCACCGGGTCGCCGACTCCTGGGCGTCGGCGGGCCGCAGCGTACGGAACTTCAGCAGGACGAACGGACGGCCGTGCCGCCCCACGCGCTCCTGCCGGAAGATGACGCCCGGACCGTCCGAGAGCCGCACCGCCAGCGCGCACACCGCCATCAGCGGGGAGACGAGCACCAGCCCGGCACCGGCCAGAAGAGCGTCCATCACCCGCTTCGCCGCATGGCTCACGGGCCGGTGCGTGCCGTCCTGGAGCGGATGGGCGGCGAACCCCCAGAGATGGTCGGGCCGGGTGGCGGCGGGGCGGGTGGCGACGGCGGTGTCACCGGTGACCAGCCACACCCGGCAGCCCTGCCCGGTGAACAGGGCGAAGAGGGCGGCGCCGTCGGGGGTGGCCTCGGGCGGGGCGGTGAACACCGCGTGCCGCACACCGTTCTGCACGACGGCCCGGCCCACCTCCTGCGGGGTGACCAGGACCGGCAGCCGCACACCACCGTCCGGCAGCGCCGGAGCGTCCTCCTCCGGGGCGGCGGGCGTGGCCACCCGGCCCACCGGGCGCAGCCCGTACTCGGGGTGGTCCTGGAGCGCCGCCGTCACCTGCCGGGCCACCGGACCGTGGCCCACGACCAGCGTCGACACGGGGTGGCGGACCGCCGTCCGGTGCCGGACCCGGTGCACCACCGCACGCCCGGACGCGCACAGCACGGTCTGCGCCGCCGCCGCGTACGCCAGGACCGCCCAGCCGAACGCGTGGGCCGGGGCCCAGGCGTCGACGACCTCCATCGTCACGTACCACTGGAGCAGTGCGAGGCCGAGGAGCGCGGGGACCTCGGAGAGCACCGAGGGGGAGAGGCCGAGCCGGTAGAGCCCCCGGTAGGCGTGGAGCAGCACCTGCGCCACCGCCTGCGCGGCGATCACGGCCCAGGGCTGCCCGGCGGGGGCGCACAGGGCGAAGGTGACGGCCAGCGCGGCCGCATCGGCGCCGAGCAGCCACGTGGCCGGGCCGAGGCGCACGGCGGAGCGTCCACCGCCCAGCTCCCGCGTACGGCCGCCGCTTCTTCGCGGCGGATGGACCGTGGGGGCCTGTACGGCTGTGGCCCGGCCGGCGCCGGGTACCGGTGCACTCTCCATCGTCATCGCTCGGTGCGCTTCCTCATCGTGGGGCCGGACAGGGAGACAAGTTCCTGGTAGAGACCGGCAACCGCCCCCGCGGTCCGTCGGACGTCGAACGCCGCCCGGGCATGGCGCAGGGCCCGGCGGGAGACCGCCTCGCGCAGCGCCGGATCGGTCAGCAGCGCGGTGAGCGCGGCGGCCAGCGCCGCCGGGTCCTCGGGCGGTACGAGGAGGTGGTCCTCGTCGCCCGGCGCCACGCTCTCCCGCGCCCCGCTGACATCGCTCATCACGACGGCCCGGCCGCAGGCCATCGCCTCCAGCGGGGCCAGCGCCATGCCCTCCCAGCGGGACGGCAGGACGACGACGTCCGCCGCGAGAATCCACGGCCGCACATCCCCGCTCGCCCCGGTGAACAGGACACCGGCCGGGGCCGTGCCCTCCAGGCTCGCGCGGTCGGGCCCGTCGCCCACCAGGACCAGCCGCGCGCCCGGCACCCGCATCCGCCGCCAGGCCGCCAGCAGGACGTCCTGGCCCTTCTGCCGGGTCAGCCTGCCGACGCAGACGACGAGGGGGGCCTGCGGACCGGTGCCGGCCGGCAGGGGGAGCGAGGCCCGGGCCGCCGTGCGGCCGGTCCGCCCGCCGGGGCGGAAGCGGTCGAGGTCGATGCCATTGGGGATCACCGACCAGCGGGCGGAGATTCCCGCCTCCTGGCCGGTGCGCCGCTCGGACTCGCTGACGCACAGGATCTGATCGGCCCAGCGCGCCCCGAACCGCTCCCAGCCCAGGGCCAGTTCGGCGGTGCGGCCGCGCACCGCCTCGAACGACCAGGCGTGCGGCTGGAACACCGTGGGCACCTTGCCCCGTACGGCGATCCGGCCTGCGAGCCCGGCCTTGGCGCTGTGCGCGTGCACCACGTGCGGACGGCAGTCGCGGACGATCCGCCGCGCGGCGGCGACCTCCCCGGCCAGCCGGGGCCCGGGGGCCCGGGTGGCGGACCAGTCCCGGACCCGGGCCCCCGCGGCGGCGGCCCCGGAGGCCAGCGCGCTCCCGGGCGGACAGGCCACCACGGGCCGCAGCCCGGCGCCGGCCTGGGCCCGGACGAGGTCGGTGACGACCCGGGCCACTCCGCCGTCCACGGGCTGAACCAAATGAAGGACCGTCAATTGTCTTTCTTCGGCACGACGCATGTGCAGCACGTACGGCTCTCTTCGCTCAATCCGGTGAGTAAAGCCGAAGTGCACTTTGGCAGACATGTGGCGAAATCGTGCGCGTGACTCGCTCATACGACCACGTGAGGATTACCCGCACGATGCCGCTGATCAGGTGGTACGCGTGACCCGTCCGTATCCTGGCAAAGGCAGGGGAATACGGCGCCGAAAGGGCGTCCGGGGAGAAGTCGCGGCCGAATTCGGGGGCGGTGCGGAGGAATTGATCCGCCCAGGTGTCACCCTGTTCGCCGTATATCCCGGACGGCCGGATGCCGCAGTGGATGGCATCACCATCCACTGCGGCACCGGTCCGACGGTCACACAGTTCGCTTTTCGGCGGAGAGGGCCGCCCGGGTGGCCGCGAAGGGGCGACGTCCTCGGACTTGCGGATCGCGGCCCCCGCCGGGCCGCCGAGGGCCGGGAGGTACAGCTCCCGGCCGGGGGCGTGCGGTTCGCCGGGCGCCCCGGCCGGACCGTCGTTCCGGAGGTGGACGACAAGCGCCCCGGCCCGGCGGACGGGGCCGCCCACCCGGTCCAGCCGCCGGGACGCGTCGGGCGCGGGGTGGTCACCCGCGACGAAGGCCGCCCGGAGACCGACGACGACCGGTGCCTGTACGGGGGCGGGCAGAGGGGGCATACCGGCCCCGGTTTCCGTGAGCGTCCGTCATGGCGGCCGTCGGTCCGGGGCACTTCGGCCGATGGCGCCGGGCATTTCGGCCGACGGCCCGGGCGCTTCAGCCGATGGCGTCGGGCATTTCAGCTGGTCGCCCCGGAGCCGCCGTCGGCCCGCGTCACCCGGTGCGGTCGACGAGGAAGGGGATCAGGGTGAGCAGGTCCCCGCGTGCGCCCTCGGCGAGCTCCACCCCGTCCAGGCAGGTGCGGGCCGCCCGCAGATGGTCCCGGGCCTCGGTGACCGCCGCCCGGCGCCCGCTCGCCTCGTCGACCAGCCCGGCCGCCCGGCGCAGCGCCGCCCCGTCGAGCGGCCCCGCCCCGGTGAGGAGCGCCTCCAGCCGCCGGGCCGCCGGGTGGCCGGAGGCCAGGGCGGCGAGGACCGGGAAGGTCTTCTTGAGCCGCCGCAGATCGCTGTGGACCGGCTTTCCCGTGAGCTGCGGATCGCCCCAGATGCCCAGCAGGTCGTCCACCGCCTGGAACGCCACGCCCAGATGCCGCCCCGCCCGGTCCAGCGCCTCGGCCGTGGCCGCCGGAGCCCCGGCCAGCACCGCGCCCAGGGCGGCGGCGCAGCCGAGCAGGGAGCCCGTCTTCTCCGTGGCCATCGCGCGGTACTCGTGCGGCAGGACCGCCCTGGGCCCGGTCCACGGCCGGGACTCGAAGAGCAGGTCCTGCGCCTGACCGTGCACCAGATCGCCCAGCGCCGCCGACAGCCGCCGCACCGCCGCGGCGCCGGTGGGCCCGGGGACCTCGGCCAGCGTCCGCACGGCCAGCGCGAACAGGGCGTCCCCCGCCAGGACGGCGGGCCCGGTGCCGTACGCCTTCCACACGGTCGGACGGCGGCGCCGGGTCTCGTCGCCGTCCATGATGTCGTCGTGGATGAGGGAGAAGGTGTGGACCAGTTCGACGGCGACCGCCCCGGTGACCCCGTCCAGGCCGCTGCCCCCGGCGGCCTCCGCCCCCAGCACGGCGAGCGCCTGGCGGACCCCCTTGCCCTGCGAACCGGGGACCGGTTCGCCGTCGGCCCCGCTCCACCCCAGCGAGAAGGCGGCCGTCTCGGCGTGCCAGGGGTGCAGCCGGCGCACCGACTCCACCAGCGCGGGCCGGACCAGCTCGCGGCACCGGTCCAGTATCTGCGGCGCGGCCGCCTGACGGGTCGTGGACAGCGTCATCGGGCCCGGGCCCCCTCGTGCGCGGTGACCGGTCCGGTGCCGGGGGCGACCGCCGACGGGGCCTCCTCGCGGGTGGCGGAGGGAGCGGGGGCGTCGCGCTCCGCGACCGGTGCCACGCCCAGCTCGGCGTACGCCTTCTCCACCATCTCCCGGGCGTTGAGCAGTCCGATCCGGCTCAGCCTGCCCCGCAGTTCGTCCAGCTCGGCGGCGGTGGCCGCGCGGTCCCGGCCGAGCCGGGCCCGTGACTTGACCAGGCCGAGCGCCGCCAGCGCCTCGCCCCGGGGCTCGGCCATCGCGCGGAACTCCGCCAGCGCCTGTTCGTAGACCGCGCGGGCCTCCTCGTACCGCCCGGCGCGGAAGAGCACGTTCGCCCGCATCTTGTGGTTGTAGGCGAGCGCGCTGGAGAGCTTCATCTCCCGGCAGGTGACCTCGGCCTCGGAGAGCAGGGCGAGTGCGCGTTCCGTCCCGCCGTCCCGGAGGGAAACGATGTCAGCGATGCCGCGCAGGGCCCAGGCCCGGCCCCGCCGGTCGTCCGCGTCGCCCGCGAGCGACGCCGCCTCCTCGAACATGGCCAGGGCCGAGTCGAGCTGCCCGGTGTTGCGGTGGATCTGCGCGATCCCCTCCAGCGCCCACACCGTGTGGCGCGCCTCGCCCCGGGCGCGGGCCTCGGCGAGCAGCTGCTCGTGCAGGGTGGCGACGGTCGCGTAATCGCCCTGGATGCGCCCGGTCTCGGCCAGCCCGGCGAGGGAGTAGCCGCGCGCCACCACGTCCCCGCCCCGCTTGCCCAGCTCGGCGGCGAGCCCCAGCAGCCGGAACGCGAGGCGCAGCGACCCCCGTTGGCGCGCCAGCGTCCCCCCGCTCCACAGCGCCCAGGCCATCGCGCCCGTGGCCCCGGCCGAGCGCGCCGCCCGGTAACTCGCCTTCCACGCCCGGTCGGCCTCCTCGACCTGCCCCAGTCGGCGGTGCGCCTCGGCCACGGCGAGCCCGGTCCGTGCCACCTCCTCCTGGGAGCCGGAGAGTTCGGCCTGTTTCAGGTGCCGGATGCCTTCGGCCAGTACGTCGGTGAGGGAGGCGTTCACCGACATCTTGGTGAGCGCGCCCTGGTACTCGGGCGCCAGTGCCTTGGTCTGCATGGGTGCCTTCCGCGCGATGCCGGACTCGCGCCGAACCAACTATACGCCCAATGTATACATGGAGCGTATAGTTGGCCGGTTCTCCGAGCCCGGTACAGGTGGGGGCGGACGCCGCTCGTTCCCGGGCGGCGAACCGTTCTGTCAGTGATCAAGACGGCGGCAGGGCGCCGGGGGTTGCTCGCACCGCGCAGGACGTTCTCCGGAACGTCCCCCGGGCGTAACCGAAGAGAGGTGCGGGTGTGGCCGGACACCCGCGGTGTCAGCCGACGCGCGGCGGTTCGTGCAGGCCGAAGGGGGAGCCCTGGTCGTCGCGGCAGAACCGGAACCGCCCGAACCGGGCGGCCGACCCGTCGTCCTCGCCGGGGCCGGTGTCGGTCACGCTGCCGCCCAGTTCACGCACCTGCTCCACCGCCGCGTCCAGATCGTCGACCCGGAAGAAGAGGTACGGCCCGGCCCTCGGATCGCCGCCGTGGACGCCCCCCTGCCCGCTGGGCGTCCCGATCGCGTAACCGCCCTCGCCCGAGGGGCCCGGCTGGAAGTTCCACCCGAACAGCGCCCCGTAGAACGTCCGGGCCTTCTCGGGATCGTCCACCCCGAGCTCGAAGAAGGAGATCTCACCGGCCATCGTGGACACCTGCCGTCTCTTCCGGGCGCCTGCCGTCCCTGCGGGAGCCGCGTGCACGTTCCTTCTCACCGTACGGCGACGGAACGGCCCGCGCAGCGCCCGCCCGGGCCCGCCGCCGCACGGAGTCAGCCGGTATCGCAGCCGATGCCGTCACCGTCCCGGTCGAGGCGGTGCGGGTCGTCGGGGCCGACCCGCACCGGGCCCGACAGGTCCGAGCAGTCCACGTCGGGGACACCGGCGGGAGGCCCGTCCGGCAGGTCCGGGCGTGCCGGGGTATCGGGGGCGGGGGAGTCGGGCGGGTCCGGGGGAGGGGCGGAGGTCTTCGGCGGCTCGGGGCAGGCGGTCCACAGACCCGCCCCGGCCTGCCGGGCGGCGTCCTCGGCCTTGGAGATCCTGGGCCAGTGCTTGTCGTTGGGCGGGTGGAGGTCCGCCTCGGCGTGACCGCTGCGGACGAGGGACTCGTTGACGAAGGTGCCCTCCTCGTTCCACACGTACAGCAGGTACCGGTCGTAGCGGTCGGTCAGTTCGGTGTCGCGTTCGGCGCGGACACGGCTGCCCGGTGGCAGGAGCTCGGCCGTGCGGTCGGTGGCGTCATCGGCGAAACAGGCGCCGCGCTCCGGGGCGTCGATCTCCAGGAGACGCACCCGGGCCACGGTGCCCTTCGGCAGGACCCCGCCCTCGCCACGCACCTCGAGGGTGTCACCGTCGATGACGCGGAGCACCACCACACCCGGCGGAGCCGCAGCCGTCGAGGGCGGCTTGGGTTTCGTGGTCGGAGTAGTCGGAGTGGCGTCGGAGGGCTCGGCGGGCGGCTTCGCCGTCGTTGTGGGAGCCGCGGGAGCCGTGGGTGAACCGTCACGCGCTTCGTCGGACGGCCGGGCCGTGGAGGTCTCCGACGGCGCGGCCGTACCGGAGGTGCGCTTCTCGCCCCCCTCCAGCAGCGCCCCGAGGCCGCCCAGGCCCAGAAGGAGGCCGAGGATCAACAGGACCGAGATGATCCACGGATGCTTGAAGCGCTCGGGCTTTTCGGGGCAGCCCGCGCCCGGGCGGGACCGCCAGGGCTGGTTGCGCCAGGCATGCGGGTCAGGCGGTGGGGAGGGGCACACGGAGCCCTCCAGGGGTGTGGAACACGCTGTACCACCAGTACACACCCGCCCCTCCGCGACCGCCTTCCGGCGAGTTTGCCGGGGGAGACTCCCGGAAGCGGGCGAGCTGCCGTGCGAACACCCCCGTACGGCCGAACAGGAAGGGCGGCGAACCCCCGGCCACGCTGGAATGGGCGGGTGACGGCACCCCCGGACGACTGCCTCGCACGCAACGAGTGGATCTGCGGCGCCTACCTCTCCAGCCGCCGGGAGATCCTCTGGGACGCTGCCCTCCAGCACCTCCAGCTGACCGCCCTCGCCGTGCTCATCGGGCTCGCGCTCGCCGTCCCGCTCGCCCTCGCCGCCCGCCGCTGGCGCTGGGCGGCCGGTCCCGTGCTGGGGCTGACGACGATCCTCTACACCATCCCGTCGCTCGCGATGTTCTCGCTGCTGCTGCCGGTGTACGGACTCTCCGCCGCGCTCGTCGTCACGGGGCTCGTCCTCTACTCACTGACCCTGCTCGTCCGTAACATCCTCGCCGGGCTCCGGGCCGTCCCCGAGGAGACCCGGCAGGCCGCGCGCGGTATGGGGTACGGGCCGCTGCGCCTGCTGCTCGCCGTGGAACTCCCGCTCGCCCTGCCCGCCGCCATGGCCGGACTGCGGATCGCCACCGTCTCCGCCGTCTCCCTCGTCACCGTGGGGGCGATCGTCGGCTACGGCGGCCTCGGCAACCTCATCTACTCCGGGATGAACACCTACTTCAAGGCCCAGGTGCTGACCGCGTCCGTGCTCTGCGTCGTCATCGCCGTCGCCGCCGACCTGCTCCTCCTGGGAGCACAGCGGCTGCTGACCCCCTGGACGCGGAGGCAGGCATGAGAACGTTCCCCGGGCGGAGGCAGGCATGAACACGCTCTCCGGCACCTGGTCCTGGCTCACCACCGCCACCCACTGGTCCGGCCCCGACGGGATCGGGAACCGGCTCGGCGAACACCTCTTCCTCACCGTCGTCTGCCTGCTCCTCAGCTGTCTGATCGCCCTGCCCGTCGCCCTGGTCCTCGGCCACCTCGGCAAGGGCGGCGCGCTCGCCGTCAACATCTCCAACATCGGCCGGGCCGTGCCCACGTTCGCCGTCCTCGTCCTGCTGCTGCTCACCCCCATCGGCACGTACGGCCAGTGGTCGACGATCATCGCCCTCGTCCTCTTCGCCGTGCCGCCGCTGCTCACCAACGCCTACGTGGGGATGCGCGAGGTGGACCGGGACGTCGTGCGGGCCGCCCGGGGAATGGGGATGACCGGCCGTCAGATGCTCTGGAACGTGGAACTGCCGCTGGCCCTCCCGCTCGTCCTCACGGGCGTCCGGATCGCCGCCGTCCAACTGGTCGCCACCGCCACCCTCGCCGCCCTGGCCGGTGGCGGGGGACTGGGCCGGATCATCACCGCGGGCTTCAACCTCGCCTCCACCCCGCAGGTGGTGGCCGGGGCGATCCTGGTGGCGGTCTTCGCCCTCCTCGTCGAGAGCCTCTTCGAGGCGGGGCAGCGGCTGGCGCCCAACTGGGGCAGGGAGGCCGCATGATCCTCATGGCCTGTGCCCGCCGCGCTCTTGTCGGCCTCCTGCTGCTCGCCGCCACCGCCTGCGCCACGGGCCCCAGCCTGGAGAACCGGGGCGAGGTCACCGCACCGCCCGGCGACAGCAGGGAACTGACCGTCGGATCGGCCGGATTCACCGAGAGCGACCTGCTGGCCCAGCTGTACGCCCTGCTCCTGGAGCGGGCCGGATATTCGGCCGACATCATCTCCGTCACCAACCGGGAGATCTACGAACCCGCCCTGGAGAGCGGCCAGATCGATGTCGTACCGGAGTACGCGGCCACCTTCGCCGACTGGCTGAACGCCAAGGCCAACGGGCCCGACGCCGAGCCCGTCGGATCGCCCGACCTCGACGCCACCATGAAGGCACTGCGCGCCCTGGCCGCCCCGCGCGGGCTCACCGTGCTCGACCCCGGCCGGGCCGTCGACCAGAACGCCTTCGCGGTCGCCGCCTCCTACGCGGAGGAGCACGGCCTGAAGACCCTCAGCGACCTCGGCCGGGCGAAGCTCCCGGTACGTCTCGCGGCGGGCGACGAATGCGTACAACGGCCTTACTGCGCACCCGGGTTGCGCAAGACGTACGGTATCGACATCGTCGCCGTCGACCCGAAGGGCGTCGGCACCACCCAGGCGAAGCAGGCCGTCCAGAACGGTCAGGACCAGATGGTGCTGACCACCACCACCGACGCCACGCTGGACCAGTTCGGGCTCGTCCTGCTGGCGGACGACAAGCAGCTCCAGAACGCCGACTATGTGGTCCCCGTCGTCAACCGCGCCCGCGCCGGGAGCGACGGCGTGCGCGACGCACTCGGCCGGCTCAACACCGTCCTGACCACCGCCGACCTGGCGTCCATGAACCAGCAGGTCGACAGCTGGCGCAGGCTGCCCGAGGACGTCGCGCGCACCTACCTGGAGTCGAAGAAGCTCATCCCGGAGGACTGAGCACTCAAGGCGTCGGCGGCCGGAGAACGTCCACTGGCGGACCGCCGCGCCGGGCCGAACGGAAAACGCGTTGCCCGCCCGTTCGGAGCCTGCGACGCTCGGGCCATGCCTGAACAACAGACCCTTCCGCCGCAGCGGTCCGCTCGCCGAACGCACCAGGTCACCGCCCTCTTCTCGCACGGCCGCCTGGTCACGGTCCCGCGCAAGCAGGCCCGGCTGGAGCAGCTGCTGACGCACCTGGCCGAGACGCTGTTCGAGCGCGACCGTTCGTACACCGAGCGGGAGGTCAACGAGGCGCTGCTCACCGTCCACGAGGACTGCTCGGCCCTGCGCCGCCACCTGGTCGTCGCCGGGCTGCTGGTCCGCCCCCGGGACGGCAGCAGCTACCGCCGGGGCAGGTGACCTCGTACCCCTGCGGGCCGGGATGAGATCCTTCCCGCATGGGGATACTGCGCAAGGCGTGCAAGCGCTGCAAGAAGCGGGGACGGCTGCGGAGCGGCGTGTGCCGCCGGTGCCGGTTGAAGGAGCACGGGGCCGACGCGGCCGAGAGCGGTACCGATGTCGCGGAGGTCGTGGTGGAGACCGGTGTGCTGAGCGCGGTGAGCCGCGTGTTCGGCGCGATCGCCCGCGCGATTCTCAACTGACAGGCCGTACGAGGGACATGCCGGTGGCGGACGTGCCTCTCACGCGTCCGCCACCGAGTCGAAGTCCACCTCCTCGCGCCCCACGCCCTGCGCGTCCGCGTCCACCGACCGGCGCAGCGCCTCATGGAGCTTCGCGGGCGTCAGGACCCCCAGGAACCGGGCCCCGTCCAGCACCGCCACCCACCCCGCGTCGTGCTGGAGCATCTCGCTGAACGCCTGCTTCAACGGGGCGCCCACCGGCACCCACGCCTCCATCCGGCGGGCCAGCGCGCCCACCGTCCCCCGCTCCCCGGCGCCCCGCAGCGCGTCCGCCGACACCCAGCCGTGCAGCTCGCCCGTGCCGTTCAGCACCACCGCCCACCGGGCCCCCGCCGCCCGCAGCCGGTCCGCCGCCACGGCGGCCCGCTCCTCCAGCCGCGCCACCGGCGGCTCCTCCAGGTCCTCCGGCTCGATCGCGGTCACCGACAGCCGCTTCAACCCCCGGTCCGAGCCGACGAACCGGGCCACGTACGGGGTCGCCGGGGTGCCGAGCACGGCGGCCGGGGTGTCCAGCTGCTCGATGCGCCCGTCCCCGTACACCGCGATCCGGTCCCCCATCCGCACCGCCTCCTCGATGTCGTGCGTGACCATCAGGACCGTCTTGCGCACCCGCTCCTGGAGCGCCAGGAACTCGTTCTGGAGCCGCTCCCGCACCACCGGGTCCACCGCCCCGAACGGCTCGTCCATCAGCAGCACCGGCGGATCGGCGGCCAGCGCCCGCGCCACGCCCACCCGCTGGCGCTGGCCGCCCGACAGCTGCGCCGGATAGCGCGAGCCGTACGTCCCCGGGTCCAGGCCCACCAGGTCCAGCAGCTCCGCCGCCCGCTCCCGGGCCCGCGCCCGCTTCCAGCCGACCAGCGCCGGGACGGTCGCCGTGTTGTCCAGGACCGTGCGGTGCGGGAAGAGGCCGACCTGCTGGATCACATAGCCGATCCGGCGGCGCAGCTTCACCGGGTCGGTCCCGGCGATGTCCTCGCCGCCCACCAGGATGCGGCCCGAGGTCGGCTCGATCAGCCGGTTCACCATCATCATCGTGGTCGTCTTGCCGCAGCCGGACGGCCCGACCAGCGTCATGAGCTCGCCCTCCGCCACCTCGAAGGAGAGCCCGTCGACCGCCGTCGTACCGTCCGGATAGACCTTGCCGACCTGCTCGAACCGGATCATCTCCGCACAGTAGGAGCGCCCCGGGCGCGCCGCACACCGACCGGGACCGTCCGGGGCACCCGCCCCTTCGCCCGAGGACCCGGGGCCATGTGCTGAACTGGCCAGGACCCCCGACCCAGGAGAGCCTTCGTGACCAGCTACCGCCAGCCCGGCGTCGTCCTCACCGACCGGCGTTTCACCGTCCCCCTCGACCACGGCGACCCCGGCGGCGAGCAGATCGAGGTGTACGGGCGCGAGGCCGTGGCCGCCGGGCGAGCCGGTGAGACGCTGCCCTGGCTGGTCTACCTGGAGGGCGGCCCCGGCTTCGGCGCCCGCCGCTTCACGGGGGCGGAGGCATGGCTCGGCCGGGCGCTGCGCGAGTACCGGGTGCTCCTGCTCGACCAGCGCGGCACCGGCCTGTCCACCCCCGCCAACCGGCAGACCCTCCCGCTGCGCGGCGGCCCCCGCGAACAGGCCGACTACCTCGCCCACTTCCGCGCCGACGCCATCGTCCGGGACTGCGAGACCATCCGGCAGCGGCTGACCGGCGGCGCGCCCTGGACGCTGCTCGGCCAGTCCTTCGGCGGCTTCTGCGCGGTCCGCTACCTCTCCTCGGCGCCCGAGGGGCTCGCGGCGGTCCTCATCACCGGCGGGCTGCCCTCGCTGGACGCCCACGCGGACGACGTCTACCGGGCCGCGTACCCCCGTATCGAACGGAAGGTCGCCGCGCACTACGCCCGCTACCCGCAGGACGTCGAACGGGCCCGCGCCATCGCCGCGTACCTGGCCGAGCACCGCCCCGAGAGCGCCGGCCACCGGCTGACCCCCGAACTCTTCCAGTCGCTCGGCATCCTGCTCGGCTCCGGCAGCGGAAGCCACCAGCTGCACTACCTCCTGGAGAACGCCTTCGTCACCACCCCGCACGGCACCGAGCTCTCCGACACCTTCCAGGAGGCCCTGCGCTCCGCCACCTCCTTTGCCGGGCACCCGCTCTACGCCCTGGTCCACGAGGCGATCTACGGGCAGGGCGAGGCCCCCACCGGCTGGGCCGCCGAACGCGTACGCGCCGAGTTCCCGCAGTTCGACGCGGCGAAGACCCTGGCGGGCGACGGGCCGCTGCTGTTCACCGGGGAGACGATCCACCCCTGGCACTTCGACGTCGACCCGGCGCTGCGCCCGCTGCGCGAGACCGCCGAACTGCTGGCCCGGCGCACCGGCTGGCCCGTGCTGTACGACCCCGAGCGGCTCGCCGCCAACGAGGTGCCCGTCGCCGCCGCCGTCTATCACGACGACATGTACGTGAACGTCGAGGACTCACTGCGGACGGCGGCGGCGATCCGGGGGCTGCGCACCTGGGTGACCGACGAGTACGAGCACGACGGCCTGCGCGCGAGCGGACCGCGCGTCCTGGACCGGCTGCTGGCCCTGGTCAGGGACGAAGTCTGACCGTGCCGGGCGTCAGCGCTGGAGCGCCTCCAGCGTGGCGTCCAGGTCGGCGCCGGAGCGCGGGGCCCGGTTGTACGGGAGCTTCGACAGGACCGAGGCCATGCCGCAGGTGTTGGTGACGGCCGAGAAGACCAGGCCCGAACCGACCCCGGCGGCGAGCCAGCGCGCGGCCGGGAAGCGGGTGCCCGCCAGCAGACCGGCCACCACCAGCGAACCGGCCGCGAACCGCACCTGCCGCTCCATGGCCCAGGTGGCGGCGGCGCCCTCGGGCCGGTCCAGGCCGCGGCCGTCGCCCTCCCAGGCGGACGTGCCACCGGTCAGGGTGGCCGCGTCGATGTCGGCTCCCGCGAGGATCTCGCAGGCCCGGGTGGAGCGGACCCCGGAGGCGCACACCACCAGCAGCGAGCCCCGGGCGGACGCCGACTTCAGGGCGGGCAGGGCGTCCGGCAGCTTGTCGAGCGGGATGTTCAGGGCGCCGGGCACATGGCCCGCCGCGTACTCGCCGGGAGCCCGCACGTCGATCACGGTGAACTCCTCCAGACGGGCTGCGGCCTGGGCGGGGGAGAGGGCTGCGGGGCTGGACACGGGCGGGGGTCCTTTCGTCGACCGGGGCTGCGCGCGGGAGGGCAGGGACTCTACACGTGTCTCCAGCACCGCCGGGCGGGTTGGCATTCCCCCCCCCCGCGTACCCCCGGATCTCCCCGGCCACCGGCCCTTCGCGGTGATCGTCGGTAGCCTGCGGGTATGACGCCGCAGCGACTCGAACCCCTGCCCGCCGACTGGAGCCGCGCCCTGGCCGTGGTCGCCCACCCCGACGACCTGGAGTACGGCGCCGCCGCTGCCGTGGCCGCCTGGACCGACGGGGGCCGTGAGGTCGTCTATCTCCTCGCCAGCCGGGGCGAGGCCGGGATCGACACCCTGCCGCCCGAGGAGTGCGCCCCGCTGCGCGAGCGGGAACAGCGGGCGAGCGCGGCGGTCGTCGGAGTCCGTACGGTGGAGTTCCTGGACCACCGCGACGGGGTGATCGAGTACGGCACCGGGCTGCGCCGAGACATCGCCGCCGCCATCCGCCGCCACCGCCCGGAGCTGGTGATCACCCTCAACCACCGCGACACCTGGGGCGGGGTCGCCTGGAACACCCCCGACCACCGGGCCGTCGGCCGCGCCACCCTGGACGCCGTGGCCGACGCGGGCAACCGGTGGATCTTCCCGGAGCTGACCGAACAGGGGCTGAAGCCGTGGAACGGGGTGCGCTGGACCGCCGTGGCGGGCAGCGACCGGCCCACGCACGCCGTGGACGCGACGGCCGGATTCGAGCGGTCCGTGCAGTCGCTCCTCGAACACCGCACCTACATCGAGGCGCTGACCGCGGAGGCGCCCGAGAAGTACTGCCGGTCCTTCCTGGAGGGCATGGTGCGCGCCGAGGCCGAGCGGTTCGGCGGCCGTCCCGCCGTCACCTTCGAGGTCTTCGCCCACTGACACCGCCGGGGCGAACCGGGCGGGATTGACAATCCCGCTTGCCGATTCTGCAATGGCCCCATGAAGGAACACGACCGGGACGACCCCGGACTCGACGCCGTGCTCACCGGGGTCGGCCCCCGGCTGCGCCGTCTGCGCAAGGACCGGGGGGTCACCCTCTCCGCGCTCTCCGCCGCCACCGGGATCTCCGTCTCCACGCTCTCCCGGCTGGAGTCCGGCGGCCGTCGCCCCAGCCTGGAGCTGCTGCTCCCGATCGCCCGCGCCCACGAGGTCCCGCTCGACGACCTCGTGGGCGCCCCGTCCGTGGGCGACCCCCGGGTCAGGGCCAGGCCGATCGTGCGGCACGGCCGGACGATGGTGCCGCTGACTGCCCGCCCCGGCGGACTCCAGGCGTACAAGATGGTGCAGGAGGCGGGCAGCGGCGAGGTGCCGGAGCAGCGCACGCACGAGGGGTACGAGTGGCTGTTCGTGCTCTCCGGCAGGCTGCGGCTGCTCCTGGCCGAGCACGATCTGGTGCTGGAGCCGGGGGAGGCCGCCGAGTTCGACACCCGGCTGCCGCACTGGTTCGGGCCGGCCGAGGACCAGCCGGTGGAGTTCCTCAGTCTCTTCGGCCCGCAGGGTGAGCGGATGCATGTGAGGGCGAAGCCGAAGCGGGGCTGAGAGGCCCGGTGCCGGGCCGCCGGGGTGTTCCCAGATGGGCAAGCGACCGCTTAGTATGCGCCGGAGCGGCGCAGACGCGAGCAGTGGCTGCGCGAGCAGTGGAAATGCCGACAGCGGCAGCGGTTGATGCCGACAAGCGCCGACAGTGTTGTGGAGGCCCCCTCATGCAGGCATGGCGAGTGCACCGGAACGGCGAGCCGGGCGAGGTGATGAGCCTGGAGGAGACGGACCGGCCCACCCCCGGCGACGGGCAGGTGCTCGTCCGGGTCGCCGCGGCGAACGTCAACTTCCCCGACGCCCTGCTCTGCCGGGGCCAGTACCAGGTGCGTCCGCCGCTGCCGTTCACCCCGGGCGTCGAGGTGTGCGGCACCACGGAGGACGGGCGGCGGGTCCTCGCCACCCCCGCCCTGCCGTACGGGGGTTTCGCCGAGTACGTCGTCGCGGACGGGGCCGCCCTGCTGCCCGCCCCCGACGCCCTGGACGACGCGGAAGCCGCCGCGCTCCACATCGGCTACCAGACCGGCTGGTTCGGCCTCCACCGCCGCGCCCGCCTCCAGCCCGGCGAGACCCTCCTCGTCCACGCGGCGGCGGGCGGGGTCGGCAGCGCGGCCGTCCAGCTCGGCAAGGCGGCGGGCGCCACCGTCATCGGGGTCGTCGGCGGACCGGAGAAGGCGGCCGTCGCCCGTGAACTGGGCTGCGACCTGGTCATCGACCGGCGGAGCGAGGACATCGTGGCCGCCGTCAAGGAGGCCACCGGCGGGCGCGGCGCCGATGTCGTCTACGACCCGGTCGGCGGCGACGCGTACGCCAAGTCCGTCAAGTGCGTCGCCTTCGAGGGCCGGGTCCTCGTCGTCGGCTTCGCCAGCGGGAACATCCCCGCCCCCGCGCTCAACCACGCCCTGGTGAAGAACTACTCGATCATCGGGCTGCACTGGGGCCTCTACAACACCCACGACCCGGCCGCCATCCGCGCCTGCCACGACGAGCTGACCAAGCTCGCCGCCCAGGGCATTGTGAAGCCCCTGGTCAGCGAGCGTGTCGGGATGGCCGGGGCCGCCGAGGCCGTCCAGCGTGTCGCCGACGGCACCAGCACCGGCCGGATCGTCGTGCTCCCCGGAGGCGCCCGATGAGCCCGGCCGTCGACGCCGCCGAGGTCCGCCGCCGCACCCGCGAGCTGCTCGCCGCGCACCCGCCCGCCACCACCGGCCGCACCGACTTCCTCAAGGCCCGGTTCGACGCGGGCCTCGCCTGGGTCCACTACCCGCAGGGGCTCGGCGGGCTCGACGCGCCCCGCTCCCTCCAGCAGGCCGTCGACGCCGAACTCGCCGCCGCCGACGCCCCCGACAACGACCCGCGCCGCATCGGTATCGGGCTCGGCATGGCCGCCCCCACCATCCTCGGCTACGGCACCGACGAGCAGAAGCGGCGCTTCCTGCGGCCCCTGTGGGTGGGGGAGGAGGTCTGGTGCCAGCTCTTCAGCGAGCCCGGCGCCGGCTCCGACCTCGCCGCCCTCGCCACCCGGGCCGTCCGCGACGGCGACGACTGGGTGGTCGACGGGCAGAAGGTCTGGACGTCCAGCGCCCATGCGGCCCGCTGGGCGATCCTCATCGCCCGCACCGACCCGGACCTCCCCAAGCACCGGGGCATCAGCTACTTCATCTGCGACATGACCGACCCGGGCGTCGACGTCCGGCCGCTGCGCCAGATCACCGGGGAGGCCGAGTTCAACGAGGTCTTCCTCTCCGGCGTCCGCATCCCCGACAGCCACCGGCTCGGCCCCGTCGGGGAGGGCTGGAAGGTCGCGCAGACTACGCTGATGAACGAGCGCGTCTCGATCGGCGGTTCCCGCATCCCCCGCGAGGGCGGCATGATCGGCCCCGTCTCCCGGACCTGGCGCGAACGCCCCGAGCTGCGCACCCACGGCACCCACCAACGCCTGCTCACCCTCTGGGTGGAGGCCGAGGTCGCCCGGCTCACCGGGGAGCGGCTGCGCCAGCAGCTCGTCGCCGGACAGCCCGGGCCCGAGGGCTCGGGCATGAAGCTCGCGTTCGCCCGCCTCAACCAGGAGATCAGCGGACTGGAGGTCGAACTGCTCGGCGACGAGGGCCTGTTGTACGGCGACTGGACCATGGTCCGCCCGGAGCTGGTCGACTTCACCGGCCGGGACGCCGGTTACCGCTACCTCCGCTCCAAGGGGAACTCCATCGAGGGCGGCACCAGCGAGGTCCTGCTGAACATCGTGGCCGAACGCGTCCTCGGGCTGCCCGCCGAACCCCGTAACGACAAGGACGTCGCCTGGAAGGACCTGAGCCGATGACCGCGCCCGCCCAGCCCCCGGCCACCCCCGACCTGCTCTACTCCCAGGACGAGGAGGACCTGCGCTCCGCCGTGCGCGCCCTTCTCGCCGACCGGGCCGACGCGCCGACGGTGATCGTGGCGGCCGAGTCCGCCACGCCGTACGACCAGGGGCTGTGGGAGGCGCTCGCCACCGGCATCGGCGCCGCCGGACTCCTCGTACCGGAGAAGCTCGGCGGCCAGGGCGCGTCCCACCGGGAGGCCGCCGTGGTCCTGGAGGAGCTGGGCCGCACCGTCGCCCCGGCCCCGTACCTGACCAGCTCCGTCGTGGCCACCGAGACCCTGCTCGCGCTGACCGGGACGGGAGGGATCACCCCGGCCGGAGACAGCGGACCCGCCGCCGCGCTCCTGGCCGAGCTGGCCTCCGGGTCCCGTACGGCCGTGCTCGCCGTGCCCTTCGCGACCCCGCCCGGGGGTGCGCAGGCGGCCCTCGCCGCGCTCGACGGCACCGTACAGGGGATCGCGGACGCCGCCGTGGCCGACGTGCTGCTGGTGCCGACCGCCGAAGGGCTGTACGCGGTCGGGGCCACGGCCCCCGGAGTGGCGGTGGAACCCCTCGTGCCGCTCGATCTGACCCGCCCGCTCGCCGCCCTCACCCTCTCCGGCGCGGCCGGGACCCCGCTCGCCGGGCCGGACGCGAGCGCCACCGCCGTACGGCGCGGGCTGCTGGCCGGGGCCGGACTGCTCGCCTCCGAGCAGCTCGGGATCGCGGAATGGTGCCTGGCCGAGACCGTCCGGTACACCCGCGAACGGCACCAGTTCAACCGGCCCGTGGGCTCGTTCCAGGCGCTCAAGCACCGGATGGCCCAGCTCTGGCTGGAGGTCGTCTCGGCCCGCGCCGCCGCCCGCAACGCCGCCGACGCCCTCGCCACCGGCAGCCCCGACGCCCCGCTCGCGGTCGCGGTGGCCCAGGCGTACTGTTCCGGCGTCGCGGTCCACGCCGCCGAGGAGTGCGTCCAGCTCCACGGCGGGATCGGGATGACCTGGGAACACCCGGCGCACCTCTACCTCAAGCGCGCCAAGGCGGACTCGATCGCGTACGGTACGGCGGGCCGCCACCGCGAGGCCGTCGCGGAGCTGGCGGAGCTGCCCGCGCCGTAGGACGTCCGTGAAGCCAAGGCCCTGGTGCACCCGCCTCGACCGGTGAGACGGGGTGTACCAGGGCCTTTTACGTGCTGTTTAATTGCATGTTGTTCGCAATAACAGTCGATCTTGAACAGGGATGTGCAGAGTATGACGGCCCGATCGATACGGGGGGCGGCCGCCGCCGCGCTGGTGACCGCACTGTCCCTGACCGCCGCAGCCTGCTCCAACCCGGACAGCTCCAAGGGCGGCGGCTCCGGCGCCGGTTCCACCTCGGCCGTCGTGGGCATCGCCTACGAGCCCGACAGCCTGAGCCCCCTGCTCGGCTACGGCAAGGACGGCAACTCCAAGATCTTCGACGGACTGCTCGCCCTGGACGAGGAGCTGAAGCTCCAGCCCGCCCTGGCCTCCGCCCTCCCCGACGTCAGCGCCGACGGCCTGACGTACACGTACCGGCTGCGCCAGGGCGTGAAGTTCAGCGACGGCAAGGCGTTCGGCGCCAAGGACGTCGTCTTCACCTACCGCACCATCCTGGACGAGAAGACCAACAACCCCTCCCGCAACGAGCTGGACGCCGTCAAGGACGTCACGGCCCAGGGCGAGGACACCGTCGTCTTCACGCTCAAGTACCCCTACGCGCCCTTCGCCCAGCGCACCGTCCTGCCCATCGCCCCCGAACACATCGCGGGCAAGCAGGACGTCAACACCGGCGCCTTCACCACCAAGCCCGTCGGCACCGGACCGTACGTTCTCACCAACTGGTCCAAGGGCGAGAAGCTCAGCTTCACCGCCAACCCCCGGTACTGGGGCGGCGAGCCCGAGGTGAAGAAGTTCACCATGGCGGTCATCAAGGACGACGACGTGCGCGCCACCCGGCTGCGCTCCGGCGACCTGGACGGCGCGATCCTGCCGCCCAACCTGGCCAAGGGCTTCGCGAACGACAAGAACAAGAAGACCTACGCGGCCAACAGCTACGACTACCGCACGGTGACGCTCCCCACCAACAACAAGGTCGCCGGGGACACCGCCGTGCGCCGCGCCCTGGATGTGGCCGTCGACCGCCAGACCATGGTCGACGCGATCCTCAACGGCAGCGGCAAGCCCGCCTACGGGCCGGTCCCCACCGACAGCGAGTGGTTCACCAAGGGCACCGAGCGCACCCACGACCTCGCCGCCGCGAAGAAGATCCTGGACGAGGCCGGCTGGACCCCGGGCAAGGACGGCATCCGCACCAAGGACGGGGTGCGCGCCGCGTTCCCGCTCTGGTACGTCACCGGCGACAAGCTGCGCCAGGAGCACGCCCTCGCCTACGCCTCCGACGCCAAGAAGGCGGGCATCGACATCACCGTCGAGGCCGGTACCTGGGAGGTCATCGAGCCCCGGATGAAGCACGACGCCGTGCTCGCGGGCGGCGGCTCCCCGGCCGACCCCGACTTCGACCAGTACACCCTGCTGAAGTCCTCCCTCGCGGGCGACGGCTTCAACAACATGGCCTGGTACGACAACAAGGCCGTCGACGAGGCGATCGAGGCGGGCCGCAGGAGCGGGACGAAGGCCGAGCGCAAGAAGGCGTACGACACCGTCCAGCGCGAGCTGGTGAAGAACCCCGGCTACACCTTCCTCACCCACATCGACCACATCTACGTCGTCGAGGACCGCTTCGGCCCCCTCACCACCCAGATCGAGCCGCACGACCACGGGCTGGCCTCCGGCCCCTGGTGGAACGTCGAGAAGTGGTCCACCAAGGACACCGGGGACGCGAAGAAGTGAAGTCCCGCCTCCCCTGGGGGCCGATGGCACGGATGACGGGACGGCGGGCCCTGTTCGCCGTCCCGGTCCTCCTCACCGTCACCTTCGGCGTCTTCGCCGTCGCCGCCGCGTCCCCCTTCGACCCCGTCAAGGCGTACGCGGGGACCGCCGGTCTCACCGCGTCCCAGGAGAACCTGGACCAGCTCCGGGCCAACCTCGGCGTCGACCAGCCGCTGCCCACCCGCTGGTGGAACTGGCTGACCTCGGCCCTCCAGGGCGACTTCGGCGACTCCACCGTGATGCGCCAGCCGGTCGCCGACGTGATCGCCGAACGCATGGGCTGGTCCGTCCTGCTCGCCGCCTCCGCCTTCGTCATCGCGATCCTGCTCGGCACCGCGCTCGGCGTCCTCGCCGCCCGCAGGCCCGGCGGCTGGCTCGACCGGGGCGTCAGCTCCGCCGCGTACACCCTGGAAGCCGCCCCCGCCTTCTGGCTCGGCCTCCTCGCGATCTGGCTCTTCGCCCTGAAGCTGGACCTCCTCCCGGCCGGCGGGCTCACCGACGCAGGCAGCGAGACCATCACCTTCGGCCAGGTCGCCTCCCACCTGGTGCTGCCCGCGGCGGTCCTCGGGATCTCCCAGCTGCCGTGGTTCTTCCTCTACGTACGCCAAGGGGTCATGGACGCCCTCGCGGAAGACCCCGTGCGCGGGGCGCGCGCCCGCGGGCTGAGCGAGCGCACGGTGCTCCTCGGCCACGGCCTGCGCTCCGGAATGCTCCCCATGCTCACCCTGATCGGCTCCCGCGTCCCCGAGCTCATCACCGGGGCGCTCCTCATCGAGACGGTCTTCAGCTGGCCCGGCATCGCCGCCGCCACCGTGCAGGCCGCCACCTCGGTCGACTTCTCCCTGCTCGCCGCGCTCACGGTGCTCGCCACCGCCGCCGTCCTGCTGGGCAACCTCCTCTCCGACCTGCTCTACGGGCTCGCCGACCCCCGGGTGGCCTTCGATGGCTGACACCGCACTCGCCCCGCTGCCGGGCCGCACCACCCGCCGTGTCCGGGTGGTCACCTCCGTGACCGTCGTCGTCGCCGTGGCGCTCGCCGTGCTCATCGTGCCGCCGCTCGCCCAGCTCGACCAGCAGGCCGTCGACCTCTCCAACAAGCTCCACCCGCCGTCCTGGGCCCACCCCTTCGGCACCGACGACGTCGGCCGCGACCTGCTGCTGCGCTGTGTCTACGGGCTCCGCGTCTCGCTGCTCGTCGGACTGGTCGCGGCCCTCACCGCCACCGTCATCGGCACCGCGATCGGCGCGCTCGCCGGGGCGTTCGGCGGCTGGCCGGACCGGATCGTGATGCGGGTCGTCGACACCCTGTCCTCCATCCCGCACCTGCTGCTCGGCATCTTCATCGTCGCGATGTTCCGGCCCGGTGTCTGGCCGGTCGTCATCTCGGTGGCGCTCACCCACTGGATCTCCACCGCCCGGATCGTCCGCTCCGAAGTGCTCTCGCTGCGCTCGCGCCCCTTCATCGACGCGGCCGTCTCCGGCGGCGCGTCCCGGAGCCGGGTCATCGTGCGCCATCTGCTCCCCGGTGTGCTGCCGCAGGCCGGGCTCGCGGCGGTCCTCATGGTCCCGCACGCCATGTGGCACGAGTCCGCGCTCTCCTTCCTCGGGCTCGGACTCCCCACCCACCAGGCGAGCCTCGGCAACCTCGTCCAGTCCGCGCGCGGTTCGCTGCTCGCGGGGGACTGGTGGCCGACGCTCTTCCCCGGCCTCTTCCTGATCATCCCGACCCTCGCCCTGGCGGGGCTCGCGGGCGCCTGGCGCGACCGGATCAACCCGCGCCGGAAATCGGAGCTGATGCTGTGACCGCCGACCGCGCCGCGAACGCCGCTGTCCTCGATGTCCGCGACCTCTCCGTACGCTTCCGGATGCGCGGCGGCCGGGACATCGCGGCGGTCACCGACGCCCGCTTCTCCGTCGCGCCGGGGGAGTGCCTCGCCCTGGTCGGGGAGAGCGGCTGCGGCAAGTCGGTGCTCGCCTCCGCCCTGCTCGGCCTGCTCCCCGCCAACGCGCAGACCACCGGCAGCGCGCTGCTCGGCGGGGACACGGACCTGCTGACGGCGGGGGAGCGGACGCTGGCCCGTACGGTACGGGGACGGCGCATCGGCCTCGTACCGCAGAGCCCCGCCGCCCACCTCACCCCCGTGCGCACCGTCCGCGCCCAGCTGGAGGAGACCCTCCGCGAGCTGACCGGGGTGCGCGGGTCCGCGGCCGTCCGGGAGGCGGCGGAGAAGGCCGCCGCCCGGGCCTCGTTCCCCGCCGACCACCTGGACCGCCACCCGCACCAGCTCTCCGGCGGCCTCGCCCAGCGCGCCGCCACCGCGCTCGCCCTGATCGGCGACGCCCCGCTGCTGCTCGCGGACGAGCCGACCACCGGACTCGACCGGGACCTGGTGGAGCGGACCGTCGACGAACTGCGCCGCCACACCGACGGCGGCCGGGCGCTGCTGATCATCACCCACGACCTGGCGGCGGCCGAGCGGATCGCCGACCGGGTCGCCGTGATGTACGCGGGCCGGATCGTGGAGATCGCCGACGCGGGCCCCTTCTTCGGCGCCCCCGGGCCCCGCCACCCGTACGCCAGGGGCCTGCTCGACGCCCTGCCCGAACGGGACTTCGCCCCGATCCCCGGGATGCCGCCCGAGCTGGGCGCGCTCCCCGACGGCTGCGCCTTCGCCGCCCGCTGCGCCCGCGCCGACGAGCTCTGCACCGCCGAACGCCCCGCCTTCGACGGCGGACTCGCCTGCCACCACGGGCCGACGGGCCGCACCCACTCCCTCACGAAGGAGGCCGCCGATGCTTGAGCTGAACCGGATCACCGCCGGGTACGACCGCCGCGCCCCGGTCGTCCGCGAGGTCTCCCTGAGCGTCGGCCACGGCGAGGCGGTGGGGCTCCTGGGCCCCAGCGGCTGCGGCAAGTCCACCCTGGCCAGGGTCGCCGCCCTCCTGCACCGCCCGGACGCCGGAACCATGACCCTGGACGGCACGGTCGTACGCGGCTGGCGGCACCGCGCCCCGCGCGAGCAGCGCACCTCCGTGGGCGTCGTCTTCCAGCAGCCCCGGCTCTCCGCCGACCCCCGCCTCAGCCTGCGCGAACTGATCGCCCAGCCGCTCCGGTCCACCGGACGCCGCGCCGAGGTCCCGGCGCGGGTGGCGGAACTGGCCCCGCTGGTCGGCCTCTCCGCCGAGCTGCTGGAGCGCCGCCCGCACGCGGTGAGCGACGGGCAGCTCCAGCGGGCCTGCCTGGCGCGCGCCCTCGTGCTGCGGCCGGGGCTGCTGATCTGCGACGAGATGACCGCGATGCTCGACGCCTCGACGACCGCCGCCCTGGTCGCCGTGGTCGAGCGCTACCGGGCCGAGTCCGGGGCGGCCCTGCTGGCCGTCGGCCACGACCGGGTGCTCCTGGAACGCTGGTGCGACCGGACGGTCCGCTGGGGCGAGCAGAGCGCGGAGCGCGTCCCGGTGGGGTGACGGCGGCCGGGAGGACGGTGGATGACGGGACGGAGTCCATCACGCCAACAGTTGGCAGGTACCTGACCATATTTCGGCGTCCGGCTCCATACTCGTCCGCGTCCGGCCCAACCCGGGCCCCCGGCCCGGACGACTGCCCAGGGAGACTCCATGGCCGCCCCGCCCGCTCCGCCCGCCCCGTCCGTCCCTTCGGCCCCGACCCGCCGCCGGGCCCTCACTGTCACGCTCGCCACCGCCGCCGCGGTGATCGCCGCCCCCGCCGTCGCGTCCGCAGCCTCCCCGACCACCACCTCGTGGGCGCCCCGCCCGCTGCGCCACGCCCACGCGCACAACGACTACCTGCACCCGCGTCCCCTGCACGACGCCCTCGCGCACGGGTTCACCAGCGTCGAGGCGGACATCTTCCTCGTCGACGGCGAACTGCTCGTCGCCCACGAGCCCGCCGGGCTCGACCCGGCCCGCACCCTCGCCGCCCTCTACCTCGACCCGTTACGCGCCCTGGTCCGGGCGGGCCACGGCAGCGTGTACCCGCACCACCGCGTCCCCCTCCAGCTGCTCATCGACATCAAGGCCGACGGCGTCGCCGCCTACCGCGAACTCGACCGGCAGCTCGTCCGCCACCGCTCCCTGCTCACCCGCTACCACCACGGCCGGGTCCGCCCCGGAGCGGTCACCGCCGTCATCTCGGGCGACCGCGCCGCCCGGGCGCCGATGGAGGCCCAGCGCACCCGCCTCGCCTTCTACGACGGCCGCCTCGGCGACCTGGGCACCGCGTGGCCCGCCTCGTTCACCCCGCTGATCAGCGCGAACTGGACCCAGACCTTCGGCTGGCGCGGTGCGGGCCCCTTCCCCCGCGCCGAACGCGACCGGCTGCGCTCCCTCGTCGCCGCCGCCCACCGCGAAGGCCGCCGCATCCGTTTCTGGGCCACCCCCGACCTGCCCGGACCCGAGCGCGAGGCGGTCTGGAACGAGCTGCTGGCCGCCGGGGCCGACCACCTCAACACCGACGACCTGGCCGGGCTCGAACGCTTCCTCCGCGACCGGGCCGCCACGGCCCCGTAACTCCGCACGGCGGGGGAGTACCCGTTCGGCGGACACGCCAGTGCGCCGAACGGCCGCCCCGCTGCGCCACACTGGCGGCCGAATGCCGCAAATCCGGCGCGGCGGAGGAGGTTGGCCATGGCCATTTCGATCTCACTGGTGCTGCTTCTGACGGTCCTGGCGGTGATCTTCCTCCGCAACGGCGGGCTGAAGCTCTCGCACGCGATCGTCTGCGCGCTGCTCGGCTTCCTGCTGGCCAGTACGAGCATGGCGCCGACCATCCATGACGGCATCGGCGCCACCGCCAACCTGGTCAGCAGCCTGAACCCCTGACCCCGCCCGCCGGACGGCCCCGGCCGGAGGGTCCGCGCGGCGCCCGGCGATCGAGCACAATGGGCAGATGTCTTTTCCGCCCCCCGGCCGGCACTCGGGCGCCGCCCACCACGAGTACTGCAACACCGGCCTCTGCTGCCGGTGCCAGATGCGGACCTGGACCACCAAGGCGGGCAACGAACGGCTCTGCGGTCCGTGCGCCGCCTGCTGCCGGGAGTGCGGCCGGGCGCCCGCGCCCCATCTGGACGGGCTCGACGGCGGGCTGTGCGCCGAGTGCCGCGGCCTCTGTGACCGGTGCCACCTCCCCAAGCGGCCCGACGGGTCCTGCGGCTGCGACCGCTGGCGGGAGAACGCCAAGGGCAACCCGCGCGGCTATGTCCTCCAGGCGCTGCCGCACCAGCTCCTCCAGGCGCTCGGCGGCCGGGTCCCGAGCACCGTCCACGACCTGATCCACCAGGAGCTCGCCCGCAAGCGCACCGCCGGACTCCTGCGCGAGCGCATCGAACGCCGCTGGCACCTGCGCTGGTCCCACGCCCTCAACGAGCGGGACGAGGACGGCCGCCGCCGCTGGAGCGCCCAGGACATCGCCGAACAGCTGCTGATGCCCGGCTCCTGCGCCGACCCGGACTGCGAGGACGGCTACCTCACCACCACGGACACCCCCTGCACCCGCTGCCGGCAGCCCCTGCACCGCTTCGTCACCTCGGTCGCCGACCACACCGCGACCCCGGAGCACGCCCGCGCGGCGGCGGCCCGCATCCGGCGGGCGATGGTGGAGAACCGCTCGCACCAGAAGCCCCCGCCGCGCGGGTAGGGCGGGGGTGGTCGTCTTGCGGGCCGTTGCCGTGCGTGGCGCGGTGTTGCGGCGGCATGTCGTCCGTGCGAACCCTGTGGCGTCCGTGCGAACCCTCCCGCTTTCCATGGACACTTCAAGGGGTGCGCCCTAACGTCGGGCGGCGGCGCGACCCCCGTCCGTAATCAAGGAGCCCGATGCCCCCGCCGTACCGCCGTGCGCTCACCCGCGTCCTGGCCCTGACGCTCGCCGTCGCCTCCGTCACCCTTCTGGGGCCCGTGACCCCGGCGGCGGCACAGGAGATCCCCAAGGCTCCCGGCCACCGCCTGGTCCCCGGCTACCAGGGCGCGCCCGCCACCGCGTCTCCGGTGCCCGGGCAGGCGCCCCCGCAACACCCGTACCTCGCGCCCAACGGCCGCAGCGGCATGCACGCGGACGCGGCGGGCAGCGGCACCCACCCCTACCCCGGGCCGCTCGGCCGGAGCCCCGAGGTGGTCAGCGAGAAGATCGCCCCGATCGGCGGCGAGTGCGCCACCGCCACCTTCGACACGGCCGGGCGGCTGCTCACCGTCTGCGGCACCTTCACCGGCTTCCTGCTCAAGCTCCTCGACCCGCGCACGCTCGACACGCTCGCCGAGTACAAGCTGCCGCAGCGCTCCTCCACCGTCGAGGCGATCACCCGCCTCGACTTCTCGAAGATCTTCAAGGACACCTCGGGCGGCGCCTACTTCTACCTGGACGACCAGGACCGCGTCGTCCTCGCCGACTCCCGCCAGCACGTCCTGCGCATCGGCCACCGGCAGAATCCGGACGGCCGGTGGGAGTTCGCCGTCGAGGACGACTGGGACCTCACCGGGCACGTCCCGCACGACTGCGTGAGCTGGACCAACCTCTTCCCCAGCGGCACCTGCGACCCCGTCACCTCCGTCATGCCCGACTGGGAGGGCCGGATCTGGTGGGTCACCCGGCTCGGCCGGGTCGGCACGGTCGACCCGGAGACCTCCGTCATCCGCTCGGTTCGGCTGGCCGGTGAGGAGATCCAGAACTCCTTCTCCGTGGCCCGGGACGGCGTCTCCATCGTCTCCGACCACGCCCTGTACGGCTTCACGGCCGACCCCGACGGCACCCCGCGCATCCAGTGGCGCCAGACCTACGACCGGGGCACCGGCACCAAGCCCGGCTCGGTCAACCAGGGCTCGGGCACCACCCCGGACCTCTTCGGCACCGATGAGCAGTACGTGGCGATCACCGACAACGCGGACGACCGGATGAACGTCCTCGTCTACCGCCGGGGCACCGACGTCCCCGACGGGCGCCGACTGGTCTGCTCGGTCCCGGTCTTCCACTCCGGGCAGTCGACCACCGACAACTCCCTGATCAGCTGGGGCAACAGCCTCGTCGTCGAGAACAACTACGGCTACGAGAACCCCACCTCCCTGCTCCTCGGCCGCAGCGTCGTCGGCGGCGTCACCCGTATCGACGTACGGCCCGACGGCAGCGGCTGCGACACCGTGTGGGAGAGCGCCGTCCGCTCGCCCTCCACCGTGCCCAAGCTCTCCACCGCCAACGGGCTGCTCTACTTCTACGAAAAGGAGCCCAACGTCCTCGGCATCGACGCCTGGTACCTCACCGCCGTCGACTTCCGTACCGGTGAACGCCGCTGGCGCAAGCTGACCGGCACCGGACCCGCGTACGACAACAACTGGGCGCCCATCACCATCGGCCCCGACGGAACGGCGTACGTGGGGGTCTTCAACGGCATCGTGGCGGTACGCGACACCCGCTGAGCCGCCGGGGAGCACGCCGGTGGTGTGCGGAAGTGCGCCACCGGCGCACGTGGCGACCGGGCCGTACGCCCTATGCTCGCGGCCATGGAGCAACGGGAAGTCGTGAAGCGCGTCATCGGCATCCTCACAGAGGCGCGTGAAATGCAGCGCCTGCTGGAGGCGGACCTCGAACGGGAAGATCTGGACGCGGGAGCGGGCGCCGTCACCGCCCTGCTGAACGAGACGATGCCCCACATCGCCATCCCCGACGACTACTCCGTCGAGGAGGTGGTGACCGTGGTCGGGCGTGAGGTCGGCGGTGCGGTCGAGCAGCTCGTGAGCGCGTTCACGCTCGCCTTCACGATGCTGGCGCAGGTGCACGACTCCGGACAGACGGACGTCTCGTCGGCCGATGTCCTCCAGGACCTCGCCCTGCGCGTCGAGGCCGGCGGGCCGGAGGACGAGGGCGAGGGCCCGGTGCTGTAGCCGCCCGCGCACCGGTCCCCGCGTTCCGCGGTACGCGTAGGCATAGTGGAGAGGGAGAAGCGTGAATCTCCTCGCGGTACGGAGGCAGCTGTGGGTAAGAGCACCGACCTGGCCCGCGCGAAGGCGCGGCTGCTGAAAGGCATGAAGAAGGAGTCGGACGGCATCGCCCTCGGTGACGAGCGGATGAAGGCCGAAGGAAGGCAGGAGCAGGACGCGGCCCGCCGGGAGGAGGAGCGGGCCCGCGCCCTGCGGGATTCCTCCGCCGACTGAGGGAGGAGGCGCCCGGACCGTCGTCACGCACGGACCGGGCGCCTCCGGCGTTTCCGCGTAGGCGTTTACGCGTGCGGTCTCCGGCTGTCTCCGGTATTTCCGCGTACGGTCGGTCCGGGCGTCTCCGCGTTTCCCGGGGCTCAGCGGGCCCGTGCCGCTTCCATGACCTCGTCCACGATGTCCCGGTCCAGCGCCGCCCGCACGAGCGCCGCCGCGAACACCGCGTCGTCGTGCCCGCGCCCCGCCTCGGCCGGCCTGCCGGGGGAGGTGGGCAGGCCCAGCCGCTCGGCCCCCCGCACCGCCTTCGTCCCGGTCCAGGGGCCGATCTCCGGCCAGAGGGACTGCACCTCGCGTACGAAGATGTCGGCCCCGGCCGGACCGATGCCCGGGACGCGCCGCAGCCCTTCCATCAGCCGGTCGCGGTCGCCGTCGGCCTCCTCTCGGAGCCGCCGCAGATCGCCCCGCCAGATGTCGAGGACGAGCTCCGCGCCCTCCCCGAGCTGGGTGGCGGTGCGCTCGTCGTAACGCCGGTAGTGGCCCTCGCCCAGCGCGTCCACCCGCTGCTGCCAGGTCGCGTCCGCCATCCGGCGCGGGGTGCGCAGGCCGTGGCCGTACAGGGCCCGGGCCGCCGCCACGGCGACCGGGGCGCGGATACGGGCGGAGAGCAGGAGGCTCAGCACCAGCAGCTGGTAGAGGGGCTGCGGGGTGTTCTTCAGCCGGATGCCCGCCTCCTCGGCGTACGTCCGGCCGCAGTTCTCCACCAGCGCGTCGGCGATCCGGCGCGCCGAGGGGGACCGCCGCCCGCTCATGCCAGACCGAAGACCCGGGCCACGAAGAACCCGGCGACCAGCAGCGCCCCGAGCACGATCAGGCCGATCCAGACGGCCGGGTGCTCCCAGACACCTCCGTCCGGGCGCTCCTCATGGGCGTCGCCGATCGAGCCCTCGGCGGGGGGCGTCTCTCCTGGGGGATTCAGCAGAACAGCCATGAACCCAGGGTCCCCCGGTCCGCGCTCCGGTGCACGCCGTACCGGACCCGCCCCCGTCCGGCCACCCGTACAGGGCCGTACGGAGGCACCCCGGCGGCGGAGCGCTGTCCGGCGCGGAATCGGGGCACCGTCATGGAATGCCTGGAGTTTCCGCGCCCGTCATCAAGGCACCCGTCATCAAACTCGTGCAGCGCACCACCGAACCCGCGGGGGTACAGACGCTGCGCTCGACCGCGGCCGCCGTCATCGCCTACTCCGTGGCCGTCTGGGCCCTGCCCGAACCGGCTCCGCTGACCGCGCCCCTCACCGCGCTCCTGGTCGTACAGGTAACGCTCTACGCCACCCTCACCACCGGCATCCGCCGGGTGAACTCCGTCGTCGTCGGCGTCCTCATCGCCATCGCCTTCAGCTCCCTGGTGGGGCTCAGCTGGTGGAGCCTCGGCCTGACCATCTTCACCTCGCTGCTGATCGGGCGGCTGGTGCGGGTCAACGAGTTCGTGCCCGAGGTGGCGATCAGCGCGATGCTCGTGCTCGGTGTCGCCCAGGTCGCCGACACCGCCTGGGACCGGGTTTGGGAGACGCTCATCGGGGCGGTGGTGGGGCTGCTGTTCAACCTGGTCTTCGCCCCGCCCGTCTGGGTCGGGTCGGCGGGCACCGCCATCGGCTCCCTGGCCACCCGGATGGGCACCATGCTGCGCAGCATGGGCGAGGAGGTGGTGGGGAACAACCCCGTTCCCCGGGCGGCGGCCCGGCTCCACGAGGCCCGCAGACTCGACCACGACATCGTCGAGGTCGACGCCTCCCTCCGCCAGGCGGAGGAAAGTCTCACCCTCAACCCGAGGGTGAGACAGGGGCTGCTCCACCGGGTCGTCCTGCGCACCGGACTCGACACCCTGGAGATCTGCGCGGTCGTCCTGCGCGTCCTCTCCCGCACCCTCACCGACCTGGCGAAGGCCCGTACCGAGGAGACGCTCTTCCCGGCCGATGTGGCGGACCTGCTCCAGGAACTCTTCGGCCAGCTCGCCGACGCCGTCGAGAGCTTCGCCGAACTGGTCACGACCCCGCTCGCCGCCGACGGCGAGGCGGCGGAGGACCGGCTCGCCGACGCGCTCGCCCGCAGCCGCGCGACCCGCGACCGGGTGGCGGACCTGCTCCTGGAGGACGTCCAGGAGCACCCGCGCGAATGGCAGCTGCACGGGGCCCTGCTCGCCGAGATCGACCGGGTGCTGGCCGAGCTCGACATCGACGAGCGCACGAAGCGGCTCGGCGAGGAGCTGGACCGGCGCTCGTCCGAGGCCCACGAGCGCCACCCCCGGCTGCGCGGGATGGTCCGGCGGCTGAGCCGGACCACGACGTGAAACCTTCCCGGCGGGGTACGCGGGATGCGGAAGCCCCCGGTCACTGGTTCGCTGGGGGCAGTGTCCCTTTGGTCCGATGCGGCCCCTACGGCCCGAGGAGTGGTGATGAACGGTTCGGACGAACCCGCCGAGCTGGCGCGGCAGATGCGTGAGAAGGCCCAGCAGCTCGCCGAGGCGGCGGAACGCGCGACCGACCCCGAGGAACGGCAGCGGCTGGAGAAGAAGTCCCGGACGATCCGGGACCGGAGCGAGCAGCAGAGCGGGATGGCCGCCGGAGACGTCTATCCCCAGAAGTAGGTACGCGGTTGCCCGCGCCCGCCCCGGAACGCTTCCGGGGCGGGCGCTCCGCGTCCGGGCTCCTCACGTCCGTGCTTCAGGAGTACGGGACGCGGCGCTCCAGGGGTACGGGGCGCGAGGGCCTCACCCCGCCCACTCCAGTACCCGTTCCACCGGCCAGGTCGTCACCACCCGGTCCGCCGGTACGCCGCACTCCTCGGCCCGCGCGCAGCCGTACCGCTGCCAGTCGAGCTGGCCGGGAGCGTGCGCGTCGGTGTCGATCGCGAAGAGGGCGCCCGCCGCCACGGCCCCGCGCAGCAGCCGACGGGGCGGGTCCAGCCGCTCGGGCCGGCAGTTGATCTCCACCGCCGTCCCCGCCTCGGCACACGCGGCGAAGACCCGGTCCGCGTCGAACCGCGACTCCGGCCTGCCGCGCCCCGACAGCAGACGGCCCGTGCAGTGGCCGAGCACATTCGCCTGCGGATGGCGTACGGCCGCCTCCAGGCGGCGGGTCATCGGGGCCGGGTCCATCCGCAGCTTGGAATGGACCGAGACCACCACCACGTCCAGCCGTTCCAGCAGCTCCGGCTCCTGGTCCAGCGAACCGTCCGGCAGGATGTCGCACTCGATCCCGGTCAGCAGACGGAACGGCGCCCACTCCTCGTTCAGCCGCGCCACCACCGCGAGCTGCTCCCGCAGCCGGTCGGGCGACAGGCCGCCCGCCACCGTCAGCCGGGGCGAATGGTCGGTGAGCACCGCCCACGCGTGCCCCAGCCCGGCCGCCGTCCGGCCCATCTCCTCGATCGGGCTGCCGCCGTCCGACCAGTCGGAGTGCAGATGGCAGTCGCCCCGTATCCGGGACAGGAGTTCCCGGCCCTCCTCGGGCGCCGGTGAGGCCGCGGCCTCCTCCTCCAGCCGCTCCAGATAGCCGGGGACCTCGCCCGCGTACGCCTCCCGGATCACCCCGGCCGTACGGGGACCGATCCCCGAGACCTGTTCCAGGGTCCCCGCGGCCACCCGCCCGGCGACCTCCCCGGGGGCCATCGCGGTCACGATCCCGGCGGCCGTCCGGAACGCCTTCACCCGGTAGGTGGCGGCCTGCGAGCGCTCCAGCAGGAACGCGATCCGCCGCAGAGCGGTGACGGGGTCCATCGGCACCTCCCCAGGGGCGTCGGCCGCCGCACGGGCCACCCGTCCGGGCCGCCTGTCACCAGGATGGCCGCAGCCGCGCCCGGACGGCCACCGCACGGCGTCCCGCCCGGGCCGCACGAGGCCACCGGCGTCCCGCCCGGGCCGCACGAGGCCACCGGCTTCCTGTCGACTCCCCACCGGCTTCCGCCGGACGAGGCACCGGTTTCCCCCGGCCCGCTCGCTGGAGGGCCCGAGGGGAACGGCCGCCACCACCGCCCCCAGCCGCACCGGAACCCCGGCCACGGGCCCGCCGGAGCGGCCCCGGCCGGTCCGCCGACGTGCCTGCCCCCTCGGGCTGGAGCATCCTGACTGTGTGACCCGGCACGATGCGACCCGGCCCACCCCGTCCCCCGGAAGCGGGGCCGCGGCCGGGCGAGACGACGGCGGCGGAGTACCGGACGAGCTGTCCCTCGTACTCGCGCAGGGGGTCGTCAGCGCCGTCGAGTCCGCCGGGGGATACGCGGGCGGCGTCTACCTCCGCTCCGGGACACCCGGACTGCTGCGCCTCGCGGTCCTCGCCGGGCTGCCGGGACCGCTGTTCCGCCCCTGGTGGCGGATGCATGTGAACCGGCCGTTCCCCGTCTCCGAGGCGTACCGCACCGGGCGGCCCGTGCTCCTCGCCGACGCGGAGGAGGCCATGCGGCGGTTCCCTCAGCTCATGGCGGGGCTGCCGTTCCCGTTCGGTTCGCTCTGGGTCCCGGTCACCGGCCCCCGGGGCAGCATGGGCGTGCTGGCCGTCCTGCGCTCCGCCACCCCGGGGGAGCAGGTCGCCCCCGCCGACGGGGAGCGGCTGCACCGCCTCGGCCGCCGCCTCGGCGAAGCGCTCACCGATCTGGAGTCCCGGTCCGTCCCCGTCGTCTGGGAGGGCGAGCCGATCCCCGTCCAGCTCCCCGCCGCCCCCGCGCCCCCGGTGCGGGTCGGCAGCTTCGACTGGGACCTGTACTCCGGTGCCCTCAGCGCCGACGACGACCTCTGCGCGATCTTCGGCACCGCGCCCGAGGAGTTCCCCGGCACCGTCGACGCCCTCGCCGGACGCCTCGTACCGGAGGACGTGTACGGGCTGTGGGCGCTGGCCCGGCAGGCGGTCGAGTCCGCCGACCCGGTCGTCCGCCGGATGCGGCTGCGCGGCCCCGACGGCCGCTACCACCTGCTGGAGCTCTCGGGCCGCTGGACGCACCCGGACGGCGACAGCGCCGAGAGCCGGCTCACCGGGTTCGTGGTCGACTTCGGCGCGGGCCCGGTCGTCGCGGAGGCGGCGGACCGGCTGCCCCGGGGGATCGTCTCCCTGGACCGGATCGGGCGCATCACCTACGCCAACGCGCTCGCGGAGGAGCTGCTGGGCCGCCCGCGCTCGGAGCTGGTCGGCCATGTCGTGTGGGAGGTGCTGCCGTGGTTCGGGCACCCGGCGTACGAGGACCACTACCGGGCGGCCCTGATCTCCGACGAACCCGTCCACTTCCTGGCGCGGCGGGCCTCCTCGCTCTGGCTCTCGGTCTCCCTGTACCCGGGCCACGACGGGCTGAGCGCGGTGTTCCAGGCCACCGAACAGCCTGCGTACGCCCCCGGCTCCGTCACCGCGCCCGGTCTGGGCATCGGCTCCACCGCCGACCGCTCCTCCGCGCTCTACCGCCCGGTGGCCCTCGCCATCGCCCTCACCGAAGCGGTCACGGCCCGTCAGGTCTCCGCCGTGGTCACCGAGGAGCTGCTGCCCGCGTTCGGCGGCCGCCAGCTCGCCATCTACCTGCTGAGCGAGCGTCACCTCCACCTCGCCTGGGAGACCGGGTTCCCCAAGGGTTTCCTCGACCGTTTCGACGGGGTCGGGCTCGACGTCTCCATCCCCGGTGTGGAGACCCTGACCACCGGCCGCCCGATCTTCTTCGAGTCCATGCAGCGCCTGGCCGACGCCTACCCGGGCATCCCGATGGAGACCGATGTCGGCGCGCGTGCCTTCCTGCCGCTGATCGCCTCGGGGCGGCCCGTCGGCTCGTGCATCCTCGGCTTCGACCGGCCGCGCGGGTTCAGCCCGGAGGAACGCACCGTCCTGACCGCGCTCGCCGGTCTCATCGCCCAGGCCCTGCAACGTGCCCAGCGGTACGACAGCGAGTCGGCGCTCGCCCGGGGGCTCCAGGACGCCCTGCTCCCGCACCGGCTGCCGGAGGCCGAGGGGGTCGACACCCTGGGGCGCTATCTCTCCGGCACCCAGGACATGGAGGTGGGCGGCGACTGGTACGACGTCATCGAGACCGGCCACGAACTCGCCCTGGTCATCGGCGACGTCCAGGGGCACGGGGTCGCCGCCGCCGCGACCATGGGGCAACTGCGCAGTGCCGTACGGGCGTTCGCCCTCAGCAACCACGATCCGCAGGAGGTGGTGAGCGGCACCAACCGGCTGCTCATCGATCTCGACCCGGGGCAGTTCGCCAGCTGCTGCTACATCGTCCTGGACCCGCTGACGGGCCGGGCCCGTGCCGTCCGCGCGGGCCACCCGCAGCCGGTGCTGCGTCACCCCGACGGCCGGACGGAGGTGCTGGACCTGCCCGGCGGCATCGTGCTCGGCATCGACGGGCAGGCGACCTATCCGGTCACCGAGCTGCGGCTCGATCCGGGCGCCACGCTCGCCCTGTTCACCGACGGCCTGATCGAACGGCCGGGGACCGATATCGACGAGGGCATCGAACGGCTGCGCGCCACCATCGCCGGGGTCGGCTCGGTCCCGCTGGCCGAGCTGGCGAACCGGGTGATCGAGGAGGCGAGGCAGGCCACCGACCGCCCCGACGACATCGCGCTGCTGCTCGCCGCCCGCTGGACCCGCATGCCGGAGAAGCCCGCTACGCCGTCCCGCGCCACCACCCCGCCGGACCTGTGGCGGACGTTCCGCGGCCCGGGCCCCCGGCGGCAGGGAGAGAGCGCCCCGGGCCCGCCCTGAGGGACGGCGAGCCGCCCCGGGCGGGCCTGGAGGACGGCCGTTCCGGTGGTACGGACCTGAGGGACGGAGGTACGGGCCCCGGGCCCGTACCTCCTCGGTCCCTGTGGATCAGGCTTCGGCGGGCCGCTCCGCCGGGACGAAGGCGCCGGAAGCCTCCAGCATGCCCTCGCGCTCCACGACCTTGATCCGCTCGCGGCCCTGCGCGGCACCGAGCGCCTGCTCGTGGGCGTCCAGCTTGTGCCAGCCCTCCCAGGTCGTGTACCGGACGTTGCGGCTCTCCAGGAAGGCTTCGACGGCCTCCGGGGCGGGCGTCGAGGGCTCGGGCAGACGGCCGGCGGCGCGGTCCTCCAGGAGGCAGGCGACCGTCTCGTTGGCGTCGCCCTTGGTGTGGCCGATCAGACCGATCGGGCCGCGCTTGATCCAGCCCGTGACGTAGACCGAGGCCATGTGCTCGTCACCGGCGATGACCCGGCCCGCCTCGTGCGGGACGGTGCCGGAGGCCACGTCGAAGGGGAGCTTGGGCAGCTCCTCCGAGTAGTAGCCGACGGCCCGGTAGACGCTCTGCATGTCCCAGTCGGTGAACTTCCCCGTGCCCCGGACGTTGCCGGTGCCGTCCAGCTCGGTGCGCTCGGTGCGCAGCGCGACGACCTTGCCGTCCTCGCCGAGGATCTCGACGGGGGACTCGAAGAAGTGCAGGAAGAGCTTGTGCGGGCGGTCGCCGATGTCGCGGATCGCCCAGTTCTCCAGGGTCTGCGCGACCATGTTGGCCTGCTTGTTCTCCCGCCGGGTGGCGATCGAGCCCTCGTCGTACTCGATGTCCTCGGGGTTGACGATGACCTCGATGTTGGGGGAGTGGTCCAGCTCCCGCAGCTCCATCGGGCTGAACTTGGCCTGCGCCGGGCCACGCCGCCCGAACACATGCACCTCCAGCGCCTTGTTCGCCTTGAGGCCCTGGTACACGTTGTCCGGGATCTCGGTCGGCAGCAGCTCGTCCGCCGTCTTGGCCAGGACGCGCGCCACGTCCAGCGCCACGTTGCCGACGCCGAGGACGGCGACCTTCTCCGCGGTGAGCGGCCAGGTGCGCGGGACCTCGGGGTGGCCGTCGTACCAGGAGACGAACTCGGCCGCGCCGTAGGAGCCGTCCAGCTCGATGCCCGGGATGTCGAGCGCCCGGTCCGCCTCCGCGCCGGTGGAGAAGATCACCGCGTCGTAGAAGGACCGCAGGTCGTCCAGGCCGATGTCGTGCGGGTAGCTGACGTTGCCGAAGAGGCGGATCTGCGGCTTGTCCAGCACCTGGTGGAGCGCCTTGACGATGCCCTTGATCCGGGGGTGGTCGGGGGCGACGCCGTAACGGATCAGGCCGAAGGGCGCGGGCATGCGCTCGAAGAGGTCGATGGAGACCCCCGGGTCCTGGCAGACCTCGGATTTGAGCAGCGCGTCCGCAGCGTAGATACCGGCGGGGCCGGCTCCGACAATGGCGACGCGGACGGGGCGTGTCATGGCGTGTTGATCCTTAAGGCGGGCGGACGCGGGCAGGTTACAGCGTACGTCGGAGGTAAGGGTGGGCTTACTTCATCTCCACCCACCACGGTAAGCCCTCGACTCGAGGCTCCCTGGACCCGGCCTGCGAGGCTGCCCGATAAGTCCGTTTCCATGGGGTGGTATGGGTGATTTCAGCCTTTTCACCCTCTATTCCATAAAAAGGCTATTGGGGTGGTTGGGTGGTTTTGACCGCGCCCTTTTCGGCCACCTCCGTGCGAAGTGGTGAGCGTCACGTCCGGGGGTGCGGACGGGGATGCGGAGGGTTCGGTTCCCTTCTGCGCGAAGAAAGTTGACACCGTGACGGAACGACCCCGGCCGGGAATTCCCCTTTTCGATCTTCCGGAGAAAGGTGATCCGGAATTCAGGGCTTGTTCTGCCCGGTTCTTTTCGCCTACGGTCACGGTCAATCCGGATGGAACGCCGAATCCTGCCGCCGTCCGGGAATCCGCAACCCACTCACGTACGGCAGGAGCGGGGGAACCAGGTAAGCCGCCGGTCCGGTATCCGGAACGGCTAGGGGTGAAGTCGCATGCCATGCGGCCAGACATCTCCCGTCTGAACCCGACAGCTCACCTCGTAGGCGCCGGAGAGGAAATTCCCCATGCCCGCACAGGGTAAGCACCGCCGTCCCAAGTCCGTCTCGCTGAGCCGCGGCATCGCCGCCGTGACCACGGGTGGAGCCGTTCTGGCCCTCCCCGTGCTCGGCGCCACCACCGCCTCCGCCGCGCCCGCCCACGCCGTTGTCGCGGAAAAGGCGGTGGCTCCGGTCTCCGTGACCGCCCAGGCGAATTCCGTGACGAAGGCCGCATCCGCCAAGCATTCCGTGGTGGCCGGTGAAACGCTTTCCAAGATCGCCCGCGACTATTCCGTCAGCGGCGGCTGGAAGAAGCTGTACGAAGGCAACCGGAAGGCCATCGGCGAGAACCCGAACCTGATTCACCCGGGTATCACGCTGACCGTCGGCGCCAAGGCTGCCGCCCCGTCAGACGCCAAGGCAGGCAAGGCGGGCAAGTCGGCCCCCACCGCCGACCGCGCCGCCTCGGCCGAGCGCGCCGACCGCTCCGCGCGCACCGCCGCCCCCGCCGCCAAGGCCGCTCCGGCCGCCGCGCCCACCACGTACACGAACGACCTCGATGGCTGGATCAAGGAGTCGCTCGCGGTCATGGCCCAGCACGGCATCCCCGGCAGCTACGAGGGCATCCACCGCAACATCATCCGCGAGTCCTCCGGCAACCCGAACGCCATCAACAACTGGGACTCCAACGCCGCCAAGGGCACCCCGTCCAAGGGGCTGCTCCAGGTCATCGACCCCACGTTCCGCGCGTACCACGTGCCCGGCACCTCGACCGACAGCTACGACCCGGTCGCCAACATCACCGCCGCGTGCAACTACGCCGCCGACCGGTACGGCTCGATCGACAACGTCTTCGGCGCCTACTGAGCCCACCCGCGCAGCACCCGGAGGGGCCCCGGACCGCACGGTCCGGGGCCCCTCCGGCATGACGGGAAGTTACCCCCAAGTTTCTAGTGACTTAGCACGCGATCGACAGTAGAACCTGTTTCACTCTGTCGAGAGTGAGGTATGTCACATGAACAACCCTACCCTGCGGGATGGTGCACCCCAAGGTGTCTCCCGCCGAAGATTCATCACAGGAACAGGTTCTCTTCTCGGGGTCGCGGCACTCGCCGGACCCACCGCCCCGGCCTGGGCGACGGTCCGTGCGGCAGCCGCGCCGATCGGGTCCGGCGCCCATGTGCCGGTGCTGGTCATCGGCACCGGATACGGCGGCTCCGTGGCGGCGCTCCGGCTCGCCCAGGCCGGCACGGACGTCCACATGGTCGAGATGGGCATGGCCTGGGACACCCCCGGCGCGGACGGCAAGATCTTCGCCAACACCACCAGGCCCGACGACCGGTCCTTCTGGCTGCGGACCAGGACCAAACAGCCGCTCAGCAACTTCCTCGGCTTCCCGCTGGACAAGAATGTCAACCGCTACACCGGCATCCTGGACGCCGAGGAGTTCGCCGGGATCACCGTCTACCAGGGGCGCGGCGTCGGCGGCGGCTCGCTGGTCAACGGCGGTATGGCCGTCACGCCCCGGCGGGAGAACTTCGCCGCCATCCTCCCGTCCGTGAACGCCGCGGAGATGTACAGCACCTACTACCCGCGGGCCAACGCGGGCCTCGGCGTCACCACCATCGACCCCGCGTGGTTCGACACCGTCGACTGCTACCAGTACTCCCGGGTCGGCCGGAAGCACGCGCAGCGCTCCGGCTTCCCGTTCCTCTTCGTCCCCGCCGTGTACGACTGGGACTACATGAAGCAGGAGGCCGCCGGGACGGTCCCCAGGTCCGCGCTGGACGCCGAGATCCTCTACGGCAACAACTACGGCAAGAAGTCGCTCCAGAAGACCTACATCGACCGGATCAGGGCCACCGGCCGGGTCACCATCAGCCCGCTGCACCGGGTCACCCGTGTCTCCCCGGCGTCCGGCGGCGGCTACACGGTCCTCATCGACCAGCTGGACACCACCGGCCGGACCAGCGTCACCAAGACCGTCACGGCGGACAAGGTCTTCTTCGCGGCGGGCAGCGTCGGCACCAGCAAGCTGCTCGTCGGACTGAAGGCCACCGGCGCGCTGCCCCTCCTCAACAACGAGGTCGGCAAGGGCTGGGGCGAGAACGGCAACGTCATGTGCGGCCGGGCCAACCACCTCTGGGACCCGACGGGGAAGGTGCAGTCCTCCATCCCCACCGGCGGCATCGACAACTGGGACGCGGGCGGAGCCTTCGCCGAAGTCGCCCCGCTGCCCACCGGGATCGAGACCTGGGCCTCGTTCTACCTCTCGATCACCAAGAACCCGCACCGCGCCGAGTTCACCTGGAACGCGGCGGCGGGCAGAGCCGAACTCAACTGGCAGACGGCGTGGAAGCAGCCGTCCATCGACGCCGCGAGGACCATCTTCGACAAGATCAACAAGAAGGAGGGGACGATCTACCGCACGGACCTGTTCGGCGTCCACAAGATCTGGGGCGACCATCTGACCTACCACCCGCTGGGCGGCGCGGTCCTGGACAAGGCCACCGACAACTACGGTCGGCTGCACGGCTATCCGGGCCTGTACGTCATCGACGGCGCGCTGATCCCCGGCAACTGCAGCGTCAACCCGTTCGTGACGATCACCGCGCTCGCCGAACGCAACATCGAACGCATCATCGCCACTGATCTGTAGAGGCGTACGGAGAGCCCGGGGCCGGGAGTGCCAACCCGGCGGCCCCGGACTCCGCCCAGGGGCCCTAATGACCGGGCAGCACGCACACCGCGTCGATCCCCAGCACATGGTTGAGCCGCCCGAACGCCAGCCACGAGCCGATGCTCATGGACAGCTCCACGATCTCCATCTGGCTGTAGTGCGCGGTCATCCGCTTCCAGAAGGCGTCGTCGAGCCCGTGGTGGTCCAGCGCGTACCGCTCCGCGTACTCCGCCGCCAGCCGGGTCCGCGCGTCGAAGGCGTCCGTCGTACGCCACTCGGTCACCGCCCCGGCGAACTCCTCCTCGACCTTCTCCCCGTCCCGCTCGGTCCGCCAGTCCAGGCAGAACAGGCACCCGTTGATCTGCGCGATCCGCAGCCGGGCCGCCTCGAACTCCCGCAGCCCCAGCGTCGTGTGCTCGTACACCGCCATCGAGAACGCGGCGGCGGCCGTGCCGATGCCGGGGACCAGCTCCCCCCACACGTAACCGATGGGCTCCTTGCCCTCCGGGATGTCGATAATCATGCCGTGCTCCTTCCCAGCCTGCCGACGGCGGGCCGCAGCGGGACGTCGAGTGCGTCGTACAGGCCCGGTTCGGCCTCCACCAGCCAGTCGACGGCCGACACGAGCCGCCCGACCGCCGTGGCGTTCCCGCCCGCCGACCGGTTCTCGCCCTCGTCGGACGCCTCGACCGTCACCTCGATACGGGGGCGGCCCTCGATCACCACCCGGTGCGCGCCCACCCCGTCGGGCGGCGAGGGCCAGTCCGGTGCGCACGAGGGGTGGATACGGGTGATGTGCTCGATCACGATGCGGGGCTCCCCGCCCACGACGCCCTGCACCTCGAACCGCACCGCGCCCTGGGTGCCCGCCGCGAACGTGCCCATCGTGCGGGTGGTCACCGTCGTCTCCAGCGCCCGGCGGTCCAGCGTCTCGCGGATCTCGTCCAGCTCGACGCCGAGCGCCCGCGCCATCAGCCGTATCTGACCGCCCCACACCATCGTCGGGACGCTCTCCGCCAGCATCAGCGGCTGGTAGTCCAGGGGGTGGCCCATGCCGATCAGATGGCGTACGGAGTCCTCCTGCTCGTACGTGGAGTAGTCGAAGATCTCCTGGCAGCGGATGACGTCCACCTCGGTGCCCAGCCCGCTCACCAGCAGCGGCAGCACGTCGTTGCCCCAGCCGGGGTCGACCCCGGAGACGAAGAGGGAGCCGCCGCCCTCCGCGACGGCGGCCAGGAGCGGGTCCCGCAGCTCCGGCGGGGCGTTGCGCTGGTCGTAGAGGGGATAGAGGGAGGGGGTGACGACCACCGCCCCTGCCCGGATCGCCCGGCCGATGTCGGCGAGGGCGTCGTCGGGGCGGATGTCGCCGGACGCTGCGTAGACCACCGCGCGGGGCCGGGCGGCGAGGACGGCGGCGATGTCGTCGGTGGCCGCGACGCCGAGCGTGCGGCCGAGACCGCCCAACTCGCCCGCGTCCCGGCCGGTCTTGGCGGGATCGTGGACGAGAACGGCGGTGAGCGTCAGTGCCGGATGGGCCTCGACGGCGCGGATCGCCGCGCGGCCGACGTTGCCGGTACCCCAGACAACCGTGGGAATCATGCGCGGAGGGTAGCGGCCGGACCGTGTACTTCCCAGAGCCGCGGCGGGGTGAATCGGGTCCTTGCGCCAGGGGGTTGCCGGACCGGCGGACGGCCGTCGGCCCGGCAACCGTACACAGGGGACTACCTCCTGGCGCGTGCGCTGTTCGGGGTGCCGGAGATGGTGAACTGCGAGCCGGGCTCGATCAGTACATGGCCGTCACGCGAGTCGGTGATGGTCACGTCCGTCAGCGTCGCGTTGCCGCGTGCGCCGCCCATGGCGAGGATGCCGGACCCGTTGTTGGACTTGTCGATCCGGACGTTCTGGATCTTCACGTCCGGCATCAGGCCGCCACCCGTCTTGAACTGGATGCCGTCGTAGGTGGAGTCGAGGATGTCGGTGTCGCGGATCGTGACGCCGGGGATGGGCAGGTTCTGCGGGAAGAGGGTGATCGCGCCGAACTCCTGGTCCTCGTTCCAGAAGGCCCCGCCCGTGCGGTGCAGGGCGTTGTTGGCGATCAGGGTCTGCCCGGAGAAGGGCAGCGGGTCGTGGTCGGTGGCCAGCATGATGGCCGGGTAGTTCATGGTGTCGGAGATGATGTTGTTCTCGATCCTGTTGCCGTAACCCCCGTAGACCGCGATGCCGTTGGCGCGCCAGGGCAGCTGGATGGTGTTGTTGCGGAAGCTGTTGTCGTGGCCTATGTCGACGGACTGGTCCTTGACGTACTTGCTGGACCAGATCGCGAGCGCGTCGTCCCCGGTGTTGCGGAACGAGGAGTTGTACACGGTCGAATTCCGGGTGCCGTTGGCGAAGTTGATGCCGTCGGCGTAGGTGTTGCGGATACGCATCCCGGTGAACTCGACGCCGTCGCCCGGGTTCCAGAGGGCGGGGATGTTGTCGTAGTCGCGGCCCGCCCAGACGCCCACGTTGGCGTGCTCGATCCAGACGTTGCTGACCTTCGTGCCCTTGCCGAACCGGCCGTTGAGCGCGACGCCGCCCTCGTGGTTGCCGTCACCGCCCCGGATGGTGCCGGAGCCGAAGATGGCGATGTCGGAGATCTGGGTGTTGTCGTCGATGTCGAAACCGAAGTTGCCCTCGTGCGGGTGGTTGATCCCGCCCGCCTCGTGCGGCGGGGTGAGCGTGTGGAGCTGGGAGTGCCACATGCCCGCGCCCCGGATCGTCACGTCACGGATGCCCACCTGGTTCCACTGGCCCCGGTCCAGCGGGTCGTCGGTGAGGATCTTCTGCTCCTGGCGCCACTGGCCCGCCGGAATCCAGACGCAGCCGATCTCACCGTTCTGGTTGGCCGTCACCGCCCGCTGGATCGCCGCCGTGTCGTCGATCCCGTCGTTCGCCACCGCGCCGTACGTGGTGATGGAGACACAGCCCGACGGCCGGGACGACGGCGGGGCCACCTGTTCCAGGTCGATTAGGTCGATGACGTAGAACGCGGCGTCGTCGCCCGTGTCCCGCTGGAGGCGGAACTTCGTGCCCGCCGGGTAGGTCCGGTCGAGCAGCGCGTGCGCCTCGTCGAACAGCCGCCGGGCGTCACCGCCGGGCCGGTTGGTCAGCCCTTCCGGGTCGTCGGTGTTCCCGTACAGCCAGCTGTGCTTGGAGGAGAGGTTCAGCTTGCGGACGAACTGCCCGTCGGCGTAGAGGCTGATGGTCGCCTCGCGGCCGCCACCGCCCGGCGCGTCCGGGACGGAGTTGCGTACGACGATGGAGTTCGAGGCGTTGGTCGAGGTGAACTCCACATACTCACCAGTGGAGTTGAGCCGCACCGACTTGCGGCCCGAGGACTCGGTGGCGAAGTTGGTGTGGCCGAAGGTCCGTTCGGCGTCCGACACCAGCAGCGTGCCCCGGTACGCGGCGTCCTCCGCCTCGTACTCCGTGTACGGTACGGCGGCGCCGCGCCCGACGACGATCGGGCGGGCGAGCACGTTGTTGGTCTCGTCGGTCTCGGCGACCAGGTTCGTCGCGTCGGCCGTGGCGGTCAGGGTGGCCCCGCCGCTCGCCGCCGTCCAGCTGCCGCCGATGGGCACGTTCACCGTGGCGCCCGCCGGGACGGCCGGGGTCGTCCCGTTGAGCGTGGTGGAGCCCACCGTCAGCCGGGTGACCGTGCCCGCGCTCACCGCACTGGTGCCCCGGTTGTGCACGGCCACGGTGAAGGAGACCGCCGCGCCGACGGCCGGGTTGGCGGGGGAAGGGGTGATGGAGCGGACCTCCAGGTCGGGGCCGGGGCTCCGGCCCACCACCAGCGGGGACGCGGTGGTGCGGCTGTTGTTGGTCTCGTCCGACTCGGCGATCGTGTCGGTCGGGTCGACCAGCGCCGAGACGGTGTACGAGCCCTGCGCCCGCTTCCCGGCCGCGACCGAGACCGGGGCCGAGGCGCCCGCCGCGAGCGGGCCGACCGGGGCGCTGCCCACGGCCACACCGCCCAGGCTCACCTGGACGGTGGTCGCGGCCGAGGGAGCCGTACCGATGTTGCGGACGGTCCCCCGCACCGTGATGTCGTCGGTCTCCGAAGGCACCGAGGGGCTCCAGGACAGGGCGCTGACGGTCAGGTCCGGGTTGGGCGCGGGTGTCCCGAACACCTGGATCTCGGCGATCTGGGCCCCGGGCGCCCCGGTGTTGGAGAAGAACTGGAGCTGGACGTCGGCGGCTCGGCCGCTGACGGGGACGGTCACCGTGTTCGCGTTGGCGGCCGGGTTGAACACATGGCCGGCGCGGGCCTTGAGCGAGGTGAAGCCGGTGCCGCTCCGCGTCCGGCCGAGCACCTGGAACTCCTGGGTCCTGGTGGCCCAGACCGGATCGGGGTTGAGCTTGATCACCACGGAGCGGAGGTCCGCGTCGGCGCCCAGCTTCACGGTGAGGGTGGCGGGGTGGCCGTTGGACTCCCAGTAGGTGTTCACCTGGCCGTCGTTGGCGTTGGCGGCCGGGTAGCCCCCGTGCGATCCGCTGGCGGTGACGCTCTTGCCCCGGGCCAGGTCGGTCGGTTCAGCGGCCCCCGCCTGGACGGGGAGGAGGCCGACGGTGACCAGCCCGGCTATGAGCAGGCCGGTGATCGATCTTTCGCTGAGCCGTTTCCATCTCATGCTGCCCTCTTCTTCCACGGTATTTGAGTCGTTCAGTCAATGTTTTGCAAACAGCAGTTGATAGATTTCTGGCCCGTTTCTGATTTGTCAACGGTTCCCGCATGCTCACGTCATGAAGCCGCAGTGAGTGACGCTCCGTCAGTAGGCTGTGTGCGGTGCCCGGTTCAGGACAGCGCCGTGCCGCGCCCCAGGAGCAGCACCAGGTCCGCCGCCGCCACGGCCACCGCCCCCGCCAGTGCGGCCTTGCGCCACCACCGGCCGAGCGCCGGCCCCAGCAGCGCCGCCGCACCGGCCAGGACGAGGACGGCCACCGACCGGGCGTCCACCGGACCGGGCGGGCCGAGCACCAGGACGGCCGTGGCCGCCAGGAGCGGCACCGGCAGCAGCAGCCGGGTCCCCGTGGCGCCCAGCCGGTGCGGCAGCCCCCGGATGCCGGCGGCCCGGTCCTCCTCGATGTCCGGGAGGGTGTCGCCCAGATGGGCCGCCACCCCGAGCAGCGCCCCCGCGGCGACCGTCCACCACCGGGGCCAGGACGCCTCGGGCAGACTGAGCGTCACCAGCGAGGGGAGCGCCGCGAACCCCACCGCGTACGGCAGCCAGGAGAGCGCCGTCGCCTTCAGCCTCAGGTTGTAGAGCCAGGCGGCGGCGACCGCCGCCAGGTGCACCGTACCGGCGAGAGGACCGCAGGCCAGCGAGAGCGGTACGCACAGGACGAGCGCGACCGCCGCCGCACCCCACACCGCGCGGACCGGCACCGCCCCCTCGGCGGCCGGTTTCCCCCGGCGCCCGGCCCGGGCGTCGCGCCCCGCGTCGAACGCGTCGTTGCACCACCCCACCGAGAGCTGCCCGGCCAGCACCGCCGACCCCACCAGCGCGAGCCGCGCCGGGGGCAGCCCCGCGCCGACGCCCAGGGCGCAGGCCAACGCGGTCACCGCGGCCACCGGCCCCGGATGGCAGGACAGCGCCAGCCCCGCCGCGCGGCCCGGCCACCGGGTCGCCGCCGTGGATGTCCTCGCCCCGCCCATGGCGCCCATCGGGCGATCGTAGAGACCCGAGGGCCCGTCAACACGGTGGCCACGCGGTTCTTTTGCCAGGTTTCGCCCGCTTTTGTGGGCAGGATGGGGCGATGACGTCCCCGACGCAGGAGCCGCAATGACCCGGATCGCCGCGGTCCATGGGGCCCTGCCGCCCCACCGCCACACCCAGCGCGAGGTCACCGACATGGTGGCCGCCACCTGTCTGCCGCCCGGCGCCGACCGCCGCGTCCTGGACCGGCTCCACGAGAACGCCCGCGTCCGCACCCGGCACACCGTGCTGCCGCTGGCGGACTACCGCGACCTGGACGGCTTCGGCGCCGCCAACGACGTGTTCATCCGCTCGGCCGTCGACCTCGGCTCCCAGGCCGTACGCGGCGCCCTGCGCGCCGCCGGGCTGCGCCCCACCGATGTGGACCTGCTGATGTTCACCTCCGTCACCGGTATCGCCGCCCCCTCCGTGGACGCCCGGCTGGTGGCCCGCCTCGGCCTGCGCTCCGATGTGAAACGGCTGCCCGTCTTCGGTCTCGGCTGTGTCGCCGGAGCGGCCGGGGTGGCGCGCGTCCACGACTACCTGCTCGGCCGCCCCGACGACGTCGCCGTACTCCTCTCCGTCGAGCTGTGCTCCCTCACCTTCCAGCGCCGGGACGTGACCCCCGCCAACCTGGTGGCGACCGCCCTGTTCGGCGACGGGGCAGCGGCGGTGGTCGCCCTCGGCGGACGCCGGGCCGTCGCCGGGCCCGAGATCGTGGCCACCCGCAGCCGGATGTACCCGGAGACCGAGCATGTGATGGGCTGGGACATCGGCTCCACCGGATTCAGCGTGGTCCTCGATCCGGGCGTGCCCGACGTCGTACGCCGGTACCTCGCCGACGACGTACGGGAGTTCCTCGACGAACACGGTCTCAAGCCGAAGGACATCGCCCGCTGGGTCTGCCACCCCGGCGGCCCCAAGGTCCTGGAGACCGTCACCGAGGTCCTCGACCTGCCCGAAGGAGCGCTCGACGTCACCTGGCGCTCCCTGGCCGACGTCGGCAACCTCTCCTCCGCCTCGGTCCTGCACGTCCTGCGGGACACCCTCGGACACCGCCGCCCCGAACCGGGCACCCCCGGGCTCCTGCTGGCCATGGGCCCCGGCTTCTGCTGCGAACTGGTGCTGCTGCGCTGGTAGGTAAGGACAAGGACCGTGATCTGGTACACCGCACTGGTGCTCGCCGTCGCCGCCGAACGCCTCGCCGAACTCGCCGTCGCCCGGCGCAACACCCGCTGGAGCCTGGCCCGGGGCGGCACCGAGGCGGGGAGCGGCCACTACCCGGCGATGGTCGTGCTGCACACCGCCCTGCTGGCGGGCTGCCTGGCCGAGGCCCACCTCGCCGACCGCCCCTTCCTGCCCGCCCTCGGCTGGACCATGGCGGCCGTCACCGTCGCGGCCCAGCTGCTGCGCTGGTGGTGCATCACCACGCTCGGCCCCCGCTGGAACACCCGCGTGATCGTCGTCCCGGGCCTGCCCCTGGTCACCGGCGGCCCCTACCGCTTCCTGCGCCACCCGAACTACGTCGCCGTCGCCGCCGAGGGCATCGCACTGCCCCTCGTCCACGGGGCCTGGGTCACCGCCGTCGCCTTCACCGTCCTCAACGCCGCCCTCATGGCCGTCCGCGTCCGGTGCGAGGACGAGGCGCTGGCCCGCCTCCCGGTGGCGGCGGCGCGGGCGTGATCGACATCCTGGTCGCGGGCGGCGGCCCCGCCGGACTGGCCGCCGCCATCCGGGCCGCCGGGGCGGGCCTGGAGGCGGTGGTGGTCGAACCCCGCACCGCCCCCGTCGACAAAGCCTGCGGGGAGGGCATCATGCCCGGCGGCCTCGCCGCCCTGCACGGCCTCGGCGTGCGCCCCGCCGGACACCCCCTGCGCGGCATCCGGTACACCGACGGGCGGCGCGGCGCGGAGGCGGCCTTCCACGGTGCGTACGGGCTCGGCGTCCGGCGCACCGCCCTGCACGCCGCCCTCCACGAACGGGCCGAAGCCCTCGGCGTACGCATCGTGGAAGGCCGGGTCCGGGAGGTCCGCCAGGACGCGGACTCCGTCACCGCCGCCGGGCTCACCGCCCGCTGGCTCATCGCCGCCGACGGGCTCCACTCACCCCTGCGCCGCTCCCTCGGCCTCGACCGCCCCGTCCCCGGCCCCGGCCGCTACGGGCTGCGCCGCCACTACCGCACCGCCCCCTGGAGCGACCTGGTCGAGGTGCACTGGTCGCCGTACGGCGAGGCGTACGTGACCCCCGTCGGCGCGGACCTGGTGGGCGTGGCCGTGCTCAGTCGCGACCGCCGCCCCTACCAGGAGCACCTGGCCGCCTTCCCGGCCCTCGCCGCCCGGCTGACCGGACCCGGTGCCACCCCCGTACGCGGGGCCGGACCGCTGCGGCAGCGGGCGCGCGGACCACGGGCCGGGCGGGTCCTGCTGGTCGGGGACGCGGCGGGCTACACCGACGCGCTGACCGGGGAGGGCATCGCCCTGGCCGTGGCCACCGCGACGGCCGCCGTCGGCTGTCTGGCCGCCGGGCGCCCCGAGGCGTACCCCGCGCGGTGGGCGCGGGCGACGCGCCGCTACCGGCTGCTCACCCAGGCCCTGCTGGCCGCCGCCGGCCACCCCGTGTCGCGCCGGCTGATCGTCGCGGCGGCCCACCGCTCACCCGCCCTCTTCCGCACGGCGGTCCGGGCGCTCCAGTGACCGGCCACGCCCCCGCCGGGGCCGTCGGCTGATCGAATGGCGGGGCTCCGGGTTCCGGCATAACGTCGGTCGGGTGAACGCCCGCGTTCATCCGGCCGACGGAGAGACCGACCGCCCCCGCGGGGGCGGCGCCCCCGGAACGAGAGACGGACCGATCCATGACGGGCTCCCACGCGACACCCGGGAAGACGGCCCGGCCCGATCAGCGGGGCCGGGGCAGCGGACTGGCACTTCTCGTCATCGCCTCGTGCCAGCTGATGGTGGTCCTCGACATCACCATCGTCAACATCGCGCTTCCCCATATGCAGAAGTCCCTGGGCTTCTCCACCGAGAACCTGTCCTGGGTCGTCAACGCCTACACGCTGACCTTCGGCGGACTGCTGCTGCTCGGCGGGCGGCTCGGTGACATCCTCGGCCGCCGCCGCGTCTTCATCTCCGGCGTGCTGCTCTTCGTCCTGGCCTCGCTGCTCGGCGGACTCTCCCAGGAGTCCTGGCAGCTGCTGGCCGCCCGCGCGCTCCAGGGCGTCGGCGGCGCCATCGCCTCGCCGACCGCCCTGTCGCTGATCACCACGACCTTCCGCGAGGGTCCCGAACGGAACAGGGCCTTCGGGGTGTTCGCCGCGGTCTCGGCGGGCGGCAGCGCGATCGGGCTGCTGGCGGGCGGGCTGCTCGTCGAATGGCTCGACTGGCGCTGGGTCCTTTTCGTGAACGTCCCCATCGGCCTGCTCATCGCGTTCGCCACCCCGCGGTACATCCCCGAGTCCGAACGCCACCCCGGCCATTTCGACGTCCTCGGCGCCCTCACCTCCACGGCCGGCATGGTGCTGCTGGTCTACGGCTTCATCCGCGCCTCCGAGGACGGCTGGAGCGACCCGGTCACCCTCGGCTCCTTCGCCGCCGCCGTCGTGCTCCTGGCGGTGTTCATCCTCATCGAACGCCGCTCCCGGCAGCCGATCACCCCGCTGTGGATGTTCCGCGACCGCAACCGCGCCGGAACCTACGCCATGATGCTCAGCCTCGCCGCGGCCATGTTCGGAATGTTCTTCTTCCTGACGCTCTTCGTCCAGAACGTGCTGGACTTCAGCCCGCTGCGGGCCGGACTCGCCTTCCTGCCGGTCAGCGCCATCATCGCGGTCGGCGCGGGCCTGGCCTCCCAGCTGCTCCCCAAGTGGGGCCCCAAACCCTTCATGGTGACGGGCGCGCTGCTGGCCGCCATCGGGCTCGGCTGGCTGACGCTGACCGATGTCCACAGCACCTACCTCGGCTCGATCCTCGGCCCGATGCTCGTCTTCGGCTTCGGCATGGGCATGCAGTTCGTCTCGCTGACCCTGATGGCGGTCTCCGGCGTCGCCCGGCACGAGGCGGGCGCCGCCTCCGGCATCCTCAACGCCACCCAGCAGGTCGGCGGGTCCCTCGGGCTGTCGATCCTGGTGACCATGTTCGGCACGGCCAGCCGCCACGAGGCCACCGACCAGGTGCCCAGGTTCCTGGAACAGGCCACCCCGCCCCAGCTGCTGGAGTTCCGCAGGACCGGCGAGCTGCCCCCGCCCTGGGGCGACGAGGTGCTCACCGCGGGCGTCTCCAGCGCCTTCGTCGTCGCGGCCTGTTTCGCCGTGTTCGCCGCCCTGGTCGCCCTGGTGGTCATCCAGGTGCGCCCCTCCGACCTGGCCCGGCTCCAGGGCGGCCCGCCGCCCGGACCCGCCGACGCCACCGGCACCCCGTCCGACCCACCTTCCGACGAAGTGAAAGGACCGCACCGCCATGGACTGGACGCTCGAAGTGATCGTGCTCCCGGTGACCGACCTGGACCGGGCCCGTGACTTCTACCGCGACAAGCTCGGCTTCCACGTCGACATCGACGGCGAGGTGATGCCCGGGGCCCGCGTCGTCCAGCTCACCCCGCCCGGATCGGGCTGCTCCATCGCCCTGACCGACGGCGTGCCCAACCCGACGGGGGAACCGCAGCCGGGCACGTACCACGGCCTCCAGCTCTGCGTCACCGACATCGACGCCGCCCACGCGGAGCTCGTCGCCCGCGGGGTCGAGGTCTCCGAGCCTCAGCGGTACGCCCCCGAGGACGGCGCCACCTTCATGCACTTCACCGACCCGGACGGCAACGGCTGGGCCGTGCAGGAGTACCGCCGCAGGCTGACCGAACCCCTGCACCAGGTCCTCGCCGACCAGGCCGCGAAGGGGAGCGGGGAGACCGCGGACTGACCCCGCCCGGCCCCGTACCGCTCGCACACCCGCCCACCGCCGTACACACCGCCCGCCGCGGTGGATCGCGCCGCCCCGGTCCACCACAATGCTCCCCGTATCACCGCAGTGATCCATGAACCCGAGGGAGCAGCATCCAATGGCCGGCAACGCAGACATGGTGGCCTTCGTCCGGGCGCGTCTCGCCGATGAGGAACAGGTCGCCCTGGGTGCCGGCGGGGACCGGTGGCGGTGCCCGGCGGATGTCCCCGGCGAGGTCCACGACCGCCGGGGCGGGGTCGCGTTCACGGTGCGCGACCAGGGCTTCGACCACCACATCGCCCTCCAGGACCCCGCCCGCACCCTGGAGCGCATCGAGACGCACCGGGTGCTGCTGGGCGAGTACGTGGAGGTCGCCGAGCTGGACACGGACCGCCCGGCGCAGGACTTCCGCTCAGGCCGGGCGGTGGGCCTCGGCTTCGCCGTACGCCAGCTGGCCGCCGAGTACGCCGGACACCCGGACTACCAGGCGCGGTGGCTGCCCCGGTTCATCCAGTAGCGGCGCCCCGGTGCTGCGGGGCGCGCGGTGTCGCGCGGGGTCGATACGCCCTGAACAGGGCGTAGTCGGTACGGTTCGAGCCACCCGCTGTGAGAGTGATCGTCGACCAAATGGCGTTGCTCTCTGGTGAGGAGTGATCCCGCCGTGTAGCGTCGCCGACAGATGTCGTGGTTCGCAGTACCTGCCCGCGCCTGGCGCGGGCGTTTTGCTGTGCAGTGCCTGAGAACCAGGGCGATCACCTCCGGGTCCGCGCGGTGCGGGTCCGTTTACTGCTGAGAGGTACAGGCATGGCCAGCGGAACCGTCAAGTGGTTCAACTCGGAAAAGGGCTTCGGCTTCATCGCGCAGGACGGCGGCGGCCCCGACGTCTTCGCGCACTACTCCAACATCAACTCCACCGGCTTCCGTGAGCTCCAGGAAGGCCAGGCGGTGACCTTCGACATCACCCAGGGCCAGAAGGGCCCGCAGGCGGAGAACATCACCGCCGCCTGATCCGGGTTGAACGACCCCTCGGCCCCCGGGACGCACCGCGTCCCGGGGGCCGAGGGCGTTCGCGCGCCCGGCGGCTATCCCGGTGACTCGTCCGGGGCCGGGTGCTCGTCGGGGTGCGCGCCTGCGTTGCGCGGCTCGTCCCGGCCGGAGCCCGCCTCGTCCGGGTCGGGCCCGTCGCCGCTCTCGCGGGCGACGCGCTCCGGCACCGGTATGTCGAGAGGGTCCTCGCCCTCCTGGGCCTGCTGGTCCGGCAGATCCGCCCCGACAGGGGGCGGACTGGGGGAAGCCCCGTCGTAGGCGGTGCCTTCCGGCCTGCGGTCGGTCATGGGAACGTCCTTCCGTGGTGCCCCGGAGCGCCCGGGGAGGGATGGTCCGCCCTGCTGGGTACCCCTTGCGGAGGGAACGATTCACACAGGTGTGGCCCGGGCCGGCGTGGGTACCCGGGGCTGTGCCCGAGCACACCAGGCGGGCACAGGACACGCACACGACGAACCGCCCGGAAGGACCCCCGCATGCTGATGGCCCACCCCACCGTGCTGCGCAATCTCGTCGAGCAGTACGAGACCCTGCGTCTGCTGCACGCGGAGAGCGGCTCCACCGAGGCACGGCAGCGCATGGACGACGTCGCCTACACCCTGTGCGTCTCGACCGGCACGGGCGATGTCGACAGCGCCCTGGTCGCCGCCCGGCACCGGCTGCCGGGCGCCCGCCCCGAGGACGACTCCATCCTCTCGGCCTGACCCACAGGCGGCCGAGGGATGATCACCGAAGGGGTGGGCGCAGTGGTACGGACCGTGGGCGTCGAGGAAGAACTGCTGCTGGTCGACCCGGAGAGCGGGGAGGCACGTGCCCTCTCCACCGCCGTGCTGGCCCGCGCCGAGCAGGACGCGGAGGGGGAGTCGGCCTTCGAGCCGGAACTGCACCGCCAGCAGCTGGAGTTCGCCACGCACCCCTGCCGCGACATGGCCGAGATCGCCGACGCGGTGCACCGGTGGCGCGCCGAGGCGAGCCGCCACGCCGCCGACGTGGGCGCCTCGGTGGCGGCCCTGGCGACCTCACCGCTGCCGGTCAGCCCCACGATCGGGGCGGGGGAGCGCTACCGCTGGATGGCCGAGCGCTACGGGCTGACCGCCCAGGAGCAGCTGACCTGCGGATGCCACGTCCATGTGTCGGTCGAGTCCGACGAGGAAGGGGTCGCGGTCCTCGACCGGGTGCGCTGCTGGCTGCCGGTCCTGCTCGCCCTGACCGCCAACTCCCCCTTCTGGCAGGGGCAGGACACCCGGTACGCCAGCTACCGCAGCCGGGTGTGGGGCCGGTGGCCCTCGGCCGGGCCCGTGGAACTCCACGGCTCCGCCGAGCGCTACCACGAGCAGGTCGCGGCCCTCGTCTCCACCGGAGTCCTCAAGGACGAGGGGATGGTCTACTTCGACGCGCGCCTCTCGCGCAGCTACCCCACAGTGGAAGTCAGGATCGCGGACGTCTGCCTGGACCCGGCGGACACCGTCCTGCTGGCCGCACTGACCCGGGCGCTGGTGGAGACGGCCGCGCGGGAGTGGCGGGCCGGGGAACCGCCCCAGGACACCGAGGTGGCCCTGGTGCGGGTGGCGTCCTGGCAGGCGGCCCGCTCCGGCATCGACGACCGGCTCATCCACCCCCGCACCCTGCGGCCCGAGCCCGCCGCCGACGTGCTCCGGGCGCTGCTGGCACATGTGCGGGACGCCCTGGAGGACAGCGGCGACCTCAAGGCGGCGCAGAAGGCGCTGACCGCCCTGGAGCGGCGCGGCAGCGGGGCCCGGGTCCAGCGCGAACTGCTGGAGCGGACCGGCAGCCTCCGCGACACCGTCGCGGAGTGCGTCCGCATCACCGGCGGATGAGCGGAAAGCAGCACCGTACGGACACGACCGCATGAGCGAGGAAAGGAGCGGCACATGGCCACCACCGATCTCGGCGACCGCCGGATTCTGGCGATCGTCACCAACTACGGGGTCGAGCAGGACGAACTCGTCGTCCCCGTGAAGCACCTGCGCGACCACGGGGCACAGGTGAGGGTGGCGGCGGTCTCCGACGAGGAGATCCGCACCCTCGTGGGCGACCGCGACCCCGGTGAGACCGTACGGCCCGACCTCACCCTGGCCGACGTCGACCCCGCCGCGTACGACCTCCTGCTCGTCCCGGGCGGCACGCTCAACGCCGACACCTTGCGCCTCCAGGACGCCACCACCCGGATCGTCAGCTCGTTCGCGGCCTCGGGCAGGCCCGTCGCGGCGATCTGCCACGGCCCGTGGGCGCTGGTCGAGGGAGGCTATGTGCGGGGCAAGACCCTGACCTCGTACGCCTCGCTGAAGACCGACATCACCAACGCGGGCGGCTCCTGGGTCGACAAGCCGGTGGTCCGCGACGACGAGGGCGGCTGGCCGCTGATCACCTCCCGGGACCCCGGCGACCTGGAGGACTTCCTCGGCGAGATCGACGCGGTGCTCACCGGGGCCTGAATCCGTGCCCGACGGCCCCCGCCCGCGTACCGCGGCGGGGGCCGTCGGCGTGTTCCCGTACGGCCGTGTCGGCACGGGTGCGCGGAGGCGATAGGGCCACCGCGCACTTACCGGCCGGGACGCGCGCGCGGTATCCAGGAAGGAGGCTGCCGGCGAACAAGCTCCTGAAGCGGGCCGACCCGAGGAGGGCTCATGGACGCCCCGACCGCCACTACGGCCGACACGGACGTACTGGACACACCTCAGGAAGACCCGACCGTTCACATTCTGTGGATCAACGCGGGGCTGAGCTGCGACGGGGACTCCGTCTCCCTGACCGCCGCCACCCAGCCGAGCATCGAGGAGCTCGCGCTCGGCGCCCTGCCAGGACTGCCCAAGGTCGCCGTCCACTGGCCCCTCATCGACTACGAGTGCGGGCCCGTCGAAGGCGCCGACAACTTCGTGGAATGGTTCTTCAAGGCCGACCGGGGCGAGCTGGAACCCTTCGTCCTGGTGGTCGAGGGCTCCATACCGAACGAGCGCATCAAGCCCGAGGGCTACTGGTGCGGCTTCGGCGACGACCCCGACACCGGCCAGCCGATCACCACCAGCGAATGGCTCGACCGGCTCACCCCCAAGGCCCTCGCGGTCGTCGCGATCGGCACCTGCGCCACCTACGGCGGCATCCACGCGATGGAGGGCAACCCGACCGGGGCGATGGGCGTACCGGACTATCTGGGCTGGGAGTGGAAGTCCAAGGCGGGCATCCCGATCGTCTGCATCCCCGGCTGCCCCGTCCACCCCGACAACGCCTCCGAGACCCTGCTCTACCTGCTCTACCAGGCCGCGGGCGCCGCGCCCATGATCCCGCTGGACGAGGAGCTGCGGCCCACCTGGCTGTTCGGCGCCACCGTCCACGAGGGCTGCGACCGGGCCGGCTACTACGAACAGGGCCAGTTCGCCGACGAGTACGGCTCCCCGCAGTGCCTGGTCAAGCTCGGCTGCTGGGGCCCGGTCGTCAAGTGCAACGTCCCCAAGCGCGGCTGGATCAACGGCGTCGGCGGCTGCCCGAACGTCGGCGGGATCTGCATCGGCTGCACCATGCCGGGCTTCCCCGACAAGTTCATGCCGTTCATGGACGAGCCGCCCGGCGGCCATGTCTCGGCGGCGGCCAGCGGTGTCTACGGCTCCGTCATCCGGCGGCTGCGGCACTTCACGGAGAAGACGGCCGACAAGGAACCGAAGTGGCGGACGAAGACCGAGACCATCAAGACCGGCTACCGGCCGCCCTGGTGACCCGCGCCCCCGGACACCCCGGAGAGCGGTGAAGGCCAGGACGGGCGGCACGACCTATCAGGAAGGCGGCGCGGGACCATGGCGACTGCGACCGGCAAACCCGCCGTCGACGCTGACGGCCTCATGGAGATGTCGTGGGACCCGATCACGCGCATCGTCGGCAGCCTCGGCATCCACACCAAGATCGACTTCGCCGCGAAGCGGGTCGCCGAGTGCTACAGCACCTCGTCGATCTTCCGCGGGTACAGCATCTTCATGAAGGGCAAGGACCCGCGCGACGCCCACTTCATCACCAGCCGTATCTGCGGCATCTGCGGCGACAACCACGCCACCTGTTCCGTCTACGCGCAGAACATGGCGTACGGGGTCGCGCCCCCGCACCTCGGTGAGTGGATCATCAACCTCGGCGAGGCCGCCGAGTACATGTTCGACCACAACATCTTCCAGGAGAACCTGGTCGGCGTGGACTACTGCGAACGCATGGTCCGCGAGACCAACCCCGGCGTCCTCGAACTCGCGACACGCACCGAGGCCCCGCACGCCGCCGACCACGGCTACCGCACCATCGCCGACATCATGCGCTCCCTGAACCCGCTGGAGGGCGAGTTCTACCGCGAGGCGCTCCAGGTCAGCCGCTACACCCGGGAGATGTTCTGCCTGATGGAGGGCCGCCACGTGCACCCCTCCACGCTCTACCCCGGTGGCGTCGGCACGGTGGCGACCATCCAGCTCTTCACCGACTACCTCACCCGCCTCACCCGCTACGTGGAGTTCATGAAGCGGGTCGTCCCGCTCCACGACGACCTCTTCGACTTCTTCTACGAGGCGCTGCCCGGGTACGAGGAGGTCGGCCGCAGGCGCGTCCTGCTCGGCTGCTGGGGCGCCCTCAACGACCCCGCGTACTGCGACTTCACGTACGCCAACATGGCCGACTGGGGCCGCAGGATGTTCGTCACCCCCGGCGTCGTGGTGGACGGCGAGCTCGTCACCAACAGCCTCGTCGACATCAACCTCGGCCTGCGCATCCTGCTCGGCTCCTCGTACTACGAGGACTGGGCGGGCATGGGCAAGTTCGTGGAGCGCGACCCGCTCGGCAACGAGCTGGACGAACGCCACCCCTGGAACCAGCACACCATTCCGGCCCCGCAGAAACGGGACTTCGACGACAAGTACAGCTGGGTCATGTCCCCGCGCTGGTTCGACGGCACCGACCACCTCGCCCTGGACACCGGCGGCGGCCCCATCGCCCGCCTCTGGTCCACGGCCCTGTCCGGACTTGTCGACATCGGCTACATCAAGGCCACCGGCCACAGCGTCGAGATCAACCTCCCGCGCACCATGACCAAGCCGGAAATGGCCCTGGAGTGGAAGATCCCCCAGTGGTCCAACGCCCTCGAACGCAACCGGGCCCGCACCTACTTCCAGGCGTACGCGGCCGCCGCCGCCCTCCACTTCGCCGAACAGGCGATGGAGGAGGTCCGCGCCGGACGCACCCAGACCTGGGAGCAGTTCGACGTCCCCGACGAGTCGATCGGCTGCGGCTTCACCGAGGCCGTACGCGGCGTCCTCTCCCACCACATGGTCATCCGGGACGGGAAGATCGCCAACTACCACCCCTACCCGCCGACCCCCTGGAACGGCAGCGTCCGCGACAGCTACGGCACCCCCGGACCGTACGAGGACGCCGTCCAGAACACCCCCATCTTCGAGGAGAACCCGCCCGAGAACTTCAAGGGCATCGACATCATGCGGGCCGTCCGCAGCTTCGACCCGTGCCTGCCCTGCGGCGTCCACATGTACGTCGGCGGCGGCCGGACCGTCGAGGAGACCCATATGCCGACCGGGCTCAGCGGACTGGCGGGCGGCTGACCCCGCACTGCGGGCGCGCGCACTTCGGAAAGGGGCCCACGATGGCGGGAGCCGACCCCGGAACACGCATCAACGAGCTGCTGGACCGGCTGGGACGCGAGGCCGGACCGCAGGCCCGCGAGACCGCCGACGAACTCGTGCGCAGCGTCGTGGAGTTCTACGGGGAGGGCCTCGCCCGCACCGTACGGCTGCTGCGCTCCGCCCCGGCCGGGGCCGACCCGCTCGCCGTGCTCACCGCCGACGAACTCGTCGGGGACCTGCTGATCCTGCACGACCTGCACCCCGAGGACACCCTGACCCGGGTCGGCCGCGCGCTCGACAAGGTCCGCCCCTACCTCGGCTCGCACGCCGGGGACGTCGAGGTCGCCGGACTCGATCCGGACACCGCCGAAGGGCCCACCCTGCGGCTGAGGCTGCGCGGCAGCTGCGACGGGTGTCCCTCCTCCACCCAGACCGTGCGCTGGACCATCGAGGAGGCCGTCGCCCGCCTCGCCCCGGAGATCGCGCACATCGAGGTCGAAGGGGTCGCCGAGGCCCCCGCCCAGCAGCCGCTGCTCCAGATCCAGCCCCGCCCGCCCGCCGACGCCCCGGGCGCACCGCCGCCCCCGGCCGCCGCGCCCGAACCGCCCCACTGGCACACCCTCGCCGCCCCCGCCCTGCCCGCCCACGACCACGCCACCCGTGTCGCCGACGTCGAGGGCAACGCCCTCCTGCTCGTCCGCCTCCCCGGCAACTTGTACGCCTACCGCGACCGCTGCCCCGGCTGCGGGGCCGACCTGCGCACCGCCCCCCTCGACGGGGAGTTCCTCAGCTGCGCCGGGTGCGGTGCCCGGTTCGACGTACGGCACGCTGGGCGCGGCGAGCGGACGCATCTGGAGCCCCTGCCGCTGCTGGAGGAGGAGGGAGCCGTCCGGGTCGCGCTGCCCGAGCTGCTGGGGGCCGGGCCGTGAGCGCCAACGTGCTGGCCCAGTTCACCCGGCGGCCCCCGCCGCCGGGGGAGCGATGCGAGCTGTGCGGGGAGCCGCTGCCGGGCGAGCACCGGCACCTCGTCGACACCGCCCGGCGCTCCCTCAAGTGCTCCTGCCCGCCCTGCCACCTCCTCTTCACCCGGCCCGGCGCGGGGCAGGGCCGCTTCCGGGCCGTCCCGGACCGCTACCTCACCGACCCCGCCTTCACCCTCGACGGCGAGGGCCGGAACCGGCTCCAGATCCCGGTCGGCCTCGCCTTCTTCTTCCGCAACTCCGCCCTCGGCCGGTTCGCCGCCTTCTACCCGGGCCCCGCCGGAGCCACCGAGAGCGAACTCGACCCCGCCACCTGGGACGCGGTCCTCGGCCGCACCCGCCTTGCCGGACTGCTCCAGGACGACGTGGAGGCGCTGCTGCTGCGCGACGAGCGGGGCCTGCCCGCGAGCTGCACCCTCGTCCCCATCGACGTCTGCTACGAGCTCGTCGGCCGGATGCGGCTCCACTGGAAAGGGTTCGACGGCGGAGCCGAGGCCCGCGCGGACCTCGAGGAGTTCTTCACGCGCGTCGCGGCCCGCTCCCGCCCCCTGCGCGCGGAGGCCGAGGGCGCCGGGACCCCCGGGGGTGCCCCGTGACCGACCTCGACTTCCGCTGCACCGGCGTACGGCCCGAGCCGTTCGGCGCGAGCCCCACGCTCCTGTTCGGCCTGCGCATCGAGGAGCTCGACCACCAGCCCGTGCACGCGCTCGCCCTGCGCTGCCAGATCCGCATCGAGCCCGCCCGGCGCACCTACGACCCGGACGAGGTCGACATGCTGGGCGACCTGTTCGGCGAGCCCAGCCGCTGGAGCAGCACCCTCAAACCGCTCCAGTTCGCCCACGCCTCCCTCACCGTGCCCGCCTTCACCGGCACCACCCACGTCGACCTCCCGGTGCCCTGCACGTACGACACCGAGGTCGCCTCCGCCTCGTACTTCCGGGCCCTCGCACGCGGTGAGATACCGCTGCTGATGCTCTTCTCCGGCACGGTCTTCACCGGCCGGGGCGGTTTCCGCGCCGAACCGGTCCCCTGGCACAAGGAGGCGTCCTGTCTGATGCCCGTGGACGTCTGGCGGGAGCTGATCGAGTCCTACTTCCCGGGCACGGGCTGGCTGCGGCTGCGCAAGGACTGCCTGGAATCCCTGCGCCGCTACCGCTCGGAGCGCGCCCTGCCGTCGTGGGAGCAGGTCTTCGAGGAGCTGCTCGCGTCGGCCGGTGCGAAGCAGGCGGAGGAAGCGAAGGGGGTGGAGTGAGATGGCCCGTCCAGAGCCGCTGCCCCCGCCCGGGAGCGTCGACGAGGCCCTCGGCCAGGTCCGTACGGTCGCCGACCCCGTCCTCTTCGAGGGGTACGTCCTCTACCCGTACCGCGCCTCGTCCGCGAAGAACCGAATGCGCTGGCAGTTCGGCGTGCTCGTGCCGCCCGCCTGCACGGCACAGGGTGGCGAGTACGCGCAGCAGCGCACCGATGTCCTCCTGGAACCCCGCACCGCCGACCGGCTCCACGCCGAACTGCGCTTCCTGCATGTGCGGCGGCGGACCGTGGAGCGCCTCGGCCCCGACGGCACGTACACCGAGGTCCCCGAACTGGAACTGCCCGACCGGGTCCTGGTCCCCTGGGACGAGGGCCACGAGGAGCGCGTCCGGCTCCACGCACCCCTCGCCGAACTCACGGGGGAGCAGGCCCACACCCGTACCGTCACCTTCGACCTGCCGCCCGCCGTCGAGTACGAACCCGTGCGCGACGAGGAGGGCGGGGTCCTGGGGCGGCTCGTACGGCGACGGGCGCGGCTGACCGGCGAGATCCGGCCGTACGCCGAACAACTGCCCGGCCCCTACCGGGTCTCACGCCTCACCGTCACCGTCCACAACACCACCGACGCCCCGCCCGGCGATCGGACGGCGGCCCTCCCGCACAGCATGATCGGCGCCCACCTGCTGCTCGCCGCCGAGGGTGGCCGGTTCCTCTCCATGACGGACCCGCCCGAGTGGGCCCGCCCCGCCGTCGCGGAGCTGCGCAACGACCACACCTGGCCCGTCCTCGCGGGCCCGGCCGGCCGCGAGGACCTCATGCTCTCCTCGCCGATCATCCTGGCGGACCACCCGGCCCTCGCCGAGGAGAGCCCCGGCCCGCTGTACGACGCCACCGAGATCGACGAGATCCTCTCGCTGCGCACCGCCGCCCTCACCGAGCGCGAGAAACGCGAGGCGCGCGGCACCGACGACCGGGCCGCCGGGGTCATCGACCTGGTCGACTCCCTGCCCGGAGCAGTACGCGAGCGGCTGCACGGAGCGATCCGGGGGCTGCGCGAGGTGACGGAGCCCTCCGGCCCGCCGGACCCCGGCCTCACCCTCCCCGACGGCTCCGGGCACCCCTGGTGGGACCCGCAGCAGGACCCCGAGGCGGCCGACGCCCCCTCCACCGTCTCCGTCGACGGCCAGGCCGTCGGCGAGGGCAGCCGGGTCCTCCTCACCCCGGGCGCCCGCCGCACGGACGCCCAGGACACGTTCCTGCGGGGCTGCCGGGCCACCGTCGAGGCCGTGGTCACGGACCTGGACGGGGAACTGCACCTCGCCGTGGTCCTGGACGACGACCCGGGCGGCGACATCCGCCGTCAGCAGGGCCGCTTCCTCTACTTCAAGCCGGACGAGGTGGCGCCGCTGCGGGAGGAGGGGCAGCCATGACCGGTACGGAGAGCCCCGGGCGCACGCTCGTCGCCGGGGTCGGCAACATCTTCCTCCAGGACGACGGCTTCGGGGTGGAGACCGTCCGGCGGCTCGGCCGTCTCGACCCCTCCCGTCTGCCGCCCGGGACCGAGCTGATGGACGCCGGTATCCGCGGGGTGCACCTCGCCTACCGGCTCCTGGAGGGCTACCGCACCCTCGTCCTGGTCGACCTGGTGAGCCGGGGCTCCCCGCCCGGCACGCTGTACACGATCGACGTCGGGCCGCACCCCCCGGACAGCGGACACTGCCCCGGCCCGCTCGACACCCACGCGATGGACCCCGCCACCGTGCTCGGCCTGCTGCACGACCTGCACGCCGGAGCGGGCGGCACCCTCCCCGATGAGGTGTACGTCGTCGGCTGCGAGCCCCGGGACACGGGGGAGGGGATCGGGCTCAGCCCGCCCGTCGCGGAGGCGGTGGGCCCCGCGGTGGACCTGGTGCTCGGCCTGGTGGACCGGCACGCCACCCCCGTACCGCAGAAGAACTGACACCACGACGTTGGAGGCAGAGGATGCACTGGATGTGGATCGGCGTCGCCGCGGGCCTCGCGGCCCTCTACGGAGTCGCCAGGAACCTGCCCGACGCCCGGCGCTATCTGCGCATGCGCCGGATGTAGTCACCGTGCCCGGAGCTGAGCTCCCCGTGCCCGGAGTGGAGCGGGGGCTCGTCCCCGACATCCTCCAGCTGCACATAGCGCTCGAGGAAGAGATGGAGGGTGCTGTGCAGTTCTCCCAGCCGGACGAACCACAGGGCGAGATTCATGGCGCCCTGCGGAGTGATGGCGTACACGCGGCGGGCGGGACCGGAGGCGGAGGTGCACCACCGCGAGGTGACCTCGCCGCACTTCTCCATGGACCGCAACAGCCGGTAGACATGGGCCGATTCGGCCTCCTCCCAGCCGAACGCCCCCAGCCGCCGCACCAGCTCGTAGCCGTGACCCCGGCGCTCGGCCAGGAGCAGGAGCAGGACCGGGGTGAGCAGCGCTCGCCGTTCGACCTCGTGACCAGGCATGGTCCTTTCAGGGTAGCGAGGGGGTGAGGGCCGTGCATGAGCTGTCGATCGCGATGGCCGTCGTCGAGCAGGTCGACGACGCGCTGCGGGAGCGCGGCGCGGAACGGGTCCCGGTCCGGTCGCTGACCCTGCGGGTCGGGGAGCTGTCCGGGGTGGTGCCCGAGGCGCTGGACTTCTCCTTCGGCGTGGCGGCCGAGGGCACTGTGCTGGCGGACGCCCGGCTGCTGATCGAGACTGTTGAGGGAAGGGCCCGCTGCGGGAGCTGCGGCCGGGACACCGCGACCGGGATGCCCCCGGACCTGTGGTGCGGCCCCTGCTCACGGGCGATGAACCTGACCGGCGGGCGCGAACTGGAGATCGCCCGGGTCGTCCTGGACGACGTCCGCCCGGATGACGCCGGGGAACGGCACGGGGACGACGACGCACCGGGCGTGACCGGCGCGCAGGCCGACGCCGCCGCCGACGCCCCCGCCCGGGACAAGGAGGCGAGCCATGTGCCGCACCGTTGACCTGCACCAGGCCGTGCTGGCGAAGAACGACACCAACGCGGTGGAGCTGCGCCGCACCCTGGACGACCGCGGCACCACGGCCGTCAACCTCATGTCCAGCCCCGGCAGCGGCAAGACGGCCCTGCTGGAGGCGCTGCTGTCCCGGGCCGCCGCCGGGGGCACCCCGGCCGCCGCCGTCACCGCCGACCTCGCCACCGAGAACGACGCGACCCGGCTCGCCCGCTCCGGAGCCCCCGTACGGCAGATCCTCACCGACGGGCTCTGCCACCTGGAGGCCGGAATGCTCCGGGGCGAGCTGGAGGGGTGGCTGCCCGAGGAGACCCGGCTGCTGTTCGTCGAGAACGTCGGCAACCTCGTCTGCCCCGCCTCCTACGACCTCGGCGAGACCGTGCGCATCGCGCTCGCCTCGGTGACCGAGGGCGAGGACAAACCGGTGAAGTACCCGGCGGCCTTCGGGCTCGCCCACCTGGTCGTGATCACCAAGACGGACCTCGCGGAAGCGGTGGAGTTCCGGCGCGAGGACTTCCTGAGGGGCGTCCAGCAGGTCAACCCGGGCGTCCCCGTCATCGAGACCTCAGCCAGGACCGGCGAGGGCGTCGACGCGCTCCTCGCCCATGTGCTGCGGGCGGCGGACGGCCGGGAGACACATACGCCGGTGCTCGCCCGGCAGCACGAGAAACACCTGCACCACCACCACGACGACGATCCTGTCGCCGACCACACGCACGCACCCGCCGGAGCCGCCGACCACTCCCACGCACCCGCCGGAGTTCCCGACCACTCCCACGCACCCGCCGGAGTTCCCGACCACTCCCACGCACCCGCCGGAACCCCACGATGACCACGCCGACCCCGCAGGACCGCACCCGCCGCCACCTCACCGTGCGCGGCGCGGTCCAAGGGGTCGGCTTCCGCCCGTTCGTCTACACCCTGGCCGAGGAGTACGGGCTCACCGGCTGGGTCACCAACGACGCCGACGGCGTCCGTACGGAGGTCGAGGGCCCGGCCGCCGCCGTGGACGCCTTCACCGACGCCATCGGCACCCGAGCGCCCCCGCTCGCCGTCGTGGAATCGGTCGAACCGCGCCCGGTGCCCGCCCTCAACGACGGCTCGGGCTTCACCATCCGCCCCTCCGCCTCGGGCACCGGCCGCACCCTGATCCCGCCGGACACCGCGACCTGCGACGCCTGCTTCACCGAGCTCGCGGACCCGGCCGGCCGGCGCCACCGCCACCCGTTCATCACGTGCACCCACTGCGGCCCCCGGTTCACCGTCGTCACCGGCCTCCCCTACGACCGGCCCCGCACCACCATGGCGGGCTTCCCCATGTGCCCGGACTGCGCCCGTGAGTACGCCGACCCCGCCGACCGCCGCTTCCACGCCCAGCCGATCGCCTGCCCGGCCTGCGGCCCCCGCCTCACCCTGTGCCGCCAGGACGGCTCGGAAGCGCTCCACGACGGTGACGCGCTCACGGCGGCGCGGCGGCTGCTGGCGGAGGGCGCGGTCCTCGCGGTGAAGGGGATCGGCGGCTACCACCTGGCCTGCGACGCGGGCGACCCCGCCGCCGTACGCACCCTGCGCAAGCGCAAGAACCGGGGCGGCAAGCCCTTCGCCGTCCTCGCGGACTCCCTGGAGACCGTCCACCGCCTCGCCCACGTGGACGACGCCGAACGCGCGCTCCTCACCGGCCCCCGTAAACCGGTCGTCCTCCTGCGGCGCCGTACACCGTCCGCGGGCGTGGCTCCAGGTGTCGCGCCCGGCAGCCCGGACCTGGGCGTGATGCTCCCGTACACCCCGTTGCACCGCCTGCTCCTCGGCCTGCCCGGCGACCCGCCCGGACCGCCCGTCCTCGTGATGACCAGCGGGAACCGCTCCGGCGAGCCGATCGTCACCGACGACGCGGAGGCCCTGACCCGGCTCGACGGCCTGGCCGACGCCTGGCTCCGGCACGACCGGCCCATCCACGTGCCGTGCGACGACTCGGTGGTCCGGATCTGCGCGGGGGCCGAGCTGCCGGTACGCCGCTCGCGCGGATACGCCCCGCTGCCGCTCGCCCTCCCGCTGCCCGTGGTCCCGGCCCTCGCGGTGGGCGGCGACCTGAAGAACACCTTCTGCGCCGCCGACGACCGCTACGCCTGGCTCTCCGCCCACGTCGGGGACATGGACGACCTCGCCACCCTCACCGCCTTCGCGAAGGCCACCGACCACCTCACCGGTCTCACCACCGTCACCCCGCGCCTCCTCATCGCCGACCGCCACCCCGGCTACCGCTCCACCCAGTGGGCCCGCCGCACCGCCGAGGCCCGCGGCCTTCCCCTGCGCCAGGTCCAGCACCACCACGCCCACGTCGCCTCCACCATGGCCGAGCACGGGCTCGACGGCACCGCCCCCGTCATCGGGATCGCCTTCGACGGCACCGGGTACGGCGACGACGGGGCGGTCTGGGGCGGCGAGGTGCTCATCGCGGACTACGACGGCTTCCAGCGGTTCGCCCACCTCCGCTACGTCCCCCTGCCCGGCGGTGACGCGGCCGTCCGCAACCCGTACCGGATGGCGCTCTCCCATCTGCGCGCCGCCGGAGTGCCGTGGGCCGACGGACTGCCGTGCGCCGCCATCGCCCCGCCCGGCGAACGGAAGCTCCTGGAGAGGCAGTTGGAGTGCGGACTGAACTGCGTCCCCACCTCCAGCATGGGCCGCCTCTTCGACGCGGTCTCCTCGCTCGCGGGCGTCTGCCACCGGGTGGAGTACGAGGCCGAGGCCGCCATGCGCCTGGAGAATGCGGCGCTGGACGACGGGGCCCCCGGCTCCGGCGACGACGGGCGCGAACGCGCGTACGGGTTCATCCTGGGAGCAGAGCCGGGCGGGCCGGAACTCCCCCTGACCGCCGACCCGGCCCCGGTCCTGGCCGCCGCAGCCGAGGACGTCCTCGGCGGGGTCCCGGCCCCGGCCGTGGCCCGCCGCTTCCACCGGGCGGTGACCGGCCTCGTCCGTGACGTGTGCGCGGCGGCCCGGCGGCGCACGGGCATCGCCACCGTGGCCCTGACCGGAGGTGTGTTCTGCAACGCCCTGCTGACGGAGGGCTGTTCGGCCGGCCTGGAGGAGGACGGCTTCACCGTACTGCGACACCGCAAGGTGCCCCCCAACGACGGCGGGCTCGCGCTCGGACAGCTGATGGTCGCCGCCCGGACGAAGGAGTGAGGGAGGAGAGCGCCATGTGTCTGGCCGTACCCGGCCGAGTGCTGGAGATCGAGGAACGCGACGCCACGCGGATGGCCAAGGTCGACTTCGGCGGTGTCGTCAAGGACGTCTGCCTGGAGTACGTCCCCGATATGCAGGTGGGGGACTACGCCATCGTCCACGTCGGATTCGCCCTGCAACGGCTCGACGAGGAGTCGGCGCGCCAGACCCTGGAACTCTTCGAGAACCTCGGCGTCCTGGAGGAGGAGTTCGGCGACCACTGGGGCAGGGCGGCGAAGGACGCGGGCGCCGAACGCCCGGCCGGAACCGAACTCCCCGCCGACCGCAGTGAGAAGGAGGCGCGGTCATGAAGTATCTCGATGAATTCAGCGACCCGGTCCTCGCGGAGCGGCTCTTCGACGACATCCGGGCGCTCACCACCCGGCCCTGGTCCCTGATGGAGGTCTGCGGCGGACAGACGCACTCGATCATCCGCCACGGCATCGACCAGCTGCTCCCCGACGAGATCCGGCTGATCCACGGCCCCGGCTGTCCCGTCTGCGTCACCCCGCTGGAGATCATCGACAAGGCCCTGGAGATCGCCTCCCGCCCCGATGTGATCTTCTGCTCCTTCGGTGACATGCTCCGGGTCCCGGGCAGCGGCCGCGACCTGTTCCAGGTCAAGAGCGAGGGCGCGGACGTCCGGGTGGTCTACTCGCCGCTCGACGCCCTGCGCATCGCCCAGGAGAACCCGGAGAAGCAGGTCGTCTTCTTCGGCATCGGCTTCGAGACCACCGCCCCGCCCAACGCGATGACGGTCTACCAGGCGAAGAAGCTCTCCATCCCCAACTTCAGCCTGCTGGTCTCCCACGTACGGGTGCCTCCGGCGATCGACGCGATCATGAACTCGCCGGACTGCCAGGTACAGGCGTTCCTCGCCGCCGGTCACGTCTGCACGGTCATGGGCACCCGGGAGTACCCGGACCTCGCCGCCCGGCACGAGGTGCCCATCGTGGTCACCGGCTTCGAGCCGCTGGACATCCTCGAAGGCATCCGGCGCGCGGTGCGGCAGCTGGAGACCGGCGAGCACACCGTCGAGAACGCCTATCCGCGCGCGGTCAACGAACAGGGCTCCCCGGCCGCGCAGAAGATGCTGGCCGATGTCTTCGAGGTCACCGACCGCTCCTGGCGCGGTATCGGGATGATCCCGCGGAGCGGCTGGCGGCTGTCGCCGAAGTACCGGGAGTACGACGCCGAGTACCGGTTCTCCGTCACCGGCATCGAGACCGAGGAGTCCACGGTCTGCCGCAGCGGCGAAGTCCTCCAGGGGCTGATCAAGCCGCACGAGTGCGCCGTGTTCGGCAAGGAGTGCACCCCGCGCAACCCGCTGGGCGCCACGATGGTCTCCAGCGAGGGCGCGTGCGCAGCGTACTACCTGTACCGGCGGCTCGAAGCCCCGACGGTGAACGCCCCGGCGGCCAACACCCCGGCCAAGGAGGCGAGTTCCGTTGGCTGACACCGCCCCCGCCTCCGCATCCGCCCCGGCCGCCCCGGACTTCTCCGGCTGGACCTGCCCCGCGCCCCTGCGCGACCACGAGCGCATCGTCATGGGCCACGGGGGCGGCGGAACGCTCTCCGCCGAGCTGGTGGAGCACCTCTTCGCGCCCGCCTTCGGCAGCGACGTCCTCGCCGAGCTGGGTGACTCCGCGCATCTGACGATGGGCGGCGCCCGGCTCGCCTTCTCCACCGACTCCTTCGTCGTCCGGCCGCTGTTCTTCCCCGGCGGGTCCATCGGCGACCTCGCCGTCAACGGGACGGTCAACGACCTCGCCATGGCCGGAGCCGTCCCGGCCTACCTCTCCTGCGGCTTCATCCTGGAGGAGGGCATCGAACTCTCCGTCGTCGGCCGGGTCGCCCAGGCGCTGGGCGACGCCGCCCGTACCGCCGGGGTGACCGTCGCGACCGGCGACACCAAGGTCGTCGACGCCGGTCACGGCGACGGGATCTTCATCAACACCGCCGGGATCGGCCTGGTCCCCGACGGCGTCGACATCCGCCCGCAGCGCGCCGCCCCCGGGGACGCGGTCCTGGTCAGCGGCCAGATCGGGGTCCACGGCGTGGCCATCATGAGCGTGCGCGAGGGGCTGGAGTTCGGTGTCGAGATCCAGAGCGACACCGCATCCCTGGCCGGTCTGGTGGCGGACATGCTCGCGGTCTGCCGGGACCTCCACGTCCTGCGCGACCCCACCCGGGGCGGCCTCGCCACCTCGCTCAACGAGATCGCCGGAGCCGCGGGCGTCGGCATCACGCTCGACGAGCGGTCGCTCCCGGTGCCCGACACCGTCGCCAACGCCTGCTCCTTCCTCGGCCTCGATCCGCTGTACGTCGCCAACGAGGGCAAGCTCGTCGCGTTCGTCCCGCCCGACCACGCGGACGCCGTCCTGGAGGCGATGCGCGCCCACCCGCTCGGCAAGGAGTCGGTGCGGATCGGCACCTGCGTGGCGGACCACCCCGGCATGGTCGTGGCCGCCACCGGCCTCGGCGGCACCCGGGTGGTGGACATGCCGCTCGGCGAGCAACTGCCGCGCATCTGCTGACACCTGCCCCGCCGTACGGTCTCCTCGGCACAGGCCGACCACCGGGCGGTATCGAACAAGGGGCCATGGAAGGTTAGGCTGGCCTAAGTCGATCGGAGCTGCCCCTGGGGCGAGCGCTCCGGGCCGGACGGCCGCCTCCGTGTGCGCCGAAGCCCGTCCCGGGGGCGCACCCGTCACCGGTGGCCGTTCCCGATGGGCGTATCCGCGTCCTGTCGCCCCCGCGACCAGGCCGACCACGCGTACGAAGGGGCAGTGTCCATGACGATCCACCGAGCCGTCGTCGCCCGAGTCCAGCCGCTCACCGCGACCATGACCCGAGTGACGCTGCACGGCGAAGGGCTCGCCGGCTTCGAGTCCACCGGGGTCGGCGACGAATACGTACGTCTCTTCTTTCCGCACGGCCCGGACCGCGGCGACGTCTCGCTGCCCGTCACGACGGAGAAGGGCTGGGAGACCCCCGAGGGCCGTCCCGTCGCCCCCATGCGGACGTACACCGTGCGGGCGGCGCGCCCGGAGGCCGGTGAGATCGACATCGACTTCGTCCTGCACGACCACGGTGTGGCCTCGACCTGGGTGGCCGGGGCGCAGCCCGGGGACGTGATCGGGGTCAACGACCCCACCGGCCTCTACAGCCCCCCGGACGACCTCGCCTGGCAGGTGCTGATCGCCGACCAGACCGGCCTGCCCGCCGTGGCGCGCCTGCTGGAGAACACCCCGGACACGGTCGCCACCCGCGTGGTCGTCGAACTGCCCGGCCCCGAGGCCGTCCAGCCGCTCCCCGGCACCAAGGTCACCTGGACCTACGGCGGCAACGGCCACGGGGCCAGCCGGCTGGCCGAGCTGGTCAAGGCCGCCATCCCGGCCGGCACGGATATGGCCGGCGGCTACGTCTGGGTCGCGGGCGAGACCAACGCGCTGCGTACCGTACGCCGTTACCTCCGCAAGGAGCTGGGGCTGCCCGCCACCCGGTTCAAGGTCGTCGGCTACTGGATACCGGACGCCGACAGCTGGAACGAGCGGTACGAGGCCCTGCCGGACGCCGTGCGCGCCGAGCTGATGGCCCTGTGGGACGCCCCGGCCGACGACGAGGAGGACGTCACCATCCGGTACGAGGCGCGCCTCAGCGACCTCGGGCTGTGACGGGCGTGATGACCGTGCCGCGTCGGGGAAGCGCGGGAGGCCGTGTGCCGGGGGCGTTAGCCGCGCCCGGCCGCCTCCGGACGGGCGGGTGAGAGACCGACGTGCCCGGTACGTCCACCCTCGGCCGCCCTGTCGCGGCGGCCCGTGAACACCAGCGACCCGCCCCCGCCCGTACCGCCCTGCGCGGCGGCGGACTGCTCGTCCTCGCGGCGCTGCTCCTGCTCCTCGTCGCCCTCAGCACCTGGATCGGCACCAAGGACACCTCGCTCGGCCAGGTGTGGTCGGCGCTCTGGAACGACGACGGCTCCTACACCACCGATGTGGTACGGCAGTTGAGGCTGCCGCGCACCCTCGTCGGCCTGATGGCCGGTGCCGCGCTCGGCGTGGCGGGAGCGGTGATGCAGGCCGTCACCCGCAACCCCCTGGCCGACCCCGGGCTCCTCGGCGTCAACGCGGGCGCCTCCGCCGCCGTGGTGTTCGGCATCGGGGTCGTCGGGCTCGCGGGCTTCGGTTCGCTGGTGTGGTTCTCCTTCGCGGGCGCGGCGCTCACGACCGTCGTCGTGTACGTCCTCGGCGCCTCCGGGAGGGCCGGGCCCACCCCCGTACGCCTCGCCCTGGCCGGGGCCGCCGTCAGCGCCAGTCTGAGCGGGGTCATCGCCGGGCTCACCGTCTTCGACTCCGCCACCTACGACTACCTGCGCTTCTGGATGGTCGGCTCCCTCGCCGGACGGGAACCCCAACTCGTCGTGCAGCTCCTGCCGTTCATCGTGGCCGGTCTGGTGATCGCCCTGCTGCTGGCCCGCTCGCTCAACTCCCTCGCCCTGGGGGAGGAGCTGGGCCGGGCGCTCGGGGCGCGGATCGCCCGGACCCGGATCGCCGCCGTGGTCGTGGTGACCCTGCTCTGCGGGGCGTCGACCGCGGCCGCGGGGCCGATCGCCTTCGTGGGCCTGGTCGTTCCCCTGGTGGCACGCTGGCTGACCGGGCCCGATCTGCGCTGGGTGCTGCCGTACTCGATGCTGCTCGCCCCCGTGCTCCTGCTGGTCTCGGACATCATCGGCCGGGTGGCGCTGCCCGGTGACGAACTGGAGGTCGGCGCGGTGACCGCGCTCATCGGGGCGCCGGTCTTCATCGCCATGGTGTGCCGCCGCAAGGGGGCGTCGCTGTGACGGCCACCGAAGTGCGGCCCGCCTGGAAGGCGCCCGGCGGTACGGCGGACGCGGCCCGGCCGGTGCGGCTGTGGGCCGGGCGGGTCAGCTTCCGGATGCACCGGCGGACCGGGGCGGTGAGCGTCGGGGCGCTGCTGCTGGCCGGGGCGCTGCTGCTGGTCGGCCTCTGCCTCGGCGCGTACCCGGTGACGGTGGGCGAGGTGGCCCGCGCCCTGTTCCACGGGACGGGGGACCGGCTCGCCGTCCACTTCGTCAACCAGGAACGGCTTCCGCAGGCGCTGCTGGCGATCCTCGTCGGCTGCGCGCTCGGTGTCAGCGGCGCGATCTTCCAGAGCGTCTCCCGCAACGCCCTGGCCAGCCCCGATGTCATCGGCTTCAACAGCGGTGCGGCGACCGGCGCGATCCTGGTCATCGTGACGTTCGGCGGCGCGGCGGCCTCGGTGGCGGCCGGGGCGATCGCCGGGGGACTGGTCACCGCCCTGGTGGTCTCCGTACTGGCGAGCCGGGGCGGGCTGCACGGCATCCGGCTGGTGCTCATCGGGCTCGGGGTGACCGCCATGCTCGGCTCGGTCAACTCCTATCTGCTCACCCGGTCCTCGCTCAACGACGCCCAGAACGCGCACATCTGGCTGGTCGGCACGCTGAACGGGCGGGGCTGGAGCTCGGTGCAGACCATGGCCGTGGCACTGGCGGTGCTGCTGCCCCTGACGCTGCTGTTCGGCCGACGGCTGCGGATGATGGAGCTGGGCGACGACCTGGCGACCGGACTGGGCGTCCGGGTGAACCGTTCGCGGCTCGCCCTGACCGTCCTGGGCATCGGGCTGTGCGGGGTCGCGGTGGCGAGCGCCGGGCCCATCCCGTTCATCGCGCTGGCCGCACCCCAGATCGCCGTCATGATCACCCGCAGCCCCGGGGCCAGCCTGGTCTCGGCGGGGGCGGTGGGCGCCGGACTGCTGTCGGCCGCGCACCTGGCCTCCGGCCAGTTCTTCACCGTACTGGTCTGGGCCGACCGGCAGATCGGCTGGATTCAGGTGGCCGAGGAATCCCAGCGCAACAACCTGCTTCCCGTCGGCGTCACCACGGCCGTGCTGGGCGGTGTCTATCTGGCGTGGGTCCTGTTCAGACGGCGTGGTACCGGCAGCGCGTGAGCCGCCAAGTTGCTTGGCGGGAAAGGAGGTTCGCGGAAGGACGCGGAAGATACGCTTGCCCGGGCATGTGCTTCATCCAGACCGAGGAGGACCGGTGACCAACCCCTTCGAGGACGAGAACGGCACCTACCTGGTGCTTGTCAACGACGAGGGCCAGCACTCCCTGTGGCCCGCCTTCGCCGAGGTGCCGGGCGGCTGGACCGTGGCCCGCACGGAGGGCAGCCGTCAGGACTGCCTGGACTACGTGGAGCGGAACTGGACGGACCTGCGGCCCAAGAGCCTGCTGGAGAGCGCGGCGGCCGATCCGGCGTGAGCCGCGCCCCGCAGGGGGACGTTCCCGGCTGCCCGCCGGTGCCGCACGGCACCGGCGGGCAGCCCTCGTCCACCGCCGCTACAGCTGCTTGAGCATGGCCTCGATCTCGTCGACCGCGCCGATGGCGAAGGTGTAGTTGGCCATCACGAAGTGCTTCGAGGGGAAGGCGCGCCCGGCCTTGACGGCGGGCACGCCCTTCCACAGTTTGTGGTCCAGCAGCTGCTGGGTCGTGGGCGTCGCCTTCCCGTCGTACTGCACCGAGTAGATCAGCGCGTCGCAGTCCTTGAGGACATCCATCTCCTCGTAGCTCCTGGCCACGAAGCCCGCCTCCTTCTCCGGCAGTCCGGCGCCGATGCGGAGCCCGACATCACGCATCACCGTCACCAGCGGCGTACCGAGGAAGAACTTCCCGTTCGGTCCGCCGCTCAGCGGCGCCCAGGTCGTCGTGCTGATCTGCTTGCTGTAGGCCGTCCGCACCTCCGACAGCCGACGCTCGTACTCCTTTTCCCTCTCCGCGAGCCGGCTCTCCCTGTTGACCGCCTTGGCGACCTTCGCTATCTGCTGGTGCCAGAGCGATCCGCTGGTGTGCCAGTCGAAGTACGCGACGGGGGCGATGGTCTTGAGCGGAGCCGACTTCTCCTTGTAGAACTGATCAATGATCAGATCCGGCTTCAGCGCCGCGATGGCCTGGGAGTTGGGCGTTCCCGAGGCCCCGATGGTATCGACGTCCTTGAGCTGTGCGTACACATCCGGAGGCAGCAGCTGCGCGTTGGCCGCCCCGTCGGGGACCCCGACGGGCACCAGGCCGAGATCGAGGAGCATCAGGGCGTCGTAGTTCTCCAGCACCACCACCCGCTCCGGCTTCTCCGGCACCCGTACGGTCCCGTTGTCCGTGTCCAGGCTGCGCGTGGCCGCGCCGGACGGGGCCGTGGACCCGCCGTCCGGGCCCTCCGAGCCGGACTCGCCCACGCCGCAGGCGCTCAGCCCTAAGGCCGCCGCCGCACCCGTGAGTCCGCCGAGGAACCGCCTGCGCTCCACCTGGCCGGACAGGACGCGTGAACGTGTCATGGTCGCTCCTTGATCGAGAAACAGAGGATCTTCCGAGCGCGCCGGAGCGGTCGGAAGTAAGGTATGCCTAACCTACCGTCTCCGTGCGGGATGCACGGAACCGGCCACCCCAACCAGCAGCGAGGAGCGGGGACATGAGCAGGGCCACGACCGAAGGACACGGCGTCCGGAGGCCGTTCACGACCGACAGCCACCCCACCGCCCACCGGACCGGGGGCGCATCCCAGGACAGCGAGGTCTGATCCCGCCATGCCTTCCGCACCCCTCAACGGCATCACCCTGACCTACGACGACACGGGCGAGGGGGAACCCGTCGTGCTCGTCAACGGCACCGCCGCCGCCCGCACCACCTGGCGCGCCCGCCAGACCCCCGCCCTCACCGCGGCCGGCTACCGGGTCGTGGCCCCGGACAACCGGGGCCTCCCGCCCAACGTGTCACCGCCCGGCGGCATCACCCTGGACACCATGGCGGCCGACGTGGCCGCCCTGATCGAGCACCTCGGCCTCGGGCCCTGCCGGGTCGTCGGCTTCTCCATGGGCGCCGCCGTCGTCGGCGAACTCCTCATCGCCCGCCCCGAACTCGTCAGCCAGGCCGTGCTGATGGCGGGATGGGCCCGCCCCCACACGTTCGGCGTCGCCCTCCACCGGGCCCGCCGCGAACTGTACGACCGCGGGATCGAGGTGCCCGCCTCCCACCGGGCCGTCTTCGCCGCCCTGTGCTACCTCTCGCCCCACACCCTGCGCGATCCGCAGGCGGCGCAGGACTGGCTCGACGTCTTCACCTACGCACCGGCGGAGAACGGACCGGGCGTCCGCGCCCAGTACGACACCCTGGACGGCCCCGACCGGCGGCCCCGGTACGCCACGATCGACGTCCCGCTCCTGTGCGTCGGATTCGCCGACGACGCCCTGGTGCCGCCGGAGATCACCCGGGAGATCGCCGAGACCGTTCCGGGCGCCCGCTACGTCCAGATCGAACGCGCCGGTCACTTCGGCCATCTGGAACGCCCGGCGGAGGTCAACGCCGCCCTGCTCGGCTTCTTCGCGGAGCGCCCGCAGCGCCCCGAGTGCCCCGAGCGGTCCGTCCCCTCCGCCGAGCCCGGCCGCCCCGACCGGTCCGCGCGCCCGGAAGACCCCTCCGGCGCCGGACGGGGGTCCATATGAACCGCCGCACCACCACCACCGAGCAGCCGCCCACCGGCCCGGACGCACCCGCCGCCCCCACCACCGGGGACGGCCTCCGGCTCCTGGCATCCTGCCTCCGGGACCGCCCCGCCCTCGCCGCCCTCGCCGTACTCGGCGGCCTCGTCTACCAGCTCGCGCTCATCGCCCTGCCCTGGATCGTCGAACGCGCCGTCGACCAGGGCATCGTGGACGGCGACACCTCCGCCCTGCGCTCCTGGGCCCTCGCCGTCGTCGGGGCCGGTGTCCTCGCCGCCCTCGCCGAGATGGCCCTCGGCTGGTACTCCACCCTGCTCGCCACCACCCAGGGCAACCGCCTCTACATCGCCCTCGCCGACCGGGTCGCCCGCCTCGACACCCGTACGCTCACCCGCTTCGGCGAAGGCGACCTCGCCCTGCGCGGCACCCGTGACGTGGACCTGGTGCGCACCTGGCTCTCCGGCTTCGCCTCGTTCGTCACCGGGGTCGCCGGATTCGCCGTCATCATCGCGGCCATCATGCGGCTCGACCCGCTGCTCGCCGCCCTCTGCGTCCTGTGCGTCCCGCCCCTGGTGTGGATCAACACCTACCGGTTCCCCCGGCGGTTCGGCGCCGCCAACGCCCGGCTCTCCGCCGCTCACGGGAGCCGCGCCGACGCGGTGGAGGAGCTGCTCTCGGCCAGTGCCGCCGTACGCGGACTCGGCGGCGAACCCGCCCTCGTACGACGGCACCACGAGCGCAGCGCCACCGTCACCGAGCACACCCTCGCCACCGGCCGGATCTCCGCCGACTGGGCCGCGCTCTCACCGTTCGTACCGGCCCTCGCCATCGGCGCCGGACTCGGCCTCGGCGGCGTCGCGGTCCTGCGCGGCCCCCTGTCCGTCGGTGGCATCGTCGCCTTCACCGGCTGGATGAGCATGCTCGTCCTGTGGGTCGGCGTCATCACCCTGCGGATCAGCCAGCTCAGCCAGGCCACCACCGCCGCCCGCCGCCTCCAGGACGTCCTGCTGCCCCGGCCCACCGACCGCCCCGAGGGCACGGAAGCCTTACCCGCGACCGGCGACCTCACCGCCGAGGGCGTCAGCCACCGCTCCGGCGGCCACCTCACCCTCGCCCCCGTCGACCTCACCGTCCGCCCCGGCGAACTCATCGCCGTCACCGGCCCCACCGGCTCCGGCAAGACCACCCTGCTCAGAATCCTCGCCGGACTCCTGCCGCCCACCACCGGCACCGTACGCTTCGGCGGCCTCCCGCTGGAGGCGGCCGGCACCGCCGAACTCCACGCCAGGATCGGCTACGTGCCCCAGCGCCCCGTCACCCTCAGCGGCACCCTCGCCGACAACCTCCGCCTGGGCGCCCCCTACACGGACGACGAACTGCGCGAGGCATGCCGCACCGCCGCACTCGACGACACCCTCGCCTCCGCCCCCGACGGTCTGGACACCCCCGTCGGCGAACGCGGGAACACCCTCTCCGGCGGCCAGCTCCAACGCCTCGCCCTCGCCCGGGCCCTCCTGCGCCGACCGGCCGTCCTGCTGCTCGACGACATCACCTCGGCCATCGACACCACCACCGAACGCGCCCTGCTGGAACGGCTCCGCGCCCGGCCGGGGACGACCACGATCGTCTGCGCCACCCACCGCCCCACCGTCATCGAAGCGGCCGACCGCACCCTCGCCCTGACACCGGCCCGGACGCCCGGCGCCGACCACGTAACGGAGGAGCAGGTGAGCACCGGTGGCTGAACCCCGGCTCCTGACCGCCAACCCCGACCAGCGCCGCGTCCTGCGCCGCGCCTGGCCCCACCTGCGCCCCGAGAGGCGGGGCATCGCCCTCGCCCTGGCCACGAGCGCCGCCGCGACCGCCACCGCCGTCGCCGTCCCCGCCGTCGTCGGCGCGGGCGTCGACCAGCTCCTGGAACGCGACCGCGCGGGCCTGTTCACCGCCGTCGCCGCGCTCACCGTACTGGCGCTGCTCAGACTCGTCCTGTTCCGCCAGTCGGAACTCCTGCTCATCACCGTCGGCGAACGCGTCGTCCGCGCCCTGCGCGAACTGGCCGTCACCCGGCTCTCCCGCGCACCCCTCCGCTTCCTCGAAGCCCACCCCTCCGGTGACCTGCTGCGCCGGACCACCACCGAGATCGCCGACCTCGCCACCTTCGTCCGCAGCCAGCTCCCCGACGTCCTCACCGTCGCCGGGTACCTCGTCCTCACCACCGTGCTGCTGCTCACCTACTCGCCGCTGCTCACGCTGGCCCTGGCCCTCGTGTTCGTGCCCGCCGTCGTCTGCGTGCTGCGGCTCTTCAAGAAGGCCGCCGACCCGGCCTTCGCCGCCGAGGCCGCCGCGGCCGGGAGGGTGGCGACCACCTACCGCGAGCTGGTCCAGTCCCGCGAGATGCTCGTGACCGGCGGCGGCACCGGCTTCTGGCGCACGCGCTTCCTCGCCGACAACGAGCGCCGCTACCGCGCGGCCCGGCGCAGCCAGCGCAGCCTCTTCCTCATCAGCCTCTCCCGCATCGTCCAGAGCGTGACGACCGCCGTGCTCCTCCTCGCCGGAGGCTGGCTCACCGCCCGGGGCTCCATCAGCGTCGGTACGGTCGTGGTCTTCATCCTCGCCACCCGCCAGCTCTTCGACTCCGCCACCCAGGCATCGAACCTGGTCGGCCAGGTGCAGAGCTCCCTCGTCGGCCTCGCGCGCCTGCTCGACCTGCTCACCACCACCGCGCCCCGGCCCGCGTCCGACGGCACCCCGCCCCACCCGGTGTCCGAGGTCACCGCCGAACGCGGCCCGCTCGACATCGAGGACGTCCACTACGCGTACGTGGCCGGGACCGAGGTCCTGCGCGGTCTCTCCGTACGGGTCGAACCGGGCGAACGCGTCGGGCTCGTCGGCCCCACCGGCTCCGGCAAGACCACCCTCGCCAAGCTCATGACCGGCCTGTACGCCCCCGACAGCGGCACCGTCCGCTACGACGGCCACGACCTGAGGAGCCTCCCGCCCGGCGAACTGCGCCGCCGGATCGTCCTCATCCCGCAGCGCGTCCACATGATCGAGGGCACCCTGCTGGACAACCTCCGGCTCGTCCCGGGCGACCCCGGTGAGCAGGCCATCGCCCGGGCGGCCGGACAGCTCGGCCTCAGCGGCTGGATCGACTCGCTCGACGAGGGACTCCACACCCGCCTCGGCCGGGACAGCGGCAGGCTCTCGGCCGGTGAACTCCAGCTGGTCGGCCTGGTGCGCGCCGCCCTCCTCGACCCGGCCGTCCTCGTCCTCGACGAGGCCACCGCCGACATCGACCCCGGGACCGCCCGGACCCTGGAATCGGCGCTCGACACCCTGCGGGCCGACCGCACCCTCATCGTCATCGCCCACCGGGAGGCCACCATCGAACGGCTCCCGCGCGTCATCCGCCTGGAGAACGGCTCCCGTACGCGCCTGGGGAACGGCTCCCGTACGCCCTCCGTCCGGAGGGGAACGCGCTGCTGACGCACGGCCGACCCGCTGCCGGTCACGGCTGATCCCCGGGGCGAGGCGATGCGCCTAGGCTGCCACCCGGCACGAGAACCGGCAGCGACCCAGGAGCACACCCCATGTCCGACCCCGCCCCGCAGCACCCTTTCCCCGATGCCTTCCGCCCCGGCGAGGCGCCCGCGCCGCACCCGCTCCTGGAGCCGGTGCTCGGGCTCCTGGGGAGCTGGAGAGGCCGGGGGCGGGGCGGGTACCCGACGCTGGAGGAGGAGTTCAGCTACGCGCAGGAGGTCACCTTCAGCCACGACGGACGGCCGTTCCTCCACTACGCGGCGCGCGCCTGGCTGATCGACGCGGACGGTGCCCCGCTGCGGCCCTCGGCGCGGGAGAGCGGCTGGTGGCGGCTTCAGCCGGAGGGGCGCGTGGAGGCGCTGATCACCCAGCCCACCGGAGTCGCCGAGATCGCGGTCGGGCGGGCCGACGGGGGCACGGTCGACCTCGCCACGCACGAGGTGGCTCTCGCGCCCACGGCCAAGCAGGTCGATGCCAGCCGCCGCCACTACACCCTGACCGACGGGGACACGCTCACCTTCGTCCACCAACTCGCCGCGGTCGGGCAGCCGTTGCAGCACCACCTGTCGGCGGAGCTGCGGCGGGACGGCAGGAAATAGCCGTTCGGCCCGAGGAGGAGGACCTGGCCGGATTTGCATCTCGGAGGTCTTCCAAGGCATATGGACAGCACAACTTTTGGTAAAGGAGTTCGAATCCGATGTCCATGCCCAGCTATCCTCAGCAGCCGAACGCGGGTCAGGCGCCCCAGGGAGCACCGTACGGCGCTCCGGAACCCGCCAGGAGCAACGGGTTCGCCGTCACCGCTCTCATCCTCGGTCTGCTCGCCTGCATCTTCTTCTGGACGGTCGTCGGAGGGCTGATCCTCGGCCTGCTCGCCGTGGTGTTCGGCATACTCGGGGCGCTCCGCGCCCGTCAGGGGCGGGCTCCGCGCCGGGTGATGGCGATCATCGGCGCCGTCCTGGGCGCGCTCGGCCTGATCGGCTCCGTCATCATCCTCATCGTCGGCGTCTCCTTCCTGAACTCCGACGGCTTCAAGAACCTCGAGGAGTGCGTGCAGAAGGCGAACAGCCAGGCGGAGCAGGACAAGTGTGCCGAGGACTTCGGCAAGAGCCTGAGCAACTGACCCCGAACGGCGGGTCGGCGGTTTGCCGACGCGCCGCGAGTTTGTGACGGTGGGCGTGGGGAGTACTCTCCCTCACCGCGGGGTCCTGTGACTCTGCGGATCACGTGTCCGTAACGAAGCAGAGGGAAGAGGGGTTCGATGTCCTCGAAGCGACGTCGTAAGAAGAAGGCCCGCCGCAAGAACGGCGCCAACCACGGCAAGCGCCCCCAGAGCTGACGCCGGTCCGTGGACGCGAGGGGCAGCACCGTCCGGTGCTGCCCCTCGCAGCTGTTCCGACGCGTACCGCACCGCCGCCCGGTCCGCCACCCCGTACGGATGCGGGAGCGGGGGCCGCACCCCTCATAGGGTGACCCCATGTCTGCCACGTTGAGCTCCGAAAAGACCGCGGCCGCGCTCCGTAGATCGGCACGCGTCTCGCTCGAACTGCTGCTGGTCCTGTTGATGGCCGCCGTCGTCCTGTGGCTGCTGGGCCGCACCTGGCCGGTGGTGTGGCCCCTCATAGTGGGTCTGCTCCTCACCACCCTGACCTGGCCGCCCGCGCGTTTCCTGCGCCGCCGGGGATGGCGGCCCGCCCCGGCGGCGGCGCTGGTGACCGTGCTGTTCCTCCTCGTCGGCACCGGCATCGTGGCGCTGATCGCGATCCCGGTCGCCTCCCAGTCCGGCCAGTTGGCCGACGGTGTCATCGAGGGCATCGGGAGGCTGCGCGAGTGGGCCGCGGGACCGCCGCTGAACATCAGCGACGCCCAGATCACGGGCGCCTTCGACGCCGCCGTCGACCGCATCGAGAACAGCGTCGGCAGCGTGGTCACCACGGCGGTCACCGGGGTGAGCACCGTCTTCAGCGGTCTGGTCACCGCTGTGCTGGCCCTCTTCCTGATGTTCTTCTTTCTCAAGGACGGCCCGCGCTTCCTTCCCTGGCTCGCGCGTCAGCTGCCCGGCCGCCTCTCCACCGACGTCCCGGTCGTGGCCGAGCGCTGCTGGAACACGCTCGGTTCGTTCGTGCGGTCCCAGGCGTTCGTGGGCCTGCTCGACGCCGTCTTCATCGGTATCGGCCTGTGGATTCTGGACGTTCCGCTGGTGCTTCCGCTGGCGGTGCTGACCTTCGTGTCCGCGTTCGTGCCGATCGTGGGCGCGGTCTTCGCCGGTCTCGTCGCGGTGCTCATCGCGCTGGTCTCGAACGGTCTGACGGACGCGCTGATCGTGCTGGCGATCATCATCGTGGTGCAGCAGCTGGAGGGCAACGTCTTCCAGCCCATGATCCAGAGCCGTGGACTGGGCCTGCACGCGGCGGTGGTCCTGCTGGCGGTGACGCTCGGCGGCAGCCTGGCCGGCATCGTGGGCAGCCTGCTCGCGGTCCCGGTGGCGGCGCTGATCGCGGTGATCTGGAACTACCTGCGCGAGCAGCTCAGCGACCCGGGGGAGGCGTCGGAACAGCGGGACCAGGAGCCGGGGCCGGACCCCGACCCCGAGCAGGGGCCGGGCGGGTCCCACGTCGATACCCCTGTTCCCGCGTGACGGCGTACGGCGTTCCCGCGTGACGGCGTACGGCCGGATGCGACGGCGTGCGGCCGGGCGTGCGGCGTAACCGCCCTCACCGCCCTCACCGTCCTCCCGGCGCAGCCGCCCCTCCAGGCCCGGCCCGCCTCGGCACCACCGAGGCGGGCCGGGCCTTCTGTCTGCCCGTCACCGGCTTCCGCGCGCCGGATCGTGGAGAGCTCGTACAGATTCCCCGCACGGGTCTAGGCCCGCGCGCCCTCTTGCTATACCTTGCGTCTAATAAGCTTGCTAGACACAGCGTCTAACAAGCGGGCGGCGCTCGGCGGCCATCGATCTCATCGGGCGGGAACGCGATGGGAGGCGGGGCGGGCGGCGCCGGGCCGATCTCTCGAGTCAAGGAGCCGCACCATGTCCAGCAGCACCGTTCGGCCGGAGGACCAGGACCGGCTCGCCGAGCAGGACGTCGCCCGGCGACTGCTCGACTCCTCCGCCAAACTCTCGTACGACCCGGCCACCCAGGTCGACTGGGAGACCCCGCTCGACCCCGACCACCACGGCGCCAGCCCCGAGTGGTCCACGCTCTACGGCACCGCCTACTGGGCCGAGCTGACCGAGGCCCAGCGCAAGGCGCTCACCCGCCAGGAGGCGGCGTCCGTCGCCAGCACCGGCATCTGGTTCGAGATGATCCTCCAGCAGATGGTGCTCCGCGACATGTACGCGAAGGACCCGACCGACCCCCGCTTCCAGTGGGCGCTCACCGAGGTCGCCGACGAGTGCCGCCACTCCATCATGTTCGCCCGGGGCGCCGCGAAACTGGGCGCGCCCGCCTACCGGCCGCGCCGCCCCGTGGTGGAGCTGGGGCGCGCCTTCAAGACCCTGGCCTTCGGCGAGGCGGCCTACGCGGCGATACTCGTGGCCGAGGAAGTCCTCGACGTGATGCAGCGCGACTGGATGCGCGACGAGCGGGTGGCGCCCTTCGTCCGCACGATCAACAACATCCATGTCGTGGAGGAGTCGCGGCACATGAAGTTCGCCCGCGACGAGACCCGCAAGCGGCTGCGCGGCGCGGGCGCGGTACGGCGGCAGCTCAACGCCGTCGTGGTGGCGATCGCCTCGTACTACATCGTCACCAGCATGGTGAACCGGGACGTCTACGCCAACGCGGGCCTGGACTCCGCGCGGGCCCGCGCCGAGGCGAAGACCAACGAGCACCACAAGTCGCTGATGCGGTCGAGCTGTTCGGGGCTGATGGAGTTCCTGGCCTCGGCCCGGCTGCTGACGAAACCGGCGATGTTCTTCTACAAGCGCGCCTCGCTGATCTGACCGCGGCCGCGGGCCGGCGCCCGGCCGACCCGCCCGCTCCCGCACCGGTACGGCCCCGCGGCCGGTCCGATCCCTCACCACGACCCGAGACGACGAGATGACCTACGCCATCACCCAGACCTGCTGCTCCGACGCCACCTGCGTCGCCGTCTGCCCCGTCAACTGCATCCACCCGACCCCCGAGGAGCGGGCGTTCGGCAGTACGGAGATGCTCTACGTCGACCCGCGGACCTGCATCGACTGCGGAGCCTGCGCCGACGCCTGCCCGGTCGACGCGATCTTCCCGGTGGACAGCCTCTTCGGGGCGCAGAAGGAGTACGCCGCCATCAACGCGGCCTACTTCACCGACCGGAAGCCCGAACCCGCCCCCGACGGGCCGAACTTCCACGTCTGGGGCGAGCCCACCTTCGAGCGCAGCCTGCCCGCCGACTTCGCCCCGATCCGGGTGGCCGTCGTCGGCACCGGGCCCGCCGGCATGTACGCCGCCGAGGACCTGCTGCTGCACACCAACGCCGAGGTCACCCTGGTCGACCGGCTGCCGGTGGCGGGCGGCCTCGTCCGCTACGGCGTAGCGCCCGACCACCCCGCCACGAAGAAGGCGGGCGAGACCTTCGCCCGCTTCCACTCCCACCCCCGGGTACGGATGCACCTGGGTGTCGAGGTCGGCAAGGACATCACGGCCCAGGAGCTCGCCGCGCACCATGACGCGGTGATCTACGCGGTCGGCGCCTCCGCCGACCGCAGGCTCGGCATCCAGGGTGAGGAGCTGCCCGGCAGCGGCTCGGCCACCTCGTTCGTCTCCTGGTACAACGCCCACCCGGAAGTGGCACCCGAATCCGTGCGCCTGACCGCGGAACGCGTGGTCGTCGTCGGCAACGGCAACGTCGCCCTCGACGTCGCGCGCATCCTCGTCATGGACCCGGACACGCTGGCGGGCACCGACATCGCCGACCACGCGCTCGCGGCGCTGCGGGAGTCCCGGGTGCGCGAGGTCGTCCTGCTGGGGCGGCGCGGCCCCGAGGACGCGGCCTGCACCGCCTCCGAGCTGCTCGCCCTGAAGCACCTGCCCGGTGTCGGCCTGCTCGTCGACGACCACGACCCCAGGACCGGCGCCGCGATCGACGGGGCGGCCCCGGGGTCGAAAGCGGCCCTCCTCGGGGACGTGGAGCGCCGGGCCGTGGACTGGGCGCGGCCGCCCGGACCCGGGCGGCGCATCGTCTTCCGCTTCCACTCCGCCCCGGTGGCGGCGCTCGGCGAGGACGCCGTCACCGCCGTACGTGTCACGGAGGGGCCGGGGGAGCGGGACATCCCGGCGGGCCTGCTGCTGCGGGCGATCGGCTACCGGGGCGTGGCCGTGCCGGGCCTGCCCTTCGACGAGGCGTCCGGGACCGTACCGCACGAGGGGGGCAGGGTGAGCGGCATGACGGGAACGTACGTCGTCGGCTGGATCAAGCGCGGCCCCTCGGGCGGCATCGGCGCCAACCGCACCTGCGCGGCCGAGACCGTCGGAACGTTGCTGGCCGACGCCGTGGCGGGCGCCCTGACCGCCCCGGCCCACCCGCCCGCCGCGTTCCGCCGCCTCACCCGCGGCCGGGGCCGCGATGTCGTCGACGCCCGGGGGCTGGCCGCCATCGACCGGGCGGAGGTGGCCCGGGGCCGCGAGCACGGCCGCCCGCGCGTCAAGCTCGGCACGGTGCCCGCCCTGGTCGCGGCGGCGAAGGGGCGGCGTCGCTGGAGGGCCCGGGGCTGAGACGGGCCCGAACGGAGCCGAGGCCCACCGGTCGGTGAACCGGTGGGCCTCGGCGGTTCGCGCAGGCGGGAGGGGAGAGCCTGCGTGAACTCGGGTCAGGGGGTCTCGTACCCGCTGAGCGCCGGATTGCACCTGGAAGCTTCTGTGGGGCGCGGCACAGGAACCCGGCCCCCGCGCCCGGCAGCGAGGAACCCGGCAGGAGGAGCCCGGTGGCGCGGCGCGCGGCGGTGGTCAGTGGATTTCGGGATTTCCGCCGGACGCCGTCACCTCGGCCAGCTTCTGGAATTCGCCGAGATCATAGTTGGCGAGCACCGAATCGAGGTTGGTCAGGGCACCGAGGTGTTCCACAAAGCCCTGGGGGTCGTATTCGATCTGGAGCGCCACACGGCTGGAACGGTCGTCGAGCCGGTGGAACGTGACCACGCCCGCGTGATGGACCCCTTCGACCGTCTTCCACGCGATGCGGTTCTCGGGCACGACCTCCGTCAGCTCCGCGACGAACCCCTTGCCCGCCCCGGGCAGCGACAGCTGCCAGGCGAAACGCCGCTCGTCCAGCGGATCGACCCGCTGGACATGGCTCAGGAACCTCGGCCACTGGGTGACATCGCTCCACAGCGCCCAGGTGACGGCGACGGGGGCCTGGATGTCGACGGTCTCGACGATGGAGGAGGACATGCGCTACCACCTTGCTTTCCCTCGGATACGGCTTGCGCTGCCTTCTACCCGCATCCCCCGGGCCCACGCGGAGCCGACCGACGGAAACCTTTATGCCGACGGAAAACCTTTATGAGGCGCATACTCGAAGGTAGTCGGCATTGTTTGGAGGGCTCCATGATTGTCCTCGGTGTCATTCTGCTGGTGATCGGCCTGGTGGCCGGAATTTCCGTCCTCTGGACCATCGGCATCATTCTCGTGGCCATCGGCCTGGTGCTCTGGGCCCTGGGGGCGACGGGCCGCGCGGTGGGCGGCAGGCGCCACTACTGGTAGCCCGCCGGGGAAGGAGCCCGTACACCCTCATGACCGCCGCCGCCGTTCCCGTACGGGGAGGGCGGCGGCGCGTTGTCAGTGGCACCTCCTACGGTGTGAGCAGTGAGACCCGCCGGAACGGCCGCGGGTCCGCCCTGGGGAGGGGTCTGCCATGCCTGCCGCGTCCACCGTGTCGACGACGTATCTGGAGCTGTCACAGGAAGGCGCCGGAGCGCACAAGTTCTACGAGGTGACCGTCGACGACCTGGTGGTCACCGTGCGGTACGGGCGGATTGGCGCCGCCGGGCAGACCCAGACCTCGACGTTCCCCACGCTCGCGAAGGCACAGGCCGCAGCCGCGAAGAAGGTGGGGGAGAAGGTCCGCAAGGGGTACGCCCCGGCCGTCCCCGGACAGCGCGCGCCGCGCGCCGTGACCCGGCGCCAGGTGACGTCCGCCCCGTCCACGGCGCGCGCCGTGGCGCCCGTCCTGTGGCGGTTCCGTACGGGCTCCTCGGCGTTCGGCATCCACGTGGACGACGAGCGGTGCTGGGTCGGCAACCAGGCGGGCGATGTCTACACCCTGGACCACGACGGTGGCGTCCTCGCCCGGTTCAGCCTGCCCGACGGGGTGAAGTGCCTGGTCGCCGACGACTTCTGGATCTACGCGGGCTGCGACGACGGCCGGGTCTACGACCTCTCCTCCAAGCTGCCGTTCGCCGCGTACGACATCGCGGCGGACGTCGACATCTTCTGGCTCGACATCCACGAGGGCCTGCTCAACGTCTCGGACCGGGCCGGCCGGCTGACCGTCATCGACCACGAGGACGAGCACCAGTGGGCGCGCCGCAGCCAGGGCGAGCACGCCTGGATGGTCCGCGCCGACGACCGGGCGGTCTACCACGGCCACCACCGCGGCGTCACCGCCTACGCCCCGGACGGCGGCGGCGAGCTGTGGCACACGCCCACCCGGGGCGGCGTCCTGTTCGGCTGGCAGGAGGACGACGCGGTGTACGCGGGGACCGCCCACCGCGTGGTCCAGCGGCTGTCGAAGGCGACCGGCGCGATCGACGCCACGTACGCCTGCGACAGCGCGGTGTACTCCTGCGCCACCTCGCCCGGCGGCCGGTTCGTCTTCGCGGGCGACGCGTCGTCCTCCGTGTACTGCTTCGACCAGGACGGCACCCGCCTGTGGAAGCTCGGCACGGGCGGCGGTTCGGCGCTGTCCATGCAGTACCGCGACGGGCGGCTGTATCTGGTGACGACGGACGGTTCGCTGGTCTGCGTGGACGCGAGCGAGGCGGCCATCTCCGCCGCCCAGCAGGGCACGGTCCCGGCGCCCCGTGACGTCAAGCTGGCCGCCGCGCTGCCGACCTACGCCCCCGCCACGGCCCCGGCCGCCGTCACCACCGTGACCCACGCCCCCGCCGGGTCGGTCGTCGTCGAGTGCGTCCAGGACACCGGCGGCCGCCTCCGCGTCCACGTGGTGTCCGGGGGCTACGACACGTCCTGGAACGTCCAGTTCCCCCGCGCGATACGGCAGCCCGGCGCGCGGTACGTCGTGGACGCCCTGCACGCGGCGGCCGGCGGCTTCTACCGGGTCCGGGGTGACATCCGGCGGCTCCAGTAGGGGAGGGCGGGGGACGGCGGGCCCGGCGTTCTGTTCACGTGAGTGCAACGCCGTACGCCTGTCCGGAACCGGGGGCGCCCGCCTACCGTGGACGGGTGACCCCCACTGTGCTCCACCGCCGACTGCACGTGGACCTGGCGCGCACCTGCGCGTCCCTCTGTTGACGGGCCCGACTCCGCCCCCGTACGACAACAGCCGCGAGCAGAGGGAGAGATGGGCATGACCACCGTCACCACCTACGAAATACGCCGCGTCGGACCGAGGATCGGCGCCGAGGTCATCGGCGTCGACCTCGCCCGGCCCCTCGACGAGGCGACCGCCGACGCGCTGCGCCGGGCCTTCGAGGAGCACAAGGTGCTGGTCTTCCGGAACCAGCACCTCACACCTGATCAGCACGTCGAGGCCGTACGTGTCTTCGCGGAGCCGTTCGACCACCCCACCGCCGTGAAGGACGCCGCCAACCCGCTGGTCTACCCGTACAACGTCCGGCAGACGGGCAAGGCGAGCACCTGGCACATCGGCGGACTGTGGCGCAGCCCCGTCTTCGCCGTCGAGTCGCTCACCTACGAGGAGGTGCCCGAGCTCGGCGGGCACACCCTGTGGGCCGATCTCCAGGCGGCGTACGACGATCTGTCGGAGCCGTTCAAGGCGCTGCTCGCCTCGGTGGGCGCCACCTACGACGCCGACCCGAAGAACTACGCCCAGGGCACGGCGCGGACCGCCGTCGCGGAGACCGTCGAGCACCCGGTCGTCCTGGAACACCCGGTCACCGGACGGAAGGGGCTGTTCATCAGCACCTCGGCGCTCGGGCTCACCGGGGTCACCCCGCAGGAGGGCAAGGTCCTGCTGGACCACCTGCTCCGGCACGCCTCGTCGCCCGACTACACCATCCGCTTCGGCTGGAACCCCGGCGACTTCGTGCTCTGGGACAACCGGGCGACCTGGCACTACGCCGTGGACGACTACGGCGACGGCGCCCGCGTGTACCGCAAGGTGATCGGCGTGGAACGCCCCGGGGACACGACGGCCACGGCCTGAGGGACGGATCGCTGTCTGATCGACGCCCGCCGCGCCTGACCGACGGTTGCCCAACCTGACCGATGGCCGTCGTCTGGTTGACGGTCGCCGTGTCTGACCGACGGCCGCCCTGCATGACCGACGGTCGTCGCCTGCGGATGACCGTCTCCCGTCACCGCCGCGCCTCCCGCCACCACCCGCGACCCGCCCACCCCTCCGCCGCCCCGACGCGCCGGACGGGTGGGCGGGTCGCTTGTACGGCTGTACGGGGAGGGCTGTACGGCCCCCGGACCGTTCAGCGGCCCGGCGCCCCCGCCCGCAGCCCGTCCATCACGAGGTCCAGCAGCCGGGCGGCCCTCGGCTGCCAGTCCTCCCGCGGATCGATCTGCCAGAGACCGGCGATGGCGAGGAAGAAGTCGTCCGCCGTCACCCCCGGACGGATGGTGCCGGCCTCCTCATTGGCCCGGAGCAGGGTCTCGGCGGCGGCCAGCACCGGCGCCGGGCCGGGTTTGGCCGGGCCGCCCGGCGCGCTCGTGACCAGCCGGATCGCGTCCGCCAGGCCCGCCTTGGCCAGGGCGAACCGGGCGAGGCGGTCCATCCACTCGCGCAGGGCCTGTTCGGGTGCGCGCGCGGCCAGCAGCTCGGCCGCCGCGTCGGCCACCTGCTGCGTCTCGAAGCGGTAGACCTCCAGGACGAGCGCCTCCCGGTGGGGGAAGTTCCGGTAGAACGTGCCCTGCCCGACCCCCGCCTTCCTGGCGATCCCGCTCAGCGGGGCGTCCGGGCGCAGGGTCAGTTCGGTCATGGCCACGCGCAGGATGCGTTCGCGGTTGCGCAGCGCGTCCGAACGCAGGGGAGCGTCCTTCTCCGGCTGGTGCACACGTTCTCCTCGCGGGGCGTGGCCGAATCCCGTCCTTGTTGACCGGACACCCGTCCGTTACGTTTTCGGGTGATGCGGACAGCTGTCCGCTTAGGGTCACCTTAGCGCGAGCCGTCACCCCGCAGGGGCCGGATCGAGCCACGCTCCGTCCGCGCACCGCGGAACCGCTGCCGCAGCCCCCGATCTCCCGTCACCGGACACCGAAGAAGGCTGATCATGGCCCCAGAGCCCTCGTCGACCACCAGTGCGATCACCTTGAACATCAACGGCGAGAAGCGCCATCTGTCCGTCGACCACCGCACCACTCTGCTCGACGCCCTGCGCGAGCGCCTCGACCTCACCGGCACCAAGAAGGGCTGCGACCAGGGGCAGTGCGGTGCCTGTACGGTCCTGCTCGACCGGCGCCGCGTCGTCTCCTGCCTCAGCCTCGCGGTCGCGGCCGAGGGGCGCGAGATCACCACCATCGAAGGCGTGGCCGAGGGCGACGAACTGCACCCCGTCCAGCAGGCGTTCCTCGATCTCGACGGCTACCAGTGCGGCTACTGCACACCCGGCCAGATCTGCTCGGCCATCGCCGTCATCGAGGAGCACGCGGCGGGCTGGCCGAGCGCCGCCACCGACGACGTGCGCCCCGGGGCGGCGCCACCGCCGCTGACACCCGACGAGATCCGCGAACGGATGAGCGGCAACCTCTGCCGCTGCGGCGCCTATGTCTCGATCGTCCGGGCCGTCGCCCGTGGCGCGGAGGCCCACGCGGAAGCCCACGCGGCGGGGCGGTCGGCCAACGGCCCGGCGAGCCGGTCGGCAGCGGTGAAGGAGGCCGCCGTATGAGGGAGTTCGGCTACCAGCGTGCCCACGACGTCACCGGCGCGGTCGCCCTGCTCGCGGCCGACCCGGACGCGCGGTTCCTCGGCGGCGGCACCAACCTCGTCGACCTGATGAAGACCGGCGTCGAACGGCCCGCCCGGCTCGTCGACGTCCGCGAACTCCCGCTGGACCGCATCGAACCCACCGCCGACGGGGGCCTGCGCATCGGCGCGACCGTCACCAACAGCGACCTCGCCGCCCACCCCGAGGTCCGCCGCCGCTACCCGGCGCTGGCCCAGGCCGTCCTGGCCGGGGCCTCCGGACAGCTGCGCAACATGGCCACCGTCGGGGGCAACCTGCTGCAACGCACCCGCTGCGGCTACTTCGCCGACGTCAGCGGGCCCTGCAACAAGCGCGTTCCGGGCAGCGGCTGCCCCGCCGTCGCCGGTGAGCACCACAACCACGCCGTCCTCGGCGCCTCCGGCCACTGCGTGGCCGTGCACCCCTCCGACATGGGCGTGGCCCTGACGGCGTTCGACGCGGTGGTCGCGTACGAGACCCTCGACGGCCCGGGCGAGGTGCCGGTCACCGACCTCTACCTCCCCGTGGGCGACACCCCGCACCGGGAGACCGCCCTGCCGCCCGGCGCGCTGATCACCCATGTCGGCCTGCCCGCCGCCCCGGTCGCCGCCCGCTCCCGCTACCGCAAGGTGCGCGAACGCGCCTCGTACGCCTTCGCCATCGGCTCCGTCGCCGCCGCGCTCGACATCGAGGACGGCCGCATCCGCGCGGCACGGCTCGCGCTGGGGGCCGTCGCCTCCCGGCCCTGGCGGGCGCGCGCGGCCGAAGCCGTCCTCACCGGCGCGGCGGCCGACGGCACGGCCTTCGCCGCCGCCGCGGACGCCGAGCTCGCGGCCGCCAGGCCGCTGCCCGACAACGCATACAAGGTGACCCTCATGCGGAACCTCGTGGTCTCCGTCCTGACCGAACTCGCCGAGAGGGACCCCCGATGACGACCACCACGCCGGGACCCACGGCGCTGCGCGGCGCCGTCGGCACCGCCCACACCCGCGTGGAGGGCCGCGACAAGGTCACCGGCGCCGCCCGGTACGCGGGCGAGATCCCCTTCACCGGCCTGGCCCACGGCTGGCTGGTGCTCTCCACGGTCACGCGCGGCCGCGTCCGTGACGTCGGCACCGCCCCGGTCCTCGGCATGCCGGGCGTTCTCGCCGTGCTGCACCACGGCAACGCCCCGCGCCTGCGTACCGATTACGTCGGCATGCTCGGCACCCGGCCCGACCCGACCGCCGCCGTCTTCCAGGACGCCCGCGTGCCGTTCGCCGGCTGGCCGGTCGCGCTGGTTGTCGCCGAGACCCCGGAGCAGGCCCGGGAGGCGGCCGAGGCGCTCGTGGTGACGTACGACGAGGAGCCGCACACCACCGCGCTGGCCGCGGACGACCCCGGCGCCTACTCCGCCGCCGGTCATCCGCCCGCGGAGGTCGGCAAGGATCTGGAGGCCGAACTCGCCGCCTCCGCCGTCGTGCTGGACGAGGAGTACACCACCCCCGAGGAACAGCACAGCATGATGGAGCCGCACGCGGCGACCGCCCGGTGGGACGGCGGCCGGCTGGAGGTCGTCGACTCCAACCAGGGCACCACCTGGGTCCGGGCCGAACTGGCCGCGATGTTCTCGCTCGACCCCGCCTCGGTGCGGGTGCGCTCCGAACACATCGGCGGCGGCTTCGGCAGCAAGGGCCTGCGCGCCCACCAGGTGTCCGCCGTGATGGCCGCCACCGAACTGCGACGGCCGGTACGGGTGGTGATGACCCGGCGCCAGATGTTCTCCCTGGCCGGCCACCGCAGCCCCACCGTCCAGCGGGTCAGGCTCGGCGCCGACCCCGACGGCAGGCTCCGCGTCCTGGACCACCGCTCGCTCAACCGGACGTCGACCGTGTTCGAGTTCGTCGAACCGAGCGCGAGCGTCGGCCAGGTCCTGTACGCCGCCGACGCCCACCGCACGGCCAGCCACGTCGTACGGCTCGACGTGCCGTCCCCCACCTGGATGCGGGCCCCGGGGGAGGCGCCGGGGTCCTTCGCGCTGGAGACGGCCCTCGACGAACTCGCCGTACGCTGCGGAGCCGACCCGATCGAGCTGCGCCTGCGCAACGAGCCGGAGACCGGCCCGGTCTCCGGGCTCCCGTTCAGCAGCCGCAACCTGGCGGCCTGCTTCCGCGAGGGCGCCCGCCGGTTCGGCTGGGCGGACCGCGACCCGCGCCCTGGCGTACGCCGCGAAGGGCACCTGCTGCTCGGCACCGGGACGGCGGCGGCGACCTACGGAGCCGGAGCGGCTCCCTCCACGGCCCTGGTGACGGCCGAGGCGGACGGTTCCTTCACCGTCCGGATCGCCGCCGCCGACCTCGGCACCGGCGCCCGCACCGCGCTCACCCAGATCGCCGCCGACGCGCTGGAGACCGTGCCCGGACGTGTCCGGGTCAGGATCGGCGACAGCGACTTCGGCCCCGCGATGATCGCCGGGGGATCGATGGGCACCCGCTCCTGGGCCTGGGCGATCACGGCAGCCGCCGCCGAACTGCGGGAGCGGCTCGCGGTGGCCCCGGACATCCCGCCGGAGGGGATCACCGTGCGCTCCGACACCACCGAGGCCATCGGCGCCCTCGCCCGGAAGGAACGCCACACCTTCGGGGCCCAGTTCGCGGAGGTCGCCGTCGATACCGCCACCGGTGAGGTCCGGGTCCGCCGCATGCTGGGCATCTTCGCGGCGGGCCGGATCGTCAACCCCCTCACTGCCCGCAACCAGCTCGTCGGCGGGATGACCTGGGGCATCTCCATGGCCCTGCACGAGGAGGCGGTCCGCGACCGGAACACCGGCCGCCACTACGCCCCCGACCTCGCCGGTTACCACGTGGCCACCCACGCCGACGTCCCGGACATCGAGGCGGACTGGGTGGACGACCCCGACCCGGACGACCCGGTCGGGATCAAGGGCATCGGTGAGGTCGGCATCGTGGGCGCGGCGGCGGCCGTCGCCAACGCGGTCTGGCACGCCACCGGCGTACGCCAACGGCACCTGCCGATCCGCCCGGACAGGGTCCTCGCCGCGCCGGCACCGGACGGGGCGGGCCGGGCGGCCGACGGGGCGGACGAGGCGGATGGGGGAGCGGTGGATTGACAGCGCGCCCCGGGCGATTCCCCGGGGTGCGCCGGGGTGAGCCGAAGTGCTTCAGCGGGCGCGGCGCACCCGGATGGGACCGCGCGCTTCCGCCGGATCGACGGGGCGCCCTCCCTGGGTGATCTCGACCTCGCCCGCCGCCACGAGCCGCCGGGCGGCGCGGCGGGCCGGTTCCATGAGCGCGCGCCAGCCGTCGCCGTCGCCTCCGTGGACCGCCCGCGCGGCGTCGGAAGGGCAGATGGTGGCGGTCGGCCCGCGACGGTCCAGCAGCTCCAGGATGGCTTGTTCCAGCTGCTGGTCCGTCTGCTTCCCGGTGTCCGTCACCCCATCAGTGTGGCGGAGGGCGGGGCGGGCCGCCGTGGCGTACGCCCGCACGGCCGTACGCGGCGGCGGCCCGCACCCCCCGGCCCCGGCCCCCGGCTCAGACGAAGGCGCCCAGCCCCGTCACCGCGCGCCCCGTGATCAGGGTGTTGATCTCGCGGGTCCCCTCGTAGGAGTACAGGGCCTCCGCGTCGGCGACGAACCGGCCGATGCTGTAGTCGAGCACGATGCCGTTGCCCGCGAGCAGCTCGCGGCCCCAGCCCACGACCTCCCGCATCCGGGTGGTGCAGTGGGCCTTCGCCATTGCCGAGTGCTCGTCGCGGAAGGTGCCCGCGTCCTCCAGCTGCGCCAGCCTGACGACCATGCCGAGGCAGGACGTGGCATCGCTCAGCATGCGGACGAGAAGGTCCTGGACCAGCTGGAAACGCGCCACCGGCCCGCCGAACTGCTCCCGCTCACGCGTGTAGTCCAGGGCGATGCGGTACGCCGCCAGCATCACCCCCACCGCCTCCCAGGCCACGCCGCTGCGGGTACGGCGCAGGACGTCAGCGGTGTCACGGAAGCCATTGGCCTTCTGGAGCCGGTTCTCCTCCGGCACCCGGCAGTTCTCCAGCACGATGTCGGCGTTCTCGACCGTCCGCAGGGCGATCTTGTTCTCGATGACGGTGGCCGAGAAGCCGGGCGTCGAACTGTCGACCACGAACCCCCGGACGCCGCCCTCGTCCCCCTCCTCCCGGGCCCAGACGATCACGAGGTCGGCGAAGGTGGCGTTGCCGATCCACCGCTTCTCCCCGTTGAGCACCCAGGTGTCGCCCTCGCGCCGCGCGGTGGTCCGCAGTCCGGCCGCCACGTCCGACCCGCCCTGCGGCTCGGTGAGCGCGAACGCCCCGATCTGCTCCATCCGCCCCATGGCGGGCAGCCACCGGCGGCGCTGCTCCTCGGAACCGCAGCGGGCGATACTCCCCATGGCGAGCCCCGAGTGGACCCCGTAGAACGTGGCCATCGACGCGTCGACCCGTGCCATCTCCAAGGCGATGAACCCGCTCAGCAGGCTGCTCACCGCAGGCCCGCCGCACTCCTCGTACGGCATACCCGCGATGCCCAGCTCGCCGTACCGGGGGATCAGGTGGTGGGGGAAGGACGCCTTCCCCCACCAGGCGTCGGCGTTCGGGGCCACTTCCTCGCGCAGGAACGCGCGGACGCGGTGGAGCGTCTTGCGCTCGCTGTCGTCCAGCAGCTCCTCGAAGCGGTACAGGTCCTCGTCCAGAATGTCGTCAGTCATCGGTCCGCCCTCATGCCGCAGATCAGGTCCCGCTCGTTCGGTGGCGATCGCCTACCCGGTGATCGACTCGGCCGAACGCGGTACCTGCCTCCGGCCCGCCGAACGGGGCGCCGCGCTCACCCGGCTGCGGGCGTCAGGGGAGGCCGACGAGGCGGAGGTAGCGCTCCCAGTCCCAGAGGTCGCCGGGGTCGGTGTGGTCGCTGCCCGGCACCTCGTGATGGCCGATGATGTGCGCCCGGTCCCTGGGTATGCCGTGCCGCGCGCAGATGTCCGCAGTGAGGAGCGCCGAGCGCCGGTACATGGCGTCGGTGAAGTACTCCGGGCGGTCCACCCACCCCTCGTGCTCGATGCCGATGCTGCGCGTGTTGACGTCCCAGTTGCCCGCGTGCCAGGCGATGTCCCGCTCCCGTACGCACTGCGCGACATGGCCGTCACCGGAACGCACCACGTAATGGGCCGACACCCGCTTGGCCGGATCGCGGAAGATGCCGATCGTCGGGGTGAACAGCTGCTGGGCGACGTGGATGACGACGCGGTCGGCCCGGCGTTCGGACGGCTGCGCGGGGACGGTGTAGTTCGCCGTGTGGGCCGGTGCCCACAGGGCCGTCGGGTAGTCCGCGACGGCGTCCGGAGCCGCCACGGACCGGACCGACGCGGGCACCAGCGCCGCCGTCGCGGTGACGGCGGCGCCCTGAAGGAGCCGTCGGCGGTGCATCACCCTCCTGGGGGGCTCGGGGCCGCCGTACGGCGGACGCGTGAGGGGAAAGAAGAGGCCGGGAGCCGTCAACCAGCCGTCTCCCGCTGATGACGTACGGAAGAAGGCACCGGTTCCCGCACCCGCCGCCGAACCTCAGCCCCCGGCCGTGGCCCCCGCGTCCGCTCCTGCCAGTGCCCCCGCCGGGTCGTCGTCCGCCGGTCCCGCAGGCACCCAGCGGCCGCGCTCCTTGCGGTACGGCCACCACCGGCCGTCACGGTCGTAGCGGAGCTGGACATCGGAGTCCGCCACCGTCCACCGGGCCCCGGACGCCCGGAATCTCGGCTGCTCGCCCTCCTCCCAGGCCGCCGCGATCCGGGCGCGCGCCCGCGCGAGGGAGTCCGGGTCCGGGGCCCACTCCTCGTCCAGCACCGCCAGCGCGGCGGCCCCTCCGTACCGCCAGGCGCGCACCGCCGCCTCCAGTCCGTCGCGCGTCCGGCCGGTCCCCCTGGCCAGCCGCGTCGCGATCCCCGCCTCCGGCCGGGCGTCGGCGGCCAGCCGTACCGCGTCCTGCTCCGGCGTCAGCTCCGCCGGAAGCGGCTGCCGCCCGTGCTCCGGGGCCAGCGCCTCCAGCAGCATCCGGTGGGCCCGTACGGCGCTGTCGGCGGCCAGGACCTCCAGCGCCGCCGGGTCGAGACCGGGCGGCGGGCCCGCCTCCGTGTCCAGCGACGGCGGCGGCCCCGGCTCGGCGGGCACCGGCGGCGGGCCGGGGAGCGGCGGCAGGACGGCGCCCATGGCGAACGCCTCACCGGCCGGAACCCCGTACGCGTCCCGCTCCGCCTCCTCCGGCGCGTCGCCGTCCGCGGCCCGCACCGCACGGGCGGTGCTGCGGACCTGGAGCTCGTCCAGCAGCCGCCGCTCGTCGCGCCCCCGCATCAGCAGCAGGACGAACGGGTCCTCGTCCAGCAGCCGCGCCACCTGGTAGCACAGGGCGCCCGAGTGGGGGCAGTGGTCCCAGGTCCCACAGGTGCACTCCGGCTCCAGATCGCCGATGCCGGGCAGCAGCTCCACCCCGGCGCCCGCCGCGTCCTCCACCAGATGCGGCGGCATCTCCCGGTCCAGCAGGGCCGCGATGTGCCCGGCCCGCTCCACCGCCATGTCCAGGAAGCGGTCCCACGCCTCGTCCCCCAGCTCCTGGAGCAGCACATCGCTCCGATGGCCTGTGCCGTCCCGGTCCCGTACGACAGCCGTGATCCGGCCGGGGCGCACGGCGACCGCCCCGACACAGCCCTCCCTGGCCAGCCGCCGCCCCTTCTTGAGCTGCTGACCGTCCAGGGCCGTGTCCTCCAGCGCCTTCAGCCACGCCCGGCCCCACCACGACGTGGCGAAGCCCCGGCCCGGCGGGGGAGGCAGCGGCGCGAACGTACGCTCCGCCCGGCCCGCTCCACCCTCGGCGTCCACCGCGTCCGTCCCGTACACGTCGTCGTTCATCGTGCGCCCCCTCGCAGCTCGACCAGATCGGCCAGTTCCGCATCGGTCAGTTCGGTCAGCGCCGCCTCCCCGGAGCCGAGCACCGCGTCCGCGAGCCCCTGTTTCCGCGCGAGCATCTCCGCGATCCGGTCCTCGATCGTGCCCTCGGCGATCAGCCGGTGCACCTGGACGGGCTGCGTCTGCCCGATCCGGTACGCCCGGTCCGTGGCCTGCGCCTCGACCGCCGGGTTCCACCAGCGGTCGAAGTGCACGACATGACCGGCCCGGGTGAGGTTGAGCCCGGTCCCCGCCGCCTTCAGGGAGAGCAGGAACACCGGGGCCTCGCCCGCCTGGAAGCGGTTCACCATCTCCTCGCGCCGCGCCACCGGCGTACCGCCGTGCAGGAACTGCGTGGGCACCCCGCGTCCCGCGAGATGCTCCTCCAGCAGCCGCGCCATCTGTACGTACTGCGTGAACACCAGTACGGAACCCTGTTCGGCCAGGATCGTGTCCAGGAGCTCGTCCAGCAGCTCGACCTTCCCCGAGCGGTCGGCGATCCGGGGCCGCTCCTCCTTGAGGTACTGCGCGGGGTGGTTGCAGATCTGCTTCAGCGCCGTCAGCAGCTTCATCACGAGCCCCCGCCGTTCGAACCCGTCGGCCGCCGAGATCTCGGCCAGGGTCTCGCGGACCACCGCCTCGTACAGCCCGGTCTGTTCGGCCGTCAGCGACACCGCCCGGTCGGTCTCCGTCTTCGGGGGCAGCTCCGGGGCGATCCCCGGATCGGACTTGCGGCGGCGCAGCAGGAACGGCCGCACCAGGGCCGCGAGCCGCTCGGCGGCCTCCGGGTCGCTCCCGCCCTCGACGGCGGCGGCGTACCGGGTGCGGAAGGCGCCGAGCCGGCCCAGCAGCCCGGGCGTCGTCCAGTCCAGGATCGCCCACAGCTCGGAGAGGTTGTTCTCCACCGGGGTGCCGGTGAGGGCGACACGGGCCCGGCCGCCGATGGTGCGCAGCTGCTTGGCCGTCGCCGAGTGCGGGTTCTTGACGTGCTGCGCCTCGTCGGTGACGACCAGGCCCCAGGACACGGCGGTCAGCCGGGGCGCGTCCAGCCGCATGGTCCCGTACGTCGTCAGGACGAACTCCCCGTCCGCCAGGCCCTCCAGGGAGCGCGACGCGCCGTGGAAGCGGCGTACGGGGGTGCCCGGGGCGAACTTCTCGATCTCCCGCTGCCAGTTCCCCATCAGCGAGGTCGGGCACACCACCAGCGTCGGACCGGCCGCCCCGCGGTCGCTCTGGCGGTGCAGATGCAGCGCGATGAGCGTGATCGTCTTGCCCAGGCCCATGTCGTCGGCGAGACAGGTGCCGAGGCCGAGCGAGGTCATGGTGTTCAGCCAGTTCAGACCGCGCAGCTGATAGTCGCGCAGCGTCGCGGTCAGCGCCTCGGGCTGCCCGATCGACTGCTGCGCGGCGGACTCCGGATCGGCCACCCGCTCCCGCAGCCGCTCCAGCCAGCCCGTGGCCGCCACTTCCACCCGGCGCCCGTCCATCTCGGCGGAGCCGGTCAGCGCCGCGCCCAGCGCGTCGATGGGCGTGATCTTGCGGTCCTGGGTCTCCCGGGCCCGGCGCGCCTCCTCCGGGTCGATGAGGACCCACTGGCCGCGCAGCCGCACGATCGGCCGACCTGCCTCGGCGAGCCGGTCCAGCTCCTCGCGGCTCAGCTTCCGGTCGCCCAGCGCGAACCGCCAGTCGAACGAGAGCAGGGCGTCGGCGGACAGGAACGAGGGGGTGTCCGCGACGGTACGTCCCCGCCGCCCGTCGCCGCCCCCGTCCCTGTCAGAGCTGTCACCCTCCGAGCCGGCCGGGCCGATCACCGCCCGTGCGGTCAGCTTCCTCGCCAGCTCCTTGGGCCAGTGCACCTGCACACCCGTGGCGGCCAGCGCGCGCGAGGCGGGCCCCAGCAGCTCGGCGATCTCCTCGTCGGCCGGCTCCACCGCGTCCGGCACGGCGGCGGACAGCAGGGGAGCCAGCGGCGGCCAGGCACGGGCGGCCCGGCGCAGGGCCAGGAGGGCGTCCATCCGGGCCCGGGGCCCGAACGCCGCCGCACTCCGCGTGCCGCCCGCCCAGACCTCGGCCGCATCGGCGACCAGGGAGGGATCGCTGACGCTGTGGATCTGGAGTACGGCACGGAACGAAGGTGCCGCGTCGTCATAAGAAGAGGCTTCGTGAGGAGATGCCTCATAAGAAAGGGCATCGGCGCCGGAGGGGGCGGTCGTGGCCCCGGTGACCTCGATGCGCAACGAGAGCCGTACGCCCGCGTCGTGACCGGCCGCCACATCCGCCGCCCAGGCCCGCCCCTCGGGCAGGTGCTGCGGCTCCCGGGCGGCGAACGCCGGGCCCCCTGCGGCGAATCCGGCGGCGGGCGTCCGGGGCAGCCCGTCCGCCACTGCGTCCAGGAACGCCCGCAGCAGCCGCTCCGGCTCGGGCAGCAGCAGTGGCCCGTCCGCCGCCGCGCCGGTCTCCAGCGGGGTGGCGTGCGCGGTGGGCGGCATCGATGCCGCGAGCACCCGGATGCGCTCCAGGTCCTCGGCGCCGAGCGGCCCGACCCGCCAGGCGTCCCGGTCGGCGGGGCTCAGCCCCGGCAGCAGAAGCCCCCGGGCGACGAACTGCAGCCCCAGCAGCGCCGCCGCGCCCCAGAAGGCGGTGGCGGGGGAGGCATGCCGGTCGGTCCGCGCCCGTGTCAGTACCGGCAGGGCGTCCCGTACGGGAAGCCGCAGCGCGGCCACGGAGGTGCGGCGGAGGTCGGCCCCGGCCACCGTCAGCTCCGACGGGGGGACCCCGGGAGCGTCGGGAGGGGTGCTGCCGTCCGGGTTCCAGAAGGCGATCAGGCCGGTGCGGGCCGGGTCCGCGGGGATGAAGACAGCGGAGCAGCGGGACAGTTCGGAGAGCTCGGACGGCGTTGCCGCAGAGTGCTGGTGCACAGCGATGTCAGATTCCTCAAATTTGACTAGTGAGTCGGGGTCGCCGAGGGTACTCCATCGAGATCTGCGATGTGCGATTCCTTGATGTGACTCACATCACTCTCCGTAGTGCCCGGTCTCGATGGTGGAGCCAGCACCACCCCGGGCGCGGGGCCTGCCCCAGCAGGGATCGGGGTGGTGACGCCATGGCTGCCGCGGGGCTCCGATCCGTACGTTCTGTCAGGTCAGCGCATATGTTCCAGAGACCGGAGACGTCATGCCCCAGGCGACAGCCACCGTCGCGGCCCCCGCCGACGACAGCAGACCGGACCGTACCGGACTCCCGGCCACCGGCAGCGATTTCGCCCCGCTGCTGCGTGCCGTCAAAGGGCAGGGACTCCTCGAACGGCGCACCGGCCGGTATGCCGCCGACATCGCGGCAAACCTGGTGGCCCTGGGCGGGGTGGTGACCGCGTTGGTCCTGCTGGGCGACACCTGGTGGAGCCTGCTCCTGGCCCCTCCGCTGGCGGTCCTGTGGGCCCGGACCGCCTTTGTCGCCCATGACGCGGGCCATGCCCAGATATCCGGCGACCGCAGGACGAGCCGGCTGATCGGCCTGGTCCACGCCAATCTGCTCCTCGGCATGAACGAGGCGTGGTGGAACGACAAGCACGTACGGCACCACGCCAACCCCAACCACGTCGACAAGGACCCCGATGTCGGTGTTGGAGCCCTTGTCTGGACCCAGAAGCAGGCGGCAGGACGTGAAGGGTTCGCCCGCTGGCTGGCCCGCAACCAGGCACGGCTGTTCTTCCCCATGCTGTTGCTGGAAGGCATCGCGCTGAAGGTGTACGGGTTCCAGTTCCTGCGCCACCAGCCGGCCCGGGAGCGGGCCGTGTCCGCCGTGCTGATGACCGCGCACCTCGCGCTGTACACGACCCTGCTGCTGACCACGCTTTCGCCGGGCAGGGCCGTCGTCTTCGCGCTGCTGCTGCACGCGGTGTTCGGCCTCCATCTGGGGATGGCCTTCGCTCCGAACCACAAGGGCATGGAGATGCCCGACCCGGACGGGGACCGCTGGAGCCATCTCCAGCGCCAGGTCCTGACCTCGCGCAATGTGCGCGGCACGATCCTCACCGACTGGTTCCTCGGCGGCCTGAACTACCAGATCGAGCACCATCTGTTCCCCAGCATGCCCCGGCCCCATCTGCGGCTGGCACAGCCCCTGGTCAAGGAGCACTGCAGGAGCATCGGCATGCCGTACACGGAAACCGGACTCGTGGAGTCCTACCGGCAGGCCCTGGCCCATATGCACGAGGTCGGCGAGCCGCTGCGATGACGGGTGCCACAGGGGACGGCACGGAGGACGGTGTGGGGGCGGCATGGGGAACGTAAAGACGCACGGACGCGTTGACAGGACAGGAGCGGCGTCGGCCGCGAAGGAGGCGTGGACCATGTCGAACGGTGCGAAGGTCGCTGTCGTGGGGGTGGTGGCTGCGGCCGTCCTGTGGCCCCTGATCGGATTCTGGTGGGCGCTCCTGGTGGTGATCGGCGTCCCCGTCGCGGGCTATCTGCTGCTGGACCCGTCCCAGCGGCGCAGGCTCCGCAGGATCAACCGCAGGGAGATCGGCCGCTGAGGCTGAGGCAGGGCACTCCGGGGCTTCGAGTCCGGCCTCGCTCACGGGCGGCTCAGGCCGGATGTGAGGCCAGCGCTTCCAGGGCCTCCAGGAGGCCGGGAAGCGCCGGGCCACGGCCCACGGGCAGGATCTCGCCCGGCTCCTCGTCCAGCAGGATCAGCGCGATGTCATCGGTCCTGGCGACCATCGACCACCCGGGACCGTCGACGCGCAGGGTGCGTGTATCGGCGGAGGCGAAGACGGAGCGGATACGTCCGGGCGGCGGCGGATTCCGCGTATAGGCGAGCGCCTCGGACAACGCCCGCCGCACACCGGGATGCCGCCCGCTCACGGCGGAACCGGGCACAGCACCCCCACCACCGTCCCCTTCCCCTTCTCTCCCTTCCCCGCCCTCCGGCTCATCGCCCTCCAGCTCATCGGCTCCCTCCCCGCCCGGCCTCAGGAACTCCGCGTCGTCGATCTGCTCACGCCACAGCGCCCACCGCTCCGCGACCTCGTCGGCCCCGAGCCGTCGCTGTGCCGGGCCCCAGGTGCTCGTGTCCGGAGGAGCCAGCGGCGCGGGGCCCACCCCGTCCGTCTCCGGATCGTGCGGAGCGGGCACCCCGGGCGCGGCGACCGCCAGGGCCAGCGGCCAGCCCGGCAGCGCGCACACCACGGAGCGGCCGTCGGGGGAGAGGTCGTACTCCATACCGCAGTCCCACGCGGCGATCGCCACCGCCACCAGGGAGACATCCTCCACGACCACGGTCCAGCGGGCCCCGTCGGCGTCCTGCCCGAGGACGAGGCCGTACCCCTCCTCGTACGGTTCGAGGGCGAGCGCACCGCACGCGGCCACATAGTCGTCGCCCAGCACACTCGGGAACCGCGCGGGAGTCAGCAGCACCGCGGTCAGCACCAGCAGCGCGTCGTCGTCGGCGTCCGCACCGGCCACAGTGTCCCTCCCCGTCCCCGATCCGTCAGCGCCCGGCCACCCGTCACCCGGGCCCCGGCCCCGCTCCGTCCGTCGGCGCACCTTAACTACCCGGTAACCCCGCCGTCGAGGCCCCGGACACACAACGACGGGCCCGGGCCGCCACCGTTTGCGCCGGGTCACCGGGGCCGGGAAGGGCCGGAGCGTACGGGGCGGTCCGCGTAAGGTTGGAGCTCCGGACGAACGAGGGGAAGAGCATGGTTCAGCGGTACGACCGGCTGAAAGAGATTCAGCGACTGGACCCGGATCGGGACTTCCTGGAGATCTACCGCCTCACCGTCACCTACGAGTTCCCGTGGGACATCACCCGCGCCCTCGAACTGGCCCTCTACCGCACCTATGCCGTGCCCGGCATCGGCCGACTCCTCGATGAGACGGCGGAGCTGACGGAGCGTTCGCAGAAGCGGTACGACGACACCGCGCTGCTCCTCGACACCGTGGTGGAGCACGGATTCGACACCGAGGAGGGCCGTACGGCCATCCGCCGGATCAACCAGATGCACCGCAGCTACGCCATCAGCAACGACGACATGCGCTATGTCCTGTGCACCTTCGTCGTCACCCCCAAGCGCTGGCTGGACGACTTCGGCTGGCGTCGGCTCTCCGACCACGAGCTGCGGGCCTTCGCCGCCTACTACCGCACGCTGGGCACCCGGATGGGCATCAAGGACGTCCCGCAGAGCTACGAGGACTTCGAGCGCACCCTCGACACCTACGAGCACGAGCACTTCGGCTGGGACGAGGGGGCCCGCCGGGTCTCCGACGCCACCCTGGCGCTCATGGCCTCCTGGTACCCGGCACCGCTGGCCCCCGTGGTGCGCGGGGCGAGCCTCGCGCTCCTGGACGACTCGCTGCTGCGGGCGTTCCGCTACGAGCGTCCGGGACCCGTGGCCCGCGGGCTGACCCGGGGCGCGCTGCGTCTGAGGGCCCGCGCCGTCCGGCTCCTGCCGCCCCGGCGGAAACCGCACTACGCGCGCCAGAACCCCGAGATCAAGGGATATCCGGACGGTTACGAGATTGCCGCCCTCGGCACGTTCCCCACCCCGGGCGTGCGAGGCTGCCCGGTTCCCGGCCACCGGCGCCCGTCGGAGGTGTCCGCCGAGTGATTCCGGGCGGGCCGCCGCCCCGTTCCCGTACGACGGCGAGACCTCGGGTACGGGGCGGGGCCGGTCGTCAGGGTTCGCGTACGGCGAGGGCGAGGAAGCGGTCGTCCTCGTCGGTGTAGGAGTCCAGCCGCCATCCGGAACCGGCCAGCAGTGCCCGCAGCCGGGGCTCGGCCCGCAGGTCGTCCCCGGTGACGGCGCGCCCGTGCCGCGCGGCCAGGGCGGCACGGCCGATCGGGTGGAACAGGGCCAGCACCCCGCCCGACCGCACCACCCGGGCGAGCTCCGCCGTATCGGCCTCGGGGCGGGCCAGGTGCGAGATCAGCCCCGCCCCGAACACCGCGTCCAGCACCCCGTCGCGCAGCGGCAGCCGTGCGACATCGGCGCGGAGCAGGGTGCCGCACTTCCCCCGCCCCGCCCGGGCCGCTTCTTCCAGCATCGCGGGCGTGAGGTCGGCGCCCAGCACCGTGCCCTGCGGCCCGACGGCCGCGCGCAGGGCCGGAAGGGCACGGCCGGTACCGCAGCCCGCGTCGAGCACGGCGTCCCCCGGCCGCAGTCCGAGCCGGCCGACCGCGGCCCCATAGGCCGGGCCGTCATCGGGAAACCGGCTGTCCCAGCCGGCCGCGCGCGGGGTGAAGAAGTCCAGGACACGGGTGTGGTCATCGGCCATGCGGACATGATCGCGCAGTCGGCGCCCGGACGGAACGGAACGAGGCGGAAGAGAGGCGGAAGGGGAGCGGAACGGAGACGGACACCCGGCTGCCCGGGCCTCCGGGGCGAGTCCGGCGCCGGACTCTCAGGGACGGGCCCGGCTGCCCGGACACACGGGGACGGGCCCGGCGCCCGGACGGAACGGACGTGCCGAGCTGTTCCGTCCGGGCACCGGGAAGAGGTCTCCCGCTCAGACGTTGACGCCGTAGTCGGACGCGATGCCGGCGAGCCCCGAGGCGTACCCCTGGCCGACGGCCCGGAACTTCCACTCCACGCCGTGCCGGTACAGCTCGCCGAAGACCATCGCGGTCTCGGTCGACGCGTCCTCGCTCAGGTCGTAGCGGGCCAGCTCGACGCCGTTCGCCCGGTTCACCACGCGGATGAACGCGTTGCGCACCTGGCCGAAGCTCTGGCCCCGGCTCTGCGCGTCATGGATGGAGACCGGGAACACGATCTTCGCGATCTCGGCCGGGACCGAGGCCAGGTCCACCTCGACCGACTCGTCGTCGCCCTCGCCCTCACCCGTCAGGTTGTCACCGGTGTGGCGGACGGAACCGTCCGGGCTGGTGAGGTTGTTGTAGAAGACGAAGTGGGCGTCGGAGAGGACCTTGCCCGCCTCGGAGCACAGCAGCGCACTGGCGTCCAGGTCGTGATCGGCCCCGGTCGTGGTCCGTACGTCCCAGCCGAGACCGACCGTCACGGCCGTCAGGCCGGGGGCCTCCTTCGACAGGGAGACGTTGCCGCCCTTCGCCAGGCTCACACCCATGAATATCCTCCAGTGTTCCGTCGGTCCGCACGTCCGATCGGCCGGTCCCTGTGACCGGTCGATCCCTTGATCCTGCGATCCGTGCTGCGTTGCTGTCACTACATGTGGCCGCTACTGGTACGAACGCCCCGCGCGGCCTTCAAGGTTCCCGGATTGCGCAAGCCGTGAAATGAACGGCGGCCGGATGCCCGGCCCGGGATGCCGGACATCCGGGGGAATCAGCGGGCTTCCTCGTCCTTCATGGCCTTCGCCTCGCTCCTGAGGATGCGCATCGACTTCCCCAGGGCGCGGGCGGTGTCCGGCAGCTTCTTCGAGCCGAAGAGCACGACCACCACGATGGCCAGGATCAACAGGTGCCAGGGCTCCAGGCCGTTGCGCAACATTCTGGTCCCGCCCTTCTCTCTGCTCGCGTCCCTCTGACTGCGCGGCAATAGTTGCCGCATTGCGCAACTGTACAACTGTGCTGCGGAAGCGGAACGGCCGCCCCCTCAGTGCTCCGTGCCGCCCTCCCGTACGCCCCGCTCCGGCTCGACGCCGGACGCATGGCGACGCTCGTAACGCCTCCGCGCCGCCGTGAGCCCCACCGCGTACAGGCCCAGCACCGAGCCGAGCAGCAGGTAGTAGAGGGGAGGCAGGGCGCTCATGCCGAGCAGCGGACCCAGCGGGGTCAGGGGGAGCAGGACGCCGACCACCGCGAGCCCCGCCGCCGCTGCCCGCAGCGGTCCGCCCGCCCGGCGCTCGGCGGCGCTGCGGCCGGTCCGCAGCAGGACCATCACGAGCGCCTGGGTCAGCAGGTTCTCGGTGAACCACCCGGCGTGGAACGCCGCCTCGCCGTCCGTCCCGGCCGCGTTGTGCAGGGCGAGCGCGAGCACACCGAAGGTGGCGAGGTCGGCGGCGGCGTTGAGCAGCCCGAAGCCGGTGATGAAGCGCAGGAAGTCACGTGACCGCAGCACGCTGGGCCGACGCAGGGCGGCCGCCGCCGGGCGGTCGAACGCGAAGGCGAGCTGCGCCGCGTCGAAGCACAGGTTCTGCACCAGCACCTGCGCCGGGAGCATGGGAAGGAAGGGCAGCATCAGCCCGGCCGTCAGCATCGCGATGACGTTGCCCAGGTTGGAGGAGAGGGTGATGCGGAGATAGGTGGCGATGTTCCCGCTGCTGTGCCGCCCCGCCAGCACCGCACGGTCGATCGCGGTGAGGTCCTTCTCCGCCAGCACGACGTCGGCGGCCTCGCGCGCCACGTCGACCGCGTTGCGCGGACAGATGCCGACATCGGCGGCGTGCAGCGCGGGCAGGTCGTTGACCCCGTCGCCGAGAAAGCCGGTCGTGCGCCCGGCGGACCGCAGCGCCGAGACGATCCGGGCCTTGTGCGCGGGGGTGCAGCGCGCGAACACGGTCGCCCGGTCGGCGACCCGCGCCAGCTCCGCGTCCGACAGGGTGTCCACCAGCTCGGCCGTCACCACATCGCCGTACCCGCCCGCCGTATCCGTGCCCGCGCCCGTGCGCAGGCCCAGGTCCTCGCACGCGCGGGCCGCCGTGCCCGGGTGGTCACCGGTCAGGACCTTGACGGTGATGCCCCGCAGGGCCAGCACACCGAGGGCGTCGGCGGCGCTCGGTGCGGGGACGTCCCGCAGCGCGACCAGGCCCACGAAGGTCAGCCCGCGTTCGTCCGCGGGGGTGTACGCCCCCGCCCGCGCGGGCCGGTCGGCCCGCGCCACGGCCAGCAGACGCAGCCCCGACTCCGCCTTGCGGTCGGCGAGGGCGAGCAGCCGCTCCCGCTCGTCCCCGTCCATCGCGCACCGTTCGAGCACCGCCTCCACGGCCCCCTTGGTCACCAGGGTGTGCACGCCGAGCCGGCCGGGCCGCCGGAGCACCGCCGTCGCGACCCGGCGCACCGGATCGAACGGCAGCGCCGCCACACCCTCGTACGCGACGGCGGTCTCCCCGGGACCGGCCTCCTCCGCGGCGTCCAGCACCGCTTCGTCGAGGGCGTCCGGCGCGGGCAGCTCCGCCAGCTGGAGGGTCCACAGCGCACTGAGCGCCGCCCACCGCAGCACCTCGGGATCGGGCGCGTCCGAACCGTCGGTCGCCTCCTCGACGACGGGCCGGTCCTCGGTCAGCGTGCCCGTCTTGTCCAGGCACAGCACATCGACGGCGCCCAGGTCGTGCAGGGCGGGCAGCCGTTTGACGATGACTCCGCTGGTACGGGCGAGCCGGGCCGCACCCCGCGCCAGCGCCGTCGTGACGATGACGGGCAGCATCTCCGGGGTGAGCCCCACCGCCACGGCGACGGCGAACGGCAGTGTCTCCAGGCCCCGGCCGCGCAGCGCCGCGTTGGCCATCAGCACCAGCGGCGGGGTCAGCAGCATGAACCGGATCAGCGTCCAGGAGATCCCCTGCACCGAACGGTCGAAGGCGCTGGCACCCCGCTGCCGGGCCCGGCCGTCGTGCGCTGCGGCGAACCGGGTCCGCCCTCCGGTGGCCACGATCACCGCCGTACCGCTGCCGGAGGTCACGCTGCTGCCCTGGAAGCACAGCTGCGGCTGAGCGAAGGGCCCGGCCCGGGCGAGCGTGGGATCGGGGGCGTCGAGCGGATGCTTCGCCACCGGCGCCGACTCCCCGGTCAGGGCCGACTGGTGCACCGTGAGCCCTCCGGCACGCAGGACCTGCACATCGGCCGGTACGAGGTCGCCCGGACCCAGCCGGATCACATCGCCCGGCACCAGATCGGCCACCGGCACGTCCCGCTCCCTGGGCGGAGCATCGGCCGAGGAGCGGCGCACGACGGTCGCCGTGGTCGCCACCAGTTCCCTGAGCGCCGCCGTCGAACGGTCGGCCCGGTGCTCCTCGGTCGAGCGCAGCAGACAGCTGACCGCGACGAGGGCGAGGATCACACAGGCCGTGCCCCACGCGGAGACGGCGGCGGAGACCAGCCCCAGGCAGAGCAGTACGGAAGTGAACGGGTCCCGGAGGCTGCGGACGAAGCGCCGGGGCCAGGGCACCGGCCGCCAGGCGGGCAGCACGTTCTCGCCGTACCGGGCGAGCCGCTCCTCGGCCCGTGCCTCCACCAGCCCGCGCGGTCCGCTGTCCAGCGAGCGCAGTATCTGCAGGGAGGTCTTCACCCGGGGGGATTCCGGTCCGGTGCCGGAGGAGGGGGCGTGGGCACCGGCGACCGGCGAGGCGGCCGGGAACGGTGTCACGGAGGCCGAAGTGCCGGGGGCGGTACGGCCGGGTCCCGCGGCTGCGCTGCCCTCAGGCACCGAGTTCACGCAGGCGGACGGGCTCCTGGGGCGGGTGCCCGGCGCGCTCGGCGAGCTGGCCGACCATGAGCCGGACGACCGTGACCACGCCGGGGTCGTCGACCAGGTAGACCTGCCTGCGGCCCTCGCGGCGGGAGCGCACGAGACCGGCCAGCTTGAGCTTCGTCAGATGCTGGCTGACCGACGGGAGCGTGCCCCCGACCCGCTCGGCGAGGCCCGTCACATCGCTCTCGCCCTGCGCCAGCGCCCACACGATGTGCAGCCTCGCGGGTGTTGCCAGGAGCCCGAACGCGGCCGCGGCCTCGGCCAGCACCTCGGCGGGCGGGTCCTGGAAGCCGCCGCCGGTCCCTGTTGGCACTCTTGTCTCTCCCGTCCGTGGGCCGCCCGCGCGGACCCGCCGCCGCATCCGTCGCCGCGGCCGAAAGGAACCAGTGTAGAGGCCGTGCCGAGCCCACCCGGAGCCGTGCCGGGCGCACACCGACTGCCGTACAGGCCACAAGAGTCCACAAGCCGGGCGGCAGAGGGGCGGGAAACGGCAGGAGTGAGCGAGCGGAATCCGCATCGGTCAACAACGATCAACCCGCTCGGACCGGGCCGCCGGTTGCCATGCTGGGCCCGTAGCGATGTCCGAACGGCTGAACCGAGCTTCGCCAGAGGTGTGCGGCTCACTCGCGGGAGAAGTGGTCGATGTCCTCCGAGCACGTCGAAAGCACGCACGGCACGCACGGCACGCACGACACCCACAGCGCTCACAGCGCTCACGGGGACGGCGACGACACCGCGATGGCCCTGAAGATTCTGGTGGCGGGCGGGTTCGGAGCCGGGAAGACGACGCTCGTCGGCGCGGTCAGTGATATCCGGCCGCTGCGGACGGAGGAGCCGCTGAGCGAGGCCGGGCGGGGACTGGACGACACGGAAGGGGTGGCGCGGAAGACCGCCTCGACCGTAGCGATGGATTTCGGCCGTATTACCATCCACGCCGGTCTGTCGCTGTACCTGTTCGGCACACCGGGGCAGGACCGCTTCTGGTTCCTGTGGGACGAGCTGTCCGAAGGCGCGCTGGCAGCGGTCGTCCTCGCCGACACCCGGCGCCTGGAGGACTGCTTCGCGGCCGTCGACTACTTCGAGCGTCGGCGCATACCGTTCGTCGTCGCCGTCAACCGCTTCCCCGGGGCGCGCGCCTACGCGGCGCAGGATGTGTCCCACGCCCTTGACCTGGACCGGGGCACCCCCGTCGTGCTCTGCGACGCCCGTGACCGCGACTCCGGGAAGGACGTCCTGATCCGTACGGTCGAGTACGCCGGGCGCATGCACACCGCCCGGCTCCTCGACGCCGTCGGCTGACCGGCCGACGGCGGACCGCAGCCGGTCAGTCCGCCATGTCGGCCAGGGCGATGACCTTGTCGATCCGCACCCGCACCACCAGTTCACCGGGTACGCCGTTGCGCCGGCCGAACTCCTCGGCGGCCTCCGGCCCGACATAGCGCCCGGCGATCCGCGTCGCCCACCGCAGCAGCTCCTCGGGGTCCTCGCTCAGCTCCGCCCGCCCCTGCACCACGGCGAACGCGTACGGCGGCCGGTCGTCGTCGACGCACAGGGAGACCCGCCCGTCGCGCTCCAGATTGCGGCCTTTCACACTCTTTTTGCCGGTGTTGAAGACCAGGGAGTCACCGTCGAGGAGGAACCAGACGGGCGCGATGTGCGGACTGCCGTCGGCCCGTACGGTTGACACCTTCGCGGTGCGGGTCCCCTCGGAGAGGAAGGCCCGCCATTCTTCGTCGGTCATGTGGTGTGCCATGCGTCCATCCTGGGGCCGATGCGGGCATGGCGCGAAGCGGCACCCCGGGCCGCGAGGGGCGCTTGCCCCTGCGGAAGCGGTGCGCAAGGCTTACGCGCGTAGCGGGGGGCACGGGGAACGAAGGTACGGGGAGGACGAGCAGATGACGCTTGACCGGGGACTCGACTGGCTCCTGGACGACCTCACCAGCAGGGTGCGGTTCATACGGCACGCCCTGGTGCTGTCGAACGACGGCCTGGTCACCGGGGCCAGCACCGGACTGGCCCGCGAGGATGCCGAACACCTGGCCGCGGTCTCCTCCGGCCTGCACAGCCTGGCCCGGGGGTCGGGGCGCCACTTCCGGGCCGGACGGGCCCGCCAGACCATGGTCGAGTTCGACGAGGCCCTGCTCTTCGTGACCGCGGCGGGCGACGGCAGCTGCCTGTGCGTGCTGACCGAGGCCGAGGCCGACGTGGGCCAGGTGGCGTACGAGATGACCCTGCTCGTCAACCGGGTCGGCGAGCACCTCGGCGTATCCGTCCGCCAGAGCGGCCCCGGGGAGCTGGACCCCTTCTGACCCCTCCCACCTCTCTGACCTGCTTCTTTCCTGGATCTGAAGAGGTTATCCACAGGCTCGGGCGGAAGTGACCCGGCCGGGCTACCGTGATCACGGAGAGTATTCGAGGTTCACGGGGAGGACGATCATGACGGTCGAGGAAGCGGTCCGCGCGCATGCCGGAGATGCCGCCGCGGGGGACGGGCCGGAGGGCCGGGACACCGGGGTCGGCCGGGACGACGGGCGGGTGCGCGCGTCGCCCGGCGGTGCGGCGGCCACCGTGGCCTCCGGCCGTGCGGCACAGGAACTGGGGCTGCGGCGCGGTGAGTTCGAGCTCGCGGTGCATCTCGGGCTGATCACCGTGGTCGCCGCACCCGGCGCCGGGCGGCCACGGGTGCACGAGCGGGAGATCGCGCGCCTGCGGGAGCGGCCGGGGTTCCCCGACGATCTGGCGGAGCGGGTGCGCACCGTCGGTACGGCGGACGGCGCGGCGCTGCTCGGCATCGCTCCCGCGCGCTTCACCCGGCTGGCCCGGGCGGGCTGCGTCTCACCGGTCACGTTCTATCTGAACCGGTATCGCGCGGTCGTCTGGCTCTATCTCGCGGACGAACTGGCCGCGTTCGCGGCGCGGGAGCCCGATCTGCTCGCCGGGCGGACGCCTCCCGGCATGCGCACGATGCTGGAGGCGGGGGACGACCGGAGGGCGCGGAACTGGCGGTCCCAGCGGATCGACCGGCTGCTGAACCGCACCCGCGACCCCTGGGCGCGCGCGGCGGTGGAGGCATCGGCGCTGGACTCCGCGCATCTGGCGGAAGTGGTGGAGGACCCCTACGAACGGGCCTATCTCGTACGGGTGCGGCCGGAGCCCGTCTTCGGACGGCCGGGCTCCGTGGCGGCCAGGGAGACCCTGGGGGAGCTGATGCTGGCGGACGACCCCGACGAGATCCTGTGGCGGCGGATCAACCTCACTCTGGAGCTGGACCGCGCCCGTGAGGACCGGCCCGCACCGCACCCGGGCGACGATCCCGGGCCCGGGAGGACGCCCGCCCCGGCCCCCACCCCACGCGCGACGCCACCGCAGCCCCCACCCGCCGCCGGGCCGACACCGGCTTCACCGACCTCATCGGCCCCGCAGCCCCCGCCGCTCCCGTCGTCTCCTGCCGGGGACGTGCCCTCCCGCGTACCGGAGGTGAGCGCAAAGGGACTGCTGGCCCGGCTGCGACGGCGTCGGCGGGGCGACCGGTAGGGCGACGGGCGGGCGGCGAACATACCGATCGCGGACAGGCGTTCGAGTCGGGCATCATGTCCGCATGCTGATCAGGGAAGCCACCACCGAGGACTGGGCCGCCATCTGGCCGTTCTTCCGTACCGTCGTCGCCGCGGGCGAGACCCTCACCTATCCGCTCGACCTCGGGAAGGAGGAGGCACGGGGATGGTGGTACGTCGCCGCGCCGAACCGCGTCGTCGTGGCCGTCGACGAAGCGGGAACGGTCCTCGGTACGGCGAAGATGAACCGGAACCACATGGGCAACGGTTCGCACGTCGCCAGCGCCACGTACATGGTCGACCCCGACCGCTCGGGCAGGGGCGTGGGACGGGCCCTGTGCGAGTACTCGGTCGAGTGGGCCCGCGCGTCGGGCTTCCGGTCGATGCAGTTCAACGCGGTGGTAGAGACGAACACCCGCGCGGTCAAGCTGTACGAGTCGATCGGCTTCGAGGTGATCGGAACCCTCCCCGAGGGCTTCAACCACCCGACCGAGGGCTATGTGGGGCTGCACATCATGCACAAGGCCCTCTGAAGCCCGTACGGCGTCGCCTTGTACGGCGTCGGTCCCGCATTGCATCCGCCCCGTACGGCGTCGCCGCCGCAGCCGCATCCGGGCACTGCCCGCCCGGCCCGGCCACTTGACCCACTGTTTGCCGACGGTGGCGTGAAGCGACTGTCCGCCTTGTGCGAAGTGGCGGAGGTATGGGTGCAGTTGGTTCGTGAGGCGGCGCACGGGGCGACTGCACCCTCCCGGGGCGATGGCAGTACTGTGCGCCCCACCGCCATTCGGGCGATGAGATCCAGCTGGAGGAAGTACCCATGATCATTTCCAGGAGGTCGTGGCGTGGCGCGGGAGCACTCGTGGCCGCCGCGGTCGTCGGTCTGACCGGAGGCGTCATCTCCGCCGGTCCGGCCATGGCCCACACGCCCACGTGGTCCGTGACCTGTTCCGAGGTGACGGTCGACCTCAAGGACTACACGAGCGGCGTCCCCAACACGGTGACCGTCTCCGTGGACGGCAAGGACCTGCTGCCCACCCGGACGTTCGACCGTGAGTTCCACGAGAAGCTCACGCTTCCCGAGCACTCCGCGCCGGTGACCGTCCGACTGGTCGTCAAGGACGCGGGCGAAGGCGGCAAGCACTCGCTCGACGAGACGAAGACGGCCGAGGTGTGCGAGGGGACGACTCCCTCGCCGACGCCGCCCTCGCCGACCCCGACCGTCACCGAGCCGACCCCGACCGAGTCGACGCCGTCGGAGACCCCGGGCACGCAGACGCCCGAGCCGAGCACCACCCCCAGCGGGCAGCCTTCGGAGTCCGCTCCCGCCGTTCCCGCCCCGAGCCCCACCACGCCGGATCTGGCCGAGACCGGTTCCTCCTCCGCCACGCCGGTCATAGGCGCTGCCGCCCTCGCGGTTCTGCTCGCAGGCGGCGGCATCCTGTGGGCCGTCCGCAAGCGGCGCACCTCCGAGAACTGACCCCGGACACTCGGCGGCCGAGGGGCGTGCCGCACCGCTGAAGGCGGTGCGGCACGCCCTCATCGCCGCCCGGCGGGCGGGGCCTGCGCCTCGGCGGCCGACGGAGGTGCGGCGGTGGCGGGCGGGGGAGCGGGGCCGATCTCGCACCAGACGGCCTTGCCCTCACCGCGGGGTTCGATGCCCCAGCGGGTGGCCACCGCGTCGAGCAGGAGCAGCCCCCGGCCCGACGTCGACGTCTCGCCCGGGGTACGCCGCCGGGGCCAGGCGCTCGACCGGTCCTGGACCGAAAGCCTGATCCGCCGCACCGGCTCGGGCAGCACCTCCAGGGTCAGGACCGCCCCGCCCTCGGTGTGCAGCAGCACGTTCACCAGCAGCTCACCCGTGACCAGTTCGGCGTCGTCGGCGAACTCGCCCATGTCCCAGTCGGCGAGCGCCTGGCGCACGATCGCCCGGGCGTCCGACAGCCCCTCCGGGTCCGCCTGATGGATGTACTGGTGCAGCCGGGGCGCGTGCGAGGACCCCACATCGGGGCTGCGCCGCAGGACCAGGAGGGCCACGTCGTCCCCCGACCCCCACCGTTCCCAGAGCCGGTCCGAGAGATGGTCGGCCAGCGCCTCGGCCCCCGCGGGCCCGGCGCTCACCTCGTTCCGCAGCGCCTCCACCCCGGTGTCCAGATCGGCGCCCGGCTCCTCCACCAGACCGTCCGTGTACAGGACGAACGTCTCCCCGGGCACCAGGTCGAGCCGGGTCTCCGGATACTCCTCGTCCTTGAACTCCGTGGAGATCCCCAGCGGCAGCCCGCCGCGCACCTGCGGACTGCCGACCCGCCCGTCGGTATGCCGGATCAGCGGCCCGAGGTGCCCGGCCCGGACCACCCGGGCCGCCCCCGTCGCCAGGTCGACCTGGGCGTAGGTGCAGGTGGCGAAGCGATCGGTGTCCAGTTCGGAGAGGAAGCGGGAGGCCCGCGCCAGCACGGTCGCCGGGGGATGCCCCTCGGCCGCGTACGCACGCAGGGCGATGCGCAACTGGCCCATGATCGCGGCGGCATGGGTGTCGTGCCCCTGGACGTCCCCGACGACGAGCCCGTAACGGTTCTTGGGCAGCGAGATCACGTCGTACCAGTCGCCGCCGACCTGCCGCCCGCTCCACGCCGCGTGGTAGCGCACCGCGATCTCGCCGCCCTCGATGTCCTGTATGCGGGGCGGGAGCATCGCGGACTGGAGCTGGGTGGCGAACTCCCGCTCCTCGTCGAAGAGCATCGCCCGCTGGAGGGACTGGGCCACGATGGCCGCGAGGCCCAGGCACAGAATCCGCTCGTCGGCGTTGAAGACCGTGCGCTCGCGGTAGAAGAGCGCGAGCCCGCCGAGCGACCGGGCCTGGGCCACCAGCGGCAGATAGGCGGCGGCCCGGAACCTCAGCTTCCCCAGATGCGGCTCCAGCACCGGATACCGCCGCGCCAGCGCCGCCAGGGACGTGATGAACCGCGGACGCCCGCTGCGGATGGCGTCCGCCAGCGGAAGGTTGCGCTCCAGGTCCCCGGAACCGAGCCCGTCGAGCGCCTCCAGCGACTCGCCGCTCAGCGCCACGATGTTCAGCGCGGAGTTCTCCACCAGCCCCAGGGCCAGCCCGTCCGCCCCCAGCCGGGCCAGTCCGCCCGGACCGGTGAGCGCGGCCGTCACATCGTCCACGGTCACCGCACGCGACATCGCGCTCGTCGTGCGCTCGACGATGCTGGTCTGACGCTGCCGCCGCTTTTCCAGATCGAGCACGAAGGCCGAATGGGTGACTTCCGCCGTCGCGTCGCGCACGATCCCCACGATCCGGTGGGCCTTTCCGTCCTTCGAGCGCAGGACGCGGGCCTGGACATGAGTCCACTGGGGCGTCCCGTCGTCCAGCGGAACCCGGAAGTGGACATTGAAGGAATTGGTGCCGCCGGTGATCGCCTCGTCGATCGTGACATCCAGCCGGGCCCGCTCCGCCGGCTCCAGCCGCTCCACCAGCGCGCCGGGGCTCGCGTCGAACGTCGCCGGGTCCACACCGAAGACCGCGAGCCCCGCGTCGTCGATGTCCAGGGTCCGGGTGTCGAGGTCCCAGTCGAAGCTGCCGGTCCGGTTCATGGCGAGGCGCTCCGCCGGCCCGATCTCACCGTTGGTCTTCCCGTCGGTCCGGCGGAGCGGAGCGGCTTCGGCGTCCTGCCGCTGTTCGTGGTCGGTCATGCATGCTCCGGAGGTCGTCCGGCGGGGCGCGCGGCGACGCGCCCCGTAGTCCTCAATTGTCGAGCCGCTTCCACCGGAGTGCCACAGCGGATCACCACCGGTTTGCCCTCCGGAACGCACGGAGCAGCGCCTGCCGCAACTCCTGTCCCGGCCCCCTCGCGCACCCCCCCCGAACCAGCCCGCCCGCCCCCCCGTGTCCCGAGCGGGGCCGGGGAGTCGCAGAATGGCAGCCCCAGGTCTCCACCGTGCCCAGTGATCGGAGCGCACACATGACCGACGACCGGCCCGTCCTGCTGGAGACCCGGGGGAGCTCCCTCCACATCGTCCTGAACCGCCCCCGCGCCATCAACGCCCTCACCCACACCATGGTGCGGCTGCTCGACGAGGCGCTCACCGGCGCCGAACAGGACCGGACCGTCACCTCGGTGGTCCTGACCGGAGCGGGCGACCGGGGCCTGTGCGCGGGCGGCGACATCCGCGCCCTCCACGACGACACCCGCGCCGGAGGCCGCGCGTCGCTGGGGTTCTGGCGCGACGAGTACCGCCTCAACGCCCGCATCGCCCGGTTCCCCAAGCCGTACGTCGCCCTGATGGACGGCATCGTGATGGGCGGGGGAGTCGGGGTCTCTGCCCACGGCTCCCTCCGGGTCGTCACGGAACGCTCCCGGGTCGCCATGCCCGAGACCGGCATCGGCTTCGTCCCCGATGTCGGCGGCACCCACCTGCTGGCCGCCGCCCCCGGCGAACTGGGCACCCACCTGGCCCTCACCGGCCGTAGCGCCGGGGCGGCCGACGCCCTCCTGTGCGGCCTCGCCGACCACTACGTACCCACCCTGCGGCTGCCGGAGCTCACCGAAGCCGTGGCCGCGGCGACGACCGCCGACGAGGTGGCGCAGGCGGTACGGGGCTCCGCCGGGGAACCGCCCGCCGGTGAACTCGCCGCGCAGCGCGACTGGATCGACGCCTGCTACGCGGCGGACACCGTCGAGGAGATCGTCCGGCGGCTCCACGACAGCGCTGCCCCCGCGGCGGCCGGGGCGGCGGCGGAGCTCTCGGGCCGGTCGCCCCTGGCGCTCAAGGTCACGCTCGCCGCCCTGCGCCGGGCCGCCCGCCTCGACAGCCTGGAAGCCGTCCTCGACCAGGAGTTCCGCGTCTCCGGCCGGGTACGCGAGGAGCCCGACTTCGTGGAGGGCGTACGCGCCCGGATCATCGACAAGGACGGCAGCCCGCAGTGGAAACCGGCCACCCTCGCCGAGGTGGACGACAGCGCGGTCGCCCGCTTCTTCGCCCCCCTCGGACCGGGTGAGCAGGAGCTCGGCCTCGCCCCCGGCACCGCCGACGGGACGACCTGAGACCGAGCCCCGACCACAGCCCCTCCCTCTGGACCGCTTCCCTTCCTACCGGTCGCTGCCGGACAGGCTCGGCTGCAACTCCCGCACCAGGGCGAACAGCCGGTCCTCGTTCCCCGCCAGCCCCGCGCCGCTCAGGGCCCGGTCGGCCTCCCGCATCGGTGAGGTGAGCAGCGGCAGGTACAGGGGTGCGTCTTCCGGGTCCGAGAGCGCGGCCCGGGTGGCCTCCAGCAGGCGGACGTACGCCTGCGCCGCGGCGAGCTCGTCTTTGTCCATCTCAGCGTCTCCTGGTCAGAGGTGTCGGACCGTCAAGCATCTCCTACGGGTCTGACAACGCCCCTCCGAGCCGGTCAGCGCACCCCGGGAACTCCCGCCGGTGGCTCAACCTCCAGATACCGCCGCCTGCGAGGACCCCGGTAGAGCAGCACGGTCCAGCCGAGCCCGCGCAGCACCTCGGCGCACTCGGCCAGCGCCTCCTCCTCGTGGTGGGCGGCGCCGCTGCCCGGCGGCCCGGCCCAGTCGACCCGTACCGACCTCGCCGCCTCACCCGCCCGCACCCGGTACCCGGCCGACACCCGGCGGCCCGACGCGTCAACGGCCGACGGAGCCGCCCCGGAACTCTCCAGGGCCAACGCGACCGCCCGCACCGGCCGGTGCAGCTCCCACGGGGCCGGACCGGCCCGCCCGCCGCCGGTCAGACGGCGGATCTGGAGCAGCCCCTCGAAGGCGGTCCGCACCGAAGCGGCGCGCGCCTCGGCGCTCCCGGCGAGCGGCGGCCCGTCCCCGGTCGCGGGTTCGAAACCGGTGCTCTCCCCACTGCCCATCCGTCCCCCTGAACTCGGACCACGCGTACGGGCCCAGTGTGCACCGGGGCAGTGACACCGCCCGGCGGCCGGAGCGGGACGTGCGCGGCGGCATGGTTCAGACCGCTCCCCGGAAGTCCTCCTCCACGGCGGCCTTGAGACGCTTGAGGGTGGTCCGGATGTTGCCGCGCTGGAACTGGGCGAAGGTCTTCCCGCCCGTCGCGACGCGATCGAAAGCGCCCGCCAGGAAGTCCGGCCAGGAACGCCGGTCGTCGGTCCAGGTCTCCGTCACCCGGGTCCCGCCGTCCACCGCTTCGAAGCGGTACTCCCAGGTGGCGATCGGCCCGGGAAGCCGGGGCCGCCGCAGGCCGATGGCGTGGACCCGGAAGGCGAAGCGCTCACCCGGGTCGGCCGCCGTCACGGTGCAGCGGGTCGTCCAGCTCATGGCGCCGCGCTTGTTCCGGCCCTCGAAGACCATGCCGACGTACGCGTCGCGCCGCTCACCCCGGACGGTCGCTCCCCGGTTCTCGGGGCTCCACCGGCCCATCGTGGTGGGGTCGCTGAGCCGGTCGTACACCTGTGCCGGAGGCGCGTCGATGACGATGCTGTCCGCCACGGACATGGTGCGGGGCATGGCGCAACTCCTTGTCCACGGTCGTCGTCGGGCCGTACCCGGGGCCGGACGGACCGTGGCGCCGACATCCCGGGCCCACACCTTACTCACGAGTAGCTACGTCTGTGGAGACGCGGGAGCACACCAGGGCCCCGCATCGGAGCCTGGGCATCCGAGCCCCCCGGCATTCGAGCCTCCTGGCACCAGAACCTCTGCACCAGATCCCCCGGCACCAGCCCCTCTGCACCAGACCTCCCCCGGCACCAGAGCCCCGGCACCCAGGTCACCGGGCCCGCCGCTCCCGCCGGTTCGCCACCCGCACCCGTACATCGGCCGGGAGATCGCGTACGCCCGCGCAGCGACGCGCGTCCTCGACGACCCCGGCGGCCACCCGGCGCACCACTTCCGCGGGCCGCGCCTCGGGCTCCACGACCAGCGTCACCGACGCCCGCAGCGGCCGGCCCGCCAGCCGTACCCGGGCGCGCGCCACACCGTCGACCCCGGCCGCCTGCGAGGTCATCGCCCGCTCCCACGCCCGCCGCCGCAGCGTGAGACCGGCACCCCGCAGACCGACCCACCGGGGACCGGCCGTCGACACCTGGGCCGCGAACCACCGGACCGACAATGCCAGTACGAGGGTGAGCGCCACGATCACCACAGGCGTCCACCACCCGCTCTCCCGCAGCCGGGCCAGCCCGCCGCGATCCAGCAGCACCCTTTCGGCCGCGCGCCCGGACCACCAGCCCGGCACTTCGCGCCCCGCCCGGCCCAGCCCCGAACCGTCCCCGACGGCCAGCAGGGTCCCGCCGCCCAGCAGGGCCAGGCCGACCGTTCCGAGCAGCACCCGGTTCACCGCGCCACGCCCGATCACCGACCTGCCTCCCACACCGCCGCTCACGCCCCGCCTCCGTCCCGGGGCCTGCTGACAGCCCCTTCCCCGTGCAGCTCCCGGGCTCCGCCGTCCCGCGGCTCGTCCCGCGCCCCGGACTCCTCGGGCACCCCGGACATGCCCGCGCCCGGTGACCTGACCCCCGTGAGCTCCTGCGGCGCCCGGCCGTACCCGCCCGCCTCGCGCCGTACCCGTACCCGGACCCGTAGAACGGGCGTACGGGCCAGACCCAGCTCCGGCAGGCTCGCGCCCAGTACCCGGACGGCCTCGGCGCGTACCTCGTCCGGGTCGCCGTACCCCACACCGGCCAGGACCCTCGCCCGTCGGCGCCGCACGCTCACCCGGGCGTGGACCACCCCGGGGACGCCGAGGGCCCGTTCCCGCAGGACGCGGGCCGCCGCCGTACGGTCGAGCGCCGCCCGTACGTCCGGGGCGGGCGCCGCCATCCGCAGCCGCCGCCGCAGCCCCGGCAGGAGCGCGCAGCCCAGCAGCCACGCGCCCACCAGGGCCGCGACCGCTCCGCCGAGCCGTACGGCGGTGTCCGCCGGACCGTGGCCCGACGCCCAGTCGAGCACCGCCGTACGCCACCCGGCCGGGGCTTCGCCGAACCGGACCGCGACCACATCCACCAGCACAAGCCCGCACGCCACGGCTCCCACGGCCGCCAGCACCGCCGCGGGAACGCGGCGCCGCGCCCTGATCCGCGGGCCGGAACCGCCCTTGCCGTCGCCCGGGCTGTTGGCCGCCTCCACGGCATCCAGGGCCGCCGTCGGAGCGCCGGGCGACAGCGCGTCGACACGGACCTCGGCGCGCGGCACGGACAGCCCGGTCAGGGTGGCCGTCCGGGTCGCCGCCCGCTCCCGGACCCGCCGCGCGGCCTCGTCGGCCCGCACCGGATAGGGCAGCCGCACCCCGACCGCGATCCGCGCGGAGGCCCCGCGCACGGCGGCCGAACCCCGGAGCACCGACCCACCGTCGGGCAGCGCCTCGGCGGCGGCCCGCTCGGCGATCCGCCGGACCGCACGCGGGGCCACCGTCGTCGTACCGCGTTCACCGGCGGGCACCGTCACCGCCGCCTCCCCGCAAGCGAGTCGAGGAACTCCTGCAGACCGGTGCCCTCGTCCACGAGCCGCCCGGCGAACCAGCCCAGGGCGCCGAGCGCGCCGACCACGAGGAACGCCCCGAACCCGCCGAACCAGCCCGCGAACCCCAGCGCCATGCCCGCCGCCGCCCCGAGCACGCCCCGGCCCGGCACACCGTCCGCCGGGCCGGGCCCTTCCACCCTCGATGTCACGCCGTCACGCCACGCGGGTCTCGGTCACGGCGGCCTCGTCGTCGTCCTCGGGCAGGTGCACGTCGTTCACGGTCACATTGACCTCGACGACCTCCAGGCCCGTCGTCCGCTCCACCGCCGCGATGACGTTCTCGCGCACGTCCCGCGCCACATCGGTGATCGCGACGCCGTACTCGACGACGAGGTCCAGATCGATGGCCGTCTGCCGCTCGCCCACCTCGACCTTGACGCCCCGTCCGACGTTCGGCCGGCCGCCCGGCACGCGGTCGCGCACCGCGCCGATCGTGCGGGAGAGGCCGCCGCCCATGTCGTACACGCCCGGAATCTCCCGGGCCGCCATCCCCGCGATCTTCACGACGACGGTGTCGGCGATCGACGTACGGCCCCGGGTCGCCGCGGGCTCGGACGCCCCGGTGGTCCCGTGCCCCACGGTCGTCGTGCCGTCGGTCCCACGGTTCTGCTTCGGCCCGCCCGCGCCCGCCCGTGTGTCGGCGGCGGGAACGGCTGCGGCTGTCTGGGTGGTGGTCATGGAAACTCCTCGCACATCGCTCGGCTCGTTCTGCCTGACATCTCGTTGGACACGCTGTCCGCCGATTCGTCACGCGGGTTCCCGGAAACTTTTCGCCGATTCCCGATCGGACAGCGCGACCGGGGGCACACCAGTGCGTGACGTTTCGCCGTACCGGGTGTCCAAGAGAAGACCGCGACGGCAGAAGAGAACAGAAGAAGACGACGGAAGAAGACCGACAGGACCCGCAGCACCGAGAAGGTGTCGTGCGACCGACTGAGGGAGGGGCTGGTCCGTGCCCGGCGACGGGAATCAGATGACGGAACGGGCGCCGGAGGGCGCCCGGACCGACGAGGCGCTGCTGGTCGTACGGGCCGGGGAGGGCGACGAGGACGCGTTCGAGACGCTGGTACGGCGGCACAGCCCCGCCATGCTGCAACTCGCGGTGCGGCTCCTGGGGGACCGGGCGGACGCGGAGGACGCCGTTCAGGACGCCTTCGTCAGCGCCTGGCGCAAACTCCCCGAGTTCCGCCGGGACGCCTCGTTCCACACATGGCTCCACCGCATCGTCACCAACCGCTGCCTCAACCGGCTCAGGTCGCGCAGACCGGCGGCCGACCTCGATTCGGTTCCCGAGCAGGCCGCCCCGGAGCACCAGGCATCCCCCGTACGCGCCGTCGAGTCGCGGGCCGCGGCCGACGCGCTGGCCGAGGCGATGGCCGGCCTCTCGCCCGAGCAGCGTGTCTGCTGGGTGCTCCGGGAGATGCAGGGACTGTCGTACGAGAGCATTGCGGAAACGGTCGGAATCAGTCTGCAGGCGGTCCGCGGCCGGGTCTTCCGTGCCCGCCGCTACCTGACGGAGGCGATGAGCGCATGGCGATGAGCGCCAACCCCGGCCGGCCGGAAGAGGGCCGGTACGAAGAGGAGGAACGGCTCGCCTGCGGGCGCCTGCTGAGCGATGTCTGGGACGCCTGGGACACCGGCCGGACAGCCGCCGACCCCCACCTGGCGTCCTGCCCGCACTGCTCGGCGGCCCTGGCGGAACTCACCGGACTGGGCGATGCCGTACGCCGTACCTGCGCCGAGGAGCCCGGCTTCCCCGAAGCGGCCACGGCCGCGGTCACGGCCCGTGTGATGGACCTCGTCCGGCTCGAACTGCGCCCCGGCCGCCCGCTCCCCCTCGGGGAACCGGAGGAGGACCACTGGATCGTCGAGGCCACGGCGGCACGGCTGCTGCGGGCGGCGGTCGACGCGCTGCCCGGGGTACGGGCCGGGAGCTGCCGGATCGCCCCGCTCGACCCGGCCGACCCGACGGGCCCCGTCCATGTACGCGTCGAGGTCGCGGCGAGCCTGGGCCGGTCCCTGCCGGACGTGGCCGACGCCGTACGCGTACGGATCGCCGAGGCCGCCGACCGGGACATCGGCATCCGCCTCGGAGCGGCCGACGTGCGGGTCGTGGACATCCTGGAGGAAGAGGACGGCGGAAGCGGCCACGGCAGGGGAGGAGCGGCGCGATGACCACGGACACACTCCGGGACCGGCTCGCCGAAGCGGCGGCCGGGGCCGCCCAGGACGTCCCCGGCGTCGCCTTCCTGCGCCCCGGCGTCGTGGACCTGCTGCGGACGCGGGTCGCCGACCGGGCGCCGCGTCCGGCCACAGGGCCCGGCGCACGGGCACAGGGGGTACGGGTGAGCCGGGACGGGGCGACCGGCGCCTGGCACATCGACATCCGCCTCGTCCTGCGGCGCGGCCACCGCGCCCTCGACGTCACCCGCGCCGTGCACGCCGCGACGCTGGCCGCGGTCCGCGCCGAGCCGTCGGTCTCGGTACGGGTGACGGTCACGGGGGTGGTCTGAGCGGCCCGCCCGGGGAGGGGCCTGATGGACGGGTCCTCAGACCCCTCCCGCCTCCGCGCCCCCGCTCAGGCGCGCCACTCCGCCGTACGCTCCGGCGACGCCTCCGCCAGCGCCTTCACGACGGTGTCGGCATCGCCCTGGTTGCCGTACACCGGCGTCCCCGGCTGCTGACGCCACGACTCGTCCAGGCCGCCCGCGTCGACCGTGTCGAAGCCGAGCTCGTCGATGAGGTCGCGGACGGTCCGCTTGGCCGCCGCGTCGTCCCCGGCCACCGGGAGCGCCTGCCTGCCGGGGCTGCCCTGCGGACGCCCCCGGTCCAGGATGTCCTGCGCGTACGTCCCGTTGAACGCCTTGATCACGGGGTGGCCGATCTGCCGCTCGGTCCACCGGCTCTCCGGCAGCCCGTCCTCGATGGCCGCGATCCGGCCGTCGCGTTGCCGCGGGTAGTAGTTCCCGGTGTCGATGACCACCGCGCCTTCCGCCGCCGCGTCCAGGAACCCCGCGGGCAGGTCGGGTACGGCCTTCAGCGGGACGGTCACGACGACGACACGGGCGTCCCGTGCCGCCTCGGACGCGGTCACCGGAGTGGCTCCGGTCTCCTCGGCCAGGGCGGTCAGGGTCTCGGGGCCACGGGAGTTGGCCACCGACACCTCGTGTCCGAGGGCGGTCAGGCGCCTCGTCAGATTGCCGCCGATATTGCCCGCGCCGATAATGCCGATCTTCATGAGATCCGACCTTCCGATGAGTCCGGGATGGGGAGGAAGTGGTGCTGCCGATTCACCAACTTCGCTCCCCGGGGGACTATTCCGGGGGTTATGCCGTTCGTGGCGATCCTGCCGTGCGGTGGCCGGCGACGGGGCATCAGGTGAGCAGACGGCGGCGGTAGCCCTCGGCCACCGCCGAGGCCCGGTCGCGGACGCCGAGTTTGCCGTAGATGTGCTGCAGATGGGTCTTGACGCTCGCTTCGCCGATGAACAGCGCCGCAGCGGCCTCCCGGTTCGAACTGCCGTTCGCGACCAGTTGCAGCACCTCCTTCTCCCGATCGGTCAGTGTTCCGGCGCCGGGCCTCCGGACCTGCCCCATGAGGTGCTGCGTCACCGACGGCGCGAGCACCGACTCCCCGCGCGCGGCCGCACGGACGGCGCGCATCAGCTCCTCGGGCAGGGCGTCCTTCAGCAGGTATCCGATCGCGCCCGCCTCGATCGCCGGCAGGACGTCGCTCTCGCTGTCGAAGGTGGTCAGGACCAGCACCCGGGTGTTCGGGGCCGACTCGCGCAGGGCCGCGGTCGCGGCGACGCCGTCCATCACGGGCATCCGGAGGTCCATGAGCACGACATCCGCCGCCAGCAGCTTCGCGCGTTCGACGCCCTCGGCGCCGTCCCCGGCCTCACCGACCACGACCATGTCCTCGGCGTCCGCGAAGGTGTCGCGCAGACCGCCTCGTACGATCGGATGGTCGTCGACCACCACCAGTCGGATCATCGGTCGGTCTCCCCCTCCGCTCCCATGCCTCCGGGGGCGATCGCCGGAACGCGCGCGCTGACGGACGTCCCTTCACCCGGTGCGCTCTGCATCTCTAGGTGACCGCCGACCCCTCTGATGCGCTGGCGCATGCTCGTCAGGCCGAAGCCGGTGCCGTCGCCCTCCGCGAACCCTCGTCCATCATCCCGTACGTCCAGCAGCACCTCGGTGCCCGTGTACGACAGCGTGACACCGACGCGCGAGGCCCCCGCGTGCTTCGCCACATTGGTCAGCGACTCCTGCGCCACCCGGAAGAGCGACACCTCGATCGCCGGGCTCAGCGGCTCCCGGGCGCCGGTGACCTCCACCCGCGCTTCGACCCCCTGCTCCTCCGACCAGCGCTCGGTCAACGTGCGCAGCGCGTCGGGGAGGCGGGCCCGCCCGAGTTCCTGCGGGGCGAGCGCCCGTACGGACCGTCTGGCCTCGGTCAGACTGCTGCGTGCGAGCCGGAGCGCACGCGTGACGTGCTCCTCCGTCCCGCCCCGCACACGCGCGGAACGCTCCGCCGCCTGGAGCTGGGTGATGATTCCGGCGAGACCCTGGGCCAGCGTGTCGTGGATCTCGCCCGCCAGGCGCTGCCGCTCGTCCTGCGCCCCGGATTCACGGGCCTGGGCGACCAGTTGCGCATGGAGTCCGGCGTTCTCGTGGAGGGCCGCCTCCAGCCGCTCGACGAGCTCCTCCCGCCTGCGTTCCTCCGGTTCGCTCCGCGCCGTCAGCAGGATTCCCACCCCGATCGCCGCGGTCTGCACGGCGACGATCAGGACGAACTCCGCGAGGACGTCCGGGGCCGGGTCCGCCCACACGCGCATCGCCGAGCCGTTGAGGGCCACGGAGGTGGCCAGGACCCCGAGCACCCCCACCGGCCACGGCCTGAGCAGATACGCGTGGAAGAAGCCCGCGACGGTGAAGACGAGGAAGATGCCGGAGTACGTCATCAGGGTGACGCACAGCGCCAGCAGCCCGACGAAGAAGACGCCCGCAGACACGGGCCGGAGCGTCCTCCTCCTGATGGGCAGCGTATGGCCGAACAGCACCCACAGCACCGAGACCGCGACCAGACCGAGGACGAACGCGCCCTCGGGCCGGAAACGTTCACCGGAGCCCGGAAGCGCCCACGCGAAGTAGACCGCCGTCGAGACCGTCAGCAGCAGCCACGGCGTGATCAGCTGCAGAAGGTCCCAGACCCGCAGCTGCTCCTTCTTCCAGGCCAGCCGGGAGCGGTTCACGCTCTCCGCCTCTTCCGCGATGGCGGACTCGCGCGTCCCGGGGCCCGGGCGCCCACCGGCCCCGGCATCCCGCGTCATCGGCATCTACTCCCAGCGGAAGAGCTTGGCGGCGAGCGCGCTCGCGGTCACCGCGATACCCGCCATTATGGCGATCTGCAGCCAGAAGGGCTGCCCACCGGCGGTGGCGGTGACCTCGCCCGCTTCGGCGGACCACGCCGTGGTGAGGGCCTGGAGCCCGGGCGGTATGAACTCACCGGCCTCGCGCAGCACATCGGGCATGAGCACACGGGGCAGGAAGGCCCCGCCGAAGAACATCAGCGCGACGAACAGGAGCGTACCGGCCTGGTTCGCGGCACTGCTCGTGCGGGCCACGGCCGCCGAGACCAGACCGAGCCCGAGCAGTGCCGCATAGCCGACGACGAAGGCGACGGCGAACTCCAGGGGCCGCTCGGGCGGCGCGATGTCCAGCACCGCCCACGCGAGGAGGATCATGAGCACCGCGGAGACGACCACGGAGGCGAACGCGACCGCCATCTGCGCGAGCAGGACACTCCGCGGATGCACGGGAGTGGTCGACAGCCTGCGCAGGATGCCGCGCTCACGGTACGTCGCGATGACCGCCGGGACGTGCTGCACGGCGATCATCACCATCCCGAACACCAGGGCGGTCGGCGCCCAGATGTCGATGGACCGGAGCCCGCCGGTTTCCGGCGACGACTCCCTGAGCGCCGGGACGGCACCCAGCCCGAGCAGGAGTCCCGCCGGGAACAGCACACCGAAAACGACGGTGGCGGACTCCCGGAGGAAGAGTCTCGTCTCGACCTCGGCCGTCTTCAGAAGAGCATGCATCAGCCGGCCCTCCTCTCCGGGGGTTCCGGGGACTTCGGGGCGCGGCCCGTGAAGGCCACGAACGCGTCGTCGAGGTCGCGCCGGTCGACGCGGAGATCCTCCGCCACGACCCGCGCCCTGGCGAGAGCCCCCGCGACGCCGCTCAGAAGCTGCCCCCTGCCGGTGACCAGCCAGCGGCCCTCGGTGTTCTCGACACCGGTCACATCGGGAAGCCCGGCCAGGACGTTCCTGTCCAGCGGTTGGCTCACCCGGAACCGGACCCGCTGCACCGCGCTCGACCGCGCGATCAGCCCCTCGGGCGTATCCACTGCGGCGACCCGGCCGCCGTCGATGACGGCGATCCGGTCGCTGAGGCGCTCCGCCTCATCCATGAAGTGCGTGACGAGGAGGACCGTGACGCCCGTGTCGCGGACCCGCTCGATGAGGCTCCAGGTGTCGCGCCTGGCCTGCGGGTCCAGTCCCGTCGTGAGCTCGTCGAGAATCGCGACCTTCGGACCGCCGACCAGGGCGAGCGCGATCGAAAGCCGCTGCTTCTGCCCGCCCGAGAGAGCCTTGTACCGCGTGTCGCGCTTCTCTGCGAGACCGAGGAGCTCCATGAGCTCGCGCCGGTCGGCGGGGTTGCGGTAGAAGGAGCCGTAGAGCTCCAGGGCTTCGGCGACCTTGATCGCGTCCGGGAGGCTGCTCTCCTGCAGTTGCACGCCGAGCCGCTCACGCACCTCCGCCCGGTCCTCGACCGGGTCGAGCCCCAGCACCGAGACCGAACCGGAGTCCGGCGTTCGCAGCCCGGCGATGCTCTCGACGGTGGTCGTCTTGCCGGCGCCGTTGGGCCCGATGATGCCGAAGATCTCCCCCTCCTCGACGGTGAAGGAGACGTCGTCGACGGCAATGTGCCGCCCGTAGCGTTTATGCAGATTCCGTACGTCCAGTGCGGTCATACCGCGAAGTTACGAGCGCACCGCACCCCGCCGCATCGACCGAGGAGTTCGCACAGGGGTTGATTCGCCCATCCACCGTTCGGTGGATGCGCAGCACCTCGCGGAGCGCCCGAAGCCCTGGTCCGGGCCCCGCCGGAGACTTCCCGCACCCGCCGGGCCGGTGTGGGCCATTTGAGTGTCCTTGCCGGGCGCTCGCGCGGGACGGGGAAGGATGTCCCACCGGACCGATCGCCGCGGGTCCATCCTGGTCGCCGAGTCCACACGGGCCGTTGACCGAAGGAGCGTCGCAGTGACGACGAGGGGCATCTCGCAAACGGTGGAGACCGATGCCGCCGAAGGGGACGAACTTCCGGTACGGCGCAAGGAGCCGGGGAGCGTCGTCGTCAAGTGGATGACGTCCACGGACCACAAGACGATCGGCTCGCTCTACCTCGTCACCTCCTTCGCCTTCTTCTGCGTGGGAGGGCTGCTGGCCCTGGTGATGCGCGCCGAACTGGCGCGCCCCGGAACCCAGCTGATTTCGAACGAGCAGTTCAATCAGGCGTTCACGATGCACGGCACGATCATGCTGCTGATGTTCGCGACGCCGCTGTTCGCCGGGTTCGCGAACTGGATCATGCCGCTCCAGATCGGCGCGCCCGACGTGGCGTTCCCGCGGCTGAACATGTTCGCGTACTGGCTGTATCTTTTCGGCTCGCTCATCGTGGTGGCCGGGTTCCTCACCCCGCAGGGCGCCGCCGACTTCGGCTGGTTCGCCTATGCCCCGCTGAACGACGCGGTCCGCTCGCCGGGCATCGGCGCCGACATGTGGATCATGGGTCTGGCCTTCTCCGGCTTCGGTACGATCCTCGGCTCGGTTAACTTCATCACCACGATCATCTGCATGCGCGCCCCCGGCATGACGATGTTCCGCATGCCGATCTTCACCTGGAACGTCCTGCTGACCGGTGTTCTGGTCCTGCTGGCCTTCCCGGTCCTGGCCGCCGCCCTGCTGGCCCTGGAGGCGGACCGCAAGTTCGGCGCCCACGTCTTCGACCCGGCCAACGGCGGCGCGCTGCTGTGGCAGCATCTCTTCTGGTTCTTCGGCCACCCCGAGGTGTACATCATCGCCCTGCCGTTCTTCGGGATCGTCACCGAGATCTTCCCGGTGTTCAGCCGGAAACCGGTCTTCGGCTACATCGGCCTGGTCGCCGCCACCATCGCCATCGCGGGACTCTCCGCGACCGTTTGGGCGCACCACATGTTCGTCACCGGAGCGGTCCTGCTGCCGTTCTTCTCCTTCATGACCTTCCTCATCGCGGTGCCGACCGGAGTGAAGTTCTTCAACTGGATCGGCACGATGTGGAAAGGCTCGATCTCCGTCGAGACCCCGATGCTCTGGGCGATCGGATTCCTGGTCACCTTCCTCTTCGGCGGCCTCACCGGCATCATTCTCGCCTCGCCGCCGATGGACTTCCATGTCTCGGACTCGTACTTCGTCGTCGCACACTTCCATTACGTGGTCTTCGGCACGGTGGTCTTCGCGATGTTCGCCGGATTCCACTTCTGGTGGCCCAAGTTCACCGGAAAGATGCTCGACGAGCGGCTCGGTAAAATCACCTTCTGGACGCTGTTCGTCGGATTCCACGGCACCTTCCTGGTGCAGCACTGGCTCGGTGCCGAGGGAATGCCCCGCCGCTACGCCGACTATCTCGCCGCCGACGGCTTCACCGCACTGAACACGATCTCCACGATCGCATCCTTCGTGCTCGGCCTCTCCCTCCTGCCGTTCTTCTACAACGTCTGGAAGACCGCCAAGTACGGCAAGAAGATCGAGGTCGACGACCCCTGGGGCTACGGCCGTTCCCTGGAATGGGCGACCTCCTGCCCGCCGCCGCGCCACAACTTCGTCACCCTGCCGCGGATTCGCTCCGAATCCCCGGCGTTCGACCTGCACCACCCCTCGGTGCGCGTGCTCGACGAGGCCGCCAACCGGCCCGACGCCTCCGCCACCGTGGCACCGGGGGACAAACAGGAGTGAGCCCGCTCCACCCCGACCCGGACGGCCCGACGAGAGGAGGACGCGTGAAACCCGACAAGGACAGCGCCCGCGGCCTGGCCCAGCTGGAGGGCTATCTGCTGTGGAACGCCGAGGTCGAGAGGGCACGGCGGCAGGCCCGCCGCTTCACCGACGAACTGCCCTGGCTCACCACCGCCCAGCGCGAGGACGTGGAGCGCGTCTACCTCACCGACCGGGTCGCGGTCTCCCGCGAGTCCCTCACCCGCGTCCGCGACCGGGCGGCCGAACTGCGCGGGGAGTACACCCGGCGCTACGAACGGCTCCGGGCGCGCTGCGTCGCACTCTCGATCGTGTCCGTGGGCGCGGTCACCTGCGTCGGTACGTCGCTGGCTCTGCTCCTGCGCTGAGCCGGCCGGGACCCGGTGCGGCCCCGCACCGGGTCCCGGCCGCACCCGAAGGGACGGCGTACGAGAGACGCGTACGAGAGACGTCAGTGCCGTACGAGACAGAAAGGGTGCCCGGCGGGATCGGCGTAGACGCGCCAGCCGCGCCGCCCCTCACCCCCGTCGAGCAGGGACGCCCCCAGCGCGAGCACCTGTTCGTGGGCGCCGTCCAGATCGGTCACGGCGAGGTCCAGGTGGATCTGCTGGGACGGCTCCTGCCCCGGCCACCGGGGCGGCCGGTGGTCCGGGACCCGCTGGAAGGCCAGCACGAGCCCGGCCGAGTGCACGGTGGACCAGTCGTCGTCCAGGGCCCACCGCCGGTCGGGCCGGTCGACCTCCCCGCCGAGCAGCGACGCGTAGAAAGCGGCCATTTCCCCCGGGTTCCGGCAGTCGAGCACCACGCACTGCAACTCAGCGATCATGAACGCATCGTAGAAGGTCCGCCGGACGGGCCCTCACACCAGCACCCCGGAGCGCGCGGACGCCCGGTGCGCCGCCTCGAGATCCGCCAGCTGCGCCGCCAGCCGCTCCGCGTGCGACGGGGGCAGCCCGGCCGCCCGGTCGCCGAGATGGACCGCACAGGCCGTCGTCGTGTCCACGAGCCGCTCCAGCGCACCGGCCACCGCCTCGAAACCGGCCGTGTGCCCCGCGACCGGCGGAAGTTCGGCCGCCGAGAGATCCAGCGCGGCCCGCGCCGCGGCGAGCGAACGGTAGGCGTCGCGGCGCAGCACCCCCCGCCCCGGGCCGTCCTGGGGGCGGGCCAGCACATGCCGCAGATACCGGTGCCCGGCCGCCACCGCCGTGTCCACCGCCTCCCGCACCCCGTGGCCCCGCCGCCCGGGCAGCGGCAGATGCCCCACCAGCAGCACGATCGCGCAGGCCGTCAGCGACTCCACCACCCGGCCCCAGGCGGCCTGCGGCTCGCCCGCCAGCACGACGAGGCAGAGCACGAGCACCGTGACGACCGCGGTCTGGGCCGCGAAGTGCCGGGCGGCGACCGGGATCAGCGCCCCGCACAGAGCCACGGCTACGACCGCGGGCAGCGGACCGGCCACCACCGCGGACAACCCGGCAGCCCCGGCGAACCCCGCGAACACGGCGGCGCCCACGACCGTCCCCGCCGCCCGGCTGAGCACCCGGGAGACGAGCGGCCCGAGATCCGGCTTCACCAGGAACACCGCCGTGGCGGGCATCCAGTACCAGTGCTCATGCTCCAGGGCCAGCGCCACCGCCGCACTCACCCCGCAGCACAGCGCCACCCGGACCCCGTACTCCCGCCCCGCGGGGCCGAGGGCCCGGCGCAGCGGAGGACCGAGCCCCGGGCGCCCGCGCACGGTCCGCAGCGACTGCCCGTCCCGGCGGTCGAAGGCATCCGCGGCCGCCAGCAGGGCGTCGTCCAGGGCGCGCAGCCCCGCACCGGAACGCACCGGCGCGGGCAGCGGCCCGCACGCGCTCCCCGTACGCACCGCGTGCGCCAGCCGCCGAGGCCCCTCCGCGACCCGGCCGGGCAACACCTCACCGGCCCAGGCCAGCGCCGTCGCCGCCTCGGCCAGCGGAAGCGCCGCCGCGTACCGGGCATGCAGCCGCCGCTCCGCCGCCGAGCTCGCGTACCGCCGCAGCCGGGGGCCCGACAGGGCGTCCTGCGCCTGGTCGAGCGCCGCCGTGAGCGCCGCCCGGCGGGCCGGAGCCTCCGGACCGCCCGCCGCGCTCAGCAGCCCGGCCACCGCCGCGTACACCCCGGCGACCGCCTCGCGCTCACCGTCGTACCGGAAAGGGCCACCGGTCCGCCGGTGCGAGGGCAGCACCAGCCGCAGCGACAACGCCCACCCCGCCCCCGCCAGGAACAGCAGCGCCCGCTCCCCGCCGGACTCCGGGAGCGGCATACCGGCCCCGATCACGGCCGCGACCAGCAGCTGCGTACCGCACGCCGAAGCCACGGGCCCAGTCGCGCTGAGCGCCCCCGCCAGGAGCCCCAGCGCACCGAGCAGCACCGGCAGCACGAACACCCCCGCCCCCGGCGGACCGGCCGCCGGGAGCAGCGAACCGGCCAGCAGCCCGGCGGCGCCCGCCAGCGCGGGGACCCCCACCCGCGACACGGAGGAGCGCCGCCCGCCCGGCCGGTCGTTGATCCCGGCGAACATCGCCCCCAGCGCCGCCGGAACACCCGCCGTCGGCCGGTCGGCGAGCACCGCGACGAGCAGCGGGACCATGGCGAGCGCCCCGCGCAGCACCGCCCCGCCACGGACGGGTCCGCGCTGCGTACGCAGTACATGGCCGAGCCAGGGCGGCAACGGCCGGACGGCGAAGGGGAAGAGAGGTGACACCACCGGGCTCCGGTCCACAGGGGAGGGGCGATCCGCCGGAGGACACCGTCGGCCCGGGCGCTGATGTCAGTCTGGACCGGCGAGGTGGAGGCGGTGCTTCCGCCGCGTTTCCACCAGGTGAAAGATCACCGCGTGCCGCTCAGCGCGCCCCGAACTTCTGCGTCCACACCGGGCCGCCCCCGGAGTCCACCTTCCCTATACCCATCTCCTTGAAGGAGCAGTTCAGGATGTTCGCGCGGTGCCCCGGACTGTCCATCCACGCCTGCATCACATCGGCCGCGGTCCGCTGCCCCTTGGCGATGTTCTCGCCGTAGGTGCTCCACCGGTATCCGGCCGCGGTGATCCGGTCGCCCGGGCTGGTGCCGTCCAGGGAGGTGTGCGAGAAGTAGTCCCGGGACGCCATGTCGGCGGAGTGCCGCTGCGCCGCCGTCGCCAGCAGGTCGTTGGAGGCCACCGGACCGCAGCCCTCCTTCGCCCGCTCGGCGTTGACGATCTGGAGGACCTGGCCGCCCACCGACGCCGGGGGCGCGGGCGCCGGTGCGGGCGGCGGCGGGGGCTTGGGGGCGGGGGCGGCCGAGCTCGGGGCGGGGGGCCGGGTGCTCTTCGTCGGGGAAGCCTTCGGCGTACGCGAAGGGGTCGGCGACGGGGACGCGCTGGCCGAGGGGGAGGCGGAGGAGGCCGAGGCCGACGGCGAAGGAGCCGTCGGCGTGGGTGTGGGGGAGGGGGCGGCCGTCGTGGGCGGGGCCGTCGCGCTCTCCGTCGGAGCCCCGGCGCTCAGGGTCGTCGCGTCCCGCTCTTCGCCGTCGGTGTAGAGGTGTACGGCTGCGCCACCGGTACCGAGCGCCGCGACGGCCACCACGGCGGCGATGGCCGAGTTGCGGCGCCGCCGCCGTACCTGGCCGCGCCTGCGCTCGGCGCGGCCCGCACCGGACTCGGGGGCCACGGTGAGGTGCGCGGCCGTCGGCAGGAGATCCGGGGCCACCATGCCTGCGGCGGCCCCGGCCACCGGGACCAGCGCCAGACCCACCAGCAGCCCCTCCGCGGGCACGAGCCCCGAGCCGTGCCCCGAACAGACGGTGCACTCACGGGCGTGGCGGGCGAGCCGCTTGCGCCACAGGGCGGAGGGGACCCCGTCCCAGCCCGCCGTCATGTCCTCCAGCAGTACGCACGGCGGGTCGGCCGCCAGCGCGCCCACCACGACCCTGGCCGCCTCCAGCTGCGCCTTCATCCGCTGGACGCGTACGGCCGTGTGCTGGGGGGAGAGCTCCATGGCCGCCGCGACCTCGGCCCGCGACAGCTGGCCCGCCGTCTCCAGCCACCACAGCGACAGCAACGCGCGGTCGTCCTCGTCCAGCCACCGCGTCGCCTCCGCCACCTGACGCCGCTGCCCGGTCAGCCCGAGCCGCAGAATGGTCACCTCGACGAAGTCGGCGCGCGGGTCGGGCAGGTCGTAGGCGTCGTCCAGCCGGTCGGCGGAGACCGTCCCCGCCTGGCCCTCGCGCCAGTGCCGGCGTATCTCGTTCATGGCTATCGCCACCAGCCAGGAACGGAACCTCTCCGGATCACGGAGCTCGGGCAGGCTGCGCAGCATGCGCAGCACGGTCTCCTGCACCACGTCGTCGACGTCCGCGTGCCCGTTCAACGCCCGGCCGACGACGTTGTACAGCAGCGGCAGATACGACGCGACGAGCCGGTCCTTGGCTCCCTGGTCGCCGCTTCGCGCCGCCTCGATCAAGGCCGTCCCGTGATCCTTGCCCATGCTGTGCTCACTCTTCCGGGGTCCGGTGCTGTCACTTCCCACACTCGGGAGATGCGGTGCGGGCCGGACAATAACAAGAATCGGATAAGCATCCCGGATTTCTTCCCGCACCTCCCGTGTCCTTCAGGGAGCACTCGGCGCTCAGTACCCGGCTTCAGGAAGCACCCGGCACCCGGACGGACAGCGCACCCGGCCCGTGCCACAGGGGTGACCCGTGGCACGGACCGGGTGCGAGCGGACAGGGGCCGGCCGACCGGCCGCGTTCAGGCGCGGGGCGGCCCGTCCTGGTCGCGCTCCGTGCCGAACTGCTGCTTGAGCTTGTCCTGGGCGGTGTCGACCTGACCGCTGTACTTGCCCTTGGTCCGGTCGTCGACCATGTCACCCGCCTTGTCGATGCCCTTCCCGGCCTGGTCCTCATGGCCCTTGAACATCTTCTTGATCTTGTCCAGTGCGGACATGCCTGATCCTCCTCGCCTCTGCACCCCCACCCATCAAGGGTCACCGCACCCGGCCCGGCCCGCATCCGCGCGGCCCCGGCGCAGCGCCCGGAGCCCGTCGCGCGGTGAACCGCGGAAGCCCGGAAGTGTGAACCCGCGTGGGCTGGGCAGATACCGGTCACCTGGAGGAGGTGGTGGCCATGGGCCGCATCCGCATCGTTGTCCGTCGACCCCCGCCCCCGTCCGGGCCGCCCCCGCTCGACCTGCGCACTCCGTCCGGGCGGCCACTGCCCTACTGAACGGAGTACGGCGACCGGGCACCGGCACCCAGCGAGTGCGGCGGGCCCGTCACCGGCCGGAGTGCGGCGGCTCGTCGTCGTACCGCCCCGAAGGCGGTCCCGGCAGCGGCGCGAGCTGCTCCACCAGCGCCTCCAGCTCCACCACCGCGTGCTCCGTTTCGCGGCGGATGTTCTGGTGCTCGGCCACGATCGCCCCGAGCAGCAGCGCCGTGAGCGCCACGCACCCGTTGAGCACGGTCAGATTGGCCATGATCTCCATCAGCGTGTGCCCCGCGAACGGGCCCAGCGCATCCGTCCCGGCGGTGATCGCCAGCACCGACACCACCAGGGCGCACGGCGCGCTGCCGGGCAGCTGGAAGCGGAGCGCCGCCCAGATGATCACCGGGAACACCAGATAGATCATCGAGAGCGAGCTCCTCGTGGAGATGAGCCCCGCCGCGACCACGACGACCGCCAGGAGGCACGCCTCCGGCCACCGGTCGGACAGCCGGGGCCACCGCACCCGGCTCAGCACCAGCAGTACGGGGGTGACCACGAGGACCCCCATGGCGTCCCCGGCCCACCACGACGACCAGACCAGCCAGAACCGTCCCGGGGGGACCTTGTCGTCGAGCATCAGCGTCACGCTCCCGGCGGTGGCGCTGATCAGCATCCCGGCGAACGCGCCGAGGAAGACCAGGCAGACCCCGTCCCGCAGCCTGGCCAGCTCGCCGCGGAAACCCACCCGGCGCAGCAGCGCGTAGGCGGCGAGCGGCGCGAGGGTGTTGCCGAGGACGATGCCCAGCCGGGACATGGTGAACGCGTCACCGATGGCGGAGACGGTGAAGAGCGCTCCCAGGGCGATACCCGGCCAGATCCGGGCCCCGAGGTACAGCAGGGCGGCGAGCGAGATCCCGGTGGGCGGCCAGAGCGGGGTGACCACGGCACCGTCCACCACCACCTGGCGCGTCAGCCCGAGCCGTCCCGACAGGTAGTAGGCGCCGGCCACGCCCAGGACCTGCGCCACGTACACGGCCCCACGTCTGGCTTCCTTGCTGTGGATCACAGCTCTCATCAGACACCGACCGCGCGGGGGAGACCGCCGGTGACACGCCCCCTACGGTTCCCGCGTCACCGTTCCCGTACCGCCGTCGCCGTGCCGCCGGGGCACCCGGTCACCGCCCCCGGGCCGGAGCATGGCGCAGTACGAGCACGGCCGCGTCGTCCTCGTGCCCCGTCAGCTCGGCCGCCCCCAGGACACCGTCGGCCAGCTCGTCCGCGTTCGCCCCGGCATGCGCGGCCACCAGCCGCCGCACTCGGTCCAGGCCGTCCTCGATCAGCAGCGACGGGCCCTCCACCACCCCGTCGGTGAGCAGCACGATCGCGCCCTCGGTGTGCAGGGTGCGCCGGGTGACCGGATACCTCTCACCCGTCTGGATGCCCAGCGGTAGTCCCCCCGGGTCCTCCGTGACGCCCGACCGCCCGTCCACGGTCGCCCACACGCTGGCCACATGCCCGGCCCGCGCACTGTGCAGCTCCCAGGTGCGCGGGTCCAGCCGCAGGAACGTACAGGTCGCGAAGAGACCGGAGTCCACCGAGAGCAGGAGGTCGTTGGTCCGGCCCATCACCTCGCCCGGGTCGGAGACCGTACCGGCGATCGCCCGCATGGCGATGCGCACCTGCCCCATGAAGGCCGCCGCCTCCACGTCGTGCCCCTGGACGTCACCGATCGCGAACCCGAGGGCACCGTCCGCGAGCGCGAAGCCGTCGTACCAGTCGCCGCCGATGTCCAGGCCGTCCCGGGCGGGCGTGTACCGCGCGGCGGACTGGAGACCGGGGAGGGCGGGCAGGGTCGCCGGAAGCATGTCGCGCTGAAGGGCCTGCGCGAGTTCCACTCTGGCCTGGTGGAATTCCACCTCCCGCCGAGCGCGGGCAGTGAGGCTCTGCAACGTGGTGAGCAGGTCCTCGGCGCTTACTGAGCGGGGAGTCCGACGCCGGTTCATGGGCTGCTCCGCGGTGCGTGAGTCCCTGAATCATATGGTCTGCACCCCCCAGCGGCGACTTCGTGGGGCTCCTCAGGGCCGCCGGGCCCGGTACAGATCGCGGAGCAGGGCGATCTCGGCTCCGTGGTGCAGGATCTCCTGGTTCACCCACCAGACGACATCGACGAACAGGTCCTCGGCATCGCTGCCGTACGGATAGACGCTGTGTCCGACAGTGTCGAGAGCGGCATCGTCCGCGCCGAGCAGCGCCGTGCGCCACGCGTCCGCCGCGGCGGAGAACGACGCCACCGCCCCGGCGGCGTCGCCGGGGACGGGGAGGTCGGCCCGGGACAGGGAGCGGCCGCCGTCCGTGTGGTCCGCGCGGAGCGTCAGCATCTCGCTCACATGGCTGAGCCGCCAGGCGATGGTGGTGAACGGCGGCGGAAAAGGGTGCGGCGACCGCGCGGAGTCGCGCCCCCAGTCGCCGCGCCCTTCGAGCACCGTGGCACGCGGCCCGGGCCCCGCCGCACGGCGGCGGACGGACCAGCAGTCCGGCACGGGCTCCCAGAAGTACTCGTCGTCGCCGAGCGGGGTGACGCCGATCCGGACACCGTTCCCGCTGTCCATGAGAGGCCCCGCCAGACGGCCGGTGAGCCGCTCACGGGCGAAGTCGAACTGCTCCAGCAGGGGGACGAGGCGTGGCGGTGTGACCATCGGGGGGGCTGCTCCTGAACGTGCGCGTCGCGTGGGGCCGGTCCGCCGGGACCCTTCCACACGGGTCCACCGACCGCATCCGCTTTCCTGCCGGGGGCTTCGAGGGCTCCGGGGCCTTTCGAGAGCTCCGGGCAGGTGCCGAGGGCGTCCGGCCCGACGCCCGGCCGGTGGCCGGATGGCCCCGCACGCCGGGCCGTTGTCAGTGGCCGGTGGGATGCTGCCTGCATGGACGAGCTGATGAGGCAGCGACGGGTGTACGGCACCGATCACGATGATCCGCACCCCGGCCCGAGGCCGGGCCACGACTACCGGGAACTGGTCGGCGGCCCGCTCGACGGCCTGCTCCTGGACGTCACCGGCTGGAGCGACGAGGCCCTGCGCGAGGGGGCCGGGCTGGTCACCGAGATAGGCGCCTACGGACCGGGCGGCCGTGCCGAGTACGGGCCCCGCTCGATCGACGGCCACCAGTGGGACTGGCGCGGAGACGTGCGCTGAGGGGGACCCGTTCTCCGGGGGAGGCCGCGCCGGGCACCGCCGCGGCACACGCCCGGCTGCCCAAGGCACCCGCCCCGGCCCCGCTGGACGGGAGACCAGCCCCGGCCCCGCTGGGCGGGGGAGGAGAACAGGACCGTCACACCGTCCGATAGATTTCCCGGTCATGTGGGCTTTGAGTGCTGTCGGACACCGTCGGCTGGGCGCGGCAGGCGCCCTGGCCGCCGCAGCGGGCGGCTGGATCTCCGGAAAGCTGCCGGCCCACGACCCCTGGGGCCTGTGGATCGACCACGGGCCCACCGTGCGGACGGCCGCCGCCGTCCTCGCCTACACCGGGCTGACCGTCCTCGTCGTCGCCTGGTGGCAGTACGGCAGAACCGCCTCCTCCGTGCGCGAGACGCTCGTCACCCTCGCCTGGTGGACGGCGCCGTTCCTGCTCGTGCCCCCGCTCTACAGCGCCGACGTCTACAGCTACATCGCCCAGGGCGCGATGGTCATCGAGGGCCACGACGTCTACAGCGTCGGCCCCTCCAGCCTGGACCCCGCCGGGATCGGCGGCGACGCGGCGGCGAGCGTCGGCAACCACTGGCGCGACACCCCGGCCCCGTACGGCCCCCTCTTCCTGCTGCTCTCCGCCGCCGTGGCCAAGGTGACCGGCGGCACGATCGTGCCCGCCGTCCTGGCGATGCGCCTCATCGCGCTCGCCTCGCTCCTCCTGATCGTCTGGGCCCTGCGCCGACTGGCCCGCGAGCACGGCCGCAGCGAGAGCCGCGCCCTGTGGCTGGGGGCGCTCAACCCGCTCCTGCTGATGCACGTGGTCGCGGGCATGCACAACGACGGTCTGATGATCGGCCTGATGCTGGCCGGGCTGGTGCTCGCGCTGCGCGGCAGCTGGGTCGCGGGCAGCGCCCTCGTCGGGCTCGCGATGATGGTCAAGTCCCCGGCCGCCGTGTCACTGCTGTTCATCGGTGTCACCGTGCACGCGTCGGCGACCGGTCCGCAGCTCCGCCGCTGGGCCAAGGGGCTCCTCGCACCGGGCCTCGTCGCGTGCGCCGTGGCCGGGTCCGCGACGCTGGTCAGCGGCACCGGCTTCGGCTGGCTCAGGACCCAGGGCGTCGCGGGCAACATCCACACCGCGCTCTCCGTCGTCAGCGACCTCGGTCTCGGCCTCGGCGAACTGGGCCGCCTGCTCCTGGGCACCGACCCCGAACCGGTCAAGTCCGCCGTGCAGACCCTCGGCCTGGCCGTCGCCGTCGTCCTGATCCTCGTCCTGGCCCGGAAGTCGATGAACGGCCATCTGCCCCCGGTCCACGCCCTGGGCCTGGCCCTGCTCGTCCTGGTCGCGCTCTCGCCCATGGTGCAGCCCTGGTACCTCCTGTGGGGGCTGGTCGTCGTGGCCGCCACCCAGCAGCACGGCCGGGTCACCACGGTCCTCGTCGTCCTGTCGGCGGCGCTCGTGTACGAGACCCACCCCACGGGAGCCACCCCGCCCTACGGGTTCGCCCTCGCCGCGGTCGCCGCCGTCATCGCCACGCTCGCCGTCCGCCGCACCCCGCTCCTCCCGGAGCCCGCCCAGGTGCCCGCACCCCGCAACGGCCGCCCGGCCGCCCCGCTGAACACCGACGCCCGGCTCAGCGGCTGAGCACCGACAGCACCGCGCGGAAAAACGCTCGACGCCCCGCACGGGCCTCCCGTACGCTGATCACGTCCTGTTGTCTCCGATAGAGGTGGACGTTGCGCATCTGAGGTCCGCGATCATCACGCGGTACGGCCCGGCCCGTACGCCGGTCACGACGCTGTCGGCACACCTGCCGCCCGTGGCCCCCGCGTGGATGCGACCTCGGTGCTGAGCCGTCCCGCCCTCCCGCAGGACCTCTCACCCCCACCCTCCGGTTTCCCCGGCCCGGTCGCCGCGTGCTGCTCGCATACGAAGCCCCCCTTCCCAGCGCCTTCGACTGCGAGAACCCACATGAGCCATCCCACCGCGCCCAGCGCTTCCGCCGCCTGTTCCGGCCTGACCTTCCACTGGCCCGACGGCACCACCGTCCTCGACGGGCTCTCCCTCACCGTCCCCCGGGGCTGTACCGGACTGGTCGGCGCCAACGGCACCGGCAAGTCCACCCTGCTCCACCTGCTCGCCGGACGGCTGCGCCCCTCCCAGGGCTCCGTCACCGTCGGCGGCAGCCTCGCCCACCTTCCCCAGGACATCACCCTCGACACGGACCTCAGGGTCGACGCGGCCCTGGGCATCGCAGGGCGGCGCGCCGCCCTGCGCGCCATCGAATCCGGAGACGTAAAAGAAGAACACTTCGAGACCGTCGGGGACGACTGGGACGTCGAGGAGCGCGCCCTGGCCACCCTCGGCTCGCTCGGACTCGGCTCCATCGACCTGGACCGCACCGTCGGCCGGCTGTCCGGCGGCGAGACCGTCCTGCTGTGTCTGGCCGCCCTGCTGCTGGAGCGCCCCGACGTCCTGCTCCTCGACGAACCGACCAACAACCTGGACCTGTTCGCCCGCCGTCGGCTCTACGAGGCCGTGGACTCCTGGCGTACGGGCATCCTCGTCGTCGTCAGCCACGACCAAGAGCTCCTGGAACGGGTCGACCGGATCGCGGAACTGCGCTCGGGCTCCGTCAGCTGGTACGGCGGCGGCTGGTCCGACTACCAGGAGGCTCTCGCCACCCAGCAGGAGGCGGCCGGCCGGATGCTGCGCTCCGCCGAGGCCGACGTACGGCGCCAGCAGCGCGAGCTGGAGGAGGCCCGGATCAAGGTGGCCCGCCGACAGCGCCACGACAAGAAGCTGAACGACCGGCGGCGGGCCCCGCGCATCGTCGCGGGCGAACGCAAGCGCAACGCCCAGGAGTCCGGCGACCGGCTGCGGGTACTGCACGAGGACCGGCTCGACGAGGCCCGCGAACGGCGGGAGGAGGCGGCCGAGGCGATCCGCCGGGACGCCGAGATCCGCGTGGACCTGCCCCACACCGCCGTACCCGCGGGCCGCACGGTGCTGACCCTGGACGGGCTGAGCCTGCCCTTCGGGGAACTGCGCGAGGGCAGCCTCCATGTGCACGGACCGGAGCGCATCGCCCTGGTCGGCCGCAACGGGGCGGGGAAGACGACCCTGCTGCGCACCCTCACCGGCGAGCTGGAGCCGTCGGCGGGCGAGGCCACCGTCTCCGTCCCGCTGCGCTTCCTGCCGCAGCGCCTGGACGTGCTCGACGACGGGCTGAGCATCGCCGAGAACGTCGCCCGCGCCGCCCCCGGCCTCACCGACAACCAGATCCGCTCCCAGCTCGCACGGTTCCTCTTCAAGGGAGCGCGGGCGGAACAGCCTGCGGGGACCCTCTCCGGAGGGGAGCGGTTCCGTGCCGCCCTCGCGGCGACCATGCTCGCCGCTCCCGCCCCCCAGCTGCTGATGCTCGACGAGCCGACCAACAATCTGGACACGGCCAGCGTCCGGCAGCTGACCGGCGCCCTGACGTCCTACGAGGGAGCGCTCCTCGTCGCCAGCCACGACCTGGCGTTCCTGGACGCGATCGGGATCACCCGCTGGATCATGCTCTCGGACGGGCTCCACGAGACGAGCGCGGAGGAGGTGCGCGAGCTGCTGGGCGCATCGGACACCGACTGACCGCACTGATCCGGCCGACCGCGAAGACGAAGACGACGAGTCCTGGACGTGGGCCGGGGTGCGGGAGTGGGGGCAACCGCCCGGGCCCGGTCAGGCCGCTTCGTAGCGGTGGGCCCGCCCACCGCGCCATTCCACCCAGACCGCGTTGTCGAGTATCCGGTCGGGGTCCTCCAGGCCCGCCCCGCTCAGGAACACGATGACGTCGTGATCGCTGTGGGCCAGCCCGAGTATCTCGTCCCGGCCTTCGTAGTGCACGGTCACCCGGCGGCCGCCCGAGGGGGTCGGCCGGTGGATGACGATCGGGGGAGTAGCCATGGCTCCACCCTGCGCCGGGCCCGCCGGACCCGCATCCCCGCCCGGACCCGCCTGCGGCGCCCGCGCCCCCCGCACAGGCCGCCGGAGGGGCTCATCGTGCCGTCGCCGTGAGTTCCACCGTTGTTGTGACGCGGACCAGCGAGGGCCTGCGCGGCGCGGAACCGAAGCCGAAGTCCACCGGGGGATCGAGCGGGGCGAGCCCACCGAGGCTCGTCCCGTCCAGCACCGCCCGCGCCTCCCGTACGGACCACAGCCCCCGCGCCCCGTACCACTCGCGCCGCCCCGACCCCGCGCTGCCCAGCGTGCGTACGCCGGGCATCAGCCGGGCCGGTACGTCGCACAGCGCCGCCCAGGTACGGCTCCGGGCGAGCGGGGCGGGCACGGCGGACAGGGCCAGCCCCAGGGCGGACCTCCGGCCGGTCCGCATCCACAGGTCCAGCCCGCCCGCCTCCACGTGCCACTCGGCCCCGGAGACGGTCACGGCGACGGGCACCACGTCGATCCGTTCGAAGTGGTACGTGGCGGAGACGAACTCCGCGACCCGCCGCGAGGGCGCCAGCAGTACCCGCTCACCGCCGGGCCGCTGCACCATCACATCGCTGAACGCGCCGAACGGTGACCGGGGCCAGTGCCCCACCACCAGCCGGGTCCCCGACGACGTCCCCACACCGGCGATCCAGCCGTCGAACCGGAGCCGTTCGCCCGCCACGGCCGCCTACTCGAAGCGCGACGGGTCACCGGCGCCCCGGCGCACGATCTCCGGTTCGTCACCGGAGAAGTCGATGACCGTGGTGGGCGAGGTGCCGCAGTCACCCGAGTCGATCACGGCGTCCACCTCGTGGTCGAGCCGTTCCTTGATCTCCCAGCCCTGCGTCAGCGGCTCCTCCTCGTCCGGCAGGAGAAGGGTGCTGGAGAGCAGGGGCTCGCCGAGCTCGGTCACCAGCGCCTGGGTGACGGCATGGTCGGGGATGCGGACCCCGACCGTCTTCTTCTTCGGGTGCAGCAGCTGGCGCGGCACCTCCTTCGTCGCCGGGAGGATGAAGGTGTAACTCCCGGGCGTGGCCGCCTTGACCGCCCGGAACACGTCGTTGTCGACGCGGACGAACTGCGCCAGCTGCGCGAAGTCGTGGCACACGAGCGTGAAGTGGTGGCGGTCGTCGAGGTTGCGGATCGTCCGGATACGGGCGATGCCGTCGCGGTTGCCCAGCTGACAGCCCAGCGCGTAACAGGAGTCGGTCGGATACGCGACGAGCGCACCGGAACGGATGCTGTCGACCACCGTGCCGATGGTGCGCGGCTGGGGATTCTCGGGGTGCACGTCGAAGTACTTGGCCATCCGCCGAGCTTACGTGTTTCCCGTCGGCCCGTCCGGCCGGTGGAGGCGACGAGGCCGGTGGAGGCGACGAGGCGGAAAGGCGGCCCGGCACACACCGGACCGCCTTCCCGCTCACCTCCGTACGGCTTTCCTACGGGGCTCCCTCGGATTCCGCGCGGTCAGACCGTGGCGGACCCGACCAGCTCCTCCAGGACGTCCTCCATCGTCACGAAGCCGATGACCGTGCCCTTGCCCCCGGCGACGGCGGCGAGGTGCGTACCGGCGGCGCGCATCGCCGTGAGGGTGTCGTCGAGCGGGGTGTCGATCTCGACCCGGATGACGGGGTGGATCGCGCTCGTGGGCAGCGGCTTGGTGCGCTCCGCGACCCCGAGGGCGTCCTTGATGTGCAGATACCCCAGCACCCCGTCGTCCGGCCCGGTCACCGGCAGCCGGGAGAAGCCCGAGGCGACCGCCGCCCGCTCCAGCTGCTGGGCGGTGATGCCGAGGTCGACGGTGACGGTCCGGTTCAGCGGGACCATCACCTCACCGACCGGCCGGGTGCCCAGCTCCAGGGCGTCCCGCAGCCGCTCGCCGTCGGCCGGGGCGAGCAGACCGGCATCGCTGGAGTCCTTCACCAGACGGACCAGCTCGTCGTCGGTGAAGACCGAGGAGACCTCGTCCTTGGGGTCGACCTTCAGCAGCCGCAGCAGCATGTTCGCGAACGCGTTGATACCGAAGATGACCGGTCGCAGCGCCCGGGTGAGGGCGACCAGGGCCGGACCCAGCGCCAGGGCCGTCGCCGTAGGCGCGGCGAGCGCGATGTTCTTCGGGATCATCTCGCCGATGAGCATGTGGAGATAGGTCGCCAGGGTCAGCGCGATGACGAAGGCGATCGGGTGGACCAGCGGGCCGGGCACCCCGATCGCGTCGAACGGCGGCTCCAGCAGGTGCGCGATGGCCGGCTCGGCGACGGCACCCAGCACCAGGGAGGAGATGGTGATGCCGAGCTGGGCCGTGGCCATGGCGGCCGACAGATTCTCCAGGCCCCACAGCGTGCTCTTGGCGCGCCTGCTGCCCTGTATGGCCTGCGGTTCGATCTGGCTGCGGCGCACGGAGATCAGGGCGAACTCGGCGCCGACGAAGAACGCGTTCGTGAGGAGCGTGAGCGCGCCGATGAGAAGCTGAACGGTGGTCATCGGGCGTCCTCCTCCACGAGGCTCAGGGCCGGTGCGGGCGCCGTGACACGCACCCGGTCGGCACGGTGGTGCTCGATGTCGAGCACGTCGAACTGCCAGCCGTCGACCTCCACCCGGTCCGTGCGGACCGGGATGCGGGCCAGCTGGTTGGCGAGGAGACCGGCGAGCGTCTCGTACGGGCCTTCCGGCGCGGAGAAACCGATCCGGTCGAGCTGGTCCAGCCGGATGCTGCCCTCGGCCTCCCAGACCCGGCGGCCGTCGCCGAGCGGCTCGGCCGGTGCCAGGTCGGGGCGCTCGTGCGGGTCGTGCTCGTCCCGGACCTCACCGACGACCTCCTCCACGATGTCCTCCACCGTGGCGACGCCCGCAGTACCGCCGTACTCGTCGATGACGACCGCCATCGTCCGGTGCCGCCGCATCTGCGCCAGCAACCGGTCCACCGGCAGTGAGTCCGGTACGAGAAGGGGCTCGGTCGCCAGGGCCGTGACCGGGGTCCGGGCGCGCTCGGCCTCGTCCAGGGCCAGGACATCGCGGATGTGGACCGTACCGATGACCTGGTCCAGGCTGTCGCGGTAGACCGGGAACCGGGACAGCCCGGTCGCCAGCGTCAGGTTGGCGGCGTCGGCCGCGGTGGCGTGGGCCTCCAGGGCCCGTACGTCCACACGGGGCGTCATCACGTTCTCGGCGGACAGCTCGGCCAGGTGCAGGGTGCGGACGAAGAGCTCCGCGGAGTCCTGCTCGATGGCGCCCTGACGGGCCGAGTGCTGGGCGAGAGCGATCAGCTCCTGCGGCGTACGGGCCGAAGCCAGCTCCTCGGCCGGCTCCAGGCCGAACCGGCGCACGGCACGGTTGGCCGTGTTGTTCAGATGGCGGATCAACGGGGCGAAACAGGCCGTGAACGCGCGCTGCGGGCCCGACACCACCTTGGCGACGGCGAGCGGACTGGAGATCGCCCAGTTCTTCGGGACGAGCTCACCGATCACCATGAGGACGACGGTGGACAGCGCCACACCGAGCAGGGTGGCGACCGTGGACACGGCACCCCCCGGCAGACCGGCCGACTCAAGGGGGCCGCGCAGGAGCACGGCGATGGACGGCTCGGCGAGCATGCCGATGACCAGGGAGGTCACGGTGATGCCGAGCTGGGCGCCGGAGAGCTGGAACGTCAGCCGCTTGGCGGCCTTGAGCGCGCTCTCGGCACCGCGCTCACCGGCCTGCGCGGCGCGTTCGAGTTCGCCGCGCTCGATGGTGGTGAGCGAGAACTCTGCCGCGACGAACACCGCGCACGCCAGAGTCAGCCCGAGGGCGAGAAGGAGCAGGAGCACTTCGCTCACCGTGTCACCTCCGTCCCCTGGTGTGCCGGGGCAGGGATGACACGGTTCGTACTGGGAGGCTCACCCATTGCGGTACCGCAGCTCCTTCTCTGTTCGGGTCGTCGGGCTCGACGTTGAGGGGCGGGCGAAACCCGCCCTGTTGATAGTAAAGGGACCGCAAAGCAATGGGGAGTGGTGCGCATCACAGCGCGTGTCCGCCGGACAGGGCCCCGAACAGGAGCCTTCCGTCCCGGCGGGCTGATCCACGTGGCCGGAACCGCACGTATACGGACCGGCTCCGGGAACCGCTCCCCCTCTCCGGGCAGTTTGCCGGGCGAGGCGCGGCACGAACGACGGGAGGCGCCGGTGGAGAGCACCGGACCGGCTGGCACACACGGCATGGACGCTCTCGAGCGTCGTGGCCGGGCGATACCCGCCGGGCGTGCCCGGCGAGGGTGATCCACGCCGGGAGGTGATGGATTCCGGTCAATGTGGACCGGGCTTTCGAACCATTTCTCTCCTGACCGCCCACGCACCCCGCGTACACCCGCACACACCCCCTCGATCCCATATGACCAGAGAATTCTCCCACCCATCCAGAGAAGGAGTGGACGCCGGACATGGTGTTCAAGAAGTTGCTCGGAGCCCTCGGCGTAGGCGGCCCCTCGGTCGACACCGTTCTGCGACCGGGCCCCGCCCTTCCGGGCGGCCCGCTCTCCGGCGAGGTCCGCCTGAGCGGCGGCGGCAGCGACGTGACGGTCGAACGGATCTCCCTCCTCCTGGTCGCCCGCGTCGAGATGGAGGGCCATGACGAGGAGCAGGAGGGCACGGTCGTCCTCGAACGGTTCACCGTCGGCGGCGGATTCCGCCTCACGGAAGGCGCCGAACACGTCGTACCGTTCACCGTCACCCTGCCCTGGGAGACCCCGGTCACCGAGCTCCACGGCCAGCCCCTCGGCCCCGTGCTCGGAATCAGGACGGAGCTGGAGGTGGCCGGAGCCCGGGACAAGGGCGACCTCGACGCGCTCGCGGTGGCCCCGCTGCCGGCCCAGGAAGCGATCCTGGAGGCATTCGGACAGCTCGGCTACGGCTTCAAGTCGGCCGATCTGGAGCTCGGCCACATCCGGGGGACCGGCCAGCAGCTCCCCTGCTACCAGGAGATCGAGATCGTGCCGCCCGCCGGTCAGGCCCACGCCGTGAACGAGATCGAGGTGACGTTCCTCGCCTCACCGGCCGGCCTGGAGGTCGTGATCGAGGCCGACAAGAGGGCCGGGCTCCACTCGGAGAGCCACGACACGGTGCACCGCTTCACGACCTCGCTCCACACCGTGCCGCAGCCCGACCGCAACGCCGAGGTCGACGCCTGGCTGCAACAGGTGATCGGCGCCCACACGGCCCACGCGGCGCCGTACCCGTACGCACAGGGCGGCGGCCACCACCACGACGACGGACACCGCCGCTCGGGCCCCGGCACCGGAGCGGTGGTGGCCGGAGTCGCGGCAGGGGTGGCGGTCGGTGTGGTCGGCGGGATGGTCGCGGCCGAAGTGATCGACGAGATCGGCGACGCCTTCGAGGGCGATGAGGACGGGGAGGGCGACGAGGAGGGGTGACCCCCGGCACGGCCCCGCGCGGCACGAAGGCCCCTTCCCAGGGCTGCCCCAGAACCCGCCGCCCGAACTACCGCCCGAACTGCCGGTGAAGGTATCCGAGACGTCCTAGCGTGCCGGTACGCCCCTTTCGTACAAGCCGATCCAGGAGGTTTCACCATGAAGCACACGAGTCGCCCCACTGTCGGGGGCACCGCGGCAGCCGTCGCGGCTGCCGCACTCGTTCTCGGCGGAGCGGGTACCGCGGCCGCACAGCCGTCGCCCAAGCCCCAGCAGATCGCCTCGGCGCAGCTGCAGACGCACCTCGCCAAGGCGATCGGGCAGGAGCGCACGGCGGCGGCCTGCCTTCCGGTCTGCGCCGGCCAGATCGTGTAGCAGTCCCACCGGACTGACGAGGAGGTAGAGATGAGCACCGCGGACCGTTCCGAGACAAGCAGAACATGGTGCCCGAGCGGAAAGGCCGACGCGCCGGAGTCGGTGGTACTAGGCGTGCGCTCCGGGCAGGGCGGAGAGGTCGTGTACCTCGCCGACCCCGTGCCGGCCAGAGATGTCCTCCCGGTCATCCCGAAGGACGTCGAGCCGACCCGGGTGCTGCGCTTCGCGTCCCACTGCGTCAGCAACTGTCTGCACCGCAGGGGCAATGACTGCACCCTGGTGGAGCGGGTGGCGGCGACGCCGACGGACGAGAACCGGAGCGTGCCGCGGTGCCATCTGCGAACCCACTGCAAATGGTGGGTGCAGATAGGTGTGGACGGGTGCCGCCGGTGCCCGGCCCTGGCCACCACCGTCGTCGAGGGCGACGACCTGGGCGTGCTGGTCGCCGACCCCGGTACGACCCGGGAACAGCTGGAGGCATGGATAGCGGAGGCCGAAACCGAGGCCCCCGCACGGTAGGCGGGCCCACCGAGGCGCGGTACGCAGCGCCTCTTCCTCCGACCGGCACATGCGAGAACACGTCAGCCCGGCAGACAACGACTGCCGGGCTGACGTGCGGGTGGGCGAACGGGTTCCGGCCGCGTCACCTAAGGCTGTGCGTCGCTCTGCGGGCTTCTGCGGGGCCACAGAGGCGGCACCGAAACCGGCCGCCCTCGCACGACACCTCCCCTAAGCGCCGGTCGGCCCCGCTTGCTGCACGACTTCGAAAGACCAGACGGTGGACCCGCTGGCAGCCGACTTGGGCCGCTCCCCACCGCTGTCGCCGCCCTGGTGGGATGCCTTCATCGGCCCCTCCATCCACGCCTGGAAGGACGCCTCGTCACGCCAGCGCGTGTAGACGAGGTAGTTGTCCGTGCCCTCGACGGGGCGGAGGAGCTCGAACCACTCGAATCCGTCGGAGCCCTCGACGGCGTGGGCCCGGGAGGCGAAGCGCTTCTCGAGCGTTTCGCGTTGTTCCTGGGGGACGGTCAGCACATTGATCTTGACTACGCTCATGCGTTCATCCTGCCGCATGCCTTCGGGGGGTCTGCTCTTTGGGGAGGGGTTGTCGGCCGGGGTGCCCCTGCGCATCCCGATGGCCTTGCCGAACCACGGTCACTTCCATGCCGCTCCTCCGGGCGCGTACTGGTACCAGATCGGCACGGTGAGCGGGGCGCGCCCCTCCTCCGCCGAGTCCACGGCCAGCGCGGCGACATGGGGTTCGGCCAGGAACTGTTCACGCTCGTCGTGGGTGAGAGCCACAGATACTCCTCCATCGCGGGATGTCCTGCGCCCAGGTTGCCGCACTTTGTGATTGGCGGCTGCCCGGACGGTGACATCGTCGTACGTCGCCTGTCTGCGGGGCTGTGGACGTCCGGCGGTACGACGGTGCTGTTGTCAGGGGTGTCGAAGTCGGCGGTGGGCCGGATCATCGATCGCCTCGGACCGATGCTCGCTCTCCAGCCCCGCCAGCGGTTCGCCAAGGACATCGTGCTCATCGTGGACGGCACCCTGGTGCCCACCCGGGGTTGTGTGTTGGTTTGTGTTGGGGTTGATGGTGTGGGTGTGTAGGTGGAGTGGTGCGGCGTGTGTTTTGGTGGTTTGGGTTGTGTGCCAGTAGGTCTGGGCGGTGGGTGTGGTGACGGTGCCGTGGACGAGTGGTAGGTCTGTTGTGGAGGCGTGGAGGAGTGATTCGAGTCTGCAGGAGGCGATGGTGTTGGGGAGTTGGGGTTGTGTGAGGTAGCCCGTGATGGCGGCGGGTGGGAGTCCTTGGGCGAGGTGGCGTTGGACGGGGCCGATGTGCAGTAGTCCGCCGCCGGCGATGAGGACGTCTTTGGTGCGGGTCATCCGGGTGATGGCGCGTGTGGTGTCGAAGCAGTGGGGGAAGGAGTCGTCGATGACGGTTGTGCCGGGGTGGAGGCGGTCGATGTCGAGGAGTGTGGCGTCGCCGCTGACTGCTGTGACGATCAGCCGGGCTTTGTAGACGGTATCGGGGAGTTCCCGGTCTGATTCGAGTATGTCGATGGTGTTGGCGAGGCCGTGTTGGCGGAGGTGTTCGGCGAGTTGGTTGAGGCGTGGCCGGCTGCCGGGCAGGTCGCAGAGCAGGAGCCGGGCGGGTGGGGTGGGGGCCTGGCTGAGCAGTAGTTCCAGGGAGGAGGAGCCGATTGAGCCGAGTCCTACGAAGGCGACGGTGAGGTCGCCGAGTTGTTGTCCGGTGGCGTCGAGTGCGGCGTGGACGGTTTTGACGACGGAGACGACGGTTGTGGCGTGGCCGGTGGTGACGGCTGCGGTGGTGGTGGCGCGTAGGACGTCGAATCCGTAGTTGGTGTGTGAGGGGATCATGCCGGCGAGGGAGACGGTCCGGGCGCCGAGGGACGAGGCGAGGTCCACGCCGTGGACGGTGTGTCGTAGGAGGGTTTCGCCGGGGGCGAGTTCGTCGGCGAAGAGCGGTATGCATACGAAGCCGGAACGCCCCAGTGGTGTGCTGAGGGTTTCCAGGAGCCGTGGGTGTCCGTCGGGGAAGAGCAGGGTCCGCAGTTCTTCGCGGGGGAGTGCCGTTTCGGGGAGCTGTGCGAGGTGGGCGAGGTGGGCGGGGGAGGGCAGGTAGCCGATGAGGGCTGCGTCCATGGGCTGTTCCTGCCGGGCTATGCCCTGCCCCTGCCCCTGCCCCGGTCCCTGCCCCGGTCCCGGCCTCGGGCTCGGCCTTGGCCCTGGTCCTGGTCGCGGTGCGGTCCGGTTCCCGGTGCTCCGCTGTTCCGTGACCTGTCCGGTGGGGACTTGTCCGGCCGGTCCCTGTCCGGCGGGGGTGGTCGGGGTGGGGGTGGCCGGGGGCTGTTTCAGGGCTGGTGCGGCGGTCTGGGTGGGTGTGGCTGGTGGGGGTGTGTCTGCGGCGTGGTTCAGGTCGTCGCGTACCGCGTCTGCGAGGGTGGCGAGGTCTTGCGGGGTGAGTGCTGTGGCCGATGCGCGGAAGGTGAGCCGCAGTCGTCCGGAGTCCAGGGCGGCGGCCAGGAATACGTCCGTGCCGACCGGAGGCGGTGTGTACTCGCTGTCGCTGTTGTCCTGGGTGATGGTCAGTGTCTGTCCGCTCTGTGGTTCCAGGGCGGTGAAGTCGAGGTAGGTGAAGAAGAACTGTGAGGTCAGGGGCAGTCCGTGGGGCAGGGCCGGCACGGGGCCGTCGTGGATCTGTGCTGCGGTGGCCTCGGCGGCGATGTGCCGCAGGTCGTTCTCGAAGCCCGCGGTGGGGGGCCGCCCGGACTCCGGGCCGGCCGGGCGCAGGGGTACGGCGGTGGCGTAGGGGCCGAATACCCGGTGTGCGTCGGGCAGGGAGGGGTTCCGGCCGCTGACGGCGAGGCCGAGTATCAGGTCGCTCTGCCCGGTCGTTGTGGCGAGTGCCCGGTAGTACGCGGTGAGTACGGGGGTGTGGAGGGAGGTGCTGTTGCGGGAGGCGAGGTCGCGGAGCTTTGTCACCTGGCCGGTGCCGATCGTGAACCCGTGTGTGTGGAAGGGGGTGTGGGGGCCCGTTGTCTTCCGGCTGCTGTTTTTGGCTTCCTTGCCCAGTACGGGCAGGTGGTAGGGCGCGTTCAGCCGTGTCCACCGGTCCTCGCTGCCCGGCTGCTGCGCTGTAACAGTGCCTGTTTCGGGGCCTGTTGAGGTGGCCGAGCCGTTTCGTGCGGGGAGGTGGGTGGCGTGGTCGCGGAAGGTGCCGCGCAGTGGGGGCAGGGCAGGGTCCTCGCCCCGGGACAGGGCGTCGTACGTGGTTGTCAGTTCGCGGATCAGGAGTGCCGCGCTGTATCCGTCGCCGATGATGTGGTGGGCGTGGACCAGGAGGACGTGTTCGTCGGGGGTGAGGGTGAGTACGCGCAGGCGCAGCAGTGGCCAGGCCCAGGGTTCGAAGCGGCGTGTGCGTTCGGCGGCGACCCGGGTTTCCACGTCGTGGGGGTCGGTGAGGGTCTCGAAGTCGACGGGCAGGCGCAGGGAGGGCGGGAGTTCCTGCTGGATGGCCGGTCGTGTTCCGGCGGGGAAGACGGTGCGCAGCATGGGGTGCCGGGCCACGAGGGTGTCGACGGTGCTCTGGAAGCGGGTGGTGTCGAGGGGGCCGTGCAGGCGCAGCCGGGTGATCCAGGACGATGTTGTGCCCGGTGCGATGGCCTCGGCCAGCAGGAAGCCCTGCTGGGTGGGTGTGAGCGGGAAGGGCGTGGGCCCGCCCCCGGCCCCGGCCCCGCCCCTGGTCCGGGCTTGGTCGTCCGTTGCTGCCGGGGTCGTGCCGGGTTTCTGTGCCGGGGGCTCTCTGTCTGTTTTCCGTACCGGGGGCTGCGCTGCGCCTGCGCCTGCGGTGGTGGTGTCTGCTGCTGTGGTGGTGTCCAGGGTGGCGGCGAGGGAGGTGAGGGTGCGGTTGTGGTAGATGACGGTGGGCCGGGGGAGCACCCCGCCCTGCTGCTTTTCCAGTTGGGCGAATACTTCGAGGACGAGCAGGGAGTCGCCGCCCAGGGTGAAGAAGTCGTCCTCGCGGCATATGTCGTCGGTCTGGAGCAGTGCGGACCAGATGCGGGCCAGCCGGATTTCGGTCGGTGTCACGGGCGGTGTGCGGGGGGTGTTGCCGGGCTTTGCCGCCGCTTCCTCTTTCCCCGCCGTCTGCTGTTCCTGCGCTGCTTCGTGCGCTGCTTCGTGCACCGTTTCGTGCGCCGTTTCGTGCGCCGTTTCGTGTTCGTGTTTGTGTCTGTTTTCCGGTGGCGTGTCCGTGTGGAGCGAGGGCAGTTGGCGGCGGTCGATCTTGCCTGTGCCGGTGAGGGGCATTTTGTCCAGGGTGGTGATGCGGGAGGGGAGCATGTACGGCGGCAGTGCCTGGGCGAGGTGGAGGCGGAGTGCCATGGGGTCCGGGCCGGGGGTTCCGGGCCGGGGGGTGACGAAGGCGGTGAGGCGTTTGCCGTGGAGGAGGACGACGGCCTGGGTGATGTCGGGGTGGGTCTGGAGCACCGCTTCGATCTCGCCGGGCTCGACCCGGTTGCCCCGGACTTTCACCTGGTCGTCCAGGCGTCCGAGGAAGTCCAGGGTGCCGTCCTCGGACATCCGTACCCGGTCGCCGCTGCGGTACCAGCGTTTGCCCCGCCGGGTTGTGAACGCGGCTTCGGTCAGGGCCGGTTCGCCGAGGTAGCCGGGGGTCAGCCCGGTCCCGGTGATGAGGAGCTCGCCGGGTTCGCCGGGCCGCCGGGTCTCCCCGTCGGGGCCGACGACCTCGACCTCCGTACCGGAGACGGGGCGGCCGATGGGCAGGTGCCGTACGTGGTCGCCGGGGCGGGTGCGGATGATGTGGCAGGTCGTGTTGATGGTCGCTTCGGTGGGGCCGTAGAGGTTGGCGATGTGCTGGCTGCTGCCGAAGAGGTCGAACCAGCGGCGTACGTGGGCGGGTGAGAGGGTCTCGCCGCCGACGTGGAGCCATCTCAGCGCCGACAGGTCGGGGCGGGGTGCGCCGGAGCGGACCCGTTCCTCGGAGGCGGTGAGGAGCTGTTCCCAGAGGGTGGGTACGGAGCTCCACACGGTGATCCGGGTGCGTTCGACGTGTGTCAGGAGGAGTTCGGGGTCGCGCAGGAGGTCCCGGTCCACGGTGACCACGGTCGCGCCGGTGAGCAGGGGGGCGAGGAGCTGGCGTACGGAGGCGTCGAAGCAGAGGGATGCGGTCTGGGCGAGGCGGTCGTGCTCGTTGTAACCGAAGGTGCTGATGGCCCAGTTGAGGTAGTTCTCCATCGAGCGGTAGGTGATCGGGACGGCTTTGGGGCGGCCGGTGGACCCGGAGGTGAAGATGACGTAGGCGAGTGAGTCCGGGTCGGCGGGGCGGTCCGGGGCGGTGGCTTTTTCGGGGCCGTCCGTCTGCTGCGGGGCGGGCTCGGGTGTGTCGGCGGAGATCAGGGTGATGTCGCCGAGGGTTTCGCCCGTCGCCCGGGTGGCCGCGTGGCAGAGGACGGTGCGGGTGCCTGAGCGGGTGAGCTGGTCGGTGAGGCGTGCGGGCGGGTGGCTGGGGTCGAGCGGTACCCAGCCCGCGCCTGTGCGCAGGACGGCGACGACCGAGACGACGGTGTCGGGGCCGGGTTCGGTGAGGAGTCCGACGAGGCTTCCCGGGGTGACGCCGGTGGCCAGGAGCCGGGCCGCCAGTGTGCGGGAGGCGCGGTCGAGTTCCCCGTACGTCAAAGTGCCTGTCCCCGTTCCGGTTCCCGTTCCGGTTCCCGTTCCGGTTCCCGTTCCGGTTCCCGTTCCGGTTCCCGTTCCGGTTCCCGTTTCGGTTCCCGTTCCGGTTCCCGTTCCGGTTCCCGTTTCGGTTCCCGTTCCGGTTCCCGTTCCGGTTCCCGTTCCCGTGCCGGTGCCTGTCCCGATGCCCGTCCCCGTCCCCGTCCCCGTGCTGGTGCTGGTGCCGGTGTCGACGGCGACCGCGTCGGGGGTGGCACGGAACCGGGCGAGGAGCCGTTCCACGATGGTGGTTCCCTGGGCAGGGGCAGGGGTGGTTCCTGGGGTGAGGGTGCTCAGTTCGTTGTGGAAGTCGCGGTCCAGGCGGGCCACTGTTGCCGGGTCGAAGAGGCGGGCGGGGTAGTTCCAGGAGAGGCGCAGGGTTGTGCCGTCCTGCCAGCACAGCAGGCTGAGGCGGGTTGTGGGGGTTCCGGTTCCGGCTGCGGTCGGCCGTACGGTCACCGGGCAGTGTTCGTCGAGGGTGGCGGGGAAGCGGGCGAAGCTGAAACCGGCCGGGCTCGCTGTCCGCAGCCCTGTGCCCGGTCGGCCCGGGGGCAGCAGCCGGGCCAGGTCGAGGCTGGTGGGTGTTGCGTGCTGCTCGTTCTCCAGCCAGATCCGCCCGACCCGTTCGGCCAGGGCCCATACCGGTTCGTCCGGGTCGGTCTCGCAGAGGAGGGGGAGGGTGTCGGCCAGTGGCCCGACGAGCCGGTCCAGGCCCGGTAGCCGTCCCTCGCGCCGGGCGCGGGCGACGTTGACGGTGATCCCGCGCTGTCCGCTCCAGCGGGCCAGGCAGCGTATCTGGGTGGCGAGCAGGAGGTGGAACAGGCTGACTCCGTGGGCGGCGGCGCGTTCTTCCAGCAGGGTGGTGAGTGCCGGGGTGAGGGCGCTCTGGTGGGCGGTCAGGGGAGCCGCGGGGAGGGTGGCGGGGTCGCTGTCGTAGGGCAGTTGCAGTGTTCCGTCCCGGCCGGTCAGCCGGTGTGACCAGTACCGCAGGTCGGCGGCGAGGGCGGTGGAGCCCGTCGTGGAGGAGCGCTCCTGGGCGGCCGCGGCCGCGTACCGGGCGAAGTCGGCGGCGAGGGCGGGCAGTGGCGGCGCGCCCCCTCCCTCCTTTTTGCCCCCGCCCTCTTCCTTTTGGAGGGGCTGCCCGTGGGTGAGAGCGGTGTAGAGGGCCCAGAGCTCCTGGGCGAGGACGTTGAGGCTGTAGCCGTCCCCGGCGGCGTGGTGGATCACCAGCACGAGATGGGCCAGGTCCGGGCTTTCCCGGGCGAGGAGTGCGCGTACGGGGGGTTCGGCGGCCAGGTCGAAGGGCCGGTTGCGCAGGGCGGTTTCGAGGTCCTCGATCCGGCCGTGGCACTCCCGTGCCTCGTACCAGGCGGACAGTGCTGTGGGCGGTGCGATGTGCTGCTGAGGGCCTGCTGTGCTGTTGTCGTTGCTGCTGTTGTGGATGCGGAGGCGGAGCATGGTGTGCCGGTCGGCGAGCGCGGTGAGTGCGTGTTCGAGGAGTCCGGTGTCCAGGGGGCCCTGGACGGTCTGGCGGACGTAGCCGTGGGCCGGGAGGCCGGGGTGGAGCCGGCTGCTGGTGTGGAGGGCCAGTTGGACGGGGGTGAGCGGGAACGGTACGCCGTCCGCGACGGGGGAGGGGGCCGCCAGGGCTACTGGGGGCACCGGGGGTGTTGGTGGGGGGTCGGTGGGGGTGTCGAGGTGTGCGGCGAGTTCGCGGACGGTCCGGTACTCGAAGAAGAGTGTGGCGGGCAGCGCGGTGCCCAGTTCGCGTTCGAGCTGCCGTACGAGGTCGACGGCGGCGAGTGAGTCGAGTCCCAGGGTGAGGAACGGCTCGTCGTCGGGGATCTGGGCGGGCGGCAGCCGCAGCGCACCGGCCAGGAGCCGGCGCAGCAGGGCGGCGGTGCCGGTACCCGTTTCCGTACGGGTGCCGCTGCCGGGTATCCGCTCCGTGGCGGGCGCCGGGCTGCTCAACGGCGCGGACGACGGCTCGTTCAAGGACGACGGCCTGTGCGGGGCAGACGGCGTGTGCGGGGGTGAGGGCGTGTGCGGGGGTGAGGGCGGGTGGGGGGCCGGGGGTGTCAGATCGGCGAGCAGTACCTGTGCGGTATCGGCCCCGCAGGCCGTACGGAGTGCCGCCAGGGCGGGTGCGGTGGCGACCGGCAGGCTTCCGGCCCGTTGTACGGGGGCGGGGCCCGGCGCCGTCCGTGTGCCGAGACCGGTGGCCATGCCCGTCCCGGCGATCGCGGCGAGGTTCACGGACTGCCACGGCCTGCCCGCCCGCCGCTGCGACGCGGCGAACGCGTCGAGGAAGGCGTTGGCTCCGGCGTAGTCGCCCAGGGCGCCCGCCAGGCCGGGGAGCAGGGCGCAGACCGAGGAGAACGCCACGCAGACCGCGGGGTGGAGGCCGTGCCGTCGCAGCCCGAGGGAGAGCAGCACGGTGCCCCGGGTCTTGGCGGCCAGGGCCTGGGCGGTCTCGTCCGTGTTCCGGTTGCGCAGGGTGCCGGGGCGTACCACTCCGGCCGCGTGGAACAGGGCGTCCAGGCGCGGCAGCTGGGAGAGGAGTGTGTCGGTGTCCTGCTCGGAGGTGATGTCGGCCGTGTGGTAGTGGGCGGTTGCGCCGAGCGTGCGGAGTTCCTCGAGGAGTCCGGCGGGGGGCCGGGGTGAGCGCCCGGCGAGTACGAGGGTGGGGCGGCCGCGTGCGGCCAGGTCCCGGGCGAGCGCGCCGCCGATTCCGCCGCCGCCTCCGGTGATGAGGAAGGTCCCGTCGGGCGGCAGCGGGGGCGGTGCCGCGGTGCCCGGTGCCAGGGGGACGGTGCCACGGACGAGTCTGCGGCCCGCACGCCGGGCGACGGTGGTGGCCTGCCCGGGGGCGGTGTGTGCCCGGAGTTCGGCGAGTACGGCGTCGAGCCGCTGGGCGGGGGTGTCCAGTGAGCAGAGGTCGAGGGCGGTGGCCGAGCAGCCCGGGGTCTCCTGAGGCAGGGCCAGCAGCAGCCCGTTCAGCATGGCGTGGGCCGGCCGCGGCCGTTCGGGGGCGGCGCCCGTGGTGTGGACGTCTTCCGTGAGCACGACCAGCCGGCCGGCCTGGGTCGCATCGAGCAGGGCGAGAGCCTCGTCGAAGGCGGCCAGTGCGGCATTCTGCGCCGCCCCGAGCGTGTCGGCGTCGTCCTGGGCGGGCGCGGGCCCGGCCACCAGGACCACGGCGTCCGGCGGCCCGTCGCCCGGGGCGTGCAGGCGCAGGCCCGCGGCGGAGAGCTCCCCGGCGAGCCGGTCGGCCGACGGGGCGTCAGACCCGGTCAGCAGCACGGAAAGCGCCGCGTCCGGCAGGGTTTCGGGCAGGGGGGCGTCCTCCCACAGCACCTGGTGGAGCAGCGGGTTCACCGGCGGGTCGGCGGCCCAGTACCGCCGCCGCTGGAAGGGGTAGGGAGGCACCGGAACCCGCTGGTGGCCGGTGTCGAGCGAGGTGCGGTCCAGCGGTACACCGCGCGCCCACAGCCGCCCGGCGGTCTCCAGGAGCGCGCCGCGCCCGTCGTGCCGCAGCGGCCGGTCGCCGGAGTCTCCCGGCAGGGCGGGTATCACCATTACCCGCCCGCACGGACCACTGCCGCCGCCGCTGGGGCTGCCTTCGGTTCCGGTGTTCCCGCCGCCACTGGCGTCCGGGCCTCCCGCACGCCGTACCCCAGCCCCAGCAGCAGTCGAAGCCGCAGCCGCAGCCGCAGTCGAAGCCGCCGAAGCCGCATCCGCAGCCGAAGCCGTCGCATCCGTATCCGCGGTCGCAGCCGCTGCTGCCGCGTGGGCCGCGCCCGACAGGGTCGCCCCGTGCCCGATCTCCACGAACGTGTCGAATCCCTCCCCGGCCATGCGCTCCACGGCGGCCCCGAACAGCACGGGCCGCAGGGCGTGGCCGCGCAGGTACTCGGGGCTGAGGACGGGCTGCCACTGTGCGGTGACGGTGCTCATCAGCGCGATGGCCGGGGGGTGGAGGGTGAGTGCGCGGGCGGCGTCGGCGAGCCGGCCGGCGACCGGCTGCATGAGCGGTGAGTGGAAGGCGCGCGAGACGTGCAGGCGGCGTACGGGGACACCCCGGGCGCTGAGGTCGCGGGCGGCGCGTTCGACGGCGGGGACGGTGCCGGAGAGGACCTGGAGCCCGGGGCCGTTGTACGCGGCCACGGTGAGGTCACCGCCGGCCCCGGCCACCGTGTCGGCGACCGCGTCGGCGGCGGGCTTCTCTGCGGCGCGGACGGCGAGCATGGCGCCGGGCCCGGTGAGCGTCCCCATCAGGCGGCCGCGTTCGGCCGCGAACCGTACGGCGTCCTTCAGGGTCAGTATCCCGGCGGTACAGGCGGCGGTGATCTCCCCGACGCTGTGCCCGGCGACGGCGTCGGGCTCCACGCCCCAGTCCCGCAGCTGCCGGGCGAGGGCGACCCCGGAAGCGACGAGCAGAGGCTGCGCCACCTCCGTCATGGTCCGGCCGGCGGGGTCCGTCCCGGGGTCCAGGGCCCAGTCCACAAGGGGCCGCCCGTTCACGGGCCCGGCAAGCGCGGACGCCTCGTCCAGGGTGTCGCGGAACACCGGCGCCGTACGGTACAGGGCCCGGTCCCGGCCCGGGGACCGGGCGCCCTGCCCGGGAAACAGGAAGACCAGGCGTGCCCGGGTGGGGGCAAGGCCCTCGATGCGTGCGGCAGGCATGCCGAGCCGGTCCCGCAGATCACCGTCCGCGACGACGGCGAGGCGGTGGGGGCCCTCGTCGCGGGATGTGCTCGCGCTCAGGCAGACGTCCCCCTTCGTCGAGCTCCGGGTGCTCGTCCAGGCGGGCGGCCAGCTGTGCTGCCGCCTCCCGGAGTCCGGCGGCGCTGCGGGCCGACAGGGTCAGCAGATGGGGCCCGGTGCCGTGGCCGGCGGACGGGGTGCGGGGGGCGGGGGGCGGGGCCTGTTCGAGGACGGCGTGTGCGTTGGTGCCGCCGAACCCGAAGGCGTTGACGCCCGCCACGAGCGGCCCGGCACCGGTCCACTCCCGGGCCTCGGTCACCACGGAGAACCCCGGCGGGTGCGAGCCCCGGCGCGGGCGGTGCGTGGTGGAGCGATGCGGGGAGCCTGCGGTGGCCCAGGGCGAGGACGACCTTCACCAGGGAGGGCAGGGCGGCCGCGTTGAGGAGATGGCCGATGTTCGTCTTCACCGAACCGAGCAGCCGGGGCTCGCCATCAGCCCGTACGGGAAAGGCGTGGGGCGAGCGACCGCAGCTCGATCGGGTCACCCACGGCCGTACCCGTGCCGTGGCCTCCACGTAGGAGACCGCGGCGGGTCGGTACCGGCTTCCTCGTACGCCCGGGTGATGACCTCGCGCTGCCGCAGCGGGTTGGGTGCCATGAGGCTCATCGACCGGCCGTCGTTGTTGACGGCCGTGCCCCGGACCACCGCGAGTACCGGGTCGCCGGTGGTGCGGGCGGTGTCCAGCCGGGTCAGGACGAGGGCGGCGCCGCCCTCGCCGGGTACGAAACCGTCGGCACGGGCGCTGAAGGCGCGGCTGCGGCCGGTGGGGGAGAGAGCCTGCGCCTCCTCCAGCAGCCGGTGGCCGGTGGAGGTGAGGTGGAGGTTGACACCGCCGACGACGGCGAGGTCGCACTCGCCGTCCAGGAGGCTGCGCCGTGCCAGGTGCAGGGCCACCAGCCCCGACGAGCAGGCGGTGTCCACGGCGAGGGCCGGCCCGTCGAGGTCGAGCTCTGGGACCCGGGCGGCGATGAGGCTGGGCAGGTTCCCGGTGAGAGCACCGTGCACAGGAACCCCCTCGGCGCGGGCGCGGTCCAGGACGCTCCGGTAGCCGCTGTCCCCGACGGCGGCGAAGACACCGATCCTGCGCCCGCGCCGTCGGGCCGGCGTATCCGGCCCGCTCCAGGGCCTCGTGCGCGAGTTCCAGGAAGAGCCGCGCCTGCGGGTCCAGCGCGCGGGCCTCCTCCTCGCCGATGCCGAAGTATTCGGCATCGAACCGGTCCACCCGTCGAGCAGGCCGCCAGCGCTTCCCTCCGCCGCCCTGCTCGTTCCACCGCTCTTCCGGTACGGGGTGACGGCGTCGTGTCCGCTGCTGAGCAGGTCCCAGAACGCCTCGGGGGTATCGGCGCCGGGGAACCGGCACGCCATCGAGATGACAGCTGCGACGGGGTTGCCCTGACCGCTGTTCCGGCTCGCCCGCCGCTCGCTCTCCGGGGCGTCCAGGGCGGACGGCGAACGATCCGGGACAGCGGTCAGAAGATGACCGGCGAGCGCGGCGACGGTCCCGTGGTCGCGGATCACCGCCGAGGCAGAGTCACACCGAAG